>NC_011295.1:712456-1424912 GCF_000020945.1 Coprothermobacter proteolyticus DSM 5265 | reverse complement strand
CATACATTGAGAATCGTCGTGTAAGGTGCTCCATTGCTATCTGTTGTTTTAGGTTAAACCTGCTACTCTCTGATACTTGCAGCAACTTCTTGGACTTATGCTATGATGAACAACGTAGATATTTCATAAGAAGGCAGGAGGAAAAACTTGAAATTGCCATCTCTTAAAATAGGAGATTTGGAAGCAAAAGTGCCCATAATTCAAGGTGGAATGGGTGTAGGGATATCCATGTCGGGCTTGGCATCTGCTGTGGCTAATGCTGGTGGCATTGGAGTCATATCCGGTTTGCATCTGTCTCTTAGCGACCCTAAGTGGGGTCCTAACATTAGAAAGGGTAACATTGAAGCACTAAGGCATGAAATAAGAAGGGCTAGGGAGCTTTCACCAAAGGGCATCATTGGTGTAAACATATTGGTAGCCGTGACGGAGTATGAGGATCTTGTAGCAACTGCCGTGGAGGAAGGTGCAGACCTTATTATTTCTGGTGCTGGACTTCCCCTAAGTTTACCGGAGTTTGTAAAGGGCACCCACACAAAGGCTGTGCCCATTGTTTCTTCTGCTCGTGGGGCAGCGACCATCTGCAAATCGTGGATTCAAAAGCATAACTACATACCAGACGCCATCATTGTGGAAGGGCCAAAAGCAGGTGGACACCTCGGTTTTAAATTGGAAGAGTTGGCTAACATGGACAATTACAAGCTTGAGGACATTGTTCCGCAGGTCATTGAAACTGTGAAGCCCTTTGAAGAACAGTATGGTAAGAAAATACCTATAATTGCAGCTGGTGGCATTTTTGATGGCAAAGACATTGCTAAGTTCATAAAGCTTGGTGCCAGTGGAGTGCAGATGGCGACGCGGTTTGTGGCGACCTATGAATGTGATGCGGCAATGGAGTTCAAGCAGGCTTACATAAATGCGAAAAAGGAAGATGTGGTAATCATAAAGAGCCCCGAGGGTATGCCAGGGAGAGCCATAAGAAATCAATTCCTTATTGATGTTGAGAACAACGCAAAGAAGCCGGACATGTGCCGATACAATTGCCTAAAGACGTGTGATCCCAAAAAAGCACCTTACTGCATTTCTCAAGCTTTGATAAACGCGCAAAAGGGCAATTTAGACGAAGGTTTCGCTTTCTGTGGAGAAAATGTCTACAGAGTAGACAAAATTGTTCATGTGGATGAACTCATAAGCGAACTGGTCAGAGAAGCAGAAGAAAACCTACAGTAATAAATGAAGAGGACCACACTTTTTACGGGGCGGTCCTCCTCTTTGTATTGACTTGCTAAGAAAGTCTATTCTACAAGCTTCGTTCTTGTTTCTTGCTACGTAGGTAGTTTATCAGTGCATCAACTTGCTCGTTATTTAGCTTCTCCAGTGGGACGTTGTATTTCTTTTCCACCATTGTTCTAATCTGTTCTTCGTTTAAGCCAACTTCTTTTGCAAGGGTAAGCACAAAAGAAATTCTTTTGGGGTTGGCTATGAGAAGTGCGTTAGATACAGTTTGATGTTCTGGCATTGTGCTTTCTGCATCATCATCTTCAGAGGTTGCTGCCATATTGAACAGCGACAAAAGAGCATACCTTCTCAAGTAAGATATAGTACTACCTATCGTTTGTACGGATACCTCATCGGTTGTCTCGTAAATAGGTTTTCTCTCTTCATCAACGCCTACCTGAACACGTGTTCTTTGAGGATTAGCCGTCACAGGTCCAAACTCTAACCAGCATCCATTCGTGTGAAACAGGTAAGTAACAATAGAGATTTCTTGCGAACTGTTGGATAAAACTTCTTGCGCCATTATCAAACCATTTTTTGTGAGTAAAGGGCGGAGTAGATCGACAATTTGGTCCAGTGGTGCGTATTTAGATTTGAAATATGGGTTCTCACTGGTCGCAATTGGATTTTTGACTTCATGTTGCACAGCGAGCAACGCTTTAATAAGCTCGCTTATGCCTTCAGGGTTTCCATTTACTTTCATCTTATGTACCTCCTCAGTTGCTTATCTTGTTTTCTTGATTTTCTCTGCGCATATGTACAGCACATATGACTTACCTCCTTACTGTGAAAACTCAGTGCAAAAGGGCTTCAAGGTTTGTAGACAGGGATCGTAGGCTTATTTAGGCTGGAGTACGTGAAATTCTTGATACGCTCATTTTATGAACGAATTCTCGGAGAATTGTTTTCTCTTATATAGAGGATAAATATCGTCCAAGTTTCTCCTTTGCACCGGATTATATTATAGCAAAGAATACCCTGAAAACAAACATAAAAGCGGCAGCAATTACCTATGCTTTAGCAGAACCATTAGCTCATTTTTCTTGAATAAATATTGATTCAATATTTACAGTTATTGCAGTTCTATATAGAGTGAGTTGATAATCGCGTCATATGAGATGTTTTTTTGCATGGGAAGAGTTCTTTTTTGCCTTGAATTTATGGCAATTGGTCGTGTGCTTTAGTTTACTTTTGTGTAGGTATTATCTGTGCAAGAGCAAATAGGAGCAAACCTGTAGACACTGTAAACAAAGCAAAGGCCATACACGTCAGCCATTTTTGTTAAGGGGGAAATAATTTCAAAAAAGCTGTGGACTTGCCTAATGGTAAATTCTTACAAACTCAATAAATCCTTCGAGTTTGTCGACCATCAACGTTACTTGCCTAAAATGCATGGTTTATCTCCTGCCCATGAGAATAATCTAATGTTTTGCTCCTATACCAATACATCGCGTAATTTGCAATCTAATCTTAAAGCCTTTTCATTGTAGCGCTTTGACTCGGGTTTGCCCTTTGCTGGAATGCTCAAAGTTTTTCTTTTATCAGTAGTGCCACGCACTCAACGTGTGTGGTTTGTGGAAACATGTCGATGGCTTGGATGTGGTTTAAGGAATAGCCAAAGGGCTGAAACCTGCTGATGTCCCGAGCAAGAGTTGATGGATCACAGCTTATGTAGACAATACGTTCTGGCTGGAGCCTTGCTACAGCGTTCAATGCTTCCTGAGTCATACCGTTTCTTGGTGGATCAACTACTACTTTGTTAATCTTCTGTTGTAGGGAACCAGCGGCTTCTTCAACGGGCTTGGCTAAAAACTGCACGTTGTCTACGTTGTTTAATGCAGCATTTTTACATGCCTGCTGTACAGCTTCTTCTACACCTTCTGCTGCTATGACAGTTTTAACTTTCTGGGCGTACAGCAAAGTGAAAGCGCCTACGCCTGAATAGCCTTCAAACACGATATCCTCGGGCTGAGGCTCTAAGTAATCCAAAGCAATAGAAAAGAGCTTTTCTGCTTGCACTGGGTTTATTTGGAAGAAGGAAACGGGGGTAATGTTGTAAACCTTACCCATGAGCTGTTCTTGCACGTATTGATTGCCGTTGTACAAAGTGGCACCTTTACCGATAACTGTTTTGTTTTGAGCTGTGTTCTGGTGCAAAGCCAAACTGCTTATGCCAGCACTAAGAATCTCCTCTGCCACGTTTTCAAAATTTTTGGGAAATTGCGTAAAGGTTACGAGAACTTGTTTTTCTCCCGTCAGCAGCGACACTCTAACCTGCAGATGCCTAAGTGTTCCGTTGCTGGTGAAATAGCTTTTTAGGTCATGCTTCCTTAAAACACTCAATACGTCTTGAGCTGTCACCCAAAGTGTTTCTTTGAGTATGGGACAAGTAGTCAAAGCGAACCATTTGTCGGATTTACTAAAGTACCCAATGTTCAAAATATTGTTTTCTTCGCCAAAAGTGAAGTGAGCTTTTGCTCTGTAACCATAAAGTAGATCAGAAGGAACTATGTGTACGTTGTCCACTTTTTCACGGGCGAGTTTCCATAGGTTTTGGCTTGCAAAATTGCTCTTCCATTGAAGTTGCTCTTGATAGGATATGTGTTGAAGCTGGCACCCGCCGCACTGAGAGAAATGTGGACACAAGGGTTCTATCCTGTAAGGGCTCGGCTGAACCAGTTCGACAAATTCAGCTTCAACATAGTTTCTATGTTGAGAAGTAATTACGGCTTTTACCACATCGCCAGGAGCCACCACGCCTTTTACAAAATACACAAGACCAGATGACTTAGCAACACCAAAACCTTCCACAGTGAGGTCTGTAATTTCAAGGATTTCCATCGTTTGTCTTCTGCTTTTCTTTTTCTCTACTGTCTATTAAGGTACGGGCTCACCGGTGGCTTGCTCTAAAAGATAAAACCACTCCTGTCGGTCAAGGACTATGTCCTTTGCCTCCACTGCAGATTTTACTCGATCGTAGTTGCTGCTGCCTGCTATGACAACAATATTTGACGGATGGCTAAGTAGCCATGCGTAAGCAATGTGTTCAGGTGTGACGCCGTGATTCTGAGCGACTTGTTCCAGCGCGTTCCTTAACTTAACCATGTTGGGTTCATCACTGGTGAACAGTTTTCCTCCGCCCAGGGGTGACCAAGCCATGGGGGTTATGTCGTTTTCCATCATGTATGGAATTTGCCAGTCCAAAAAAGGTTGTGGATGTGCAAGAGAGATTTCTATCTGATTCACAAATAATGGTTGTTTCACGTACTTTGTGAGTAGTGAGTGATGATAAGGCATGAAGTTGGATACGCCAAAAGAAAGCACCTTTCCTTCCTTGTAGAGCTCATCAAAGGTATGGCCCACTTCCAGCGGATCCGTGAACGGGTCAGGCCTGTGTATGAGCAGTAGATCAATGTGATCCCTGCCCAAGTCAAGTAAAGATTGATCCACCGAGGCAATGATGTGCTCAGCTGAAGTATCGTAATGTTTTACGTAGACCTGTTGTTGTTTCTCCGAAAGCAGGACAATGCCTGTTTTTGTAACCACTTTTATGCGATTGGAGAGTGTTGGGTCTGCTTGCAGCACTTCACCGAACATCTTTGTGGCTTCATAGTCTCCGTAAATGTCCGCTAAATCCACAGTGTCTACACCCAGGTCCAAAAGCTTGTTCATGGTTCTAGCAAGTTCTTTTGGTGTTCTATTCCAAGTTTTAATTCTCCAGAGTCCCCAAACAATTCTTGGCAGAGTTATTTTTTCTTCCATGGATTAATTAAAGCACAATTTACACTTGATAGGCTGATACAATGTTACAATAAGAAACTAACAGGGGTTTAAGTACGTCCTGGTTAAGGAGGTGAAACAAGGATGAGAAAGTTGGTAGAGAAAATCATTCCGGTGTTGCTGTGCCTCAGCTTGTTTGTTGTCATGGCACCTTTGGCAACATCGGCAGCAGGCACACTTACAATCAAGTTGGATGTAATGCAACTTCCCACTGGTGGGGTAGAATTGATGGTTTACGTGGTGAACCCAGGTTCGTCAGTAACAATGCAGTTCAGCAGCGGTTACTACTACGATGTAGAGATTACTGGCAGTAACTTCCATTACAAGGATTCTCAAGGCAAGAGCTACACCCAAGCAATAATGAAGAAAACATTCCCCACTGGGAACACGCTGATTAGATTCATCACTTTGCCTAACATTCCTGCAGGTAGCTACACTTACAAGGTTTGGTTAGTGGGCCAAAACGTTTCCACTTCAGGTTCATTTGTGCTCGGCTCTGTACCTGAAATCACTGACATTAGTAATTCTTGGGCAAAAGACAACATTACCACTGTGGTAGAGAAGAAATTCTTGACGGTGCTTGACAACAAGTTCAGACCCACAGAACCCATTACTCGCGGTGAATTCATGTATGCACTGGCTTTAGCTACAGGTGTTAAGCCTGTTACGTTGGCGGAATTAGATGGAAAGAACCCGTTTAAAGATGTAGATCCTAAGAGTGCTGTAGCTCCTTATTATTGGGCATTCTACAAAGCTAACATTGTAAAGGGTTATCCTGATGGGACACTGCGTCCAGCTGGTTATCTAACCAGAGGTGAGGCTGCGAAGTTGATCGCCTTGACGCTTCCGTTAGAGCCTGGTCAGAACTTTATCCCCAAGTCGCCATTTACTGATCTTTTCGGGCACTGGTCGAAGATCTATGTGGCTTACCTTTACGAAAAGGGAGTAGTAAAGGGCATGACAGAAACCACGTTTGGGCCAGACCTAACGCTAACCCGTGACCAAGTGGCTGCTTTCTTAACGCGTGTCATGGTGAAGTAAAAAAATAGCGTTCAAGTTAATCACGATAAATGGCATGACTTAAGCAAAAGGGGCTTACCCGTAATGGGTAAGCCCCTTTCTAACACGGACGCCTCCGTTATTTCTTTTTACCTCACTTCTTTTGGTGTTTCTTTATGAATTCCTCTACTTCATCTTTGCCTTCTTCGTAAAACTTTTTCTCATCAGGTTCCAGCTCTAAAAGCAAGCGGAGGAACTCTCCTGCGTGAACTCTTTCCTCGTTGGCTATGTCCACCAAAACGTCTTTGGCAAGCGCGTTGTCAATGCTTTCTGCGAGCTGCATGTAAAGTTGTGTGGCTTCATACTCAGCTGCGACCATGAACCGAATAGCCCTCACTAATTCCTCGTGTGTGAGCTTGCGGTCGTACTTGTTTCCGCTAAATGGACTTGAAAACTCTGGCATGGCTTATCCCCTCCTTTGCGCTCTTTCTATATCTTAGCAGCCATCAGAGCTTTTGCGATCAGAGAACCCACATAGGCATTGTTCTTTACCAGGGCAATGTTGGTTTCCAGAGTCTCACCTTTGGAGTTTTTGGCTAAGTAATCCAGCAAGAATGGCGTAACATCTTTACCCTTAATGTTGTTTACTTTTGCTTGCTGTAAAGCTGCTTCAATGAGTTGCTCTACTTTGCCTTTTTCCAGAGCCATCTCTTCAGGAGGTGGATTTCCCACCAATATGGCTTTATTGATCTCCAGTGCATCACGCTCACGTATGATTTGAGCCAACTCTCCAGGAGTAGTAACTGAGTGTTCCAGCTTCAGTCCACTGCGGCCGTAGTAGAAAGCGGGGAATTCATCGGTTTTGTAACCCACTACTAGTACCCCTTTGGTTTCCAAATACTCCAATGTGGCTGGTAGGTCCAATATGGCCTTAGCGCCTGCGCATACCACGGTTATGGGGATGGACCCCAAGGCTTCCAAGTCGGTACTCACATCGAAGCTTTCCCGTGCATCGCGATGAACTCCGCCGATGCCCCCAGTGGCGAAAACTTGAATGCCGGCCTTGTAGGAAGCAAACATGGTTGCAGAAACTGTTGTGCCGCCAGAGAGTTTCTTGGCTGCTGCCACTGACAAGTCTTTCAGGCTGATTTTATGAAGGTCTTTTGCCTGGCTTAGGTATGTTATTTCTTCTTCGCTCAAACCTACTTTTATGATGCCGTTTATGACACCTATGGTAGCTGGCACAGCCCCAGCTTCTTTTATGACTTGCTCCACTTCTAATGCCGTATGCAAATTTGCAGGATAGGGCATGCCGTGAGTTATTATGGTGGATTCCAACGCAACTACGGGTTTTAGCGTCTCTATGGCTTCTTTTACGTGTGGTGCGATTTGCAACATATTTTCATACCTCCTCTTTAAGCACTACAATTATAGTATGGTCCTAATTTACGGAGATGTGCTCATGGATGTGTTAATTTTTGAGGAAGCTCCAAAAGTCTATGCGTCAGATGCACAAGCAAGGGCTCTGGTGGTTCCTGGCGGTTCCGCGTTCAATACTGCTCGTCATGCTGCACGCTGGGGATCTAATGTGGGAATCTTAGGCTGTGTGGGCACTGATGGTGGCTATGGGTTTTTTATGGAGGCTGGGCAGCGCTACGGTATCAATATGCTGCTCACGCAAAAGGAGGGCTTCACGGGTACACTGCTGGTGCGTCATGAGAAAGGCGAGCGAAACATGTGGAGTTCTCCCAATGTGGCTCGCAGTTACATAAGTGTTCCTGAGGTGGACATTGATTGGCTTCACATCAGCGGTTATGCTTTATTTCACCCTGAGAGTTCTAAAGTGGTTCAGGAGCTGACTGCTAAAGCTAAAAGCAATGGAGCCGTTCTTTCTGTGGATGCCGCTTCCTATGAGCCACTTAAGCAGCACTTAAGTACCTTCTTGCAGATGACACGCGGTTACGACTTTCTCTTTGCTAATGAACATGAAATGGAAATCTTAGCAAAAACTGACTACTATTACAAGCACGTGGTGGTGAAGCAAGGTAGCAGAGGAGCCACTGTGGATGGTGTCCATGTTGAAGCGCCTCAAGTGGAAGTGGTAAGCACCTTGGGAGCAGGAGACTGCTTTAACGGCGTCTTCATAGCTGAGGTCTCAAAGGGTGCAGCCTTGGTAGAAGCTTGCCGAAAGGCTTCAGCGGAAGCCAGCAGGTGGGTTGCTACCGATTTTGAAAGGAGGTATTTCTGAAAGGATCATGAATGCTGATGAGTTCTTGTTAAACAAGATAAAAACGTACCAGCCAGTTTTCTGGCGTAACCCGAACAAAGAAGAAACAACAAAAGCTTTGAAGCATATCCCTTTGGGCTTGATGGACATTGAAGATGCAGAGAAACGTTTGCAGCGTTTTGCACCAGCCATAAAGGAGCTTTTTCCAGAAACAAATGATGGCATCATAGAAAGTTCGCATACAGAACTGAAGCACGCAGAGGAGTTAAAGGGTATAACGCTGGAGAGCTTTTCAGGCCCCGTTTACGCAAAGTTGGATAACTACCTTCCCATATCAGGCTCTGTGAAAGCCCGCGGTGGCATATACGAGGTACTGTGGTTTGCTGAGCAGGTGGCTCTACAGGAGGGCGTTATAACCCTAGATAGCGACTACCGTGCTTTGCTTACTCCAGAGGCGCGTAACGTTTTCAGCGGCTACTCACTAGTTGTGGGTTCCACAGGAAATCTGGGGCTCAGCATTGGAATCATGGGGCGTGCCTTTGGTTTCAATGTGGAAGTGCATATGTCCAAGGAAGCTGCCGCTTGGAAAAAGGAAAAACTTCGCAGTCTAGGAGCACGCGTTGTGGAACACGAAGGCGATTATTCTTCAGCAGTAGCTCAGGCACGCCAAATAGCCAGCAGTAATCCAAAAGCGCACTTTGTGGATGATGAGGAGTCTGTCATATTGTTCCTGGGTTATGCCGTGGCTGGTTTAAGACTGGCGCCACAGATTCGACCACTTCTAGATGAAACAGGCAAAAACCTAAAGGTGTACATTCCTTGTGGAGTGGGCGGTGCTCCTGGCGGCATAGCCTTCGGTTTGAAGGCAACTTTGGGCGACAGAGTAGAAGTCTATTTTGCTGAGCCCACGCACAGCCCCTGCATGCTACTTGCTTTGGCTACTGGCAAGCTAAGTGACATCAGCGTGAGCGACGTTGGCCTGGATGGAATAACCGTGGCTGACGGTTTGGCCGTGGGTCGAGCATCAAAGCTGACTACTTCTTGGATGATGCATCTCATCGATGGAGTGTTCACGGTCCCTGATGAGTTCATGCTTGACATGGTACGCTGGCTCTGGGACAAGGAAGGCATAAAAACTGAACCTTCGGCCAATGCTGGGTTGTATGGCATCGTAGGTGATGGTGTTCACATGGTCTGGCTCACAGGCGGTAGCATGGTACCCGAAGAAGTATTTGAGAACTATTTGTCAAAAAGCCAAAAATTGTGACTTAGCCGCCTAACACAAAAGGAAGTATTAGTACTACGTCGCCATCTCGTAGCTGTTCTGTTTCTTTTAGTACGGTACTATTACGCACTACAAAGCCTATTTCCGAGAGCGGTATGCCTAAACTTTTTAAGAGATCAGCTACGGTGGCGCCAGCTGGAAGTTCTATTTCTCCAGAGCGGACACCGTAGCGATTAAAGTAATCATTTATTTGAACTGTAATTCTCATATTCTGATTGAAGCCTTTGTACATACATCTTAAGCAGTTTGTTCATGCGCTCTTCGTCCATTTTCCCCCAACGCGTAGGTGTTTCAAAGGCCCTTTTAGGAAATCTTTCGTTCTCCAGTGAGTAACCCAGTTTTTGTTTTATGCGTAATCTGGTAAAGAACGTTTCTTCGGCGGTCTTGGTTAGATCGTCATTAGTGAATGGTATGCCGATGGAGTTTAGGGCTCTTAGCACTGTTTCTCTGTCGTATACCTTCCGAGCAAACAAGCAGATCACCAAAGATGTGAGCATGCATCTTTCTTTCTCTTCCTTTATCAAATAATCTACAATTTCTTCATCGTTTAACTCTTTAGCGCTTTGGTCGTACTGGTAACCTGCGTTGCACAAGTGTGAGTGTCTTGCTCCCACTGTTTGTCCAAGTGTAAAGGCGTAGCCTGTGTGATATCCAGCCATTTCGTTGCCACCATAAACCAATGCAAAATCTTTGCCTCCATAAACTTCTGTGGCTTTAGCTAAGCCCATTCCCAGAGTGCTGTAAAAATCGTTAGTTTTTTCGGCGAGGTAGTGTATAGCTTTCTTGTAACTGTCCGTATTTCCAAATTCCAAGGGCGCTATGGTCTGGTCCATGCTGATCAGCCCTTTTTGTAAGGCTTCAGTTGCCCAAGCTAAGACAACACCAGTGCTCATAGCATCCAAACCGGTTTCTTCTACCTCATCGATAAGCTCCAAAACTTCACTAGCTGAGGTTGTTCCCAGCAAACTGCCTAGTGCATATATGAGTTCGTGGTCGTAGGATACCGCCAATGATTCATACTCATAGCCTTTATCAAATAGCCTTCTGAACTGACCTACGTGAATGCAGCCAATAGGACAACCCACACAGGATACTTTTCTCACCAGTGTTTGCTCTGCGAAAGTTTCGCCAGAGATGGCATCAGCGTACTCAAATGTGGACTGCTGTAGGTTTTTAGTAGGTAGAGAGTTAATTGCGTTAAGCACCTTAATGTTTATGGGAGTTCCAATCTCGTGATACTTCGCCATGAGATCAGTTTCTACTACCTTTTTATAGAGCCAACGAAAGGTGGTGTAGTAGTCTTTGAAGTTACTTACGGGAATGTCTGTTTCGCCTGTGATGGCAATGGCTTTCAACTGTTTGCTTCCAAATACGGCTCCCAGGCCTAGCCTTCCAAAGTGTCTGTAAGTGTCCACGTTTACCCCAGCGAAACTAACTAAGTTTTCTCCCGACACACCAATACGCATGATGCTGCGTTTGCCTGGTATACCTTCACGCTCTCTAATAATCCTTCCTACTTCATCAACACCCAAGCCCCACAAGCCACGGGCATCTTTGAAGTCAACAGAATGATCAGAAATGCTCAGGTAAGTTGGTCTTCTTGCTTTACCAGTTATTACTATGGCATCGTAGCCAGCATTCCTGATAGCCATAGCGGAGCGACCACCAGCATGGCTTTCACCGTATTCGCCTGTTAGCGGAGAAATGAATGTGGCAACAGTCTTTGTGGCGACGGGGAAAATCGTCGACAGAGGTCCTATGGCAAACACGATAGGTTGGTCCTCATGAAGCGCTGGCAGTTCTGGATGCATGTTTTCCTCAAGTAGCTTTGCTGCTACTCCGGTTCCACCTAACAGATGAAATAGATCTTTTCGTTCTTCAACAGAGACTTTTTCTTTGGTTAAGTCCACATACAAGACTCTTATGTAATCAGCTCCGAGCATGTTTTTACGCCTCCTCCATGGCTAAGCATTCATGTGGACAAAGCTGCACACATGCTCCACATTGTTTGCAAATGATGGGTTTTTTAGCTTGCTTGTCCATGGCAATGGCTCCCACAATGCACGCTGGCACGCATTTCTCGCAGCCAATACATTTCTTCGCATCAAATAAGACGCCACCTCCTGGTCGGGGCGTTAGTGCCTGTGTGGGGCACGCTTCTGCACAGGCGGGATCTGAGCATCCCACACAGATGACAGCTGCGAACTGGCTCTGAAGTCCACCCTTTGTTTTGACCCTGATGGCACTCTTTGTTAACGTGTGACTATGGAAGTTCAATGATGCGCAACCTATCATGCATTCAAAGCATCCGATGCATTTGTTCATGTTTTTCACTTTCAGTATTTTGGGCACTACGATTACCTCCCAAGCGTTATTTATTTCACAATTACAGAATAATGCTGTTTGTAAGCAATTTTGATTAAGTTTTTGTCAAGAACCCGTTTTCTTTTGCGTTAGTTATATGGTAATACAAATTGAAGCAGTTCTTGAGAATAAAATTCCAAATACAAGTAGGGTAAGACCACGGTGAATGGATGGACTTTGCGCTATTTGTTATAAGAATAGAGGGCGCAACCATATGCAGATAAGCAGATAGTTTACGTTGTCGATAGTTCTTTATATGTTTTCTTTTTTTAGAATTTGTTAACTTTGTTCTTTTAAATAGCCCGTGTTAAGAGGTACTAGTAAAGACACCGATGCTTGCTTAATTTTCCTTTTGTACTAAGCAGAGTTTTCTCATTGCTTCTTTGGCTTCATGTTCGCGACCTTGTGGACACAAAGCAATAAGATAATCACCAGGAACAATGACGGTACTACCCTGAGGTACTAATTCTTTTGCCCCTCTACGTATTGCTACGATTAGAATGCCCTGTGGCCATTGAACATCCCTAATGGCTTTGCCTACGACTTCACACCCAAATTCTACGGGCACTTCCACTATTCCGCCTCTGCGATTGGCAGTCATAGTAGTGCCGTTTCTGTCGATGAAACGTTGTAGCAATGTCTCATATATGGGGTCAATTTTTAGAATATCTGACACCAGTAAGCCTATGAAAGCACATGCAGCAACGGGCAGCGTATGGACCAATGACCCGCTCATTTCGGCGGTGAGAAGGATTGCAGTGATGGGGGCTTTAACGGATGAAGCAAGGGTACCAGCCATGGCACATATGGCAAACACAGGCACATACTCTATGGGGAAGCCAAACCTGGTGGCAGTAAGCGACAAGATACTTCCAGAAAGGGCTCCCACTGTTAGTATGGGCATGAAGATACCGCCTGGTACTCCGCTGCCGAAGCTCACACTTGTGAAAAGCAATTTTACTACCAAGTAAATTATTAGCACTACAACTCCGCTTTTTGCTCCTTCTGCCAAAGCAATTAAGTCGCTTCCTCCACCTAAAGCAAGTGGCAGAAAAAGGCCGCAGGGTAGCGCAATCAACATAGCGACGCATGGTCTTATACGTCGAGGAATTCCTTTGTAGAACTGCTGAAAACTCAGTAATGTCGCATTCATAAGGGCACCTACCAACCCAGCGATAATTCCTACGGGTAGCAAATACCAATAATAAGATACGGGCAGCTGGGGTATGGGATAAAAGTGCAAGACAGGTCTTAAACCAAAGAAGTACTTGGATATGAAATCGGCAACAATTGATGCGGCGAAAGCTGAAACAAGTATTAACGGTGAAAAGCTTCTGTGAATTTCTTCGAGAGCGAACATTACACCCGACAGTGGCGCGCTAAATGCTGCTGACAAACCTGCAGCTGCACCACTGGTAATTAAGTAATTTTCCTCTGCGTCATGCTCAGCAAGCAAACGCGACACAGCTTGCCCTCCCGCAGCACCTATCTGAACAGATGGCCCTTCACGTCCCAACGACAAGCCAAAAAAACTACACAAGATGCCACCGAGAAAACGTACTACCAAAATCATATGCCATTTCATCTTTAGGCCGAATAGAACGACACCTTCAACTTGTGGAATACCACTTCCTGATGCCATGGGTTCAAGTGCTACTAACCACGCTACGAACAAGCCGCCTGCTAGCACGACGAAAATCCATAATGCGATATAAGTGGGGTGCGCTCTCAAATAAGCGTAAATACCTAACGACGTTTTCGTACCGTATTCTATGGCAATGCGGTAAAGAACAGCCAAAATACCCGAAACCGCGCCCACAAGAAGACCTTTGACAAGCAAATTCCATTTGAGTTTACTCAGACCACTTAGTAATACTGAAGCGCTACTTCTTTCGCTTTCCAAAGTAATCCTCCATAGCCATGAAACATAGCTCAAGTCAGCATTTATGCAATTCGATTATAGCATTGGTTTTCCTAATAACTTGCCGGAGTGCATAAAGCACCAGTGCGAAGGTTTGTCTTTATGATGATCTAATAGGACCATTATAAATTCTTCCGATTTGAGTGATAGAATTTAAGCTATTGAGGCTTTCGGGGGTTAATAAAGCCTGCAAAGGATGTGACGCGATGAGTAAGACAATTGTTTTACTGGGGACACTTGACACTAAAGGCAAGGAATTCGAGTATGTTAAGAGAATTATAGAAAGCCGTGGACATAATACGCTTTTAATTGATGCAGGCATTATTGGTGAACCAAAAACTACGCCAGATATTTCCAGAGATGAGGTAGCAAAGAAAGCAGGTTACACCATTGAGGAGCTTGCTAAAACTGACAGAGGTGTCGCTATTGAAGCAATGGCCAAAGGTGCAACTGTTTTAGTCGAAGAGCTTTACCAGGAAGGTAAAATCGATGGAATCTTAAGTTTGGGTGGTTCAGGCGGGACTTCTCTGGCTACACCAGCTATGCGTGCGCTACCTGTTGGAGTTCCAAAATTAATGGTTTCTACTATGGCTTCTGGTGATACCAGGCCT
This sequence comes from Coprothermobacter proteolyticus DSM 5265, assembly GCF_000020945.1. Lineage (NCBI taxonomy): Bacteria > Pseudomonadati > Coprothermobacterota > Coprothermobacteria > Coprothermobacterales > Coprothermobacteraceae > Coprothermobacter > Coprothermobacter proteolyticus. Next base: position 1,410,450 of record NC_011295.1, on the reverse strand, counting down.
TACGTGGACATTAAGGATGTCACCATGATGTACTCGGTCGTCGATATTTCAGGCATAAACAGGCTTTCATCACGCATACTTGCTAATGCCGCAGGTGCCATATGTGGAATGGTGGAGGCAGAAGTACCTAAGGATTTTGAATCCACCAAAGAAGAGAAACCTCTCGTAGCAGCAACCATGTTTGGACTTACTACTCCTTGTGTAGAAAAAGTTCGCTCCGTTCTGGAAGAAAATGGCTGTGAAGTACTTGTATTCCACGCCACAGGAACTGGTGGAAGGGCAATGGAAAGTTTGATAGAGAGTGGTTTTATAGATGCAGTGGCTGACATAACTACCACAGAATGGGCTGATGAATTGGTTGGAGGGGTATTATCAGCTGGGCCTACCAGGCTGGATGCTGCAGCTAAAAAAGGGATACCACAAGTTGTTTCTGTAGGCGCCTTGGACATGGTCAATTTTGGTCCCATGGACACCGTTCCAGAGAAATTTAGGTCAAGAAAACTGCATGTGCACAATCCTTCAGTCACACTGATGAGGACAACAGTAGAAGAAAACCGCAAACTTGGGGAAATAATCGCGCAAAAGCTGAATCAGGCCAAAGGGCCTATTGTGGTATTCCTGCCGCTTAAAGGTGTGTCTGGCATAGATAAAGAAGGCATGCCTTTCTATGACCCTGAAGCTGATACGGCTTTGTTTGAGACGCTAAAGAAAAACTTAAGAACTGATATTGAAGTTAGAGAACTGGATTACCACATTAACGATCCGGAATTTGCTGAAGCCATGGCAAATGCCTTGCTCCAGTTGATTCGAAATAGGTTTAGTAAGTAAAGGGAGGAAACAGAATGGCAATTGACAGGAAGACTGCATTAGAAAGATTGCAGTCACAAGTTAAGAGTGGGCGCCCCATCATCGGTGCGGGTGCAGGTACAGGTATTTCTGCTAAGTTTACTTTGGCAGGTGGTGTTGATTTAATTATCATTTACAACTCAGGTCGTTACAGAATGGCTGGCAGAGGCTCTTTGGCAGGTCTATTAGCTTACGGTGATGCGAACCAGATCGTTCTGGAGATGGCAAATGAAGTGCTACCCATTGCAGAAAATTCAGCGGTTTTGGCTGGTGTTAACGGGACAGATCCATTCAAAATAATGAAGAATTTCCTCAAACAAATAAAAGATATCGGATTTACCGGTGTTCAAAACTTTCCAACAGTGGGTCTAATTGATGGTCAATTCCGTCAGAATTTGGAAGAAACAGATATGGGTTACTACAAAGAGGTAGAGATGATCGCCATGGCACACGATATGGATCTTCTCACTTGTCCTTATGTCTTCAATGAAAACGATGCCATAGAAATGACCAAAGCAGGTGCAGACGTTATTGTAGCTCATATGGGCTTGACAACCAAAGGTGCTATTGGAGCAAGAACAGCATTAACACTGGATGACTGTGCACAGCGTATTCAAGCCATACATGATGCGGCAAAGAGCGTGAACCCCAATGTCATGGTTATTTGCCACGGTGGCCCTATTGCCGAGCCTGAGGATGCACAGTACATTTTCGACCACACAAAAGGTATCGTTGGATTCTTCGGCGCTTCAAGCATGGAGAGAATTCCTGTGGAAGTAGCAATCAAGGCTAACGCTGAGAGGTTTAAGAGCTTGAAGATGCACTAAGGCAATGTTCAAAGTGCGTAGGCTTAACCTCAGGTAATTTGAAATAGAACTATAGCTTAAAGAAGGATGCCATGGGAACAGGGCATCATGCTCGTTGAGTCATCAGAGGCTAGCTTTCCTGATGACTCAACGAGAGGTTCTCCTGGCAACGCTGTTCTGAAAAGAAGCGAGAGTCCCTCTGCGTAGTAAAGCTGATTCAGATAGACTATTGTGGTAGTTTTCAGTAAAGTTATGGCAATGGCGAAAACAGTGAGCTGGGCAGTCTCGTCGGTATGTTAAGGTGTGAATCACCTCAATGTCAACGGCAGCCCCTTTATAGAAAACCATCAAGAACCCAATTTTATCTGGTCGCGAAAATCGGGAAACGGGCTATTTTTGCTATTTTGCAGTTGAGTTTTACTGGCTTTGTCGCTTTCTTATTTAGGGGTATCATCATTGGTTTCGCACGTCTTGATGATGCCATGCATTGAGAGGCAGCGACCCAACAGGGGGAGAGGTAAGAAAGACAGCAAAATACTGAGAAACTTTACTCAAACAAGATCTGATTTTTTTAAGGCTAAGAACATGAGTAAACTTTCTCAGTTGTAAAACAAAAAGGCCCTCTTTTTCAGAGGGTCTTTTTGTTTTAATGGGGTGCGTTTTTTATGGTGTCCAGTTTACTGCAGCATACGCATTTACTAGGCCATAACCATAGTATTTATCCCATCCTGCTGTGCCAAGATCTTTTGCTGTGGACTGAAGTGCAGTTCTCACTTGTTCGTTTGTGTACGTCGGATGTGCCGATAAAACAAGAGCAGCTACTCCAGCCACGTGCGGAGACGCCATTGAAGTTCCCTGGAAGAAGTAATAAGCGAAGTCTGTGGGTGATCCTTCGGCAAAAGTCTGCTGTAAGATGCCATCGCCATAGCCATCATGATTTTGGTCAACGGATGTATCTCCACCAGGAGCAACAATATCGAGCGCGCTACCATAGTTAGAATAACGAGCTCTCGTTCCGTCAAAGCGAGTTGATCCAACAGCGATGCACTGAGTATAGGCCGCAGGGTAACTTACTGTAGATCTTCTATCATTTCCAGAAGCACACACAATCACGACGCCTTTGTTGTATGCGTATTGTATAGCGTTCTGAAGTGTTGTAGACCCCGAACTTCCTCCCAAACTCATGTTGATGACCCTGGCTCCTTTGTCAGCAGCCCATATAATGCCGTTGGCAATGGCGTCGTATGTTCCGGAGCCCTCGCTATCGAGTACTTTTATAGGCAATATGGTTGCTTGATAAGCAATACCAGCGGCTCCCATGCCATTATTTGTCGATTGAGCAATTGTTCCAGCTACGTGAGTTCCATGACTGTTGTCATCATTAGCGTGAGTGTCGTTGTTAACAAAGTCATACGCATTTGCAGTATCAAACAGTGTATTTGCTAAATCTGGAGCCTTGGTATATGCACCGTAGTTCTCGTAGGCTACACCTGTATCGATTATTGCTACTTTAACGCCTGCACCTTTTGTAATATTCCATGCAGAAACAGCCTGAATGCCGTAGTTAGAGACATAGCCGTTGCTTGTCATGCCATAATCGTAGAAGTTCCATTGGTATGGGTTGAAGAAAGTGTCATTCGGAACGTCAAAAGCGTGAGCAATGTAATTTGGCTCAACGTACTCCACATTCGGATCATTCTTCAATTGATTCATCACCACATCGGCGGCCTTGCCTTGAGGTAGTTTGAATACTGCAAAGTTCTTTAAGCCTTTTCTAGAAAGTTTTGCGCCAGTAGTCTTTTCCACTTGCTTAGAGAGAACTGCAACGTCAGTATTCTCTTTATAACCGACGATGATTTCATTCTCTGGATCCTCTTGATTAGTGGTTGTGGAATTGCTCACAAACAGTAGTTCTGCACTTTTTACCCCTGCAAAACCTGACAACAAAAGTACTGCGATAACCAGTGTTAATAGTATCTTTTTCATCAATCTGCCTCCCCCGTGAAACAAGATTTTGAAACTAATGTTTATAAGTATACACAACAAAATTAAATTGTCAAGTAATTATTAAATTGTGATTAAAATAACATTAAATGTGCGAATAATGGAAATCTTTTACAATACATCAACTTTCTGAACATAGAGGTGATGTTTTGGGCCTAAATCCTGAACAAACTACGAAATCTATCGATCTTCTATTACCAAGTAAAAAGGATAATAATACAGAAAGCCTTAGTTTTTTTTATGCTTTGCTTGAAAATTATTAGCAATAGCTATGGAAGTAAATGCTGAGGGAATGGCGCTTTCAAACTTAAAATTACTGTCCTCCACAAAGAAAGATAGTTGGCGGTTATGCCAAACTAAGCATCAGTATCCAAGGCATACCACTGATGCATGGCGCATGGGGTTTCACTATAACGAAGACTTGTAAAGACTAAGAGATATGACTATTATGTAAATCTACAGAGAAGGCAAACCACGAAGTAGAGAATGCAAAAGTTCTCTTGTAGCGTTAGCAAATTAGAAAGAATAAGTATCATGTTTCACGGCAACAGTTTGCATTTATGTGGCGTATAATATCACTCATTAAAACCTGAAAGCGTGTTAGCACACTATTTGGGAAGTTGCTACGCATGAGGTTGTGAGTCAGCTTAGAATAAGTAGATTTTCAAAGAGTTATATTGGCGGGGGATTTGCCTCACTTAATCAGGTAAGATAGTCTTTTGTCTTCTCGTATAACGGCACGCCTGAGGACAAGGGGTGTGATTGAGAAATGGATGGGAAGTTATACGGCAAAGTAGTAGTCATAACCGGAGCAGGTTCTGGTATGGGAAGAGCTGCTTCCATTATTTTTGCTCAAGAGGGTGCGAAAGTTGTAGCAGTGGACTATGTAGGAGAAACGGCAGAAGAAACAGTGCGGATGGTCAATGAAAAGGGTGGGGAGGCTATAGCAGTTAAAGCGGACGTGTCGCACTGGGACGATGTTAACAAGGCTGTAGAGGCAGCTGTGGAGCATTATGGAAAACTTGATATCATGGTTAACAACGCAGGTGTATTCGACGGCTTCAAGCCTTGCTTGGAGTCAGATGAAGCGCTGTGGGAGCGCATCATCAACATCAACCTTAAAGGTGTGTTCTACGGGTGCAAGCGCGCTATCCAGCAGTTCCTTTCTCAAGGCAATGGTGGGGTTATTGTAAATACTGCGTCCGTCGCAGGCTTAGGAGCCATGGCTGGTGGCACGGCATACACCGCATCTAAGCATGGTGTTGTTGGTTTAACTAAGCAAATTGCATGCGAGTATGCCAGCCAAGGTATCCGTGTAAATGCTGTTTGTCCAGGGGGCATAGTTACAGGGATGACCAGAGATCTTATGTCTGATCCGCAAACGGATCAGTTGATAAAACAAACCACGCCGCTTGGACGATGGGGTGAACCAGAAGAAATCGCAGAAGCTATCTTGTTCTTAGCCAGCGATGCGTCCAGCTACATAACTGGTGAAGCTCTGCGTGTGGATGGAGGTTGGCGGGCGAAGTAGAATAAAAGTGTAAAGTGCATAAAAATGCTCCTCATTTTTTCTAAGTGTGGAGCCTTTTTTGTTACTGAACCTCCTTGAAATGAAAATCTTCTGTATACTGTTAGTGACATGGATTTCCAGTAAGCTAGTTACAATGTTATTAGACTACCAGGAAGAGGGGATTTAGTTGACGGTTCTTGAGGTTAATGGGCTGAAAAAGTATTTTGGAAAGACAAAAGCGGTAGACGGCTTGTCCTTTTCCCTAAGTGAGGGCGAAGTGGTGGGTCTTCTTGGCCCAAATGGCGCAGGCAAGACAACCACACTCAAATGCATAGTCGGGCTGCTTAGAAAGGCGGAAGGCACGATAACCATCGATGGTATGGACCACCGTTCCGATGTGGCACGTGCAAAGCTTGCTTACATACCTGAGGTTCCAGATATCTACGAAGGTTTGACCGTATGGGACCACTTAAAGTTTATCGCTTTAGCATATAACCTTCATGATTGGGAAAAGAGAGCTAATGATTTAATACATCGATTTGATTTAATGGAGAAGCGTAATGAGTTGGGTATGCACCTTTCCAAAGGAATGAAGCAAAAAACCATGATTTGCTGCGCGTTACTACATGATCCCGATGTTCTACTTTTCGACGAGCCATTGATTGGACTTGATCCAAAGGCAGTGCACGAGTTAAAAGAGGTATTTATGGATCTAAAAGCCCTTGGGAAATCACTTCTGATAAGCACGCATATGCTGGATACAGCCCAAAATCTATGTGACAGGGTGCTTGTAATGAAAAGCGGTAAACTGATTGCCGAGGGCACGATTGATGACTTGAGAAAGCGGGTGCAGGCGGCTCAAGAAAGCACTTTGGAAGAGCTTTTCCTGGAGATTACATCCGATGAAAACAAGTAATATTCTCGGCGGTTTCAGAGCTCTCTATTTTTTGGATTCCACGAAGTACAAAAACTATGTTATCGATGCTATTCACCATCCGGCAAAGCTCGCAGGTTTGGTTGTTCAATACGGCTTGCAGTTCATATGGATCTTGCCTTTTTTGTTTAAGAGAAGCGATCCTCTGGAATCGCCATGGTATTTAAGCCTAGACGTTATCGGTTCCGTAATTATGGCGCTCTTGCTGCTCATATTTTTGGGAGGGCTAAATAAAGCTTCTGTCAGCTATGCTCCTGGTACTTATACCATGGCTGATGCTAACTTGTTATTTCCTTCACCCATTAATCAGCGCAGTGTTTATGCATGGTCAATGATACGTCAGTTCTGGAGTTCTTTGTATACGACGGTTTTAGCCATCATTTATCTTCCTTTATTTGGACGGATGCTCAATTTGCCCATGAATCATATCAGGCTAGTTTATTCCGGTTTAACCATCATGGTCCTCTCAATACTTGTATCATCTTTAAACTTCTTCGTTTTCTCCATCGCACACAGGTTCAACATTGGCAGATTGATTAAGAGGTTTATCAAGGTACTTATCATAGCGGTCCTTGCTTATGTAGCTTGGGGCATGCTAAGCGGTGACAACGTTTGGGAAGGTTTGCTTACTACTTTGAATGGTCCTTTGCTTGGTTCTATTCCCATTATTGGATGGGCAAAAACACTCATAATGGCGCCATTCATGAGTAGAATTTCGCCGCCATTATTCTCAGTTCTCTTAGCTTCAACTTTGGCCGTAGTTGCCTTGTCCATTTATTATGCTGTTGACTTTTATGAAGAGTCTGTCACTGTTGCAGAGTGGGCACAGGCTGTTAGCAAAGGAGACATGTCAAGCCTCCAAAGCAGCAGCGAAAAGCCGCAGAAGAAATCTAAGGAAATGGATCTTGATTGGAACCTTAAGGGACCTTGGGCTTTTACATGGAAACAGGCTATTGGAAACAAGCGAAGTCAGAAGTTTATCATACTCGGCTGGGATCAGCTTCTACTGCTTATTCTTGGAGCGATTGTCGGATATTTCAGTGAGGGTTTTTCCTCGATCACTGTGTTCGCACTAATTTACGTTGTTATGTATGCTATGTTGGTTCAAGTTTTACCTGTAGGGGTTCAGTATGAGTTACATAAACAGTACATTTATTTACTACCAGGCAGACCGTGGCAGAAAATTTCAGCTGTAAATGCTCTGCTTTCTTTGAGAGCTGGCATGAGGGCAATGGCTTTGGTTTTGCCGATTTGGATCTTGTCAGGTCTAACCTTTTCGGAAGCGCTGGCAGTGTTTCTGTTCATAATGTCAGCAGACGTTTTAGTGTTATTTGGCATGAGTGTTGTGAATGTCATTTTTCCCACGTTCGATTCCGGGAATGTGCTTACGGTCTATTTACGCTTTGCTGTCTTTGCTCTGTCCATGGCTCCTGCTATTCTCATTGCCCTGCTTATCGGTATTCCGACTGAGAGCTTTCTCTGGGGTTACTTTGGTTTTGCCGTCGGTGCCGTCCTAACCGTTTTCTTACAGCTATTAATTACAGACAAAATCTTTTGGCGTATGGAGATGCCAAGCTAGAAGCCGTAGGCAGCTCATTTTTCGTTGCAAGTTATGGCTTTCTATTCTTTGTTCTTTGGTTTTAAAGAAGGGGGGCTATTGCATCGGTTTTTGGGGATGTCCTTGGATTTGTCACCGCGACCGGCGTTCAATTATCCATTATCATTGTTGTCTCCATCTGCCATGTGTTGCAAGCCCACCTTTTCAATTCTTGTTATTTTGTTATCTCTAAGAAAGTGAGGCCGCTGGTTTTCTTTTTCTCACTTCTGTGATTTCGATTAATGCAGATTTCATGCTGAGGACACAATTTTCCCTTTCTGGTTATTGTGTTCAGGCAAAAATAGCAAGTTGTTTAGGTATTTAGCAGAAGCTCGGAAAAGGAGGAAAGGAGGATCGGTAGTTAAACGCATTAACAATCTCCTTCAAATATGAAACAGAAAATTACTTTTTTTCTAGCCACTCTTTTCTCTTTGTATAGAAGTAGTCTAGAAACTCGGCGGGCGACATGATTTTAATTTCGTGGAACTCTTTTAACGGTAGTATGTGTTTTTTATCTCCAGAGACCAAGCAATCAACCTTTCCAGCCACTGCGCATTCTAATATGCGGTTATCTGTCTTTTTGGCATCAATGATTGATACCGTTACTTCTGGTTCTACCATAATTGCGTATTCATTTATGCTATTTATTACTTGATCAACCATGTGTTTATCCCATTCAAAGCGACTGACGAGCACGCGTTCTATCTCTTCCTCAATGAATGGAGAAATGTAAACCTCAATTGCCTCTTTCCACATTAAATCTACAACTTTTCTAGGAGTACCACCGAAGTGAAGAGCGGAAACAAAAACGTTTGTATCAATAACTACTTTCAGGTTTTGTTGTCTATTCCCTTTCGGCATCTATTATTTCTTCAATCTGATCTTCGGTTATTCCTTTTTCTAAAGCTTTCTGTTCCGCATAACGATAAATCTGTGCCCATTTTTCTTCCGCTATGTATCTTCTTATCGCTTCTCTTATGAGCTCACTTCTTGTTCTATTTTCTTGTTTCGCTAGGTCGTCTATCATTTTTCCCATTTCTGGTGGTACGGAGAAAGTCAGTACCGCTGTTTTCCTAGTGCCACTCCTTTTCGTTTTATGAGGAGAAATCGCCTTAATTACTTTTCGATTGTTTTTTCCTTTCGTTTGATTCACTCTATTTCACCTCCTCTAATGTAGTAATACAAAGTATTACTACATCCTACTTTAACATTATAGGACTAAAATCTGCTGATGTCAACCACATTTACAGAGAATAATCGGCACGATTATGGAGCTGATCTATGGCACTCGAAAAAGAAAAGCACAACGCGACTCAAAATGGAATGGCCTAGCTCAAAAACACTTTCGTGAGACATAATAGAACCTGTCTAAGCATGCAGGTCACTTAAAAATCTCTTAGTGCATGAATTTATAATGACTTTCATTTTAAGAGTTATTTAGTCCCCAAATTACGAACGCTTGTAGGTACACATAACTATTCTGTTGCATGGCATTACTTTGTGATCAAGCCTCGCATATTATGGAGTTGCCCAAACTTAGAAAGCGCATTGACACATTGGTAAAAGAAGCTGCTGGTACGTGCCCATTATTGAATTGGCGAGAATTGAACGCTGTTGGGGGGTAAAATTGCGGGGTTTCGCTACACCTAAACAGAACACTGGCGTTGACGACTTTTTATAATGATGCGCCCAGGATAAGGGGTATTCGACAAATGGCCGGAAAGTTGTCGGGTAAAGTTACAATCTACTATGCTGTTGACTTTTTGAAAGGCCTGTCGGAGTTACCGCGTGGACACGGGTTGGTAGCAAAGGAGACATGTCAAGCCTCAAAGCAGCAACGAAAAGCCGCAGCTTTCTCTGGGGTTACGTATGACTGGAACACAATTCAATATGAACTAGAATCTTGGCTTTCATTCTGGTTATCGGAGTAACTTCTATTCCTAAGAAACGGGAGAGTCTTACCCGTAGGCGGTCAGTATATCCATTCTCGCTAGCTTATTTGTAGGGATTTCTACGACGACAGGGTCTTAGACGGCATGACAAATCAAGGTTTATACAAGATAATTAGTACCTGTAAGACTTCGAAAAGGAGTGTTTCTTTGCACCTAGCTCTGCTGTTACGCTGGGCAGTACCTTAAGATTTAGGTTGTGAGCACCTAAATACGTGGAACATTCCAATCACCATCAATAGTTCTCCAACAAAGAACAAGTACCAGCTGTAATGGGTTGGGACATACTGAGATATTAATTGCTGGAAGTTGGGATTCCTAGCTAGCGCCCATATATTGATGGGCAAACCTTCACTCAAAAGAAATGTCACGTAGTCCTTGATGAATGAATAAAAGATAACTGCAGCCCCACTGATAAAAAGCGCCCAGTCAACACCTTTTATTTTTATGTGTGCGCCTTTCTGTTGTAGAAGCACCGCAATGCATCCAAATACGATCATGGTCAAAGAACATATAATTGGCGCAAGCACTGGGCTGACCCAGGGCACCGGTACGAAAAACAGCACATCCCAAGTCAGAATTGATGCTGGCCAGTCTAAGAACACTTTTAAGAAAACATAGTAAAAGATGTCCCAAAAACCGAACATGTAAAGAAAGTAAGCAAAACTTTGAAGGGCGTTTTCACCTACAGCTATTGCCGCAGTGATGAGCATTACAAGGGTAGCTAACTCCCTCGATGACTCAATGAGTAGTATCGTTGACGATGCAGGTTTCAGAGGAAGCGTAAGCCCCTCCGGGTAGTAAAGTTGCCTTAAATAGACTACTACGGCCGCTTCCAGTAGCCCCATGGCTACGCCAAAAACCGCCAACGCGACCAGAGTTTTACTCTCTTTAGTAATTGACTTTTTCATAAAAATAACCAAACATCTAGGCTGCTCTTTTGAGTAATATTACCAGCTAGTTAATAACTTCTTGTTGAAGTAGTATTCTACCTGGGATAATTGTGTTGGCTAAACTAGACTGGACTATTGTGACGCACCTGGAAACAATGAGCAAAAACATGGGAAAGATTCATTGACATACTCGCGTTTTGAAGCGTAATCTACTATATATCGGCTGAATGTAACAGCAAACTGTGCAGCTGTAATTTTCGTATTGAACCTGTGATATTTGTAACTTGCATGCTAGTAGTCACCTGTCTTCTATCTGTATACTTGGTTTTAGCAAAACCGTAAACTCCTTCATAAGTTATAAGCAAGGTCCCGTCCAAGAAAGTATCATAGGCATTAAGTTCTTGAATAGTTACTGAGGCGGTTTGCCCTGCGTCATTACGCTTTTGCTGGTCAAGAGAGATGTTCTGACAGCCACACAGAAACACAAGGAGCAACAAGGTTACACTCATGACAGCTAAAAGTTTTCTCAAGATGTACACCCCCATTCGAAAGAGGTTAATACGGCAAAACTATATATTTGAATTATATAGGTCTAGCTACTGGCGAATACACCTGTATACCTAGTTTAAGGATGAGTATAATGTCCATAAAAATGTTATTTTTGGGTTGTTCCTTTGTGAGGAGTTGTTGTGACGTTCAGACTTGAAGGCATGCTTAGCTTAGTTAACCCCCATTGTATGAGAGCGCACCCACACAACTACAACCGCATTGAACTAGGACTTCGTGGTGCCCAAACTTTACTTCTGAAACACGAGAGAGATCGTTTAGTTCAGTTGTGGTGTACTAAATGTCCTCCTTGTTTAGTTTGTTTATCTATCTATTCAATAGCGTTATGTGTTTGATGCGTAGCACAATGGTCTTTCATTGGATGCCATTAGAGTTTGTCTTTTTTCGAGGAGATCTAGCTGGATTCTTATCCGCCTGCGGGATATAGAACCAGAGTTTTGCTATCTTTAGTAATTAACCTTTTGGCAAAAAAACCAATATCTAAGCTGGTCTTTTGAGCAATACTTGGAGATTCGAGAACAGTTTTTGTGAGAGCTTGTGAGCAATGTCTCGCGTTCGTGTTTTGACAGCTCGTCACTCTTATGCGACAAATGGCCAAGCAGAAGATCCAGCAAACAAATTGGGTTCTACTAAAAAACTTGGATTCTAAGAAAGGGCCTTAGATGTCTGTAATCCTTGATGTGCAATCTTTCACAGGTGCAGGTTTATATTCAAGTGGGAGCTTGCATGCACAATGTTAGGAACAGATACAAATGCATAGATGTGACGTGAGTATAATCCCTGAAACTCAGGGATTTAGCAAGGGCAGATTGTTTTCTGGGCCGTTTATCTGGCTCTTGTTGTGCTTTGATGGGAAGCGAAAGTGGTGGATTTTCGTGTAGCGACTCTCGAAAGTGAAAGAATGATCTGTGGTGTGTTGGCCGCCCTTCTTGTACGTTGGCGGCTAGGCAGGCGTACAGACAGACAGTAACGCAGTGTTTGGTAGTTTTCTTCATAACCATTTTTGTTGTGCTGGGTGGACGTCTTTAAGCTCTATGGTTTTTATATAATTGGATATGTGTAATGCTTATGAAGGGAGGTGTGACAAGCGATGGGAATGTTTTTGGCTGTTCTCTATGAAGTTAACAAGACAAGGATGTTCGCTGGAAGGGGTGGTGAGAAGGATGGAGGATGATGTAGAGCGTAAAGAAAAGAAGTTTGAAGTACCTGCGGCAGCTAAAGACTTTTTGAGTCAACATGGGAAACATGTTAGTAGTCTAACTTATTTGGTTCTGTTCATTCTTTTCATGATGCCTTGGGTTACAGTGTCCTGCAGTGGAATGGTAGTGGCTAGTTACTCTGGTTTTAGTTTAGCAAGAATGGATTTGGGGCTCATGCTGGCGGTCATTTTGCTTGTGGTAGGTATTATTGTTGGTATTGTTGAGAAGGAACGTGTTGTTTATTTCTCAGGCGTATTTATTTCGGGTGTAACCACACTGGCAATGCTTTTTGTGACCTTTGGTACTCGTTCAATAGTAGCTGATGCAGTTAATACCTTTGGTAGCGGGATGTACCTTGATGATATGAGCACAGTTCAGTATAAACCTGCTTTCTACATTGCCTGGATAGTTGCGGTGGGGTCATTCGCCTACAACTGGTACATGCTCAACAATTACACGGAAGGGGTTCATAAGGGTGAGATACTTGACTTGTACCGCAACTCTGTTATTTGGCAGAGCATAGCTAAGCGGTCTGATAAGACAACATCAAAGTCGACAGCAGAACAGGAAGTAAAGCCAAAAAATGAGGAAAAGGAGGGTAATGGCAATGAGGAAGAGAATCAGAGTAGCTAAGCTAGTGTCGCTAGGAATTGTCTTTGTGTTCACTTTATCAGTACTTATTGGCTGTGGTGGAGTATCGATTAAAGTTATTGAGAAGCAAAACATTTTGGGTGATGAGATTGTTACTGCCTACGTAAGTAACTTTAAGAATGAAGATGCTACATGGCAAAAACTTCAGAATTTTGGAGATAATTTTGATAAAAACGTAGATTACTTGACCATCTACTTCTTCAATGACAGAAATAAAATTCCAAAACTGAAAAGCCTTGAGTTTTTGTCCTTGGACGCATCCAGCGAAGGTGTAGTGGCCGTATATGAGCGATATGGTGGTGAAGGGAGCCTGGATAAGAACCCTGATTATGAGAACACTGGGGAAGAAGGCGAAGAAGAATCAAGTCAGAATAAAGGAAGCGAGAATACTAATGAGCCCGTGGTTCAACCTGTGAGCCAAGAACCGAAAGAAGAATTAGTTCAAACTAATATTGATGTAAACATAGCTCAATACGGCGAACGGCTTACTGCAACCAGTATAAGAGTTATTAAGTCGCCGAGCAACCCAGGTGTTCTTGAAATACAAGGGGATTTTGTATATACCAATACATATACTAAAGACCAAACTCTTGGGGAACTTTATCTTGTAGATAGTCAATATAGTATTTCTTACCGCGCAAATGCTAACCTTGATACTGATCCTGTACCGCCGCAAGCAAAGACGAAAGGTCATTTCAGAGTGACCCTTCCAGAAGATCGTCCACTCGATGTTTACAATCTTACATACAAGGGTTGGGATGCTTATTGGAGCGTGCCCCTCCTAGGGAAAATTGCTGCAGATAGTTCGCCTATCTATACAACCAGTACTACACCATACAAAATTGACATTTGCAGTATAAAGACATTGCCTCAAGAAGGAGAGAATGAACTAGGAGATCCTAACCAACAGTATTTACTGATCGACGTTAAGCTTACTCTGACTTCAACGCCTGAATTATTCTGGGGTATGTCAGAAGATTTACCTAAGACCTCGTGGTTTACTCTCCTGGACAAGGAAGGCTTTGTTGTAAATCAGGTTGGACATAAGCCTCAATATGTGACAAACTTTAGTAAGATGGATGCTATAGGACAATGGTGGAGAGCCCAGCTATACTGGGCAATACCTAAAGGAGCCAATCCCTTTGATTATACGCTACGCATTACAAGTGAAAGCAGGGGTTCTTTAATTGACATGAAGTTATCTGATATACCTCATTAACTACGCAAGACGGCATAACGGCAAGGGAGACTCTCCCTTGCCGTTATTGGTTTTAGGAAATGTTTTTCTTCTCATTGTGGTACATACTGTTTTTTTTTTGCTTAGCATTCCTTCAGATCTAGATAATATGTGCGGCTATCATGTTGTTTTTCTTGTAAACGGTAAGTAGAACGAGACTGTTTTAGAGGAGTAAAAAGAAACATGAGCGGGCTCATCAGGCGAGGTGTTGGTCCAAATCTATGCAATTGAAAATGGGGACAGTATCCGCTAAGTGGTGTTGGGCCAAATTGAATGCTCTTTGTGTTGTTTTATTGAGTTGTTAGGGGTAGCTACAAGTACAAATACCAATTTTGCTTTCAATGCTACTAGCGGCCAGTTCTAGTAACTACCCCCGAATAGTTTAAGAAAGTTTCAAGAAAATGTTCTTCCCCTTTGTTCTAGGCATTATTGCTTAAGGTCCATAACAAAACAATGTAAGACCTCAAGCATTATGCGTAAGTCAAATTGGTTCCTTTAAGTTTGGAGCTGTGAGTTGTTTACATGCCTTGAGCTCAATAGCAGGCGCATCACTGTTGAATGAATACAACTACTATGTGCATGCGGATTCTATATGTTATGTGCCGGGCTTGAAGTGAAGTGGACAACCTTGTCGTAACCAAAGTCATAGCGAAAGGGCCTTTGGTTTTTGGCAATCTTACGGCTTCAATCACTACTTTGGTCTTTTCTATTTGACACAATAATGCCAAATTTGCATGTTGTATCGGCTTGTAATACGTATTGCCCGTGAAAAGTTGAACCAAAACGTGTGACGTAAGAAATGGTTGAGTGGCTATCTACCATAAACCATGCTGTGTGCCGTGGTGACAGCAGGCACGGTAGGATACTGTATAGAGCCGTACTGCTTTTATCGCTATCCTTGTGTAAGGAATCATGGTGCACTTCTTTTAGCAATTATGACAACTGAACATGCGAATGCTTATGTTCGGCTATTTCTATTTTAGTTTCTTAGTAATCATTGAAATAACGAAATAGGCGCTAGTTCATGAAGGTGTTTATTTCGATAAGAAGATGGAGTGGCATCTTCTTTTGCTAGTTGTCATCACGTCTAGGGGCAAACACGGCAATAATTGCCAATAATATGGAAATACCCAACGTAAACACTGATATAGCCACCAGGAATAGGCTGAGCGGATCTAGAAAGAAGCACGCTACTGCGAATGCTACTGGTGCAACTAGGTATGCAGTATTAGCTTTTAGAAGCGCTCCTTGTAGTATTGGGGCTACGAAGCAAAGTAATAGAGGAATTCGCAGGATGTTAAAGAATAAAGTACCATACGAGCTTGTAAGAAGTGAAATCGGTTTACAAATAATCTGTTCCAGTACCTTATATCCTACCATGTAGATAGGGAAAAGAACCAGCATTGCTAGGACTGGTTGTGTTTCTTTTATGAAGATATCGGTTAATAACATGTCTGTAACATAAGTAGAGAAGAAAGTATCAAACGATATGTGGTAGTTTTCGTAGATGAAATGAAAAGCAAAATAGCCAGCCACACCACCTAAGGCACCTACCATGAAGTTATAAGGTTTCTTAATACATATGATTGGAATAGCCACGGATACTGTAGCAAATAGAACTCCAATGAAGACCCACGGACCCCACGTTAACATTCCATGGAGTATTTCCTTCATTCTTTATGTCATCACCCACACAGTTATTCTAGTTTAGTATAGCAAAACAAACCGTTCTATTTCAGCTTCATATAAGAATAAAACCAAAGCTACTTTGACCAGAACTGAGTTGAATGTTATATTTGTTTTCGATATGACTTAATACTGTTTCTTAAAAGGTAAGTTCTCACTGTTCTTTTGGAACATGCCCCTAATACCGAATAAGGTTTTCCCTTAGCTGGTTTCTAACACATTGGGAGAAAAGATCCTTCTGTTGTAATTACATACGTTCTATCACAAAAATCGCTCAGGTTTGTTAGGTGGCTTATGATTATTAGGGTTTTGTCATCAAATCCAGACTTAATAAGCTGTAGGACCAAATCTGCATAATCCTTATCTACAAAAGCAAGGGGTTCATCTAAAATGTAAACGTCTCCGTTGCGGTTTATGCCGCGTAAGAGTTGTATGAGCTTTTTTTCTCCACCGGATAGTTTGCTTCCGAGGTTTTTCGTAAGAATAGTGCAGTGTTTATTTCTTAAAATTGTTTCTACGTCAATACTGCCGAAGCGCTTTTTGGCGCCACTTCCGAAAAGAGTCACATTTTCCTCGAGCGTGCCGCTGAATATATAAGGTTCTTGGGGAACAAGGATGATCTTGTTGCGGAGAGATTCCTTCGTAAATGTTTTGTAGTCGATGCCATTGATAAAAATGTTGCCACGGCTCGGAGTAATAATACGCATGAGAAGATTACAAAATGTCGATTTTCCACTACCGTTTGGTCCGACGATGCCTATTTTTTCTCTTCTACGTATGATTAAGTTGACATTGTTAAGCACCATCCGGCTATCGTAGGAAAAAGAAACGTCTTCAAATTGAATGCTCTCTATAGGCTCAGACAGAGTAACTTTCCCTTCCTGTTCCTGCGGGATTGAAAGCAGTTCCCTTATTCTGTTAACAGAAAGCATGCTTATCTTAAGCTCTTTTGGAAACTGGGTGTAAAACTCCATTGCTTCCCACAGGTTTGAAAAGTAAATGGCAAACGCAAAAAGACTACCGACGGTAAACGTACCTTTGAAAACGTAGTAACCGCCAAGGATGTATACGATAAGATTGGCTACGTTCATAATGCCTGTAAAAAGAATAAGATCGTAGAGAATGTCTAAAGTGGCGTAACTGAGGTTAAGCCCAAGGTATTTACTTAGAAGATTTGAAAGTCTGCGCTCAAAAATGTTTTCTGCGTTATTTGCTTTGATGTGGTAGGCTCCTGATACGCTCTCTTCGGTAAAGCTGTTAATCTCTTCTTCTGTCTTAAGCACATGTGATTTTACTGCCTTCATTTTTGGTAAGATTATCCGCGCTATAACAAAGAATAATGGAAAAAGGGCCAATAGGGCTACAAAAAGGACAGCATTCAGCTTGATCATGATGACTGCGATAGCACCGACATAAAAAAAGTCTATAAAAAATAAGACCGGGTCATGAACGATCAAATCATTTATGTTTTGTAAATCTGCCGATTGACGTTCAAGAAAGTATCCTGTTTCTTCCTTCGTCACGGAGAGATAATCAGCATCTAAGATGTGCTGCAGCATGTCTTGCCTAAGGTCTGCGCTGATGGAAGTTTCAGTACGCTTTTCAAAGTAGTAGCGCAGGAAAAGAACTACAAGAAAAACAACTAAGCCAAGGATGTTCAGCTCTGCATAGAAAACAAATTCCTTAAAGTTTGTGCCCTTTTCAATAGTATCTACCAGCAACTTAATAAGAATAGGCAGTGCTACAGCCACAAGCTTGTGAAACGCCGTAAAAAGTACACACAAAACTATATACATGCGGTGTTTACTATAGTAAGGCTTAAAAAAATCTAAGATAAACCTGAAATCTGCAAGAATGCCTACCATGTCTAGTTATCTGCCTCCCCTGCGTCTTAGCTAAGAATAATAAATAGTATAGCTGCATGGATATGCTACTAATGTTCTTTCTGTAGTAATGAAAAAAGCACGCTGTTACTCATACCTAGGGTTTTATATTTGCCTGTAATAGGTAGGTTTTGTTCCCTTAAGCTGCGCTCTTAATTTATGGAACATGTACCGCTGGACACACTATAGAATTGTATGTGCAATGTATTACACGGGAGGCGATGGGTTTGCTTAAAGACACGATTCGTGTTGGTATCATAGGTTGCGGCGGCATCGCGTTTGCAAAGCACATGCCTTTTTTGTCACAGATTAGTGGCGTAGAAATCGTAGGGTTTTACAATCCGACAGAGGAAAAGGCGAGGCGGGCAAAAGAACAGTACGGTTCAAAAGATGCAAAAATCTACCAAAGTTGGCAGGACCTGCTTGAAGATCGCAGCATTGATGTGGTGCATGTGCTTACACCTAACAAGTTTCATGCAGAGATGACCATTGCCGCATTGGAGTCTGGCAAACATGTCATGTGCGAAAAGCCCATGGCAACTAACGCGCAGGATGCCCAGAAGATGGTGGATGCAGCAAGGAAGAGCGGTAAGAAGCTCACTGTGGCATTTCAAAATCGGTTTAAGCCAGAAAACATGATGCTTAAGCGCATTGTGGAGCGGGGCGACTTAGGCTGGATCTACTTTGCAAAAGCTAGGGCACTGCGTCGCCGAGGCGTACCTACGTGGGGCAATTTCCTGAACAAAGACATGCAGGGTGGGGGAGCCTTAATAGACATTGGAAGCCATGCTTTGGATCTAACATTGTGGCTCATGGATAACTACCAGGTGAAAGCTGTGCTTGGAACCACCTACAATGTGCTGTCTAAGCAGGAAAACGCAGCAAACCCTTGGGGACCTTGGGACCCAAGTAGGTTCCAGGTGGAAGAATCTGCTTTTGGCTTTATTACCATGGCAGATGGTGCCACGGTGGTGGTGGAATCCAGCTGGGCTTTAAACACTCTGGATGAAGGTGAAGCGCAGACGATTCTTTGTGGCAGTAAAGCAGGTGCGGATAACCTTTGTGGCTTGCGTGTAAACGGGGAAGATATGGGCAGTCTTTATGTAAAAATGATAGAAACACAGCTTCACGGAGCTGCCTACTATGAGCCGCAGGTGGTAGATCCGGGGAAGTTAGAAATGCAGTCTTGGATAGAAGCCATAAGGGAAGACAAAGAACCACTAGTAAAACCGGAGCACGCTTTGGTGGTAACGCAGATCATTGATGCCATTTACCAGTCTGCCGCTACTGGTAAGCCTGTTTTGTTCTAAATAGGTCCATCACAAAAAAAGAGAGAGGGCCTGCCCCCGCGACCCACTGTGAGAGGTGCACGAGGGCAGGTTAGAAGGGCTACTGTCTATTTCCAACGTGGGAGGTGCGCTAGCAGCTTAGTTGTCATGGGAGCAAGAACACTCCCATTTTTTCTGCATCAACCCATTGGGCTTGCAAAGAACTGCTTCTTAGGTTTCCTTTGTAAGATGTGATGCCAAGTGTCTTGGCGTAAGCTGGATCCACTAGGAATCGTCCGTCCTTAAGGGAGAACTTGGAATAATCTACCAATGCACCATTTAATGACGCTATTTTTGCTTTGTTTGATATGAAAAGCACTTTAGCATTGGGTTTTTGCTGGACCACTTTCAGATAAAGTTCTGCCATGCCTTGCGTAAGACGGGGTCCTGCTCTAAATACCCAGTCGTCATTAAAAGAAACAAGCTTACCTTGCTGCACAGCTTTTAAATCAGTCCACGGTCTGCCTTTGAAAGAAGCTGTTTCTCCACCCATGGATTTCTCAGGATAAAGGATGTAATCTGGGTTGAGTTTGAGCAGTGTTTCCTCGCCCAACGTGGGCCATGGTTGGGTGTAGCTGCCTGTAACTGATACTAAGCCTACCTGATTGAGAACATCGTTAACGAAGGTGTCTTTACCCACGCTCATGGGCGGATCATGCCACATAAGAAGAAGCACCCTGGGATGCGGGCCGCCCAGTGATTTTAGCGCTACAGGCATGAGCCTAATTTGTTCTTCAAGTTTCTTGGCTTGGGCTTCCTTCTGGAAAATGAGCCCCATGCGATGAATTAGCGATGACACTTCACTTACTGACTGTGGGTCAGCAATGAATACGTTCCAGTACTTCTCCATGATGTCGTAGGTTTCTTTCCTAAAACTAATAGTGCCAATAATCAGATCGGGTTTCTTGGTCAGTAGTAGTTCAATGTTGGGCTGCGTGTAGTCGCCCATCACAGGCACGTTCTTCACTTCAGGTGGGTAATCATCCACGGGCGTGCGTCCCATTAGACTGCCCTGTGCTCCAATGGCGTACATGATTTCCGTAACATTGGGAGCCAACGAGATAACACGTTTAGGCACAGCTGCGAAGGTTAAATTCTTACCCACATCATCTGTTACTTTCACCGCTGCGGAAGCAGGTAATACGAGCATAGTAGCCATTAGCAGCAGTGCAACAACACGCAAAAACCGAGTCCTCATGAGATCACCTCCTTTGTCCTCGCAAAAGAGGCTCGGAAGTAACAGATCAGGCAGGTCTCCCGGCTTCCGGATCAACGCTCGGTCCTTGCCTTCCCAGCAGCCTTTTATTGGTGCCAGTGGCATTCTTACCTTGGACTTCGCTCCCCGGTCACGGTTGCGGGACAGCGCCGGATTCTCACCGGACTTCCCTTTTGGCCCATGCCTCAAAAAAGGCATAGTCACCTGACCCGGTACTTAGCTCCATTATAGAACATAAAACGTGACTGTTCAACAGTAAATCATGGGTAAGCTATATTTCATATCCGCTTGCTCTTTCGAAATTCCAACAGTTCGTGCTAGTGCACTCTTTTCTAAGCACTAAGCGTCTAAGTGCTTGCGCAAGCCATGTGTTTTCTGTGCAGAGCCGTAAATAGTTTCGCAGAAAGCACTCATGGATTATGATATTAACGAGCTACGGACTGGGGAGCACTTGGGTGGTTAGAAGAAGCATATACAGTTACCTCGAAAAGGAGGGGCATGAACACGAAAAGCGACAGTAAACAAGTTGTGAGAACACTGGGTCAACGATTGACCATAATGGCAATTTTGGGCCTTGTAGTCATAACAGTTTTGTTCGGTATCAATCAAATTGTCCAAAAAGCTGCCAATGTGCCCCCTGGTAATGGACAAGGTACAGGTTCAGGAGCCATTGCCCAAGATGTTTCTGTCTGGACTCAAACCAGTAAATACGACTTCGACCGCGGCCTAATTTATCAAGTGGATACTTCGGCAAGCCCTGGAGATGTTGTGCTCGCTATAAAAATGCAGACCGTACTGGACCAATTTAACGACCAGCGCTACATCAACTCCGAGGAAAGTCAGAACATAAGCGTAGAAGATGGTCAAGTGGAGCTTTTGCCTTTGAGATCTGAGGGCGTTTTGGTGTCTAAGAATTTATTTCCTCAGCACATAGTACGTGTGGAGTCCTTTAACTATGAAGCATCTATCCCTTGGCGAGCCAGTGTAAAAGTACAGTTTTCTAAAGACGGTGTAAACTGGTACAGCTCTGCAGGAACTTTAGACGGCTGGGACAAACTGTCTGAAGGTTCTCACGACATTGATTTATCAAACCTAAATTGGGTTGGCGTGTCAGAGTTTTACTACAGAATGGCGTTTGACGGTGGCGGGCTGCTGGGTTTTATGAGGCCTGCAGTAAAAGAAGTAGAACTTACGTACGCTGCCTACCACACTTCAGGCAGCATTGCCTCAATGGTCTTTGACAGCGGAGTAGAGAATGCACAGTGGGATTCTATTTGCTGGGAGGCCACGCTATCGATGAATGCCACTATTACTTTTGAAGTGAGAGCGTCAGATACGTTTTTTACACGAGACAGCGCTACTCCAGGCTGGACTTCAGTAGAAGCTGAAGCTGTCTCAAATAACTCATACCGTGCGTCAGTTGATCTGCCTTCTGGTAGGTACAAACAATGGCGTGCTACGTTAAGCACCTCTGATACTTCCACCACACCCGTACTCCATGAAGTCAGGGTCTATTACTACTAACTGAAACAGTTAGGCTGGTTTTGCGCCAAGATTTTTATTTACCCGCCCACTTTTACAGTAAAGCCGCTGTTTTCAAACAAGGCTTTTATGTGCTCAACGTGGTCTGCATCAGGTGATTCATGGGTGGGCATTCTGTAGGGTTTCCCCAGACGCACATACTTTTCTCCAACGTCGTGGAAGGGTAGCAGATCCACACGCCTCACGCTACCTATGTCATTTTTCAAGAAGGAAATCAAACCTTCAATATTTCGAGGAGTATCAGTAATACCAGGTATGAGTGGTATTCTGATAATTACATCACTTGCCCTTCCACTGCCTGCAAGAGCCTTTAAGTTTTCCTTTATGAGTTCATTTGGCACACCAGTAAAATACGCATGCTGCTGTGAATCTGCCAATTTCTGGTCATACAAGAAAACGTCTATTAAAGGTGCTAATTGAGAAAAAATGTCCTTGGGCACAAAACCAGAGGTTTCCACGGCTGTGTGAATGCCTAGTTCCTTGCATGCCTTTAGAGCATGCTGCAAGAAATGAGCTTGCATGAAGGGTTCACCACCGGTGAAGGTCACTCCTCCACCTGATTGATCGTAGTACAGCCGGTCTTTTTCCAGCTCCTGCATAAGCTCTTTTACGCTCAACGTGAAACCCACCATTTGCCAAGCAGTGGTTGGGCAGTAGTGTGCACACACGCCACAACGTGTGCACTGTGTTCTGTCAATCACTACGCCGCCTTGGGTAAGCTCTAAAGCATCCTGTGGGCATACTTCTTGGCAGGTACCGCATCTCATGCACCTGAACTCAAAATGCATCAGCTCAGGAATAGGGCTTATGCCTTCAGGGTTTTGACACCACCAGCAGCTTAGTGGGCAGCCTTTTAGAAACACCAGCGTTCTTATGCCGGGGCCATCATGCACAGCAAAACGCTGCACATCAAAAACTGTGCCTTGAGCGTCCCAATCCACAAATCCTTCTCCGAGCAACGTTTTTACACCGTTTCGTGCTCAGTTCGAGCTATGATTTCCTCCTGCAAACCCTTTGGCAGGTTCACAAAGTAATCGCTGTAACCAGCAACGCGGACCATGAGGTCCTGAAAATCTGCAGGCCTCTTCTGTGCTTCACGGAGCAATTCTGCACTGACTACGTTGAACTGAACGTGAT
Source organism: Coprothermobacter proteolyticus DSM 5265 (assembly GCF_000020945.1). Taxonomy (NCBI): domain Bacteria; kingdom Pseudomonadati; phylum Coprothermobacterota; class Coprothermobacteria; order Coprothermobacterales; family Coprothermobacteraceae; genus Coprothermobacter; species Coprothermobacter proteolyticus. The sequence goes on along the minus strand of NC_011295.1, from coordinate 1,387,465 downwards.
GCCCACCCATGTTGAAAAAGCTCCTTACGAGCTGTCCCAGCTTCCTAAGGGTTTCTGGGTCTTCCACTATGTCTGGCGTGAGCTTCTGGTTAAGCAGTGCCCCACCTGTTTTATCCCAATCGCACTTGCTCACCGACCTGAACACGGCGGCTATGCCTTTTCTGTCACTACCCTGTACCGGCGAAACACCTTCGGATACGGGCATACCAGCTTTCCTTCCGTCTGGACTGGCTTCCATAACTTTGCCGAAGTACACATGAACAGTAGTGGGCAACCAATAAGCTCTGCGAGAGGCTTTCCTTACTGGTGTAGGTGGGTAACTCTCAATGAGCCACACTGTTTCATCTACTAAGGCTTTTGCTATGCTGTCGGCAAAATCGTTGTCTTCACCAAACTTAGGGGTGCGCGTAAGTATGACCTGCCTCATCATCTCATATGGACCTTCAAAGTCGTTCGTGAGTGCTTTGAGCAGCTCTTCCATGGTGAATGTGTGGTTTTCAAACACGTGGTATTTTATGGAACTCAGACTCAAAGTTACAGTGCCCAAACCAACAAGCTGTACATACTGCGTGTTGTAACGAGCCCCGCCACTGTTGTAATCCTTTGCACGCTTTACGCAATCTTCAATCCACAGCGACATGAATGGTACAGGCAGCTCAGTGGCGTAAAGTTCCTCGATAATGTCGTTGCCCTTCATCTTTATGTCCATGAAGTACTTTATTTGCTTTAAGTAGGCGTCCCAAAGTTCTTCATAAGTTTGGAAAGTGATAGGGTCTCCTGTCTCCAAACCTATTTTCTTGCCCGTTATTGGGTCCACACCATTGTTAAGGGTGATTTCCAGTATCTTTGGCAGGTTAAAATACCCTGTCAGTATGTAGGATTCTTTGCCGAAGGAACCTGTCTCCACACAACCGCTTACCCCTGCAGTCCTTGCATCTTCCAAGGTTTTCCCTTGCCTAAGCATTTTCACAATGATGCCATCAGCGTTGAACAGGGGTGGTTCACCAAAACCTGGGCCAATAACCTCTAGTGCTTTCCTGAGCAGTCTATCAGGTGTTTTATTGCTTATAAGAACTGCCGTGTTTGGCTGCAGTGTGCGCATTTCATCAAGTACTTCCAGTAGCAGGTAAGAAACATCGCTGGTGCCGTCCGAGCCGTCCACCTTTAAGCCACCAATGTTTATTTTTGTAAAATCGTTGTAGGTAAAACTTTCTTCAGCCGTGACGCCCACCTTAGGTACTGCTGGCTGGTTGTTGAACTTCACCCAAAAAGCTTCAAGCAGTTCCTTTGCTTTTTCCCGAGTTAACGTTCCTTCACTGATTTCTTTCTCATAAAAGGGCCTTAAGTGCTGATCCAGCCGCCCTGGGTTGAAAGAATCCCAGGGGTTGGTTTCATAAGTTATGCCCACGTGTATGAACCAGTAATGCTGAAGTGCCTCCCAGAAGGTTTCTGGCGCATGAGCAGGTACTTTGCGGCAAATGGAAGCCATATGTAAAAGCTCTGCTTTCCTATCCACATTCGTTTCTTCTTGTGCTAATTGTTCCAATTTCTCTGCATAACGCTGAGCATAGATAAGCAGCGCATCAGCTGCAATGTCCATGGCTTTAAGCTCTTCCAGTTTTTCTTCATATGCGGAATCGCTCTTGTCAAGCTGTGCCATGCGCCGTTTTATTTCTTCCTTAATATCCAGAATGCCCTTTTGGAAGATACGCTCGCCACCAGCAGTGTGACCCGGTGCGCGCTGTTCCATAAACTCTGTCCAAATACCCGCTTCGTAGCACTGTAGCCACTCCTCGGGCATGCGTTGGAACAGTTTTTCCCTGATGGTTTTACCTTGCCAAAAAGGCAGTATGGTGCTTTCATAAAGCTGTTTGTCTTCAGCAGTGTTGTGGTAGGGCATATTTTCTCGGGTATCTAGTATGTCCAAATCTTCCAGTGAATGAGCACATATCTCTGGGTAAGTGGGCACCTCTTTGGGGCCTGTTCCTCTTAAGCCTACAATGAGTTGGCCCTCTTCCACCGGTAAACTGCAGTGCTCCAGCAAGTACTTAAATGCCATGGCTCGCTGCACTGGTATGCTCAGGTTGTCTGCCACTCCGCTCTGGTAAAACTCTGTGACTAACCGTGCTCGCTCCGTAGAAATCTTTACTTGGGCATTTACACTTTCTTCTCTGAGCCGAGCTATGCGCTCATTTATGGGCCTAACAGCTTCTCTGCGCTTCTGGATTTCCTGCTCTATGGTCAATGTGGTCTTGTCGGCATCAGGTTGATTATTAGAATCCGTCAAATTTATTCACCTCCAAGGACTCAAAAAATCCTCTTTAGAAAATTATACTTTAGCGGGCGTACCAATCGTGGTTTTTGTGCACTATACAAACTTAAAGCTTGTTTTGGTAAAAAACATGAAAAATATCTACATATTTCCACAAAACATGATAAAATATGTAAAATTTAGACCGTTTTACATAATTTGTAATTTGCTAAGGGGTGGACATGTACAACGTTAACTGGGATTTGGAAACTAACGGAATCGTACTAACTTCCGAAAGCAAAAACACACTAATTGTAAGTCCTCGTCCGGTCTTCTTTGAGGAATTGGAGCTACTTGGCTTCAATGAGTTCTGGAAATATCCGCATACCAAAGAACCACTTTTGTGGCGTACTGGTCGAAGATACTACTACAAAGGTACCATGGTAGCTGAGGCAAAAGGTGGCGGTATTTACGAGAGGCCCCGCATAGAACTTACGGATGCAGGAAAAGGACTTGGTCTTGAGCCGGTAAAACTTCAAGCTATGCTTGAAAAGAACAAAGAGCAGTTGGAAGTTTTGGAGAATGAAGCCATTGACTTCGTGAACCACATATATAAAAGATATAAAGGAAAGGTCAGCGCTTTCGTGGTTTCCTTTAGTGCTGGTAAGGATTCGCAAGTCATATTGGACATTGTTTCCAAAGTTATTCCACCTGAGGATTATTTTGTGATTTTTACGGACACTACCATGGAAATACCCCCCACTTACGAAGCTTTCGAAGAAACAAAGAGGAAATACAGGGAAACGTACCCTGAACTAAAGTTCTACACGGCAAGGAACTGGAAACCGGCGGAGGCAACTTGGAAGGAATTTGGTCCACCTAGTCGACTCTTGAGGTGGTGCTGTTCAGTGCATAAGAGTGCGCCCATGATAAGGTTAGTTCGTGAAATAGTTGGCAGAAACGATGGTGTGCGGATTGTGGTTTTTGATGGTGTTAGGGAAGAAGAAAGCACACGAAGAAAAGGTTACTCCAGGCTTGCTGAGAACGTGAAGCATTTTACGCAAATAAATGCTGAGGTAATTAAGCGCTGGACGACAACAGAAGTTTACACGTACATACTTGCTAGAGAACTTCCTTTGAACACGGCATATCGCCTCGGGTTAGACAGAGTTGGTTGCAGTGTTTGTCCGTTTGCCTCGCAATGGACAGAGTACATGATAGGAAGGGGCTACTTAGAAACTGTAAAGAGCTTTATCAACCAAGTAGAGAAAACAGTAGAATCCCTCGGCATAGAAGATAAGGCTGAAGTAAGAAAGTACATCTCCGAGGGTAACTGGAAAAAACGCGGTGGCGGTGAGGGCGTCGACACGGGGAAAACACGCTTGGACATCATCCAGAAAGAAGAAGGTCAACGATTTGTTCTAAATGATCCCGGCGACAGATTTGAAGAATGGATAAAAGTACTTGGTCCTGTGAGGGTTGCGAGTGACAATGGGAAGTTGGAAGGAGATCTTCTGGTATCAAATAGAACGCTGCATTTTTCTGTCGATAAAAACACTGCTGGACGTGCCATAGTTGACATTGATGGAATAAAAGGCGACAAGCTACTTCTTGGAAGACTTAACAAAGTTGCCTATAAATCGACTTACTGTGCGCACTGCGGAGTATGTGAAGTTGAATGCCCTACGGGTGCATTATCTGTTATCCCATCGGTTTTGGTGAACACAAGCAAATGCATTCATTGTTACAGCTGTTTGGATTTTGTTGAAAAGGGTTGCCTTAGAGCAAAATCTGTGGCAACTTTGGTAAGTCAAAAGGAGGGAGGCAATACCATGTCGACGCTGTCTGGTTTTGGAAACTATTTGACTTTTGGGCTGAGAAGCGAATGGTTAAAGGATTTCATGATGAAGGGAAACAATTGGTTTTCAGACAACATTCTTGGCCCTAAACAAGTTGAAGCCATGCTTTATTGGTTACGTGATGCAGAGCTTATCGATAGTAAGAGGAAAACAGTAACACCCTTTTATGAGCACCTAAAGGGCATATTTGAAAAGGACGAGCTGCTGGCTTTTGAACTAGTGTGGGTTAATCTGTTTTACAATTCTGCTCCAGTGTTTTGGTACCTGAGCAGAGTCCCATGGGGTAAAGCTTACTCTTCAAACGAGCTCAAGCAAATGGTGGAAAACGAGGGGCTTACCATAACCAAAAGAACAATATCAAACGGTATCGATGGGTTGTTTAACACTTTCGAAGCTAATCAATATCTGCAAAAGCTCGGTGTTGTTTCTGTGGTGAGACATGACCGAGAACGAGTGGCTTTAAAGATGGGTACGAACGATGTGCATCCAGCAGCAGTCCTTTATTCGCTTTACCGCTATGCAATACGCAAAGGGTATTACAACCTTACGGTAAAGGAGCTTTATAACGAATCCAACAGTGCTTATGGTGGGCCCTACGTCATTTTTGGCGTAGAAAGGCAAAGCTTAGAGCGGCTGCTTCGTGGGATGCAAGAATACTACAAAGGACTTGTCAGCGTGGATTTGGTAGCGGACTTGGACAACATTCACTTGGACCCTTCGGTCAAGGACTACAAGGAGCTGCTATCTGAAAATGTGGACATTTGACTCCTATGACGAATTGGTTGATGCTATAAGGGAAAGGTACTCTAATTTTGGTCTTCGAGAAGAATGGATGACATCATTCTTGAATCTTGGAGAAGACTATCTTCGTAATAACACATTAGGGCCCAAGCAAAAGACAGCCTTAAATGAATACTTGAGGGATGCTGGTTTCATAGAAAGAAACAGAAAAAGCACGGAGTTATGTGATGTTGTCAGGTTTGGTTATTCTTTAGGTTCACTTTCTGTGCTGAGCGTGTGGGCGATTATATGGGCAAATCTTTGTCATAACTCGGGAATCTTTCTATGGTGGGCAAACCAACCACCCGGTAATTATACGAGAGAGAGCATGCTTCAGGAGTTGCGACAAACTGATAAACGAGAGAGAACTTTGACAAACATTACTAATTCCCTTATAAGTACCCTTCAGTCCACACCAATTGGGAAGGATTTGCGCCAAGGAGAGGTCATTAAATCGGGCCGAAGCAGAATTGTTCAGAAAATTGGACATCCAAAGCTCAACTTAGTGGAAGTTATCTATGCTTTCTACATGTTTGCTAGGAAACATGAAATGTTCTCCATATCCATTGAAGATATGGAACCATATGTTGAGTCACCGCAAAAGATTTTTTGCATAACATCGGCAGAGTTGGCAGATGTGTTGGGGAGTAGCAAAAGCGAAAAGCTCTTCAAGGTTACCTGGACCAATGACAAAGTTTACCTGGATTTGGATGAAGGGCTTAATGAGGTTGACGTGCTAAAAATGTGTATTTCCACAGGGGGTGGGTAACAGTGAGATACTCAGAGATTTTGGGGCTTTACGAAAACTTCAAGCCAGCTTATGACCTAACTGATGAAATCAAGAATGGCTGGAAACAGTTCATTCCAGTGGATTCTTTTATTGACCTGCTAAGTAGTTTTTTGGAGGCTTTAGAATCGTCGGATCCAAGAACAAAGAGATCCATTTGGCTTCAAGGTAAGTATGGTGTTGGAAAGAGTCACGCTACAAGCGTTGTAAAACACCTGCTGTGGGACCCGTGGGAGGACATAGAAGAGTTTGTTGACCAACTAGGCAATGTTAAACCTCAGCTACAGAAAAAATTGGAGAACTTCCGTCATAGGAACCGTGTATTTCCGGTTGTCCTTAAAGGTAGTGGTTCTATCAATGATGGACTCTCATTCAAGTGGGCAATACAGAATGCTGTGAAAAGAGCATTGAACCAAGAAGGGTTAGACATTACACCGTTAACGGAGTTTGAGCAATACAAGAGGCACGTTCTTGAGCAGGAAAAATACGGGCATGATTGGGACGTATTCCTAAATGAGAAACCGCAGTTGCGGGCCATGGTGGGTAACAGAGATGGACTAATAACAGCACTTGAACATGGTAACGTAGAGGTGCTAAAGGCTTTCCGTAAGGCTCTTGGCGATGTTCTGTTGCCTACTGCGGATATCGAAACATGGCTTGAAGAAGTTGTAAAGGAATTAAAAGCGCAGGATGTTGCAACTTCTATGGCTATTTATTGGGACGAATTTACGTCCGTATTGGACATACAGAGAAGGGCTCCTGAAATACTCACACTACTGCAAAACATCGCCGAGAAGACATTCTCATCAGACATATATTTGTTCGTGGTTAGTCATAGGGATCCTGAACAAATTGCTTATACCGAAGACGAGAAAAAGGTTCTCGACAGATTCATTAGCAAAACTTACAGAATGGAAGAAATTACAACTTACGATATCATTGCCCATGCCATCAAGAAAAAAGATCCGGAGCAGTGGAAAATACTAAGGGATCAGTGTTTACGGAACACATCAATAACTAACCTCATACTAAGGCTAACCAGTACTGATGGGGCCGATATCAAGAGAATAGTGAGCGATGTATTTCCCATTCATCCTTACACGGCTTTCTTGGCAGCCAAACTGGCTGACCATGTAGGTTCCGCGGAAAGAACCATATTCAGCTTTTTGTACGATGAGGAAAAGGGATTCAATGGTTTCATGAAGGAATACCCTAAGGAGTTCCATGGAAGTACGGAATACTTTCTCACTGCACCCACGCTATGGGATTTCTTTGTAGAGGAATTTGAGAACTCAGAATCAGAAAAAATGCGCTCCATTCTACAAAAGTTCACTCAGTACAAAGATGATCTTGACAATAGGGGCTCCGCCTATGGCGCCGTATTTCGCGTTATTCTCCTGCTAAATGTTTTGTACACGTTTGTGGGTGGGAGCTCCGCCATGGCTGGAGTTAACCTACTCTTGCCCTCTGAAGAAAACATAAGAGGTGCTTTTGCAGGGACGACCTTAGAAGAGGCAGTTACGGATGTATTAGGTTATCTTGTGGACAGAGAAATATTTGATTTGACTGCTGATGGGCTTTACGAGGTGGCTGTTAGTAATTTGCCTGAGGATGAGGTAAAGAAAAAGAAAGTAGAATTTGGTAAGAAATACGAGGACGTCTCAAAACTCATTAAAGAATACGACGATCTTTACAATAATTTGCTGTCTGGCTTACGCAAGAACGTGCTAAGGGAGTTGGATATCGGAATTTACGGGGCTAATTCCCGAAACTATGAAGTGAAAAAAGTACTACGCGAGGATTTTAAAAAGCCATATGCTCTGAAAGTTGCCATTTTTGTTGGGAGATCTGAAGATGAGCTTAGGAACATAGAGAGCGTCATTGACGAAATTATGAAGACTCCGCAAGAATCTAATCCGCATAGCGTGGTTTTTGTGGTAGCTCGGAATACCCTGGGCGAAAAGGAGTTTGACAAGTTCATAACATACAAGGCGAAATCGGCTGTGGCAAGGGAACATGGGTACGAATCAGCTATTGAAAATGAGAAGTGGGCACGCAAGTTCGCAGAAAACTTTGCTAGTTCCATAGAAAAAGGTACAGCTATGGTTTTCAGTAAACAGGGCAAGCAGAACGTGAGCTTTAGTTCTCTGCCCACAGTTCTAAACAACCACAGTAAAGATATCTTTGAATTTGGTTTGGAAAACATAGAAGACCTTACACAGAATAAGAACATTTGGGAGAAGAAAAGGGCAGAAAAATTGGCTCAGATTTTCTGTGCTGCTCAAAGCTATGAGGATCTAGTGCAAAGAACAAGAAACAATGCCAGGTACAACATGATCATGGCCATGTTCAGGACAAATGGGGAATACATTGTAGATAACAAGCTGTTTTTGAAAAAGGACTTGACGGATGGTGACCACCCACTAGTAAAAATATGCAAAGAAGTAGAACGAGCATTAGAGAATAACAGAGGATCCACTTTCAGTTTGCGAGCTGTCCTGGGTTTCTTGGCTTATGAACCGTACGGGCTTTATGCGAACGAGGTAAACACCGCTGCTCTTGCTTTTGCCTTGCGTCCTTACATAAACAAAATATTCCAGGCAAACAGCGGAATAAAAATAACGCCCGACCAAATGGGTAGCAAGGTGGTAAAACTTCTAGATTCTTTCGATAACGGTGGGGTTGCTTCAGATGAGCTTCGTGTCAGACTTGGCTCCGAAGAAGAGAGCTCTTTAGTAAGTTTGCTTACCAAGCTTTTTGATTTACAAGAGAATGAAAACTTGACCAATGTGAGATGGGGTGTAAGAAAGTGGTTTACTGAAAAAGCAAGAGTGCCAGTGTGGGTTCTAAAGTATGTGGATGAGCTCAAAGGTCTGGATAACGTTAAAGAGAATACTACCAATTTCATCGTAACGGTGATTGATAAGCTGGTAAGCTCGCCTGACAGTGAATTGAACCAAGAATCGATTTCAAGTTTTTATAAATTGCTGCAAAGGTTTGAGCCATTTCTCACACGAGCTTTGGACATAGAAAAGCTTAATAGAGCATTTGAAGAATGGCTTCAACAGCAAGACGACGTTGCGACTGTGTTGCCCGATGACATTCCATCTGTTAAAGAGTATTTGACTCGCAATATGCAGGAACAAGTAGCACTTTGGAAAGAAGACAAGTTGAGGTTACAGCTACAAAAATGGGGCCAGGAGAAAGAAGCTTCAGAAACAGAAAAGCAACTGGCGAAAATAATAGGCAAGATTTTCAGGCTTGAGGAAGACTTGCCGGAGGTGGGTACGACTGTAAAAGCGGTCCGCCAAAAAATAAACAACGAAGTAGGTTATCCTATCTGGCTGTTTAAGTATTTTTACAATGATGAAGACTTCAGTGATGCAGTTATGGCACTCAACACTTTGGTAGTTAGTAGTGAAGGTTCTGGCGCCATGTTTGATTACGGTAAATACGTTAACTTGCTTAGGGGCAAGGAAGACGTACTGGCAAGCAATTTCAGTCCCGTTGTGGGTTCGAAGGCACTCAGTATTTGGGCACAGCGATGCAATTGTGATACCACTGCTAATGTTGGCCAAGACTTAGTGCGGCTGGCTGGAGGCGAAGTTTGGAAAATAACAGAAGACCAGTTACGTGAAGTTATTACTATTAAGGACTTCCTCCTTACTACGGCGCGTTTATTCGGACTCGAATCGGTTAGCAACATGACTGATTTGAGTTCTGGAATACAGGAATGGTTGGACAGAGTTGGTTACCCATACTGGTTTTTTGAAAAGATCGCACAAGATTCTAATTTAAGAAGTTTACTGTCTGACATTGCCGATGTTGTTAGGAGTGCAGGTTCAAAGCAAGACGCTGAGCACTTAGGGAATTTAGCCAAACGAATAAAAGCTTCTGAGCCCCAGCTGAAAGAGCTTTTAACCCCAGAAAGCGCTAGCTTGTACATGAAGATTTTGTTGGAGGAAAGCTTTAGCCTATATGACTTGGACGATGCTACAGTGAGGCAGTTGTTACGAGAAGTAAGGCAAGTACTGAAAGATACTGATTTTTACTGGAATGAAGAGAAGTTTAATGAACAACTGAAACGACGAATTGACGTTTTGAAAGGTGAACAAAAGAAGAACAAACTAAGAGAAACCATAGAGAGCGGCTCTCACGATCTTAAAGAGATAATGTTACGCCTGATTGAGGAATATCCTGAGGTTTGTGAGTGGCTAGTGCGTGAACTTGGGTTAGGTGAATAACATGAATGTGACTGGCTTTGATGAACTTGCTGCTTTGGTTAACCAGGATAAGGCGTCAAATATTCCTTCTGCAACGCGTTACCCTGTTCGCTTCATCTTTGTGAAAGATGTGTGGACCGTAAAGAACATTGTGGAAATGTTGAAACAAAGGTCGGCCATGGTAGTTGATGTGTCCAATGTTTTTCCGCTGAATTTCAGCTCAGACGGTTTTCCTACAGCTAGTACTCTTTTACAGGAGATAAGCACACAAGACGGAGACTTAGTCGTTGTCTCTGCAGGGAACTTGATTCGTTTTTGGTCAGATGATGAGTTTGGCCTCCTTGTGAGCAGTCTCATGGAGTTTGAGAATTCGCTTAGAACACCTAACCGCCGTATATACGTAATCCTGGAGGGTTTGGCTGAGCGTTTTGATGCGGTGTTTTGGGACAAACGTAGAAGGCATATTGGTATTGATCCCAGATGGGTACTGGACAGCCCAAGAAGTACGGTTCGTGTTAACATGCTGCGGTTTGACTACCAAATCAACGGAAGAAATGTTTTGCCCGATGTCAAGTCGCTAGCTGGACTTTGGCAAGGACCCAAGCAGAACGAGTTCATATGTTGTTCTCAAACTTTGCGCACGAAAACCTGTTATTGCTCAGACGACGTTGTATCCTTTATTGATTTAGATACGCCGCCTGAATTCTTACAAAAGGTAATGCACATCGATGTTAGCTGTATTCCATACGAAAAGGGTGAAGAGGGCTTTTGGACCGAGCTAATTAATGAGTTTAGAAATACTAAATTACATTCAGTGAGGACGCTGCTGGAGAAAAAATACAACCTCAACAATGCAGAAGAAGCTAATTGGACAGATATTTTTGTTAGTAAATCGAAAAATGATTATGAAAGATGGGTCATTAAGAACTTCGTTGTGCGTTGTACTGATGACGATGCGTTAGAGTTTGTTAGATTAACATTTGGAGCCATGCGTGGTATGTCGGTTGAGGAGTTTGTTGAACAGTGTTGGATGAGTCCTTTTCAAGAAACGCTTTCAAAAGAGTTGTTGGCTCAGCGCTTCGTTGTTCTTCGCGACATACATACACTCTTAGGCAAACGGGTTCCGATTCAAATAGAACGTGAGCTGGAAGAGAAGCTAAGCACGGGTGATCCATCGACTTTAGCGCCCTTGGTAACCGGAATTACCTTTGCTGAGAGGAAATGGCTAGTTAGAAACTGGGAGTTAGTGAATGACTTAAAAGATAAGTATTCTGCTCTTCACTACTACCTTTCAGATGTGAACGTGGTTAGCGATTCGCCATTTACTGATAAACTACTTGCCTACATAAATGAATACAAGCGCTGCAAGTTAAGAAATACAATTACTGACGAATTAGAATCCTTGCTGGAAGACTTAAACAAGGATGAATCTTCTTTTTACGATTGGTATTACTCTTTACCTACGGCCGCAAAGTTAATTGGTGGTGATATTTGCGGCTCACTCCATTGGGTAGATGGTTTGGGCATGGAGTTTGCATCATTGGTGTGCAAAAAATTGGAGGAAATGGGATACGAAGCGGAAGTTCATCTTGCCAGAGCGAACTTGCCAAGCACCACAGGTTCTAATATGTTTCAAGGTATTGAAAGAATTGATGCACTGGACAGCTACATTCATGGCAAAACCACATACCAATACCCGGATGATTTAGTTAAGGAGCTGGAGTTGGTCGCAGACGAAATCCTCCCGCCTTTGGCTTCTTTGAAGAAGGACTTTTGCCTGGTTTCTGATCATGGGTTTACGGTTTTTGCATGCAATAAGTTTCAAAAAGTACATAAGTTTAAGTTCGAGAAGGTTCGCGACGAAGGGCGTTACGCCGAGCTTGACCCGGGACAGAAGGTGCCACACGATGAGGATGTTGTTGTTTACGAGGATCCAGAAAGTGAGAGAAAATTCGTACTTGCGTTAAGGCACATATCCGTTTCGCAAACGCCAAAAAGAGAGTCCCATGGTGGGGCAACACCTGAAGAAGTTTTGGTTCCGGTCATTTTCGCCAGAGTGGCTAAGAAAGTAGAATACGAAGTAGAGTTGGAGACACCTAGCATATCTGTGCGAAACCGTGTACTTCGTTTTCGGTTAAAACCCGAACCCAAAGCTGTTCCGGAGGTAGTCATTGGGTCTAACAGGTATGAAGCAACACGAACAAAGGATTGGTTCGAAGTTAGCCTGAAAAACCTCCGATCAGGTGATTATGTGGCTAAAATCACAGTACCCGGATTTGAACAGGAAGTACAATTCAAAGTTAAGGGTGGGATTGAAGAAAGGGGCTTATGATGAGCGAGGACTTAGACAGGAAGATAAGGGACGTTTTCCCGGATGAATCCGTTTACAAAATGCCACAAAATTATGGCGTCTTTAGTGGTAGAAACATACCATCCTTCATAAAAGATTGGCTCATAAAAAAGTTCACTGATGAAGACGGCACACTGGATAAGCAAGGTCTGCTTAGTTACCTTGACAGGTTTCTCCCAGATAAGAAGCAAGCACAGATTATCAAGAAACAGCTTGTTCAGACTCAAGAACCATATACGGTGTTGGCGCGCGTACAGACACAAGCAGACATTAAGAAGGGCATCATACGCTTTTCCATACCAGATTTCGGCATAGGTCCAGGGGAAGGCATAATACCTCGATCTCTTATAGAAGCTCATCCGGAGCTAATGGCAGATGAAATATGGGGCATATTTACGTTGGTTTACGAGCCTGAGGATGAGCACACACCAGGACATATCTCGGTTATGGATTTTAAACCTTTCAAACCTTATGAAGTGGACTTGGATTACTTTAAGGAAGGGCGTAAGGAGTTCACCTTGGAGGAGTGGATTGATGTTCTCATAAGAGCCATGGAATACATGCCTACAGGTTTCGAGAGTGCCCAGCAAAAACTGCTATTCCTTAGCAGATTGCTCGTCTTCGTTGAGCCAAGGCTGAACATGATTGAACTTGCTCCAAAAGGTACGGGGAAGTCATACATTTTCAACAACTTAACAAAATACGGTTGGTGCATAAGTGGAGGCACAGTGACCAGAGCAAAGATGTTTTACGATATCTCACGTCGGTCTTTTGGCTACATTACCAGGTACGATTTTGTTGCTCTGGATGAAATAGAAACTTTAAAATTCGCGGAGGAAGAAGAACTTAAAGGTGCGCTCAAGAACTATCTGGAGCTTGGGAAGTTTACCATTGCAGATGTTACCAAGACCTCTGAGGCCGGTTTCATGCTTCTTGGCAATATTCCTTTAACTAGTGAACATAAGCCCATAAACGATATTTACTTTAGTCATTTGCCTGACTTCTTCCGCGATTCTGCTTTACTTGACAGATTTCATGGTTTCATCGAGGGGTGGCATTTACCCCGCATAAATGAGGATATGAAAGTTAGCGGGTACACACTAAATGTGGAGTTTTTCTCCGAGATACTACACAAAGTAAGAGAGCGTAGCGAATATGCGGCCATAGTTGATGAGCTGCTAGATATACCACCTAAAGCAGATACCAGAGATGTAACCGCGGTAAAAAGATTGTGTACGGCCTATCTGAAGATCCTTTTTCCGCACATTACTGATAGTTCCCAAATAACTAAAGAGGAGTTCGAGACGTATTGTCTGAAGCCTGCTTTGGAGAAGCGTGCCATTGTCAAGAGGCAAATCCATCTTATGGATCCTGAATTCAAAGCTGCTATTCCCGACATCGTGGTGAAGCAAGACCATGTTAGCACATGAAGGCAAACGAGTACAGGCTCGACCTGAAATGAAGTGAGCGAGGATGTTTGATGGAGAGGGTGACCCTGATTATAAGGGCAGCCTTGAAGAGCTAGAGCAAAATCTTCTCTTGCAGCAATTGGATGAGATAATCGAAGCTTTTGAGTCGAAAGAAGGCGTAAGAGAAGGCGGTAACAATGAAAAGCGGACAACATGGAATTTCCAATCATTCCATAAAACCAACCGTGTTGATGGCGCGCAGACAAGGCAGAAAAGTCGGTTGGGTTCTTCTAATGTACAAATCCAAAAGACTTCACAAAAACATGAAGGGGCTTATGGAAGTGAAACTTACAAGATAGGGCGACGGAACAGTCGCGACGAAGAATTCGCAGAAAATGAGTGGGATTACCTAATGAATCCTCGATGGTATTTTGGTGACAAAAAACCTAGAAAATGGGGCGATGACAAAATCCTCAGAGCACGGCTTCTGTTAAGTGACTACAGGAATGGGGTAGTGAGTGACTACATTCCACTTGAAGCTGAGTATGAGCTTTGCGACATACTTAATGAACTCTATGAGGATGAAGATCCAGAGGAAAATTGGTAAATTTGTTTTTTTCTCACAGGAGGTAACAGCTTAATGGCAACCTTTGAGGAATTCATGGATTTGGACATAAGGGTGGGAAGAGTGATAAACGCAGAGGATTTTCCTAAGGCGAGAAAGCCTGCTTACAAGCTCACCATTGATTTTGGTCCTTTGGGTGTGAAAAGGTCCAGCGCACAGATTACGGAACTTTACAAGAAGGAAGACTTGGTGGGCAAGGAGGTTGTCGCCGTAATGAATTTTCCGCCGAAGCGGGTTGCTGACTTTGTTTCTGAGGTACTAGTGCTTGGCGTATACACAGAAAACGGTGTGGTATTGCTCCAGCCAGATAGAGAAGTACCTCTGGGTTGTAAGATCGGTTAACTAAACGGCCCAATGCTAAAATATGCAGTGGAGGGTATAGCATAGAGATGCATTAGTGACTGAGTAACGCCTAAAGAATTTTCCGTGGTTCAGCCCTGGCGATGTTTTCTTGGTATTCGCTTTTGGGCGAAGAAAAGTAAGAAGGAGGCGTTTTCAGTCATGGAAGCTGTGCACGGGTTCAAATTCTTATGGAACAAAATCCTCAAAGAATATAAGGTTTATTACTTTTTATATGGTTTTGTGTCCATCATAATGAAGGCGCTTATTGTTGCCACACTACTAAGGGTGGGAGGGTTCAGCTTTGACGGTGCGTCAATTGTGGGAGGTGCAACGCCATGCTTATAATAAGAAACTTGACTTTGTACCTGCTTAAAGACTTAAGAACGCTGCTGGATGATTTTAACTTCTCGTTGGAAAAAAGTCAGAAGGTAGCTTTGATAGGGGAAGAAGGAAACGGCAAGTCAACGCTGCTAAAGGTCATCGTAGATGAAGACTTAGTGGCAGACTACGTGAAAGTGACGGGCGAAATAAACAAAAAAGGCGAAATCATTGGTTACCTTCCGCAGGTGATGCCAGATAGGGATCTTTCCATGACAACGCTGGATTACCTTAATAGCCATATCAACATGGAAGAAATAAACTATTCTGAGCTCCACAAATTTGCCAGCAGTATGGGCTTTCCACTTGAACTCATGTCTTCCGATATCTTTGTTAAAAACCTTTCGGGTGGAGAAAAGATCAAATTCCAACTGCTCTGCCAGATGATGAAGCATCCAACACTTCTGCTGCTGGATGAACCGAGCAACGATTTGGACATATGGTCGGTTCGATGGCTGGAGCAGTTTATAAGGGATGCCAGGATTCCTGTGATTTTCGTCTCTCACGATGAAGTACTCCTGGAAAACTGCGCCAACACTATAATCCACATTGAACAGCTCATTAAGAAAACGAAACCCTTTTACACCATTGCGGGGCAAGGATACGCTGATTACGTGAGCAGTAGAGAGAGCCGCATAAGCAGGCAGACTAAGCTGGCGCAGAAGGAACGGGAAGAGTATGAAAAGAAAATGGAAAAGTACAGGCGCATCTACAGTAGTGTTCAATATGCCTTGCGCACAGTTTCCAGAGGCTCGCCTGCGGAAGCAAAGAATTTGAAAGACAAGATACACTCTGTGAAAGCCATGGGGCGCCGTTTTGAAAAGCAGAAAGAG
Source organism: Coprothermobacter proteolyticus DSM 5265 (assembly GCF_000020945.1). Lineage (NCBI taxonomy): Bacteria > Pseudomonadati > Coprothermobacterota > Coprothermobacteria > Coprothermobacterales > Coprothermobacteraceae > Coprothermobacter > Coprothermobacter proteolyticus. Next base: position 1,371,628 of record NC_011295.1, on the reverse strand, counting down.
AACATGACGCCGCTGCCGGCTTTTGAAGAAAGCATCCTTGTTACCTTCGACGAAAACGTTACGGTTCCTAAGGGAAAAGTGCTTCTTGATTTTCACCTGAGTGAACTAAGAGCAGGCGATAAACTGCTGAGCAGAGACATAAATCTGTTTGTTATGGGTCCACAAAAGGTGTGCATCGTGGGCGCGAACGGCGCTGGCAAAACGACCTTGCTAAAAGAAGTACTTCGTTACCTAAGTAACCAGAATACCATTCGTTTTGGCTACATGCCTCAGGACTACGCAGAGGAAATGGAACCTAAGCAATCAGCCATAGAATTTTTGACGGTGGATGGTACAAAGGAAGAGCAGACTGCGATCCGCACCCACCTTGGAAGTATGAAATTCACTAGAGAAGAAATGGTACATCCCATTGAGGAGTTGTCAGGTGGTCAAAGGGCAAAACTGTATTTTCTAAGGATGGTTCTTAGGCGTCCTGAGCTTCTCGTTTTAGATGAACCTACCAGGAATATTTCGCCATTGTCGGGTCCTGAGATCAGGAAGGCACTAAGGTCCTTTAAGGGAGGCATAGTAGCAGCATCCCATGATAGAAAGTTCATTTCCGAAGTGTGCGACCAGCTTTACCTGCTGGACCAAAATGGGCTTCACCCGCTGACCTATGAAGATTTGGAGCAAACCATGCTAAGAGGCAGCATGACTAAATAAACTGACAATGCCCAAAATCCTAGCCACAGAAGGTGGATCTTCGCAAAATAGGAATGTGAAGGCCCACGATTACTGGTACTCTAAAACGTTTCATAGTACACCCCCTAATGTAACTCGGATAAATACATTCGTTTAGACATTATAGCTTGATTAGTTGGACACATATATTGGGGTAGTGTAGATGAAACATACGGCGAATTTGCATTTACACTATTGATAGTTTGCTGGCCTCCGGACTTCTTTGTTCCTTAATGCATTCGCCTTCTTTTGTGTCCTAATAGCCCCTCACACAGCGAAATTGTAGCATGGCAATGCGTTTACTCTAGCCATGTTATTACACTCTCTATCATCAAGGCTATGGCAACAACAAGGGGCAAGCTGTTTAATGTGAAGAATGGAAGTATTACGCCTAACATACCAAGAACCAAGAGGAGGAAGTTCAAGGCCATAAGCACGGAATATTGTGAAGGCGCTGTAGTTCTATATGTGCGTGCTTGCAAAAGGCCTCTAACAGCATAGATTATGAACCAAATACTGTAAATGGAAAAAGATGGATGGTTAAAGCGGGTAGCAAAAAGTAAAATGCCATAGACTATACCAATGAGCCCAGCGAGAAAATTGTAATCAATTCGTTTGTATTTTAGAGGTAAAAGAATGCCAGTAGCCAGAGCTGGTATTCCTACTACATACTCAATGATCGATGTAGCTATCCCTCGGGGCGATAAGAAGTGCGCAAGAATATGCATTCCCATAACCAATGTAATAGTTCCGACTATACTGCTTCCCCAATCAAGATGTTTCTGAGTGTTCATAGCTTTTCTTACAGCTGAGAAGATCCAATATGGCAAGACTACCATTACAAATAAGCCAAGAAGCAAGAAAACGACGTAGAAAACATGGTGGATTACAGGATGAGCGCTAAGGACAATCTCTAAAGCTTGGCCAGGCCATGAACCGTATCCGAAGAGCCATATTATGACACCAATTGTCCAAGCAATTATGTCAAAACCTATGGCTAATGGTAGAGCTAACAATATAAAAGGCAGTGAGAAATCCGCAACCAGGATATAATATGTAGCTATTTTTATATCCTTAGAAGGGATTAGTCCAAAGAGTAGAAGAACGATGGCAAAAACTACCAAAATTATCCCAATAACCAACACTGCAGTTAATAGCTTTTTGTACCGTTTCATAACTCCCCCTTTTTTACATATTCTAGCAGAATGACAATAATAACAAAACTCTTGAATTGCAGTTAGCAAAGGGACTTTGCTCTTTAAGTACCGATGGACTTGAAGCGCTCAATCGTCCTAACGATCTCTCGGAGTTTCTTTTTGTCTCTTTTGCAGATATTATAAAGTGGTTCAGCCAATGCTGGGGAAACCAAGCAATTCTTAATTTGTTTTAGCTTCCTAAGCGAGTTTGGAAGCATAATTAAGAGGTCTATCTGTTACAATTTTTCAAAAATGGTCTCGTGTCAATTTAAGGAAAGAAGGATCTAAGTGGGAGGTGCTTATGAAAATAGAGCCTTTTAGATTCCGTGAAAGTTGCGACTTGGTTCTTCTTACGGGGAGAAAAGCAAATTCCCTGAAGGAGTTGGTCAATGGCTTAAAAACTTTGCCGGATTCAGTTGTTTATTACCACACTCACCACTTTGTTACGCAGATTTCTCAGCTAGCGACGGAACTACCAAATGACTTTGCAAATTGGATCAGAGACGTGCTACTAGAAAAGGTCATAGCGGAAAGGGTGGCTGCGTTAGACATTATTGACTACGCAACTATTTCAGACCTTAAGGATGCGATTATTAGGACCATTGAAGACAACATGGATGTGGAAAGCGGAAGAAAAGCACCTCAAGGAATGGAGTTTCACTTCATGGGTGTCAAAACTTTTGTCATTGATACTGGCGTCGAAGCAAGGAATTTGCAGGAGTTTTATGAAGGCGTTAAAAAAGTGCCGAGTCGTTCAGTGTATTTTCACATGGTACAATCAAGGCTTCTTTTAGGAAACCCTACCAATGATTTTTCCTTGTGGCTATCGGAACAACTTCATGAAAGTGAACTTGCGGAGCGCATTTCTAAACTGGATCCGTACACATGGAGTGTGGAGGGACTAAGAAACAAAATATGTCAGATGGTTGAGGAGAGGATCTATGAGCAGAATTAGAGAATACGCGCCGATAGTTGGTGAAGAGGTAATAGATCAGCTCTTTAAGATTGCTGAAAAGCTTGAGGGAAAGAGAATAATAAACATAAACTCTACTGCGGTAGGTGGAGGCGTTGCAGAGATTCTGTCAAGGATGATACCGCTCTTGAATGAGCTAGGGGTAGATGCAACATGGGAAGTGATTAAAGGAACGGATGAATTTTTCAATATAACTAAAACCATGCACAACGCACTTCACGGCGTCAATGTTTCTGTGACAGAGGAACAGTTAGAATACTTTCTTGAGATTAACCGACAAAATGCTAAGAACATCAATTTAGATGGTGACGTAATGTTTGTTCATGATCCGCAGCCCATTGCTCTTGTTGAAAAACGGTCTCAGTTCAATAATAAATGGCTGTGGAGGTGCCACATAGACGTGTCTCGTCCCCAGGAGTGGGCGTGGAATTTCCTCAAGCCTTATGTGGAAAAATATGATGCGGCTGTTTTCTCAGCTCCAGCGTTTGCTCAACAGCTTCCTATTGACCAGTTTTTCATCTCACCGTCCATTGACCCATTAAGTGATAAGAATAAGGATTTGTCAAAGGAAGAGATCAGGGCAGTATTTGATAAGTTTGGAATCGATATGAATCGACCGACCATAACCCAAGTTTCCAGGTTTGACTACCTGAAGGATCCTGTGGGTGTTATCGAGGCTTATAAACACGTCAAAAAGCATGTGGATTGCCAACTTGTGTTAGCTGGCGGGACGGCTACGGATGATCCGGAAAGCGAGAAAGTTCTAGCGGAGGTTAGAGAAAAGGCAGGCAGCGATCCAGACATATTCATTCTTCTACTTCCACCAAACAGCGACTTTGAAATCAATGCGTTGCAGAGAGGATCGACAGTAATTCTGCAGAAATCTATTAAGGAAGGTTTCGGATTAACGGTAACTGAAGGGCTGTGGAAGGCTAGGCCTGTAGTCGCTTCGGCAGTAGGTGGAATTACCCTGCAAATAAAGCATAAAGAATCAGGTATTTTGACACATACCATTGAAGGAACAGCCTACTGGATTAAACAGCTGATACAAAATCCAGAGTATGCAAACTATCTTGGCAAGAACGGAAAGGAATACGTACGGAATAACTTCCTAATAACGAGACACATGAAGGAATACATGTTAGCGTTTCTTTCGTTGTTCTCTTCAGGTGAATCAACAGTAATGCTATAAAAGAGAGATTGAGCGAGCTATTAACGGCTCGCTCAATCTTTTAATGCTCCTGCCGTAAGTCCCTGCACAATATATCTTTGGAAAATTAAAGTGAGGATAACAAGGGGTACCGCAGCAATAGCTGAAGTTGCCATGACTTGCCCCCACGGTATTTCTCCATGTAATCCTTGGAACATAGCTATTCCAACAGGAATGGTACGAGCGTGATAATCCGTCGTAAGCATCAAGGCGAACATGAACTCGTTGAACGACGATATAAAGACTAACAAAGCGGTAGAGAAAATGCTTGGCGCAGCTAATGGGATGATTATTCTTGTTAGTGTTTGTATCCTGGAGGCCCCATCAATCATAGCTGCTTCGTCCAAATCTTTAGGAAGTTGAGTAAAATAGCTTATGAGAATCCACAGAGACATAGGCATTGTCCAAGCTGTATAAGGGAAGATTAATGCTTGATACGTGTTGATCCATCCCAGACTTGTCATGATCTTGAAAAGATAACCCACGATGCTTATTTGCGGAAACATGGAAACAGCCAAAATAACCATTATAATAATGCTTTTACCTCGGAATTGTATTCTTGAGACAGCATACGCAGCAAAACTTGCCACTACAACCGTTAAGACAGTTACAACGAGAGCAATAATAACGCTATTTTTAAAATAATCCAAAATATGAAGGTCTGCTTCAGCTAAGATCTGCTGGTAATTGGACAGCGTCAGTATGAACGGAACGTCTTTTGACGCTAAAAAGTTAGGATACTTGGTAAAAGAAATTAGAAGCATCCATTTTTCAACGCCTCTTGGAAATGTCCCACTCTTAAGTAAATTATGGTGAACACAAGAATGAGCAAGAATGTGATTACAGAAACAGCAGAACCAAAGCCAAAGTCACCAAGAATATAAGCGTTAAATCCATAGATGGATAGCGATGATGTTGCACCGCCAGGGCCGCCACCTGTGAGTACATAAATCAAGTCGAATATACGGAACGCGTCAATTGTTCTAAATATAAGTGCAATGACAATGATGGGGGCCAAGAGAGGTAGCGTTATTTTGAAGAACTGTTGACTCAAACTTGCGCCATCAACGGTGGCTGCTTCATACAAGGAATTAGGAATCGCTTGAAGTCCGGCCAAGAAAAGTATAGCCATGAACGGTGCGGTCTTCCACACATCAGCGATGACGATTGAAGCAAATGCACCAGTTGGGCTGCCGAACCAGTTAATGGGCTGAGAAACAAGATGTAGGTGAACAAGAATGTAGTTAAGTAATCCGTAGTTGTAGTTATACATTAGCTGCCACAGTTTAGCGGAAATAATCGTGGGTATGGCCCACGGAATGAGTACCACAGCTCGCATAATGCCTCTGAACTTGAATTTCTCATTTATAACCAATGCGAAAAACATGCCAAGAACAGATTCTAAAAAAACTGATACAACAGTGAATCCCAAAGTAAAAAGAACAGACTGCCAGAAAGCTGGGTCGGCGAGCATACGTTTGTAGTTGCCCAACCCAATAAACTTCACAGGCGGCATGAATGTAATGTCTCTGTAAAAGCTTGAAACAAACGTTCCGATGACCGGAGCCAAAACCAAAAAGCCAACCAGAAGGATAACGGGAGAGAGGAGCAGATATCCTAAGGCTACCTCGCTAGATTTGTAGCTGCGAGTATTCCTCTTCATCGCTCCCCACTCCCATTTTTGGTATTAGCCTCCATACTGGCTGATAATCTTCTCTACCTCTATTTGAGCTTCATTCAATGCTTTAGCTGGGTCTTCTTTGCCGGAAATAGCTGCGTTTACATATTTTTGGAGTACATTGCTGAGCTGCGTGTAATAAGGAACCATTGGTCTAGGTATAGCGTTGACAAATACGTCTTTTAGATCTTTAAGATAAGGCGCTTTTGCAACAACTTCAGGGTCGTCATATACATCTTGCCTACCAGGGTTCCAGCCAAGATTCATGGCAAAGTCTTTTTGTGCATCAAAAGATTCAACGTACTTTATAAACTCCCATGCTGCCTCCTTATTCTCTGAAAATGCATTCATACCGATATGCCATCCACCTAACGTGGCAGCACTTTCATGGTTCGGGAAATGCGGCAGTGGAGCTATGGCTACCTTGCCTTTAACAGGAGAATCTTCTGCATTGTGGGTACCCCAAGCATAAGGCCAGTTTCTCTCAAACATGGCATTTCCACTCTGGAATGTAAGTCTGGCTCCTTCTTCGTCCATCTCTGTGTAAGTGCTTGGTGGTGAAATTTTGTGTTTGTTGATCAAATCGCTCATGAATGTCAGTGCTTCTATGTTGTTTTCGGAGTTTAGAACAGGTTTACCATTTTCGTCAAGAATGGCTCCACCATTGCTTGCGATGAACTCAAGGAAGTCGCAAATGAGTCCTTCGTACTGCTTCCCTTGCCATACAAATCCCCAGAAGTTAGGGTTGGATGCTCTTTCGCCTTCTTGGACTTTCTGTGCAATCTGCACAAGTTCATCCCATGTCTGTGGTGGGCTAGAGAATCCGTACTTTTCCAGGAGATCTGTTCTATAGTAAAGCAGACCTGCATCAATATATACGGGGAGTCCTATAAGCTGCCCATTGTACTTATCTGCCATATTCAGCGTTTTTTGGAAAAATACTGAGAGGTCGTAGTTGTCTTTTGAGACGAATTCATCTAAAGGAGCTAGCCAGTTAGATGAAGCGAACTGACCAATCCACGCAACATCCATTAAAAACACGTCAGGTGTGGACTCTTTTCCACTGAGTGGCGTTACCAAAGTTTGCATTCTTGGGCCAGTATCCATTGGCTGCAACAATAAATCCACTTTAATGTTAGGATTCTTAGCTTCGAAATCATCTATGATTTTGTGCCAAAAGTCGATTTCGTTTGATGCGCCACCAACAGCAAATACAATTGTTGTTTTTTCTGCTTGTGGAGCTGGAGTAGTGCAGCCTGTCAAAGTTACCGTGGCTATAATCATGACGACAACTGCCAAAGTCAACAAGTTCCGGGATTTCCTACCCATAAAGTTCACCTCCTTGTTACCACACGGAATATTATAGCATCGCTTTTGCGTTGTGTTAATGACCTCTTAAAAATTCTGGGTAGTGAAATTTATAGGCAGTGCGAAGGTGAATTGAAAAATCTCCCTATTCGGTTTTCAGTGTGCACCAACTGGTATTTTTCTTAGAATTCCAATTTAGATTTTACTAGTCTGACGCCCTGCGTATATTCGCCAGGCATGGTAAATCAGAAGCCAACTAGGAGAATTCATTTGTCTGTGAAACTATCATGTCTTTCATGTCGTATCGCTTCTGGTTCTACTGAAAGTTCGATGTGCTAGCTCTTGACTGAAAGCTACCCAATCCTTTAAATGGTTCCCTTTGAACATTAGGTAGTTTTTCAACAATTCCGCAAATTCGTTTATCTGCTCTTGGACTTGAAAAAGGTAAGTGAGACCGGATGTAGCGCGTGCTTTTTCATAAGGAACTGCACCAAAGAAGTGTTTTTTGTAGCTTGGTCGCTGACTCCCGTCTCCTACTTAACCCGTGTTTTTGTGCGATGGTGTTACAAGTTAGTGGAAAAGGCTAAGGGGCTTGGTCAGATAGTAATACATATCTTAAAGAGGAGAAGGTGTGGATTGTAAAGCTGTGCTGCAGGGCTCTTTTACAACTAGATTGGCACTTATTTCGCTACTACCGTTTCAATTTTTACAGGAGTTTTGGCTTTTTCTGTTTCTTGTTTGCCACGCGGGGCAGCCCCGGAATTGTTCCCACATAAGAGGCATTAACAAAAAGGGGCGCAGCCATGGTGTGCTTACGCCCCACTAGGAGATGTGTTTAAGCCCACTCAAAGCGGGCTAAGAAATGTCTTAGGACGGGTGGCTCGTAGGTGATTTTTACTCCGCGTACTTGGTCACGGCGTTTGTTTATGTTACTAAGGCATTCTGCCACATATGCCATGTGATTGTCGGTGTAAACGCGGCGTGGTATGGTAAGCCGCACCAGTTCAGTTGGCGCTTGCCTGCCCATGAGCAGGCTTCCAATTTCCACTGCACGCACACCACCTTCCAAATACAGTTCTGCTGTTAGGGCAACACCGGGAAAACTGTCCCATGGCAAATGTGGGAGCATTTTACCTGCATCCACGAACACGGCATGCCCACCTACGGGTGTTTGGATGGGAATGCCAGCTTCGGAGAGCAGTTGACCCAAATACTGCACTTGGCTGATGCGGGACTGTAGGTAGTCAAAGCTGAGTACTTCCCTGAGCCCTCTGGACATAGCTTCCAAATCTCTGCCTGCCAATCCGCCGTAGGTGGGAAAACCTTCATAGACGATGACTAATTCGCGAAGTCTCATGTAAAGTTCTTCATCATCTTTAATGCCGATCATGCCTCCAATGTTCACCAAAGCATCCTTCTTGGCACTGAAGGTGAAACCATCGGCGTAACTGAACATTTCTCGCACGATTTCTGGTATGCTCTTATCCTGGTAGCCTTCTTCACGGGTCTTTATGAAGTAGGCGTTTTCTGCAAAACGCGCAGCGTCGATGAAAACTCTTATGCCATAACGTCTGCATATTTCTGACACTTGTTTTATGTTCTCCATGGACACGGGTTGTCCACCCACGGTGTTGCATGTGACAGTGATGAGCATGAAAGCAATACTGTCTGTGCCATGTTCTTTTATGAAATTCTCAAGTTTCTGGAGATCAATGTTTCCTTTGAATGGATGGTAGGTTGAGGTATCATAAGCCTCGTCAATAACCAAGTTAACGGGTTTACCACCCTTCAGGGTTATATGAGCTTCGGTGGTGTCAAAATGCACATTTCCAAGCACATATTGCCCCGGTTTTACAAGGATGCTAAACAGCAGGTTTTCTGCGCCCCTGCCTTGGTGGGTAGGCACAATGTACTTGTAGCCGAAAATTCCTTGAGCTGTGTCCTGCAGGTGGTAAAAGTTTTTGCATCCTGCGTATGACTCATCACCCAGCATGAGCCCGGCCCATTGGTTATCGCTCATGGCATTAGTGCCACTATCGGTGAGCAAGTCAATGAAAACATCTTCGGCTTTCAAAGAAAACACATTCAATCCTGCTTCATTTAGTTTTCTTTCCCTTTCTTCCCTCGCAAGAAGGCGTATGGGTTCCACCATTTTGATTCGATAAGGCTCTGGCATGCGCATGCTCATGTTTCCTCCTTTCAACTACTTACGTAGTTTATTTTAACCGAAAGCCAATGTTATGGTTGTGTTAAAATATACAGCGAGGCCATAAAGGGAAGATGAGGACGGGGCACTCCGGCCCTCCTAACTGTGAAAGTTCAGGAAGGTCGGAGTTTTGTTAATCCAAAGAAATGGGAATGTCTTTGCCGAAAATTGCTCTTCTGTAGTGGCAGTAAGGGGTCTTACCTGTCTTGTCGTAGTGGTCTTGGTGGTAATCCTCGGCTGGCCAAAAAGTGGACGCCTTCTCTATGCTGGTAGCTACCTTATACTTTTGGGAAAGTAATGCTTTTATTTTTTCTGCTTTTTGTTTTTGTTCTTCACTGGTGTAGAAAATCACACTGCGGTATTGCTTACCCCAGTCTGGACCTTGCCTATTAACTTGTGTAAAATCGTGTATTTCAAAGAAATACTTGATTAAGTTTTCCACGTCAACTTTTGTGTCGTAGACCACCCTCACAGTTTCAGCATGCCCAGTAGTACCAGTGCAAACTTCCTCGTAAGTGGGGTGGTCTGTGTGTCCGCCCATGAAACCTACTTGTGTGTCTAACACGCCTTCGCACTGCTTGAAAAGATGTTCTACGCCCCAGAAGCAACCTGCTGCAAAGAATATCTGTTCCTTTTCCGGTTTTTGGCCTTTGGGGAGAAACTTCAAAGAAACTGAGTTTACACAGTGACGCGTATCTTTCTTAGTAAAACCTTCGCCTGTGAATACATGTCCCAAGTGCGCACCGCAGTAGCCGCATACAAGTTCCGTTCTTACTCCGTCCTTGTCGGGCTGGCGTAAGACTGCTCCTGGTACTTCATCGTCAAAACTTGGCCAGCCGCATCCAGAATGAAACTTGTCCTGAGAGCGGTACAAAGGTAAGCCACAGTTCTTGCACACATAAATACCTTCTTCAAAGAAGTCGTAGTATTCCCCAGTGAAAGGCAGTTCAGTGGCTTTCTCGAACATGACTTTTCTTTCTAACTCGGAAAAATCTTTATTTTCCACTGCTTTAAAAGCCTCCTTCATGTGAAAAAGAGAATTCGAAAATTGAAACATGCAATTTAGCCATATCAACTCTTAGTATACCCATTTACCTTAATTATGTGCCATGCAATGCGGGTTGGGTATAGTATTGTGGTAAGGCGGTGATAAGGTGAAAGGGAAAGCGGTTCTTGTGGCACTCATAGTTTTGTCTTTGTTGGTTGGTGCTTTCGCTTTGGGCTCTTATTTTGGAGAAACGCCAAAGCCTGCTCCTTCAGGTGGCAACGTGGTAGATAACACGCCCACTACACCGCCTACGCCAACAGTGCCTCACACAGAGACTCCTTCAGAGCAGTCTACAGGCACTAGTGAAGAGACTGAGCCAACGGAATCGCCACCCGAGGAGACAGTGGAAGTGAGCGAGCTTGAGACAGCCTGCCCAGGTTCCTTGGATAATACAAAGTACGGATGGGGCATGAGGATACTACCCAACCACCAAATACCTGATATTGGAGCTAAGGCAAAAGAGCTGTTAGATAAATACCATGCCATTTTTACAGGCAACACCAGTGAAAAGGTGGTTTACCTCACCTTTGATGAGGGCTATGAAGCAGGTAATACAGCAAATATACTGGATATCCTTAAAGGCAATGATGTTAAAGCTGCGTTTTTTATTACAGGCGCCTTCGTAAAGAGCGAGCCTGCTTTAGTCAAGCGCATGGTAGATGAAGGGCACATCGTGGGGAACCACACGGTGAACCACGTGAGTTTGCCAACCGTGAGCTACGAGAAAGCCGCTGATGAAATAAACAGGCTTGCTCAGATGTATGCTGGGATCACAAACCAACAGATGAAATACCTTAGGCCACCTAGCGGCGAATACAGTGAAAGGTCACTATGTGTGACAAACGCTCTTGGTTACCGAACTGTTTTTTGGAGCATTGCCATGGCAGACTGGGTACCCTTAAAAGGTGGACCAGATGAAGCCTATAACACGGTTATGAGCCGCCTGCACAATGGAGCGGTTATCCTCTTGCATGCTGTATCGCCCGATGACATTCAGATACTAGATAAGCTCATTAAAGACATAAAAGCCCAAGGTTACCGTTTTGGCACCCTAGACGAGATACCGTAGTAAATCAGAAATTGTTTATAACCCGGCTCGGCAGAGAATTCATTCTTTGCCGAGCTTTTTTGTACGAAACCGCTGAGAAGGTTGAGTCCTTTAGAGATGGGTTGGGATCACCTGCTTGTAGTTTATGTTCATACTGACCTGTGTTAAACTTGCCATTAAATGGGCTTCGGAGTGGGGAGCCTATAAAGGGGGTAATAGTGAGGGCGAGCGAAAGTGCTGGGTTTAAGAAGGTATTGTCAGCAAGTGTGGTTTTGCAGGTTTTTGTTATTTCTGTTGTTTGATTTCGATTCACAGAAAGAGTGAAATACAATTTGGATTGACAAAAGGGAGGGTCTATGGAAAAAAGAGGCGATTTTAAGGGAAGGATTACTTCAATAAATGGATTTTCATTAGTTGGCCTTGCTGCCTATGCAGCTGCCAAGGATCCTAATGCTTTCACTATTGCATTAGTAATTGTGGCATTCTTATGTGATATCTATTCTGTTCTACTTTTTGAGAGGAGGAACTATACCGATTCATTACCTGTGGAAGCGAGTGAATACAAAGCGATAGCAAAAGGTTTCGTATTTATGATATTGCTCTTCTTTGCTGGTGTGGGAACTGCGTTTCTCATAGCTTATCTCAATGACAGAGGAATTATAGGTCCGTTAAATACCGTTGAGGTTTTCAGAAATTGCTTTGTGGGCTACGGGGCTACGACTATGATGTTCAACATATTTGCACTTTCTCTTTTATATAAAGAAAACGTGGAAGCATTGATCAATTTGTTTTATGTCTGTGCTCTCATCGGTTTTGTTGTAGTTTTGTTCCCAGATAGCCTGATTGTGTATTGTGCGTTCGCGGCGTTAATTATTTGGTTAGATGTTATCTATTCGCGCTACCAAGTTAAAATCTGAAAAGAAGGTATGATTAGTTCGTAACTGTGCACCTACTCCTGTCTTGACTTTGTCTACCTTCTCAAGGAGCAAATTAAAAATAACATGTTTTAAAGAGTAAGTGAAGTAGCTGTGTTGCACCTTGCCACATTGGCGTAAAGAACAGTTGCTTAAAATTTTTCACGAGAAACCAAAGCGACATATATGCGACTTAGTTGACTTACCTCGTTTTTTCCTGTTTCATGAAAAGTAGTCTCATTTTTAGAGTAGTCCCAAGTGTTTCTTATTGGTCATAGCTCTGTGATACAGGCATCTATCTTTTGCCGAGCTTTTTGTCTTTTACGGTGAATCAGGGACAATAACTTTGTCAGGTGTGTCTATGGGATAATTTTTGAGCTGTTTAGCATTGCAGCTAAGAAGAATATCGCGTGTTATGGCTAACTCTGTCAGCTTAGCACGGTTATGGTTTATGAAGTCAAGGGTTACAAGCGTGGCTACTGACCCTTCTGGAAATTCATTTAAGATCAGGAGACCAACCAGCTGGTGTTGTTCTGTAGTTTACTAGCATTATGTTTTCACCATGCCATGTAGGTATAAATGACCATTGGTTGAAGTTCTTGACGTTGAGTATGCCGATGTTATACACAGGATTTCCATTCTTGTAACTCATAAAATTGTAGATGAGGTAATCCTCATTTATGAAAAGCACCGAATCGAATGTCACAGCCTTATCACTGTTAGGAATTTCATAGATTTTAGTAAACTTGCCATCTTCTCCTTGCTTCACTACGACAATCTCATTTATCGCGGAATCCCAAGTGCTTTTTATTGGAGATACTTGTGTGATGAAAGCATAAATGTCTTTTCCATTGTAGTCCAAGTCTTGTCTGGGAGGAGAAGGAAGATTGTTTATCTCTGCGGGGTATGACACCGTAGAAGTGATCTTTAAGGTATGTTTGTCCAGTGACGCAATTTGATAAGGATAAGTTGGCGAGTAGATAACTGTGGCGTTCTCCTCGTTAGAGAAATAGAACTGCGACTTATTTTCTTTTACCCATCCTACTACCTTTATTTCATTACCAATTGCAGAAGGTGCAATAGAAAAGAAAGATGGAATAGCACCACTTGGCGGCGCAAAGATATCGCTCCATTTGAACTCTTTCAATAGTTTTTTCTCCTTTGTGTTCCATACCTGCAAAACATCGGGCAAATCTGGTGAATGTGGCGCATGGTACAAGAAAAGTTCATTCTGATTTAGCCAAATTAGATCGTACTCTTCACCTGGTGTTTTAGTTAGATCCTCTATGTGTCCTGTATTGAGATTCACCAGCGAAGTTATTTTAGCATCCATTTGATAGTTCCAATAGGCAACCGCCAACGTCTTGACATCAGGCGACAAAGCAGCCTCAGGCCTTGCTCCTCGCAATCCATGCCATAAAAGATGGAGCTCAGGAGCTTCTTTATTAATTAACTTTTGTACATCCCAAATGAAAACGGCCGCCTCGCGCTGCCCTGATTTTTCCTCTGAAATTACGGTGGTACATAGTATCCATTCATGCTCTGCAGATCTATGCGCCACTGGACTGGCGCAGCTTATACACAGCACTAAAGCTACTGTGACTAAAATTTTATACGTAGTTTTGAACATTGCCCTCATAGCTTCGTGTTCTATTCTGGATTGTATTGAGTCACCTGTAGCCATGTCCTACCATAAACTAAGTTATAAGGGTTACCTGTAAGTTCTTGCATGTACTGGGTATCCAGATCTAATATTCTGTAACGCAAGTCCGAACCTGGTTTTTGATTTGACCCAAAGTCGTTTCTTTCTTTTTCGCCTACGGCGTTGTTAGTCATGGCTGCTCTCGGCATAATGTTTTTGTTCAACCAATATTACTGCACTTGAAGATTTTTCAGGAGTAGACGCCTTTGCTACAGCGGGTGTTCTAACACTTAGTGTGAACATACCTGTGAGGATAAGAGCAAGAATAATGACTGTAACCAACATAGCCTTCCATCCATCCCTTGAGAACCTAACGTTTCTCATAATCTTACGCCCCCCATCGGGCGACAACACCTCGAGGACAACACCCCCATTTGTAAAAGGAATGCACCACATTTTTATGAAACTGTTGCCCTTTAGGAATAACAACAAAAAATTAGAAACGGGGGCTGACAACGCATGGGTTGCCAGCCCCCTTAAGAACCTTGTTATGATTGAGGCACAACAACTTGAAGCGGCGTTTGGATGCTGTAGGTATTGAGCTGCTTACCTGTGGCATCGTAGGTGACAAAGTTTGTTTCAGCAGTATCAATCGGCGTAATCAGCACAAAAGCGACCAATTTTTCGTCATTTAACAAAGCAACGGTAATTTCATCCGGGCTGAATGTGCTTCCTACAACAATCGTGTAGCCTTTATATCCGTAAAAAGCTGGGGATGGGTAAGGCCCGCCAAATGATCCAAGTGATGTGGACGTAGAAATAATCTCGAAAGCGTCAGCCAACGACTGCACCAGTTCAAATTTAGGGCTGTCAGAGCTTGCATTTACCTTAGCAGTGTTTGAGTAAAAATTGCCGTTTGCAAATGCTGCCCAACCACCTGCGTCAGACAGAAGTGAGTATGGTTCTTTCCTTTCGCTGTTTGCAACTTTCTTTTCTATTAGAGAGCCATCAGCGTTGATAAACTGGATATTAAGAAAAGAATTAGGTCCGGTTGACGATTGTGTTTCAGAGGCTGACAGAACATAGGTAGTGCTGCCTTCTGCGCCAACGCCCATGGCGTAACCACTCACTGTCGTTTTGACAGCTTCTGTGGATGAGAATCTGTAAATAGTTGAGTTAGAGAGGTCTTGCTCGAAGGTATATAGTTTGTTTGGTGTAGTATAGCAATTTGTCATATTAAAGTACTGGTTACACATCGACGTAGATGTAAGGCTAACAATATTCGCTTTAAGATTGTTCTCCTGAAGTCCGACGAAAAGATCTTTTTCTGTGGTGAATAATGTGGCAGTGTCCGAACCATCCCAGTAAATGGCAGTATTTGAAACAGGTTTCGGTGGTTGCGAGGATAGTCCGATCCAAGGACTCAATCTTACCCAAAAGTTGCTCTCGTTTGCGTAGTTGGGAAACATTAGCGTTGTTGATGTGTCCATTTCCACAGTGCCTGTTTTGGTGTTCCATGTTAGCTTTAGCAGTTGTTCCTGATTATTTACAGCGTCAACGTAGCGCAAAAAAAGCGGTATCGATTCAACGGAGGTTGATGTGGGTGTGGTACTGGTGCAACCGACTGAAAGTATAAGTAAGACAGCACATAGAGAAATGGGAAATAACCGTTTTAAAACTTTACCTTTTTTCATAATAATACCCCCTTTATTTAGTCCTTACTGTCAAACCTCTCTATCGCGGTTTGCTCTGCTTCTGCGTAAATTGGTGTTAGTTGTTTTACGTAGTCACCAAATGTTTCATAAGCTCTGTTTGTTGCTTCTTCGTCAGTTGGTATAAAAATATTGTTTGGTATCCAGTTCTGTACTGTGCCGTTTTTTACTCTGTCGATATCAGTCCACAAGTACACAGTAAAGTTTCCATTTCGGGCTTCTTGTAAATTCGCAGCAGTTAGTTTATAAGTGGCACTGGACCCGAACGGAACCTCCATTTCCCACTTTACCCAGTCCTCATGTATTTTTATTTCTGTTTCAGCAACGTTTATCTCTTCTGTTGTGAGTCTGGACTTATTCTCCGCAAGCCACTGTGTTTTCCCTTTTAAGTGAGGCTCATCATAAGGGCTCTTGTAATCGAGGAGAAAGGTACATTCCGTGTTTACGATGGCCTCTATGCCGCCATCTGTAATGTTTAGTTCAGTAACTGTTGCATTAGATGTAAGTGTTTTATCATGTGGAACTGCAGTGGCAAAAATCAGGGCTGCTTTCTTAACCAATGACTCTACCTCAGTCTTCTCAACTTCTGCTTTTGCCACAGCGGGTTGCTTAAAACTTAGCGTAAACATACCTGTGAGGATAAGAGCAAGAATAATGACTGTAACCAACATAACCTTCCATCCATCTCTTGAGAACCTAACGTTTCTCATAATCTTACGCCTCCCATCGGGCGACAACACCCCCGAGGACAACACCCCCGAGGACAACACCCCCATTTGTAAGCCTAGTATATCACTTTTTCATGAAACTGCTCTTCTTTACGAATAGAATGGGTGAAAAGAGCGCCGTGCTGCCTAGAATGTATTGCTCGAACTGCGGCGAGCAGCGGAAACAGCCTTTCATAATACTTCTGCCTGTTACATGTTTAATTGCCTTCGGGTCTTAGAAGTGCCCACATGCGAGTTAATTCGTCTTGTTCACAGGCTATTTGTGTGTAAAGGTGGCTTTCAGAGCCAGAACGCAGAAGAACACCTCTTCCTTCTGTCACAACGCCTATACGAAAGAGTTTGCATGGTTGGTTTTCAAATAACGCTTCGGCTGTTTCGCACATTTCAGGGGGTAATGTAGCCACCAAGGTGCCTGAGGAAATCATTTTTAGTGGATCAAATTCGAAAGCATTAGCAAAGCGCTTGACAACTTCTGGCACAGGAATTCTTGATCGATCTACTTCCATGCATACACCGGAACAGGAAGCTATTTCCAACAATGTTTCAAGTATGCCACCTCGTGTCACATCGTGCATGGCAGTAGCGCCTAGGTCTGCAAGCTTCAGTGCTTCTGACACCACGCTCACAGAAGAAAGTAGTTTTAGAGCCTCGTTTAGGTCCTGGTCAGTTAGGCCGCGTTTTCTTGCTTCAACGGCGAAGTCAGAAGCTAGAATGCCTGTTCCTTCGAGCCCCACTCCGCGTGTTACATAGATGATGTCCCCTGGTTTAGCACCGCTGGTTCTTACGACTCTTTTGCCACAGGCAGGCGCTAGTGCAGTGGCTGCGACTAAGGGCCGTCTGAGGCCATTGGAGGCTTCTGTGTGCCCTCCTATAATAGTAACGTTCAAGCTGTCTGCTGCTCTCGCTGCATCTGACATTATCTGTTTTAACTCCTCAGGCTGGTCTAGCGATGGAAGCATGACCAATAACTGCACCCACCGTGGTTTTATACCGCTTGCTGCAATGTCGTTGCATGCCACGTGAACGGCAAGCCAGCCGATACCATTTACGGCACCGACAATGGGGTCGACATGTGAGAGCAGCAAATCGTCTCCCACTCGCGTAACAGCAACGTCTTCGCCGAAGGCTGAACCCAGAATTACATCAGGATCTTCGCTTTCCTTTACAGTGAAAGGGTAAACACACTCCTGCATAACTTCAAAGGAGAACTTTGCCATTTGTTTTCACCTCATAACTCTTATGTAATAATCCCAACCCTCATAATGGACTTTTCTAATTCTTCCTTCTTTTACGAGCTGCTGGAGTACTTCTTCTCCCACGCCAAAGCGATTGAGTACGTCTTCTACTGCGTCTCTTCGCATAGGGTGGACGGCTGTTATTTCCAGTATTTCCTCTACGGGGTTATCGGTGACAACAAAACCACTGCTTTCATAACCGGTTAGAGTTTCAGCGTTTAAGCCCTCTTTTGTGAAGATGGCGTAAGCGGCAGTGATTGACTCAGGTTCCGGGCGGCTAACCCATGGTTCCGCTGGTGGCCGAGTGGGAACTCCGATGTAGGCTTTATAAGGGCTTATGCGAGATTTAACGAAGTTTGCAATGGCAGTAAGTTCTTCTGGATTATCGTTTAAGTCTTTTACTAGCATTGTTTCTGTGCACAAGGTTCCTGTGTACGAGCCTGCGAACTCCTGCATGCCCTGTAAGATTTCGTCCAAGGAAAGGGAAGCATGAGGTCGATTTATTTGTTTCCAAGTGTTAGGCGAGACGGCATCAATTTTCACACTGACCCAGTCAGCTTTTTTAAGATCTTCCTGGACTGATTTATCCCAGGTGAGAGAACTGTTAGTTATAACTGCTACGGGTAGGCCTAAATCTTTGAGCCTTTCTATGAGTTCACCCAAGCTTGAGTCCAAAGTGGGTTCACCGTCTGGGACAATGGATATGTAGTCAACGTTTTGCTGAGTTTCCCCTATCCTTTCTACTTTTTTCTTAACCTCGTCGAAAACTTCTGATGGATTACTGTATAAGGTACGCTTCACTTGCATGTGTAGCGTGCGTCCTACCTGGCAGTAAACGCAGTTGTAAGAGCATATTTTGTACGGGATGTTATTAACACCAAGGCTTGCGCCCAGTCTTCTGGATGGTATCGGCCCAAAGATTGTCATTTTTCCCTCCTTAGCGGGATGTTCTGTGCTTCTCCCTCTTCGCATTATAGTATGTTGCTGTTCATTCTGTGGATATGCACAAAGAGATCAATGCAGACCATGGGCAAGCAAACAATTTGGTCAATACGATTAAACCGCCAGATGCGATGACAAGGCTTCATAGGCGTACAATCACACCGTATCCATGGAGCAGGGAGGCATAAGAAGATAGGTACAAAAAGATTAACGTGACTGCTGTTGGTCATCATGATTGTGGGTTCATTAGGTTGAAAGCGAAGAGCTTTCAGTGAGCGCTGCTCCAATGCCACCCACTAAGCTGGCTGAAAATGACAGTTATGTTTTTGCTTTGCCTGCTCGCTACAATTATGCTTACCCGAAAGGCTGGGAAGAAGTTGACCAGATTATGAAATCCAACCCGGTATCAACCAACCCCACATTCGAAGTGAAACAAAACAGCGGTTATATAAGAGCAGAACTGTGGTTTGAAGAGGACTTGAACGTAACGGCAAGTGATGACTGGACCATAAAGCAAGCTCAGGCGTGGCTGGACAGAAATAAGTATTACTTGACCGATGATCAGATAAGTGCAGTACAAAACTGGATAGAAATTCAGGCAGCTCATGACGATATTGAGGCAAGTCATCCATCAACAGGATCAGGCTATTTGGGGTACAAGCTTTATAGCCCATCTTTGGAAGAAGCGAGCAAGGGTAACTACGACGTATGATTCTGGACAGCCTTAGAGGAAATACCGGAGGGCGAGATAACAAGTTGCCAACCCAATCTATTGGTGCATTGGGGTACAAGTCCAGAAGAAGTATATAAAGAAATATTCGAACGTGTTGCCATTCCAAGTAATGACTGCAATTGCAAATAAAAAAGTAAACCAAGGGTAACAGAGAATAGGTTCGGTGGAGAGTCCATCGCTCATCGGACCTATTCTCGTGTTTTCATAACCTGCAATCTTTGAAAGGGTTGCTGCTGCACATAGAAACATTCAAGTGTAGCCATGTTACATACATATGGGGTGGATAGATCAAAGAGCGAATAAAACGTTCATGTGAAGCTCAATGATTTGAACTAACGGTAATTCATTGGGAAGTGCCAAAATCTGTTGGATTTACGCCTGAGGCAAAGGCTTGTCCAACATTTCCCAGAGTTGTAATGTACCAATTCCTTAGCCAACCGGCATCCCACTTGTAAACATCAACAGGTACGCTTAGATCAAAAACGTGTCTTACATGAAAATCGCCAGGCAGTACATCCACAACAAGGTGAGCATTTTTCATCTTTGTAGCCAGTTGCGCCACTTCAACCAGATTCATATCTGAAATGACGTAGTCGTTCCATATGTTCACGGCACTGGACAGAAAAGATGGTGAAAGCTTAGAAATGACTTGGTCTTTAAGATTAGTTCCTGTTATCAGTGACATTTGCCTAGAAATTCTATCTAAATCGGACATGTGGGTGGTGCCAAAGTCACGCACACGCCAGTATACCAAGAACTGCGTGCCATTAAGTGTGTGAGTACCTGGGCTTAGGCATGTGTAATCGGGAACACCGACACCTTCATAGCAATATCTTTGCGGCACATCCACTGTGAGTCCACCCATTAAATCCACCATCTCTGTTATGGTTGTGAAATTCACAACTACGTAATGATCAACGGTCACTCCAAAATTATCCTTAATTGTTTGCACCAGTTTGCTCAAACCACCATATGTTTGCCCCTGACCATACATGGAGGCATGCGTGAGCTTTGTTATGCCTTCACCTGGTATGTCGACCAAAGAATCTCTGGGAATATAAAGCAAATTCACTGTAGAACCGTGTATGAATGCCAGTATGAGCGTGTCGTTATGACCCACTGAGCCACCTTGGTTCATCTTACCTACCGTATCGAGCCCAGCTAAGAGCCAAACTTGGTCATTTTTCGAACCTGTCATGCTTGACAATGTGTTTGTGGCAGAGCCCAAGATGTCTGAAATGCTTAAACTACCAGTTTTCGGCAGCAAGATTTTCTGAGCATAAACACCGCCAACAAAAGATACACAGAAAACAGCTACCAAACTGATGACGATCAGAATATTTGCGAAACTGAATTTCTTTTTCACCTCAAGAATTATATCTTATGAGCTTACTTTGATTGGCGTGAGCATGCAAAGAGCAGTTTAAGGAATGGTGCAGCAAAGCCGTGGTAATAATCCATGAACTGCATGATGTTTCTCATTAATGGGCCAGCGATTGGTATGAGCAGTGCAGTGTGTTAATTCCCGGTACTATGAAAGGAAGAAAGAAAGCGGCAGAAAACCTTTTGCTGTAGCTGTTTGGTTAACCAGAAGCGCCCAGTGATGAAGAGCCGACTCAGGCAGTCTATTGTCGGCGAGCAAGCAAGCAACAAAAGGTATTGCAACTAAGATTATTGCAGGTATTAGATTTTTCTCTGTTTCCTCTCACGGTTAGGTTACTTCTCTAGTGCATTATTGAAGGCGTTTCTTCAAAGAGTATGTGTTATTCATCTCTCTGTTTTTGCTTGTACCTTTACGGAGTCATTGGAACTACAACGCTTTCAGGAGTGTTTATTGCATAACTATTGAGCTGCTTTCCGTGAGCGTCGTATGTGTATACTTTAGTAGTTTTCAATTGTTCTGGGATGGGTCTAAGCCTGCTGTATGGAGTGATTAATGTAAAACCTGCGAGTTCATCATTTTTGAACGCTGCTATGGTGAGTTCATTCGGTCCAACGGTTTGTCCGACGGCTACAAGATAGTCTTTGTATTTGGTGTAAGATGGGAAAGTCGTTTCTTCATAAAATGTGAAGGGTTCAAGCTTTGTGGCAGTTCCTACGGTTTTAAGACCTTTGGTAATAGATGTTACTTCAACAAGTTTTGGTTCCGTAGAAGTTACATCCAACCGTAAACTGTCTAAGTAGAAACAGCCATTGGCAAAAGGTATGTCAAGTTCTGCCAATGTTAATATGGATGCATCGTAGTTGTCTGTGACCGTCTTTACCGTCATGCTTCCATCAGGGTTGATGATATCAAGAATTATTGACATGGTTGCTGAGCCGGGGATTGTCCCTGTCTCGGGTGGCACGTAGGGCTGCTGTTTCCCCACCAGCACGTAGATCTTGTCGTCCATGGCACCTAAGCCTAAAAAGGTTCCGTTGGCTACCTGGTATTGTTGCATGCCAGTCGCACTTATCTTAGAAATAGTTGTTGCAGCAGCGCCTACTCCAGCAGCATAGATCGCTTCGTTGGTGGTATATGCGACCAATGGGTCGTAATAGATTGGTAAGGAATTGGCTAAGCTGATCACATTTACTTTTACTCCATTTGTTTGTATCTGTGCAAGGTTAGTTGTAGCTTCTCTGGTAAAAACAGTAACACTGTCAGGACCTTCCCAGTGCAGAGCTACTACTTGCTTGTCGTTGTTAGGGTAGGAAAGCACGGGGTCCTTGCCAATTTCCACGGTGCCTTTTTCTGGTGCCCACAGAGCTTTCACATAACTGATTTTCTCTTCGTTGTTGTATTCCAGCAGCAGCGGTACAGTGTTTTCACTTGTGGTTCCTGTGCAGCCAAGTAGGGAAATAGTCACTGTTAGAAGGCAAGCCAACAGTCCAAATGAACGTTTCATCATAAACTACTCACCCCCAAGAGGAGCTCAACACAGTTTTTTTGGAACCTTGCACTGTCTTTTAGGTTGACTCCCCCGTTTATTGAAGGTAGTTTAGCACATGTTGTCTGAAAGAACATACATGTTTTGTGTAATACCACTTTTTATTTTGGTTGTTACGAATATGCCGCTTTTAGCACGTAGGTTAGCTCTACCACTTCTACGTGGGCTTTTTCCAGTTGCTTACGTATGCTTGAAGCCAGTTCTACGGCCTTCGGGTTGTCACCGTGAACACAAATACTGTGTGCAACAATGGGTATCTCTTTGCCGTTTATGGCTGTTACTTTGCCTTCCAGAACCATTTCTAATGCACGCTCTGTGGCTTGCAATGGGTCGTCTATGACTGCACCCGGCATGGAACGGGGCACCAACGTGCCATCCTCATTGTAGGCACGGTCTGCGAACACTTCCTGTGTCACTCTAATGCCCACATCATTAGCTGCTTTAACCATTTCTGAATTTGCCAAAGCAAGCAAGATGGCGTCAGGTACTGTCTTTTTTACAGCTTCGGCAATAGCTTTTGCGAGCTCATAATTTACTGCCGCCATGTTGTAAAGTGCTCCGTGAGGTTTAACATG
This sequence comes from Coprothermobacter proteolyticus DSM 5265, assembly GCF_000020945.1. Taxonomy (NCBI): domain Bacteria; kingdom Pseudomonadati; phylum Coprothermobacterota; class Coprothermobacteria; order Coprothermobacterales; family Coprothermobacteraceae; genus Coprothermobacter; species Coprothermobacter proteolyticus. The sequence continues at coordinate 1,348,830 of NC_011295.1, read as the reverse complement.
TTTCAGCTCCGTACCTTCAGCTCTTGCAAAAGGTTGCAATGCTCCAATTTGGTAGATAACTAAGTTTCTCACTTCTTCAGGTGAAAGTTGCATGTTACGGCGTCCGAACCCTTGAAGATCTGGAAAACCGGGATGGGCTCCCACTGCCACATTCTTAGAAGCTGCCATGTTTACTGTTTTCTGCATGACCATGTAGTCGCCTGCATGGAACCCGCACGCTATGTTAGCAGAAGTTACAAGGTTTAATAGTTCTCTATCCAATCCCAGCTTATAGGCGCCAAAGCTTTCTCCCATATCGGCATTTAAATCAACCTTGAGTGGCATTAGCTGTTCCTCCTTTCATTACTTAGCGTTCTTCCACCCATACATCGAAATACCGATTGCCCACTGCCACACGGAAATGCTTGGCACTAGCGGAAGCATTAGGGCTAAGCACAAGCCGGAGCTTGCAAAGCTTATCTTCTTGCTCTTTTAGAAGATAAACGGCTTCTTCCATGCTGATTGCCACAAACTGAACTTTGTTTCCTGGCTTACCCTGAGCTAAGAGGGGAAGATCAGCTGAGCAGACTGTGGCTATCTTGGGATAACCTCCAGTGGTTTGTCCGTCAGCGAGCATGATAATGGGCATGCCATCACCTGGTATTTGCACAGCGCTGAGTGGAATGCCATCGGATATGATCTGGGTGTGGTTTTTTCTGATATGTTCTATGCGTTCGCCTTCCAAGCGGTAACCCATGCGGTCGGAGTCAGCAGTAATTATGTACGTGCTATTGAGGAAGTTTTGCACTCCTTTTTTGGAAAAGTAATCATCTTGTGGTCCCATAATAACGCGTAATGTGATGATGTCATTATCAGCGTTTATAACGTACTTTGGAACGTACTCCATGGGAATAAGCTTGCCTACATACTGCGATGGTTCTTTTGAAGGCGAGCCAATTTCCAGTTTGTCTCCACTTTGGAGGGGTCTGCCTTGAAAGCCACCAATCTTGCCACGGATGTAGGTAGACCTGCTACCCATTACCATGGGCACGTAAAATCCCCCGGCTACTGCCAGGTATCCTCTTGCACCGACTTTTGTTTCCGATATTGTAATGATGTCGTTCTCTTTAACTTCAACTGCCTGCCACTGTGGTAAGGGCTGTTCATTTAACGTAGCTTGAAACAGTGCACCAGTTAGAGCAATGACGGCTGAGCCATGTACCTTAAGAGTGGGTCCTAGTAAAGTAATTTCCAAACAGGCAGCGCTTTCATCATTGCCGACGAGTAAGTTTGCTACTTTATAACTGTACTGGTCCAAAGCTCCTGTAACGGGCATGCCAATGCTTCGGTAACCAAAACGGCCACTGTCTTGTACAGTGGTTAGAAAACCCGGTGAAACAACTTCAAAAAACGTAGGCATTTGTTACAGCATACCTTTCTCCTCTTCAAGGTTATATGTTCGAACTTTGTAAGCACCGATTTTGGCCTGTTCTTTAATGGTTTGATACTGTTCAGCTGTAATAGCTTGGAATCTTATGTAATTGCCAGCGCTGAACAGTACTGGCGGGGTCCTGAAAGGATCATATATGTTAACGGGTGTGCGCCCGATGATGCGCCAACCACCAGGGCTGTCCACAGGATAGATACCAGTTTGTTCTCCTGCTATGCCTACGGAGCCAGCAGGGATTTTGATCCTCGGATTCTCCAAACGTGGCGTGGCAATGCGCGGATCCATGCCTCCTAAGTATGGAAAGCCGGGAGTGAAACCCAGCATGTAAATGAGATAGTTCGGTGCACTGTGCAGTGCTATGACCTCTTCGGGGTCAAGCTTGCAGTAGGCAGAAACAAACTCAAGGTCTGGTCCAAGATCGCCGCCATAGCATACTGGTATCACAGTCACTGATGGCTGTGAAATGTTTCCCTCGCAGGTAGTTTCCATAGCTCTTTCAAGGTGTTTCTCAAGCGTTGCCGGTTCCAACTTAAGAGGATCAAAACACACCAGCAGTGAGCAATACGCTGGCACAGTTTCAATGACGCCTTCAATGGGATTATGCTGCAGTGCTACGTTGAGCGCCCTAACTTTAGCATTTAGTTCTGGTGAAATTTTATTGCCTAGTTGCACTAAAAGCGCAGAATCGCCTGCTGGTTTTATGCAAAAGCCCATGTCCAAAACCTTCCACCTCCTGCATACATAATAAAAAGTCTAATACGGAAGTGAAGAAAAGAACATGGACAGCAAAAAAGAAGGAGCAGAAATGCTGCCCCTTCTTTGCATGCAATTGCTCAAGTTATGCTTACTGCAGCACGAACTTTTCCGCTATTTGCCTTAGCTGGTTTGCTAATTCTTCAATAGAGGATGCCTCTTGAGCTACTTGATATACTGCCTGCGATTGCTGTTTCAAGACTTCACTGATTTGGTGCACTTGGTCAGCAATTGTTTGCACTGGCTTAATCGCTGTGTCAGCTGCAGCATTTAATTCTTCCGTAGACGCACTAAGTTCTTCCGCACTTGCAGCAAAGCTTTCTGCTGTGGATGCTACTTTTATTACTTCTTGGAGAATAGTAGAGAATTGCTGTTGTGTTTCTCTTGCCCTTTGTACGGCTTCCTGTACAGATAAAAGGTTTTCACCAACAGAACCACTTACTGCTGAAATTCTCTTCTGGATGATGTCAAGTATGTGGGCAATGTTTTCGGTTGCTTGCTGGCTCTTCTCTGCTAGTTTTCTTATTTCATCTGCGACTACTGCAAAACCTTTTCCAGCTTCTCCAGCTCTAGCGGCTTCTATGGCAGCATTTAACGCAAGTAGATTTGTTTGCTCAGCAATTTGATTTATGGTTTTTACTATGGAGCTAATACTCTTGGCATCTTCTGTTAGTTTCTGCATGGTTCTATCTGTTCTGTCTGTATTTTGGAGCGCTTTTTCAGAGTTCTCTACTACTTGGGCAATGCGCATTTGACCTTCTTCAGCCGATTGTCTAATATTCCCTGTTTGCTGAGCAAGATTCTGAGCATCTGAAGCTATGCTTTGTGCTGTTCTAGAAACCTGATCCACGCCTCCTGTAAAGTCTTCAATGGCTCTGTATGTGGCTTCGGCGTTTGTTGCAACTTCACCGGACTGTGCTGTGACTTCTTCTACTGAAGCGCTCGTTTCTTCTGTGAGAGCTGCTAAGTTCGTTGCAGCGTTTGATAACTTTCTTGCAGCTTCAGTACTAGTAGTCATTATTTCGTTCAGCGCCTGAATCATGGTGTTGATGTCTTGAGCCATTTCTCCAATCTCGTCCTTGCTACTTACTTCAACTGTTGACGTTAAATCTCCTTTTGCGACTGCTGATACGCTTGTTCTAAGCTTTTCAATTGGCTTAATAAGCATGTTCTGGGTTGATATGAATCCTAACAGAATTGCAAAGATGAGAGCAAGAGCACCAATTATCAGAGTTGTGAATATTATGGAGCTTATGGGCTGAGATACCACTGTGCGAGGTACTAGGGAAAGAAAATACCAACCATTGGGCAGTTGCATTGCCAACGCGTAACTGTTGTTGCCTTTGTATGAAAACTCGAACAATCCTCCTTTGGAAGAGGCTTCCTGGACCTGTTTGAATAAGTTCTCAGTATTCAAGTCAGTGTCAGCCTTTATGGAGGCATTTTTACTGGCTAGTAAAACTTTGCCACTTCCATTGATCAAGTATTTCTGGGTGTCACCTGTGTCGCCAAAAATCTCTTCTACAACCTTGTTGATTTCGAAGTCAATTCCTATTGCTCCTACATATTCGCCATTAGACGAGATCGCCTTAGCTACTGAAATAACCGTTTTCTTAGAGCCAGCGTCTGTGTAGGGCTCTGTTACGATGTAGCTGTTTGGGTTTGCAATTGCTTCCTCATACCAAGGTCTGGTGCGAGGGTCGAAATCAGCTGGCAGTTCTTGCTCAGGTCGTATGAACATCAATCCATCTTTAGTGCCGACGTAGACGTTCATTGTGGATGGATATTCTTTTAGAGCTGTATCGAACATGGCCAGTACTTGTTGGAGGATAGTGAAGTCGCCGCTTTCTGCCAAGCTTATTACGCTATCGCTAGAGGCTAAATAAGAAGCTAAATAACCATGAATATCGGTAAACGCGAGAATACTAGAAGCATCTGCTGCATTTTGAGTCTGCAACTGGTTGCTTACTAAGGACCTAATGTTGCCAGCAGTGCGGTAGGCTACAACAACACCAAGAAGCAATAACGGGATAAGTGCTGTTACTACTATGGTTAGCGATAGTTTAAGCTTCAAAGATTTTGTCTTCATGACACCCCTCCTGTGGGTCCGGATGAAATGTATTTTAACATTGTTGACTGGGTATCTATATGCAAGAATACGTGTGTACTTTACGGAAGTTTTTTACTTGACGAAACTTTGCAAACCCTCTCGTGGTGTTCTATTGTGTTTTGGCTACTTTATGAAATATTACAGACAAAGTTGTTTTAGCTAAAAAGGGGATACTAATGATCTTGAAGTTCAGTGTGTAACATTAGACTCTGAGTTCTTCATGATTCTTGGTATAGGCTATATGTATATGTATAGTTTGAAGCAGTAGCAATGGAGCTGATGGGGTAGCCAATATGGTTACACTGCTTTGAAACCCAAGCTACTGCCGTTCATGGAGTGACCTGTTTTATTAAAGTATTCAAATATTTACCCTTGTACTAAGGGCTTCACTGTTTTTCTCGCAGGGCTTTGCCACTTCCCTACATTATTTAAGCTTCCCATTAGCCCTTTTGGTGCTGTCCAAACCACTGTTAAAGCGTTTATAACATAAAAGAACAGTGGATACCAAGGTACATAGAAGAAAGCTCGCCAAAGCGTTTTGTCATATTGGCGATTAACCAAAAGTGCTGCTCCAAATTGGAATAAACATGCGAAAATTAGGACTGCTCCAGTCCATGCGGGTACTGGATTAAGCCCTGCGGGCTCGGCCAGAAATATTGAAGTAACAATCCACGTAGCGGTGCCAAAAACGAACAGTAATGACCAAATGTAGCTGAGAAAGAATTCAGCGTATATGGGCCAAAGTCTTCTGTGCTCCCAACGTTGAAAGATGTCTTTGTGCGTCCTTAGCAGATGCCATCCACCTAAAGCCCAACGCTCTCTTTGTTTCCAGTAAGAACTAAAAGACGCAGGTACTTCTATGTACGCAACTGCTTTTGGAGCAAACCATACTTCGTAATGAGCTTTTTGTAATTTCCATGTTATGTCAATATCTTCAGTAGCAGAATTACTAGAAAAACCGCCCACTTTTATAAGAACGTCTGTTCTGTATGCCGTAGCGCAACCTGATACTGTAAGCACTCTCCCCATGACCCTTTGAGACCTCTTAAGTAGTCCAATAATGGAGGCGAATTCAGCTGTCTGAATTTTCTCAAGAAGGTTCTTTCTATTCCTTGCTACGGGATTACCTGTAACAGCACCAAGGCGTGGTTGGTAAGTGAAAGGTAAAGTTAGCCATTTTAAAGCGTCACTTTTCAACGTGGTATCTGCGTCTAGCACTACCACAATGGGCGTGTCGCCAATTCTAGTCAAGGCATTATTCAAAGCAGCTGCCTTCCCCACGTTCTTGCTCAAATGGATGAGATGAAAGTTCTGAGCAGTTTTTAAGTGCTCTCTGATGATGTCAGCAGAATTATCGACCGAGTTGTCATCTATGAAGACCACATCGTAATCTGGATAATCCAAACTGCTAAGATTCTGCATGGTATCTTGTATGGTTGCGCCTTCATTGTGGACAGGTACAAGTATTGTAACGTGAGGCCATTGTTCGGTTGGGATTGTACGTTCTGTTGCCTCAGAACGTTTTTCACGGCGGAACCAAAAATAAACTCCGCCAACAGCGTACACAACACTCATAACGAGTGGGAATAGAAATACGTAATAACTAAAAAGTTGCCAGTAGTTAAGACTCATTGCTCACTTGCTCGCTTTTTAGAAAGTTCCCCTCTTCAGGGTCAATAGTAATTTCTGCCCATTCAATAGGTTTATTAGCGGATCTTAAAGGCTCTATACTCCTCTTGTTGTTTCTAAAATATCGATTTTGGTTGTAAGCTTTCCATGCCGAGAATAAAGCAAACAAAATAAGGAGCCAAGCACTTAGTAATAGTACGGTAACAGCTGTACTTCTAACGCTTTGAGGTACAAAAAGATGCTGATTCCAGATAGTACCAACAGCATACCATCCGAGGGCACCTATAACCCATGTTACAACGCCTAATATTAGAGCCCAAGCCAAAGAAGTGGAAGAAACGTTAATGACCTTATTCAAGATTGTTAATTCTTTATTTTTGCTTGTTTGTAATTTATTCATGGTTTGTTTATACACTATTCAGTGTTGTAGCTATGCTGAGTTTGATTAAGCGCAGATTAATAGGAGTGGTTTTTTTGTATAGGACTTGTGCGATTTTAATTCACTGGATAAAAGCATAAGTATCTAGTGTCCATTTTCGAACTCTCTCCAGGATAATTGAAACAATCAAAATAATGGCTTGTGTGAACTGGTTTCCAACCCATTCAATTCATTGCCGAGCAGGTTCAGTCCGTAAGTATGGTTAAAGAGCCGTATTTACTCGGCAATAATGCTGGTGTAAGGCTCTGCCAGTAGCAAATTAGCAGGTATGATGCTGTCGTAACCATAACGCTGGCGTATCTTTTCTACTACGGGCTTTAATGGATTTGGTTTTTCTTGGTAGAAAAGGCTAGGGGTGTAGTGCTGCCTTATGTCAGTCATGCCTACGCCAACCAACCGTACGCCTTGCTTATACGGTCTGAGTTCTTTGTTTAGCATTTTGAAGTTATGAAAAATTACGTCGGGGTCATTAGTGTAAAATTCCAGTTTCATGCCTGTTGATTCTGCACTCATATCATCGTAGCGTAAAAATATGAAAAGTTCTTTTGCACGGGAGTTAATTTCTTCCAAACCTTTACCAAGAGAATCGCAAAGCAGACGTCCCACTGCTTCTACTACCAGTGGGCTTAAGGTGCTTGCGTCCAAAGTAACACTGCGAGTAATGCTTTTTAAAGGTGACTCCTGAGTAATAAGAGGCGTTTCGTCAATGCCTTGAGCGATTTTTTGGTAGTACTCGCCAAGTATGCCCATAAGGTTTTTGATTATGGGTTTTGGCGTTAAGGCTAAATCTTCTAAGGTATATATACCATTTTTATTGAGTAGAGCTTCTCTGCGGGAACCTATGCCTGGTATGGCTGATACGGGCAAGTACTTATAAACACTGGGTATGGCCTGTGGTTTCCACCAAGTGAGTCCATCAGGTTTGCCTTCCTCTGTTGCCATTTTTGCTAAGATTTTTCCCGGAGCAATGCCTACGGAACAAGTAATACCAAACTGCTTCTTTACGTATCTTCTGATTTCTTCACCTACCTTATCTGGATCTTTGCCGTAGTAAGTCATGAAGAATTCGTCAATACTGTAATTTTCTACCTCAGAAGAAATGCTTCTTGCGTATTTGAGCATTTGGTTATGCACGTAACCGTAGAATGATGGATGAGCTTGCACCAGAATAAGGTCAGGGCAAAGGTTAAAAGCTTCCTTGGGAGGCATGCCAGCTTTTACGCCTTTGCGTTTAGCTTCGTAAGATGCTGCAGCTATGACGGAGCGTTTTTTCCCTCTGCCATAGGGGTCAGCCATGACTCCAATGGGTTTACCTTTTAGTTTTGGATTGATGGCTTGTTCGCAGCTGGCGAAGAAGGCGTCCATGTCCACGTGCATGATCCATCTCATGGCAAGCACCATCCTCTCCAATAACCGTCGGGCCACAGGTAAACGAGTTCCCAGATTTGGTCTTCTTCTGTGGATATTACGAAGTGGTAAAGCTGGCGATTACCCTGCGGTTGCTGCCATTTTTGCTGCAAGGTTTTTACTTTTTGCCAGCGTTGCCCGTCTCTGAAAGCTAAAGGCTTAAATTCTGCACCATGGTAAAGCACCATGACTGTCATAACCATATTATAGCAAACAATTGTATACCATACATATAGTAAAGTAGCACCTACACCATGTAAAAAGCTGTGGGACTTCTAAATCAACTTTTCTCGGGCTAAGCTTACATGCTGGTTCTTGCCCACAATGATGTGGTCAAGAAGCTGAGCGCCTACCAATTCGCAGGCTTGCTTTAGTTGTTTTGTCACTGCCACATCTTCTCGGCTGGGACTAGGATCTCCACTGGGGTGATTATGTATCAAAATGAGCGCTTGAGCTGAAGTCAAGCTTACCTGTTTCAATATTTCTTTAGGGTCAACCGTGGTCTGTATTGAACTGCCTACGCTGATTTCTACGTGTTTTATGGGGCGATTCTTCCTATCTAGCAGCAGTATCCAGAAGTGTTCCTTACCTTCGTTCATTAGCATGGAAGAGAAATAACGTGCTGCATACTCGATGGCATCTTCAGGGGTAGTAATTCTTGCTTCTTCCACAGTTTCATTTTGGAGAAACCGCTTACCTATTTCCAATGCCGCCTTTACTTGAGCGGCTTTGGCTTTTCCCATTCCCTTGATTTGTAGAAGTTCTTCTACGCTGGCTCGGTACAGTCCAGTGAAGCCACCAAAGGTGTTCAGCAGGCGTCGTGCCAAATCTTCCGCTGTTTCCTCTTTATTGCCCGTACGTAGTATGATAGCGAGCAGTTTTGCATCAGGCAGGTGCTCAGGTCCTTTAGAAAGAAGCAGCTCTCTGGGGCGTTCAGAAACAATCCATTCCTTTATCGGAATTTTGTAATTGGGGTTACTCACAGGACAAATAGCCCTTTTGAAAAAGTATGTGCGCCTAGAAGCAGCATGTTTCAATTATATATGGTCAGACTATCTAGCTCTCATACTAGTATTAGTTAACAAACACTGGAGAAGTTGATGGTTGTCAGGAAAGGAACTTTGGAAGACAAGAACCATTTCTCTGAGCTGGTGCTACTTGCAGCTCCATTTTTCTCAAAGTTGTTCGGAGAAAAAAGGGCAGTGGAGCTTTTGCAGCTGTTGTACGAGCATGATAGGAATTTGTTCAGCTTCTCTCATTGCTTGTTTGCTCAAGATGGTGATGACATCCTTGGATTGGTAGTGGGCTACGATTGGCAAACTAAACAGAACGAACAGCTGAGTACCGGTTACCTCATGATCAAGCACTTGGGACTTCAGTTTTTCAAAGCCCTGCCAGCACTTCTCAAATTGGATGCACAGGTTAGTAGAATTTCGCGTGAAGACTATTACATAGCCTTCTTGGCTGTTTATCAGCAAGTGCAAACACGGGGTGTAGGCACAGCATTAATGAAGCGCGCTGAAGAGGACGCAGTTTCGTGCGGTGCGAAGTTTATCTGCCTGGACGTGGAAACAGAAAACGAAAATGCAGTTCGTTTTTACCAAAAGCGCGGTTATAGAATAGAAAGAACGTTTTCAGTAAATTTGACTCAGGAAGTGGTTCTCCACTTCCATAGAATGAAGAAAGAACTAAGGTAATTTTGGTCCACGTACCTACTGAGTGTTTAGCTAACAAAAGAACTTTCTTAATCCGAAAGAGCCTGCTGTGCCACTAGAATGGCTGGCGTCGGACGTCCTTGAGTGGTTGAAAGAAAAAGGGCTTTATGACTATGTTTATAAGCGGCGACAGTAAATTAAAGCAAACTGTTTTGCTACCTGCTTACGCGGTTACTTTGCTTAAGCAGTATGTGGGATTCATTAATGATGGCGCCCTTGGTCGCCTCATAAAGTGGGACTGGGGTGCTGGCAAGTTTGTTAACCAAGGTTTCTAACGGGACCTTGGGCCAAAGCTTTATGTGCTCAGGGAGCTGTTTTCTTAAATTGTGAATGTGATCTTTGGGTTGGATTACGTCAGCTTTAATAAATGGCTGTTTGATGTTATGCACTCCCATGTTCATTAGTGCGTACTCTCCAAGTTGATTCCAAACTTTTTTCACCAGTGATAGCCAATCATATGGCGGCACTAAGTCGTTGTAGTCTTGTGTAACCACAGTCCATTCGTCTACTTCGTCTGTTTCTTCATCGTTGCTTTGTAAGTAATAGGGGAGTTTGTTCTCGTAATCCTCGGCACGCACAATGTTTATAGGGCCCCTTGCCGGGTTTGTGATAATAACTCGGGCTCTAAATAGGTCTGAGAACAATGCTGCCCAGTCTTTTCTTGGGGTGTAAACGGTACTGCCCAGCAAGCTGAGCATTCTTACGTTGTACTTTCCTAAGCCCATTGTAAAAGGAAGTATGTCATAGAAGCTGGTGTAAATGCGTGGTTGCATCAATCGGAATGCTTCGCTAACTGATGGAGTAAGGACGCCTTTCTTTAGCTGTCTTGCCCATAACTGTGGAGCGTATACACCGACTTCATGGGTGCAGGGCTGATCAGGTACTTGATAGTCTACGTAGAATGTGTGAGAAAAGGTCAAAGGATAATGAGCGCTGGAGGTTTCATCAGCCAAAGCTACAAGACCATTGAGATAGGTGTAGACCCAGTGAAGTTCCCACCCGCTTATCATAAGTTGTTTTCTGTATTGTTTAAGACGATTTATGGTTTGGCTAAGCTCTTCTTCCCACAAACTTCTTAGGTGCGCAGGCAAAAGGCTTGCGTCAGGGTGTTCTTTAACATTAGTAAAGGTGGTTCTCATTAGTGGAGCATGGTGCAGCGTGGTGGCCAAGGATGTTAGATAAACCAGCGTGGGTCTAAAGTCCTTCGGATAGTTTTGTGAAAGCTTTTCTGCGGCGTCTACCACAAGATTCAAGCCCAAAAGAGTGTGTCTGGAGATGAGCTCGCCGTTTTTCAACTGCTCTTGGAAACGTGCATCGATTTTACCTACATCATGTAGGTACACTAAACTCTGCATCATATCAAGGCTGTAACGTAGAACACGGTGAGCGTCTGGGCCCACAGGCGGACGCCATAGTTTTTCAGTGAGCTCTCTAAAACGCTCCGCCACATCCAAGGAATGGCTCCACAGAGTTCCTGCTTCTTTGTCCCGATTTAGCTTTGGTATGACGGTTAGATAGACGTCTTTAAGGCCGTAGTGTTCAATTAAGTTCATGTTAATATTCTACTGTAACAAGAGAGAGAAAGGCTGCAAGTTCTGTAGTTTTTATCTAATGCGTTGGAGGTGCACCACCATGGCAAAGAAAAGCAGTAGCGTGAGAGGGAGTGCGGCACGCTGGATATTAATAGTAATCTTGGTTGTCGTAGTTGGCTTTGCTGCGGGTTTCTTGTATTCCAGATATGGCACGGGGTTTTTCGGTTCCAGCATAAAGCCTGGTTACTTGTCCAACATGGATTCTATTTATGTCAACAACATTTCCAAAGAGTTGGAGCTTACTGCAACGCAGCAAGAGGTGGTGCAGCTCGCACTGAAGGCTGAGCTTTCGCAAAGGAAGGCTTTGACACAGGAGGGGTTGGCTGAGAGCGCTATTGCTTCGGAACTGAAAAGTACTACTGCATCAGCTGTGGATGTGATTAGAGCTGCTTTGGGTGATAAGACCGACACCTTTCTGAACCTGGTTAAAGAGTATAACCGTGATAGGTCCATACCTGTAAAGCTGGTTCCTGTGAAGGTTTATTTCATTGTGGCCGATCCTGACTGGGCTGTTAAAGCTGAAGAGCATTATGTGGTGGACGAGAACAAGCCGCTTAGAGCTTTAGAATCACTTATTGAGGGACCCGAAGATTTAAGTATGGGTATGCCATTACCTCCAACCACTCGCATACTGGGGTTTACTGTGGAAAACGGTACAGCTTATGTGGATTTAAGCCGGGAAGCGATAACAGAGGCTTACAAATACTGTCCTGTGTCTGCTGGTGGCGAAGCTATGAGTATTAACGCCATAGGCAATACATTGACTGAATTTTCAGAAATTCAAAGGGTAAAGCTCAGTATTGAAGGTAAGACACAAGGCGAAATAGACGGATATTCCATAGAAGAATATTGGGGCCATTTTGGACTGCCCAGCGAAATAACAAGGAATGAAGAGGTCATAGTTCCGTAGGATTCTCGCCAGCGTCATTATCCGTATCACTGAAAATGTCAATGTCGAAGGTGATCTGGTTTTCTTGTGTGAGTAACTCTGTGGACGGTTGGTAGAATAGTTCCCAGCAAACGTGCTTGTCCAAGATGATGTCGCGAACTTGTCTTTCTCGCTGAGTAAGTTGTTTAGAACTACCACTTTTCACTTCAATGAACACAACCTGTTTCAACTGTCCGTCACTAAGGCCGTCAAACACGATCAGATCCACGGGCGTTCCTAAGAAGCGAGCGTCTTTTGGGTTGTACTTGAAGTCAGGCAAAAAAGGTACCAGATGCTCTGTTATTTGACCCAGCATGACTGATTTGCTACGTTTAGTGGCATCTTGCCTAATTTCTTCTTCCACTTCCAGCTTCCACTGTTCCAGGGCTGCTTTATACTGCTGATCTATGGACTGCTTCAAGGTCTCTATTTCTCGGCTTTTCCAGTCTTCAAATTGCGCCTTCCAGTATGCTTCCGCGCGGAGTTGATTTTCACGTAACTGGTTTTCATATTGCTGGTAGAGTTCTCTTCGTGTTCTTTCTAGGTCTCGCTCAAAAGCCAACCTGAAGAACAGTAGGATGACTATGCCCACTGCCAAACCAATCAAGAACCACCACATAGCAGTATTGTAATGCAAAAGGAGCCAGCAGGAGTGTTGCTTTGGCTGGCTCCACAAAATGTGGTATGGCTTTTTTACTACAAGCTTAGAAGTTTATCAATAATTTGCACGTAAACGTGAGGTAGTTTTTTCAGTGAAGATACTTCAACGTATTCATTGGGTCCATGCACGTTCCCGCCTTTGGGTCCAAAATCGATAGCTTTCACACCTAGGGGTGTGAAGTAGCGTGAGTCTGCTGCGCCTGCACCTTCAACTGCCTTGGCACGTTCTCCGTTTTCCTTTAGAACCTGGAGTACTGTTTGAACAAATGGTTCTTTGGGATCTGTAAAGAGGAAGCCAGCTTTTTCCTTGTTGCCAAAGTCTACCTCGGCGTCAGGCAGATTATAAGAAAGCACCTCTTTTAAGGTACGTTCAATGTCCTGATTGTCATGGCTCATGGCTCTAATATCCAAGGAAAGAGAATGCCTTTCGCCATCAAAGGTATACATATTGGGTGTTATGGAGACACCAAAATCGCTGTATTTTTCAGCTTTTATGGGAGCTCTTACTAAAGGGACAACAGCTTTTATAAGCTTTGTTAGGTTTTCATCTACTTCTACTTCTGACTGCGTTCCCTGCTCTGGTTTTACGTATGTTAGAGTGACTGTTCCCGGTACCACGTTGGATTTGAGAAAGGCTCCAGTGAGGGAGACAGCTTCGTAATCAGTTTCGCGTAGGAACTGAGACGCAGCTATTAAAGGGTGGGTGTCCACGCCCGGCAAGAAGTAGGCAGCATGTCTCGTTTCCACAACGGGTGTACGAATCTCAAAGGTTTGTTCTTCAAGCTTGCCCTTTGTCATTTTCTTTGCAGTAGGGACAGAAATGGTTACGCTAAAACCTTTTCTCCTTCGAACTATGGGGATCATGCCTGTACCATCCGCATTTATCAAGAAAGAAGGCAGTTTATTAATCTCATGGAGTTTCTCTGCAATGTACAGAGCGGTGGCTCCTCCAGTTTCTTCATCACCTGTGAAGGCAAACAGTACTTTGCCGTTTAGTGGTTTTTCTTTGAGCTCTTTTAGGGCAAACATGAGGGAGGCGACGTTGCCTTTATCATCCACGGAACCTCTGCCGTAGGCTTTATCGCCTTCCACGGTCAATTTAAAAGGTTCATAGTGCCATTCATCTTTACTTACAGGTACTACATCAAAATGTGCCATGACCATGACTTTTGGCAAGCCTTCGCCTATTTCACCAACAACAGCATAGGCGCCATTGTGCTCGATTATCTCGCTATCAATGCCCCAAGATTGCAGAGTGCTTTGTACAAACGCGGGGCACTCCCTGGAAGGCATCTCACCTTTGCTTGGGTCATTTACAGTCTGAAATGAAACCAGGCTGGAAAGTAAATCTAAGACATCCAAAATGCAACACCTCCTATTTACATCTTTCCCCTTTAACTATACTCTCGAACAAGAAGCTTAACAGAAAGCATTTACTGAACGGGTTCAGTCTACTATTTGGAGCTCCTTGGGGAAATGGTTTAACACTTCGCAGCCAGTTGGTGTTACCAATACTAAATCTTCAATGCGAACGCCGAACTTACCGGGCAGGTAGATGCCCGGTTCAATAGAGAAGATCATACCTTCCTGTACTATATCCGTATTGACTGAAGATACATCGCCAGTTTCATGTACATCCAGACCGATGCTGTGACCTGTGCGATGAGTAAAATAACCACCAAAGCCGAAGTTTTCAATGTGATTGCGAGCCGCTGCATCGATGTCGCAGAATCTTACGCCTGGTTTCACAGTTTCAATGGCCTTTAGATTTGCTTCCAAAACGATGTTGTAAATTTTCCTTTGCAAGTCGTCTGCTTTCTTGTAGAAAACTGTTCTAGTCATATCTGAGCAGTAGAAATTCTTACGGCAGCCAATATCAATGATGACACTATCGCCTTCCTTTAACGAAGTAGTTGAATCACTTTCGTGGTGCGGGTCAGCGCCGTTAGGGCCGTAAGCAATAATGGGTTCAAAGGAATATCCATCTGCTCCTAGTTCTTCGTAAATGTCCAGCAGCAAGCGACTCACCTTTTTCTCTGTATGCAAATTGGGAATTAGGTGCAAAACCCTTTCCATGGCTTGGTCGTTTATATGTGATGCTTCTCTCATAAGCTGTTGTTCCATGTCATCCTTTATGGCACGTACACTATCAACAATACTGGAGATGTCCACAAAATCCTTTATGGGAATAGGGGATTGGTGCATGAGCTCTATAAGGAAACGGGCAGGCCAGTTCTTGTCAACCCCTAGAGGCTTGTCAGGGGCAATGTGGGGTAAGAGTAAAGCAATGGGATCCTGAGAATCGTTGTAGGTTACCACATCCAGACCAAGTTTTTCCCTGATAGGGAACAGTTCATTTACAAAAAGTGTGGGGATTTGTTCACTTCTGATCAAGAGTACCAACATCCGTTCTCCTGGGTTTATCCACTTACCTGTGAGGTAGAAAATGTTTGTGGGGTCGGAAATGATCATTTGGGATAGACCAGCTTGGGTCATCCCTTCCAGTACTTTTTCTAAACGCTTCTGATTCATATGGGTTCTTACCTCCTTTACAAAGATTGTACGTTCCTTTTGCAGGAGGTAAGAACCCTTATTCTTTGTGCAAATTAGGTGCTCTGCTGCAGCAAGGTTCTAATGGATTCCCAGCGCTGTTCTTTGGGAGCTCTCTGGGTAGCAATGTTTAAATCTCCAAGTAATCTCTCATGGTAAGTTGGAACCTGCTCTACTTGGTAGAAAATCCCGATGGGAAGCTTTTCTGTCTGCTCTGCAAGTTTCATGGCTTCTTCCACTGTACTAACTGGCTGCGGTAAGATTTCTACTTTGCTGTTGTAGAGCTTGTAAGTATCGTTAAAGGAAACGCACGGCTGGAGCACGTCAACGAAAGAAAAGCCCTTGTGCTTCATAGCTTGGTAGAAAACATCCGTAAGTTCCTTAAGCTTCCCTGAAAAACCCCGCGCAACAAAGGTGGCTCCTACGCTAAGCATGAGCTTTATTGGATTAAGCGGCTCTTCTGGGCTACCAAAAGGTGTGGACGGTCCTCTAAAACCTTCTGGCGAAGTAGGAGTGAACTGCCCTGTGGTTAAACCGTAAACGCCGTTATCATGTATTATTACTGTTATATCAGCGTTTCTCTTGGCTGCAAAAATGAGGTGTTCGATGCCTTCCCCGAAAGCGTCACCATCACCGGCAAAAGCAACAACGGTAACCGAGGGGTTAGCCAGTTTCATGCCCTGAGCTGTGGCTATTTCTCTGCCATGTAGGGAATAAAAACCTGACAGATCCAAGTAGTCGAAAATCTTTGCGTGACAACCTATTCCAGCGGTGATGAGAATGTTATTTCTGCTTATGCCGTCCTCTTGTTCTAATCTTCTAACAGCATTCTTGAACGCATTGAAAATGCCGAAGTTACCACATCCTGGACACCATGTGTTTTCTGCATAAGTGGTCAGGTCATCAGGCATACTATATCACCTCCTTTATTTGCTGGGCGAGTTCTTCTGGATCAAAGGGTCTTCCGTCGTATTTCCTAATGGAAGCTTTAGCTTTTATGCCCGTTTTCTCTTTTATCAGGGTTTCAAAAGCTCCCATAACGCTTTGCTCTACTACGATGGGGTTAACATTTTTGAATTTTTCAAATTCCCACGTAGGGAACGGTTCTAAGTAAATAGGCTGAACCACTGTTGCTTCCAAATTAGCACACTGCAGTGCTTCCAGCACTGACATGGTTGTGGAACCGTAGGTAAAGATGACTGGTTCACCATGTCCAAATACGTTTACGGTGTGCATCTGCATAAGCTTCTGCACCAGTGTCTCTTGTTTTTTGGCACGTTTTTCATGCATTTTCGCTATCATCTGTGGGTCTTCGGTGGAAACGCCGTATTCATCATGTTCATAGCTGGTAAACTTTATCACTTGGTCAGAAGGTGGGAAAAGCAGAGGAGATATGCCATCTTCTGTTATCTTATACCTCAAATACTTCTCGTCACCGCCCTGATACATGATAGGCTCTGCCCAATATGCTTTAGTGGGGTCTATATCCACGGTCATGCGGCTTTCACCAAGATGTTTTTCGGTTAGCAAAATGCCCAAAGTTTGGAATTCCTGTACCAGACCAAGCATTTCAGCGGCAAGGTAAAAAGCTTCTTCCATGCTGTAAGGGGAAGCCACCACCCGAGGAAATTCTCCATGCCCCTGGTTTATGGCAAAGCGCAGGTCTCCTTGCTCTGTGTAAGTAGGCACACCTGTGGAAGGACCAGGCCTAGAACCAAGTACTGCAAGTACAGGTACTTCTGCCATACCGGAAAGTGAGAATGCTTCCTCCATGAGTGCCATGCCACCTCCACTTGAAGCCACCATGGTTTTTAGCCCCATGCTGGCAGCACCCAGCGCCATGTTTATGGCAGCCAGCTCACTTTCAGGATGCATTACACCAATTTGGAACTCTTTCGCATGAGCAGCCAAGAAATGCAGTATGGAAGAAGCAGGTGTCATGGGATAGGCAAAGAAGAAATCTAGACCGCCAGCTACAGCGCCTAGTGAGATGGCTTCGTTGCCACTGATCATGGGAAGTGGTTTCTCATTAGTTTTCTTCAGTGCGAATTTTCCAAAAAGCTGTGGAGCTGCGGCATCATAGATCTCCATGGCGAAGTTGATGTTGTTTTCAGCATCTCTGTATTGTTCGCGGATGACATCTGCCAATTCGTCCTTTGACATGCCAATACTTACGGCAAGGACTGTGACAGCGCCCACGCCTAACCTAAGTTCAGAGTTTGTGTATTTCTTTGAAATGGTAGAAAACGGTATTCCTATACCGTTTGGGACTGTTTCGTCTTTCATGGCATCTGAGTTGAAAACCATGATACCACCATCACGAAGATGCTCTTTGTGCATATCGTAGCTGCGCTTGTCAGTGGCAACTACCAAATCTGCTCTCATGTAATGGCTTTTTATGGGATAAGTAGCTGAGGAAACCACTGCGAAATTGTGTCCGCCTTTTATAAGACTTTGGTAATCTTCCATTTCGAAAACTCTTCTGCCCATTCTTGTAAAGATGTAACCGGCTACGGCTCCTGCCTTTCTTATACCGGCCCCAGCCGTGCCTCCGGCTATGAAGGTAAATAGTTCCTTTTCCACCTTGTCACCCCCTAAAAAATCTCAAATTTTTTAAATGGTTAAATCTATTATAACGCTTTAGGAAAATCCCAAGCGAATGCTTTTCTGTGTAGCTCTTTTCATCAAGTACTCTTAGCATCTCTACATCTTTTCCAAAAATTGACAGTGTTGTACCTAATCCAGCCGAACGGCCAGTGATTTGGACTAAACTCAAAGCTTCTGTCATATCCGTAGCCGAAGTAATAGGTGGCAATACAGAAGCGCTATAAACTACCTTATCGGTTTTTACTACGTTGCCATAAGCTACATCTCAATAATTGAGATAAGCTTCCATAACAGACCACGTTCGAGATGCGAGCCCAAAGAAGGGGATAGAATCCTCTAGACCTTGATCGGTGACAGAATTTGAGCATCCTCCAAGGGAGACAGCCATAAAGGTGATAACCAAGATCGAGGCTGACACGACCAGTACCACTAATGCCACTCTGTTAACTTTTTTCATTTTCTCCAATGAAGGCAGTTTTGTTCAAGTTCTTTTTCTTCCTCCCGTCCCGCTACCTTCTTTGGTTGCATAGGACGTTGCCCCGTTTGAGTTATCGCCTCGCGGCTGAGCAATATTATTCTGCAACGTTTTTAGCCTTATTTCATCTACGCATGTATGCGGCGGTTATATCAACTCTTTACTAATAAACTACTCATTTAACTGCCACTAAGACGTACTTTTCATCATCGTCTATGGCTATTTGCACATTCAAATTGGCTTCCACCATGAACTGACTCACTATATCAACACTGGGAAGTTCTACTTTTGCCATGTCGCCTCCCATGTCTTTGTGCATCTTGTTTATGTGATTGCGCCCCTGAGAGTGGCAAATAGCCAGTTTTCCGCGCGGCTTTAACAACTCTGCCATTTTCTTTATACTGCCCTCTTTGTCAGGAAAGTGGGGGAAAGAGGAGTAACAAATCACTAGGTCAAAAAGGTCATCGGTTTCAAAAGCCATGACATCAGCTAAAACAAAATCTACGTTCGGATAGGTTTGTTTTGGAAACTTTTCTCTGGCAAGGCGAAGCATATTCTTGGAGTAGTCCAAACCGACTACCCGACCTGTTGGGCCAATTGACTCAAGAAGATATGGTATTAGCACACCTGTGCCACAGCCTACGTCCAGCACGTGGTCACCAGGCTTAGGTTTAAGAATGTTCATTATGTCCTTTATTTTTCTGGGGTCGTGGTGGTTTTTGCTATCCCACTCGGTGGCTACTTTATCAAAGAATGCTTTTTGGTTCAGATCCATACCTGTTTTTCACCCTTTCAAAGTAACAGGATTTCGGCTTCTCTCGTGCACGTTCGCCTGTCTATGCACTAATAGTGTTACCAAGGGAGGAATGGTAAGTATTTGAATAACAATTCCAGGTAGACCTATGACGAACATGCTGTAAAGAAAAGCTGTTAGCTTGAATGGTAGCCCAAGAACAAAGTTGAAAAGAATCCAGTTTGCCAAGATAGAGACCAATCTGCCTATGAGCATTGCTGAGATCATGGAAACATACGTGTTTTTCTTAAAGTTTCTGTATAAGAGCGACGTAGTAATACCATAAGTGAATAGTTCAGCGGTCATTGTAAAAACCGTGGGCACTGGAGGCATTCCTGTAAGGAAAAAGCTAAGAAGTGGAGTGGTTATGCCAACTAGTGCGGCAAACTGCCATGGCAGCAGAAAACCAGCAACTAAAACGGGTATGTGCATTGGTAAAAACATGGGGCCACCAAAAGAAAGTATGTGAAAAACCATGGGTAATAGAACACCCACAGCGATAAGCAACGCGGTCAGCGTCAAGAACTTAACTTTTGGATTCATCAGTCAGTGCTCCTTTGCATAGAAGTTGCCAATGGTAACATCAGTGTAATATTCTAAACCAGAATTATGTTAATCACCTAAGGTCTAAGCTTTTTCTAAAATGGGATTGAAATTCAAAGAGACTATTTTTGTTGGTTCTGGTAAGTTTTCTTTTGTTATTTCCAGCACGTCCAGTTGCTCATAAGGATGGTCTTTGACGAATGCATCAAGATCGCGTAGTACAGTTTTTAAAAAGAAGCTGGCATACTTCGTCTTGTAGTGCATGGGAATAGCAATGTTAGGTTTTAGTTGGTCAATGACCTTCCATGCTTCATCAGGGCCAATTGTGAAGAATCCCCCTACGGGTAGAAATATGACATTAGGCTGGCCCAGCGCTTCGAGTTCTTTTTCTGTTAGCAGAGTACCTAAATCACTTAAGAATGCCAAAACCATATTTTCGGCTTCGATGCGGAACAAAGAGATCTTGCCTCTTTTTGCTCCTTGGGCATTGTCGTGGAAGTAGGGAATGGCGGTGATCTTTACCCCATCAAATTCTTCTGTACCTTCTTTAAGCACTTTTTTGAACGCTTTTACTTTTTTAACACAGTTATGATCGCCGTGTTCATGGGACACAAGGACTAAATCCACTTCGGGGAAGGAAGCTTTGTAGCCAGTGGAAGGGTTGTAAGGGTCAGTAAGTATCTTCACGTTTCCTGTTTCAATAAGGAAACATGAATGTCCAAGCCATCTGATTCTCATGTTGTTTCCACCTCCTTCTAAGGTTGATTGGGATTTACAGCTACGAAGGAGCCATTTTGTGAGCTGGATTGGTAAGCAGCTTCCAAAACGAGCTGAGCGCGATGGCCTTCTTCAAACGTGGGGGTATGATCTAAAATTTTTCCATCTGCTACCGAGCTTAAGAACCAAAGCAAACTTGTCAGGTGCGTGTCTACCATAAAACCCTGAGAAAGCTTCGAGTTTGGGTAAAGTTTTACTATTCTTTTGTAGAATGGATCGTTAGCTAAGAACCGGGAATCTGGGTAAATGCGTTGCCCTTTTTCATCATAAAAGATGGGGGAGTAGGGGTTGTGGTCCAAATCGATAAACAGAGAGCCTTTGTCACCGTAAATCCACATACGATTAGCATCGTTGCCCACGGCGAGCCGGGATGCCTCAATGGTTCCCTTAACGTCGCCTTGTACCTGCAAGCTTAAAGAAGCCCAGTCGTCTACATCTACCTGCTGGAATATGCCTTCTGAGTTTTTACGCTGCTTTACGATGGTGTCAGTCAAGCAGCTTACTGAATGAATTTCTCCAAGCAGGAACCGAACCAGGTCTATTAAGTGGATACCGAGGTCTGCCAAGGCACCGCCACCGCTTTTATTCTTTTGTAATCTCCATGTCATTGCTTTTTCTGGCATGAGGTAGCTTGAGTGTAGCAGTTCCCCACGAAAAGCATAAGGGCGACCAATAACACCTTGTTTTATGGCAGCATGAGCGGAAGCCACAGCTGGGTTGAACCGCATTACGAATGCTACTTGATTTACGACGTTACTCTTTTGAACCTCTTCAACCATGAGCTTTGTCTGTTCACTATTGTTTGCAAGTGGCTTTTCACAGTAGATGTGTTTCCCTGCTTGAGCAGCCAATAAGGTTTGCTGGCAGTGGAGAAAATTCGGGGTGCATATATCTACTACGTCTAAATCTTCTAGCGAGACTAGCTTCTCCATGGTATCGACTATCTCTGCAAAGCCGCAGCTTTTGGCTGTTTCCACGTTTTCCATGGGGTGAGTGCTATAAAGTGCTTTCAAGTTAATGCTAAAATCCACGGGAACATTCAGTAGAGGTAAATTCCTAAGCCCAAGCAGGTGGGTTTTGGCTATGGTTCCTAATCCAGCTAAACCGTAATTGATCTTCATGTTTTCAATCCTCACAGTTCCACCTGGGTTACCTTGCTTAGGTAACGAGGTTTGTCCGGGTTAATGTTTCTTAAGCGAGCCAAATAGAACGCAAATAGCTGAGCAAAAGTAACTTCAGAGAAAGGATAGAGCAGGTCATGGTTAGAGGGCAGTTCAAACCAAGCATCACCGAGCTTCAAAGCTTCTTCGTTGTCTGAAATTACAAGCACATGTGCTCCCACCTGTTTAATCCTTTCTATGACGTTTAGGCTGGCAGGTAATGTGGCATCGGCTGGTGCAAATATGATAACGGGCGACATGTGGCTCAAAATGGCAATGGGTCCATGCAAAAAGTCCACAGATGACATGCCCCATGCATTTATGTAACAAGCCTCTTTAAGTTTCAGAGCTGTTTCCTTTGCGGCACTGTATGAAAGACCTGTGCCAAGAATCACTAGGTTCTGTGCCAGCATGTATCTTTGTGCCAAGGCTGATACTTGCTCTTTATGCCTTAAGATAGTTTCTACTGAAGTAAGGAGCGATACATCATCTAAGGGTTTATCTGCCAAGGCATAAGCTAACATGAGGAGAGAGGCCATAGAAGCGGTAAAGCTTTTCGTAGCGCACACACTTTCCTCTTTGTTCGCCTGCATGTAGATGGCATTTTCACCAGCTAGTTTATAGAGTGTACTCTCTTGGTTATTTGCTATGCCAACGGTTAGAGCGCCTTCTTCTTCTGCACGCTTTACGGTTTCACATACGTCGTCGGTCTCTCCAGATTGCGAAACGCCTACTACCAAAGCTTTGGATATATGAGGTGGATTCTTGTACAGGGTGTACACAGAACCAGTACTTAACGCAGAAGGAAGGTTCGCTATGAGTTGAAACGCATACTGACCATAAATGCAAGCGTTGTCTGAACTACCTCTGCCAGATAACAAGGCGAACTCTGGAGCATACTGTTTTATGCGTGATGCAATTGCCTTAACGTTATCTGATTCCCGATCAATTAGCCTTCTTAGTACTTCAGGGACTTCCTCGATTTCTGCTAACATTCTAAATTCTTGTTCGTTCACTGTATTTACCTCCTTGCTACTACATGGTTGCTAACTATGATGGTGGCATTCTTAATGCCTCAATTATGATTTCAACTATCCTTTCTCCTTCTCCACGCTGCAGCAGGGTGGAAAGGGTTTCATACCCACCTTCATCATAGGCGCTCATGTCGGGAATGTAGCCAATGTAATCAGACGCATACCCCACAACAAAAACCTTCTTAGGTTTTAGTGCTTCTTCTATTTGCTTTCCCAATGTGGAAAATAACTCTCCTGGCACACCAACAAAGCTTACTTCTCCAAAATCCAGAATGTGTAAGGCTGTTTGGATAAGTTGAGCGCCATTTACAGCAGTGCTTGTTCTTATTAAGCTCTCTATGCCTTCAACCTTTGATTCCCAAGGTCGAAGGTTTTGTTCTCCTCTTGCTCTGGCGCGCTGGAGTTCTTCTTGTGCCTGCCTTAGCATATTTCGAAGAACATCCATGGGTGGCATTTGCTTTATCTTCAACTGAACCGGTATGGTGATGGCTTGGAACTTATCAGGGTCTAAATCAATTTCTTTAGTGTTTGGTATGCATCTTATCAAGCTGTCTTGTACGACCTTTGCGACGCGTTCTATCTCATCAAAATCGGATTTCTGCCGATAAAAGCGCGTGCTGACATCACCTGCTGCGCCGTTGAAGAACACGGCAAACTTTAAGTTATTTACCTGCTCAGTGAGCAAAGATGCAACTGTTCCAGGGAAATCAGCGCTTATTAAGTGATTTTGCTCGTGTAAAACGGTGGGATGACATCCGAAGTTATAAAGCAATGCCTTGCTACCGTCTTCACTCTGTATTATTAGCATCTTGAAAGTGGGTAGTAGTTCCTCTGTGTTAAGCTCTCGGCGATTACCAAACACCCTTTGAGTAAAGGGGCATTCTCCAAACAGTAGCTTTCCTGATTTAACATCTTTCATTGATTCCAAAGCACTATTTACAGTCTGCTCCACCGTGTACTCAAAAAGAGTGCTGTCGATATTTCCCACAGCCTGCACTTTTCCATCAGGAGTTAGGAGTTTTGTGCTTTGAAGCCCTTCAGGACCTGAATGGGTATGGGTTGCAGCTATGAGAATATGGTCTTTGGGAATGCCTGTGTGGCTCTCAAGTTGTGAAGTAACAGCTTGAGAGAAATCCAGAGAAACGGCAAGTGTGTCAAGCGCAATGAGGAAAAACTTTTGGTGTTCGGCAAATTCCAAATACAGTGCTTTTGCGTAAAGATCGTCATGAACACCTTCTGCTTTTCTCTGCCCAAGAAATCCTGCCATTTGTATTCCCAGTGGGGGTGTAATAGTTCTTTGAGAATATCCGTATTTAATCATTCTGTGCCTCCAAGAAGTGCTTTATAGCGAGCAAGACTCCTTTATCTTCATTGGAACTTGTAACAAAAGAAGCCTTACTTTTCGTAAAATCGTCGGCATTAGCCACGGCCACAGAGAACTTGACCACGTCGAACATGGTGGCATCGCTTTCATTGTCTCCAATGGCCATGACATGTTCAGGATCGATGCCGCAAATTTGCAACATGTGCTGTAGAGCACTGCCCTTTGTGACGCCAATTGCCATTATGTCCAAACAACCATCATCTGCTCGCATAACATCGATCTTGTCACCGAGAAGTTCTCTGAGCTCTTCTTTTAATTGGTTTAGATACTCTTCCTCAAGTATGATGGATACTTTTCTTACACCGACTATGGCTTCTGGTGGTATGTCAGAAAGATCAGTGTTTACCACAGGAGCGGGCTCTTTTTCTGTAAACACAGGTACTTCTGGTCTTTTGTAGCAAATCATGCTGTTGCCCCGATATAGGTAAAGGTTGCAGCGGTATCTCTTTCTTACCAAATGGTCTATGATAGCTTTTACTACATCTTCCTCGATAAACTGCTGATAAATGATTTCCTCCGTAACGGGGTCAACAACAACTGCTCCAGCTTCGCATATGACTGGCACATCTATGGGGAATCTATATGCGAAGGTTTTCACCGAGGGGTAGCCTCGTCCAGAAGCGATTGTTAACTTCACTTCTGGACTTAGCATGCCCTTTATCTCTTCTACATACTCTTGCGGCAGCTCAGAGTTATTGTTTAGCAAGGTGCCATCCAAGTCTGTAACGATAAGTTTCTTGACGTCCTTGAGCCTATCCCTTATGTCCTCTAAGATCTTGTCGTTGCTAATCTGCTCTTGCATAGATGAGATTTCCCTCTCCTATGGTGGCTTCCACCTGGAGCGTTTCTTTATTCAAAATTACCATGTCAGCCATGGACCCTTTCTTTATGGTTCCGCGATCCTTCAGGCCTATGGACTTTGCAGGCAGTAGCGATGCACATGTGAAAGCTTCTGGCAGAGAAAGCCCACCGATGTTAATAAGATTTCTAAAGCCCTTATCCATGGTAAGTACTGAACCAGCTAGTGTTCCATTTTCTAACCTAGCTGAGGTTTCGTCGACGATTATTGTCCTATTCCCCAGAGTGTACTTGCCTGGTTTCCCTAAACCTGCTGCCATGGTGGCGTCAGTGATGAGTACCAGCCGATCTTTGACGTACTTGCACATGATTTTCATGGTAGCAATGTGCGTGTGAACCCCATCTGCGATGAACTGTAAATAGAATGGATAAAGTAAACCCGCACCTATGAGACCTGGCTGCCTGTGTTGAAAGGGGCTCATGGCGTTGAAATAGTGTGTTATGGAGGTCGCTCCTTTTGCATAGGCTTTGGCAGCTGTTTCATAGTCTGTGGACGTGTGGCCCAAAGAAACACTAACGCCATACCCGGCGAAAAGTTCTATCATGTCCAGATGTCCTTCAATCTCAGGAGCCATGGTAACCATGAGAGCCTTGCCTTCACTAAGAAGCTCCATGATGTCATCTCTGTTGGCTTGCCTAAATAGATTTGGATCCATGGCACCGGGAACTTTCTTGCTAATGAATGGCCCTTCCAGATGAAGTGCAAGTGGTTTCGCCCCTTTTACCTGGGCAAAGCTATTAGAAAGCTGCATTATGGGCTTTAGTGTTTCAACAGGTGCACCTGTGGTAGTAGGAAGAAATGCTGTGGTACCTGTAGAGGCAAGCTTTTCTGCCATGCTGCCTATGGCCTCCAATGTGCCTTCCATGGTGTCATGGCCTGCGAATCCATGAATGTGAACATCGACAAAACCAGGCCCTACTACGTAGTCGGTTAAATCTACCAGTTCAACCCCGCTTTCGGGTGGTTCAAATGAAACTTGCTCGACGCGTGAATTGTTCACTTCAATGTAGACAGTGCCGTCAATGGGCTCTGGTGCGTAAAAGTGGTCTGTCTTTATCACATAGTGATTACTTTTAATTTCAATGGTCATTATGGCGTGCCTCCTAAAACTCCTGTTTTACTTGTTGATCCAGATGCGGTACCCGTATAGGTCTCTGTATTTTTCTTTTAATTTATCGTTGAACTCCGGGCCACCGTCAATGTTTGCACTCATGAGTACTGGTGGCTCAAAGTTATTTGCAAGCATTTCCTCGATGGCGAAAACTACTGTTTGGTTCAGAAGTAAATCTGCAGCAATGGAGGATGTACCACCCACTTTTGTGTAGAGTCCTTCTATTTCCACTGCAGCGTCTCCAGGTATGCTATGGTTATCTAGCACCACGTCTGCAAGTTCGAATAGTCTTTTCCCACTAGAGTGCCTGGATGTGCTGTTTTTACTCACTTCTAAGGCAGTCACAGCGATTAAAGGTACATTCTTGGATTTCACAAAGGATGCCATTTCTATAATGAAGGGATTTCTTCCCGAGTTTGATATGATCACTACACAGTCCTTTTCTCTTAGATCCCAACTTTCTATGAACTTTGTTCCTACACCTTCAATGGTTTCGTAACGCCCGAAGGTTTCTTCCATGACAGCTTTCGCTGGCAGCAAGCCACCAGCTCTGCCAGCAATTTCTATGGAAGCAGCATAGGAATGGCCACTGCCAAAAGCCTGTATAATGCCACCATTCATGATGCTCTGCGCCATCAAGTGGCCAGCTTGTTTCATGTGTTCCTCTTCTCTTTCCAATAAGGGAATCAAATCTTTAATCACTTGAAAGTATTTCATTGTAGTATTCTCCTTTCTCTTTGTACGGGGCGAATAAAAACCCAACCCGCGCCAAATGGAGTGGGTAAAGAAGCTGCTGGCACTAGACCAGCAGCTTCTTCTTTTTTAACTCTTCCACTAGATCGATATCTCTGTCTGCAGGTGTCCTTTTTGGAGTGATGCGATAGCCGTAGGCTGTAATCTTTTGGTATGTTTGAGCATCTTCTGACGTTACTGCTATCCACGGGAATACCATCACAGGCTTTGTGCCTGGAACAGGCGCCTGATTTCCCACGTTCACCGATTCAAACTTCAGCCCGCCGTCTAGCAGTCCTAAGGCATCCTCAGGTGTTTTGGCAATGACTAGCGCTGCACCAGGTTGATTTTCTAGTGTCTTCAAATAATCTATAGCTTCTTTCACTCCCAACACTTTGGTAGGAAGACCCCTGGCAGCTTGAGGCAGCATAATCTTTTGTATGGGGTCAACGGCAACTTTGTCGTTTACTACTATGATCATATTCGCCCCGTAGAAAGAACACCACGTAACTGTTACCTGACCGTGTATGAGTCTGTTGTCAATGTGAAGATGTAGTTTCACTTATACCAACCTCCTTGAGCGAATTTTAGCTGTTTTCAAGTGAAGCTCTGAGCAGTTGGGTGAGATTTTTTATGGATTCAACGCCCGCAGTCATAGCGTTAGCTGAAAGCTCTTGAAGAGAGCTACTTTCTCTAAAGCTTACTATCTCCAGTAGCATGGGCAAATTAACACCCGTAATTACTTCCACATTTTCGTTTAGTAGATAAGCTGCAGCGTTACTGGGGGAGGCACCAAACATATCTACAAAAACCAGTACGCCGCTACCGTCGTCAAGCATCTTAACAGCACTTAAGATTCTTTCTTTGAGTTCATCGATGCTGTCGCCTTCCTTTAAAGATACAAAATCCACCTTTTCTTGGGGTCCAGCTATCATCTGCATAGCATCCAATAATCCTTCTCCGAGTCTGCCATGGGTCACAATTAACATTCCTACCATGTTTCACTTTTCCTTTCTCTTTAAGCTAAGATTCCAAGAGCACCGCACACAATACCAATAACTACTAACAGGAACAGTATCTGCAGAATGCTCCATTTTCTGGAACGTAGCAGCCAATAAACCAAGAAGACAAAGGTCAGTGGCAGTAAATAGGGCAGTAGCTGGTCGAGGAATGTCTGTATCTCTACTACTTGCTCAACGGTTTTGCCTTCAACGACCACGGTTCTAGCAAATTTAAGTGGCGTCTTCACCGAAGCTAAGATGGATGGAATAAAGCCACCCATGACTCCCAAAGCGAACATGCTTGCAAGGTCTGTAATGGTAGTGAGTGCTCTGCTGCCTGCAGTCTTCACTAAGTTTATGCCCTGGTTGTATCCTAGCCAAAAACCGGGGAACATTACGTAGAAATAGATGAATCCTAAGATCAGCATGAGAACAGCTCCAAACCAATTTCCACTTAAGGCCATGCTGGCAGCAAACACCGCGAAGATAGGCTTCATAAGAATGGCCGCAATAGTGTCTCCTATACCAGCCAAAGGTCCCATTAATGCTACTTTGATGCTGTCTGCCACTTCTGGCTGTTTCTGTTCTTCCAAAGCACAAGCGGCCCCAAAAATTGTTGGAGAACCAATAAATGGATTGGTGTTGTAGAAATTAAGGTGCCTTTTGATGGCTTCGAAGTATTCATCTTCGCTGGGATAAACTTTCTTGAGTATTGGCATTATGGAATAAGCGAAGCCGAGTGCTTGCATTCTTTCGTAGTTCCAAGACAGCTGAAGAGTGAAATTATGCCGTAGCATAGCTGTTACCAGATCACGTCGTGTCACATTAGTTTCTTCCAGGGGTTGAGGCCCTGTAACAAGTTCTTCTTCACCCATTTCTTCGGCTTGTACGCTTTCTACTCGCTCAATGCGAGAAGACAAGTAGTTGTAAATAGCTACCACAGCGAGTACGGCAAGCATGATGCCAATAAGTGGCATCTTTAGATAAGCGAATAGGACAAAACCAAGAACGAAGAATCCCCAGTACTTAGGCAGTGGCAGGTATGTAAGCAGTATGCCAAAACCTAGAGCTGGCAATAGGTGTCCCATGGCGGTAAAGCCGTTGGTCAACCAAGCAGGAATGACAGAAACCAAGTTTTGAATGGGTCCTGCTCCAAGCCAGATAGCAAAGAACAGCGGTATGGCTCGGCTTAATCCCCAAGGCAACTGACCTAGCCAGTGCATCCAAACAATACCTCTTTCATTGTGAGTTTCTGCATAATGGTCAGCACCGTGAATAAATACTGTAGTAATGGTTCTACCTAAGATGTCAAGTTGAGTCATGAGTAATGAGACAGGTACAGCGACAGCGATTCCTTGAGTGATGGCAACTGAAAGGGGCTCATTAGATAATGCAGCTACAGCTGTACCTACGATAGCACCAGTCATGTAGTCGGGAATAGTGGCACCGCCGTACGTCCACAAGCCCAAAGACATGAGTTCCAGAGTACCTCCGATGGCTAAGCCAAGAGGAACGTCTCCAACAATGAGTCCAGTGAACAAACCGGCAACAATGGGGTCAGCGAACTGCCATGCAGGTCCTAGATGAGCAAGAATGGCAAAGTAACCATAAAGTGCTAATAGTAATGCAATTCCTACACTGTAACCTTCCATTGATACTACACCTCCCTGTGAATCGATTACGCCCCGATGCAGGCGTTAAACCACATATGTGTGTCAGGATCCACCTCCTTGGAGGCGTTACACTGCTTTCCCACCTCCATTAGTAATTCTAATACGAATGCACGCTAAGTTCACGTTATAAATTTCTTATTTTTGTTAAATACTTCTCGATTACACTTTGGTTATATTCATCAACCTCTTGCTTGTTCGCCATGAGGGAACCGTTGAAGTAGACATCTGGAGTAAAGCCCCCATCAAGAAGGTTTTTTACGGTTTGAACAACTAGCGAATGCATTATAAAAGATCCTGCAATAGTAGATAAAGCACCAACGCCCATGGGCAAGGCTTCAAAAGTCAATGCGGCATCGCCAATGGGGCAACAGTTGTCAATGGTCACAGTGGCATAATCCTTCAATTTCTTTCCAGAGGAATGCAAAGATCGCAAATAATCTGAATACTGCGTCGACGTTATGGCTATAACATTTACGTCCCTTTCTTGGCAAGCTTTAGCTACTTCAATAGGGACAGCGTTGTTACCGGAATTGGAGATGACTATGAGGACATCTGGTGGCGCTATGCGGTGATAATCAACGACAATTCTGCCAATGCCTTCTACCTTTTCTAAATACTCTGACTTTGTTATTTCCTGATGTCCAGTCAAACTTGGTTCTAAGATGGCGTGAATGTTTGCCAGCGTTGCTCCCCGCCAAAACACATCTTCAGCTACCAAGTGCGAGTGTCCAACACCAAAAGTGTGTATGATACCGTCATTTCTTGTGCATGCGGCTAAGATGTCCGAAGCTTTTAGCAAGTTCTCGCGCTGGGTACTGCTAATCTGTGTAAGGATGTTGCTTACAACGTTCAAATAGTCGTTCAAGGGATCTCTTTCCATTTTGCACCTCCTAGTTGCTTTGATTGTACAGTAGCGTCTTCTATATATATGGTGATTAAAAACATTGTTCTAGTGTTTTTCTGCAGAATTGCTTGATTCCACTGAGCTGAATGTACTAATTTGTAGAATATTTTCCCAAAGAACTGGTAATATACTGTTTAGATGGGTTCAACAAAAGAACCCATACAAGAAACCATTCACGATTTAGGAGGTGTTTAACCTTGGCAGAGGTGAAACCAGATTACACGTTGGACATGAGGGGAGAAGTTTGCCCAGTTCCAGATGTGGAGACCAGAAGGAAACTAAAAAGTATGAAGAGTGGCGAAGTTCTAGAGGTTCTTATTGATTACCCACTCTCTAAGGAACGTATCCCGGCTAGCGCGCCGAAAGAAGGAGGAGAAGTACTAAGCATTGAAGAAACTGGCCCCAGCGAATGGCGCATCGTCATCAAGAAAAAGTAGTAGCACACGCTAATTGTGAATCACTTTTAGAAAAGGAGGTACGACTATGCAAGGCACGTTGATTGGTGGACTCATTGTTGGTCTTCTGTTTGGTTTCCTGCTTCAGCGCTCTAGAATGTGTTTTAACTCTGCTATTAGAGATGTTCGCTATTTTAAAGACAATTGGTTGTGGAAACAAGGACTAATGGCAATTGCAGTGGAAACCATTGGGTTTCAGCTGATGGCTGCTATAGGTGTAATTAAGCTGAACCCATCAGCATTCATTCCTGCTGCTCAGATTGTAGGTGGTTTCGCATTTGGTATGGGTATGGTTCTAGCAGGAGGCTGCGCTAGTGGTGTTACTTACAGAATAGGTGAGGGGAATGCCGTAGCGATTATTGCTGCCACTTTTTACGCCCTTTTTGCCGGAGCTGCTAGAAATGGAAAACTAAAACCCATTACTGCTCTGTTTGGCAAACCCATCACTGTTACCATGGAGAACCCAGGAGTTTATGCTGCCAAAGATGGACAGGTAGCCCCAACAGTTGCTAATTTACTGGGTATCGATCCATGGATTGTTGCGATTGTTTTTGCTTTGATCATCTTTGCATATTTGTTCTTCACCAAGACTTCTCAGAGGAAAGCACCCATGCACTGGACTGTGGGTGGAATTCTAATTGGTCTTGTGGGTATGCTGGCTTACTGGTCTAACCAGAGCTACAGTTTAGGTATTACCGGTGGTTGGATTAACTTATTTACTGCTACTTTAACTGATGCACCTTATAACTGGATCGGTATGGAAGTTTTCGGCATCATCATTGGAGCATTTATTGCTGCTTTAATTTTCAAGGAGTTCAAGATCCGATTCCCGAAAGATCCCAAAGCTTATGTGTATGCTGTCATAGGTGGCGCTTTGATGGGTTGGGGCGCTGGTGTGGCCGGAGGTTGCAATATTGGGCACTTCTTGAGCGGTGTGCCTCACTTGGCAATCAGTTCTCTTCTGGCTACTGCATTCTTCATACTTGGTAACTGGTTCATGTACTGGTTGCTTTACGGGAGGGATTAGTAATGCACATTGTTTTACAGGTAATTAATCCGCCTTACAGCTATGAGGATATGGATAGCGCTATAAAGATAGCTGATGCGGCTTTGAAGAAAGGTCACAAGGTATCCATCTTTTTATTCGCTGATTCTGTGCTTTCCGTGAACACCAAAGTTAGGCCAATCAGAATAGATAGGAATATACCAAATCTGCTCAAAGACTTGGCTGACAGGGGAGCAGAGATCCATATCTGTGGACTTTGTTTTGAATATCGTGGACTTGACATTGAAACGGCTACGCCAGGTGCTGAGCTTAGCGGCGTGCCTGAGATGGCTACGCTACTGGCCACAGCAGATCGCTACGTCAACTTCGCAGTGTAGGAGGTGGCTAGAATGAGAAAAGTGTTGTTTGCAGTCTATCAATCCCCTGTGGGCTCCATTTGGGTCAATGAGGCATTTAGGTGCGTCTTTGGTATGTATGCTGAGGACATAGAGCCTGCCGTTTTGTTGGTACGCGACGCGGTTATTGCTTTGAACAAAGAAACCAAACCAGAACATCTTGGTTTGCTTCCACTAAATACCACATTTAAGTACATTGAGCGTTATGGGACAAAGGTTTACGCTGTAAAAGAGTGCTTGGATTGGCGAAAGATAAAAGAAGAGGACATCGATCCTAGGTGGCATGCTGAACTCATATCAGAAAAGGACTTGCCAAAGCTTTTGCACGAGTATGATACCGTGCTGTGGTTTTAAGAAGGAGGTGCCAGTGATGTCGCTAATAATGGTGAAATTCAGCCCAAACGGAAAAATGCTGAACTCGCTGCTCTTTGATGCTGCCATGGACGGGGACGATCTGCTACTCATACAGGACGGCGTGCTTTATGCTGTAGCTAAGCCAGAACTTGTGGACGAACTAAAAGAGCGCGGCGTGAATGTTTACGCTTGCAAAGACGACTTGATTGCGCGAGGTTATGATCCAAGCACTGTAAACGCTAATGTGGTGGACTACGAAGGCATTGTAGACCTGATTGAGAAAAATCCTAAGATAATTAGCTAAAGGCTGGTAAGCTTTTTGCACAACGTTTTGGTGTGCGTTGAGATGCAGGGGAAGGGCTCCTCATCAAAGATGAGGAGCCCTTTTTATTTCCTTACATTGCTACTATGCTAAGGCTTTTGACATACCTTCCAGAGCTTGCTTAAGTAGTGTGCGAGGCATAGCATAGTTCACTCTTAGGAATCCTTCTCCACCGGGACCGAACATGGTTCCTTCTTCCACGGCAACTTTTCCTTCATGCAGTAGCTTCTGGCTTACTTCAGCAGAGCTCATATGGAGCTGCCTTATGTCAAACCACGCTAGATAGGTTCCCTCTGGCTCTATTACACTTACCGTGGGCATTTTTTCCTGTAGAAATGTTTTTATGAACTGCAAGTTTTCCTGCAGATAGTCAAGAAGCAAATCAAGCCATGGCTCACCGCAACTGTAGGCTGCCTTAGTAGCCACAATCGCAAACAGATTTGTTTTGTTCAATGCTAAAGCGAACATGGCTTCCTCAAATGTTTTTCTTAACTGTTCATCCGGAATAAACAAGTTTGTGTTTTCTAAACCTGCCAAATTGAAGGTTTTGCTAACTGATGTTGCAGTGATTGTGCGTTTCGCTAGCTCTGGCGCTACATTTAAGAGTGGATAATGAACGTTGGGAGGAAAAACAAAATCTGCCCAGAGTTCGTCATCAAAAATCACTACATCTTCATATTTGCTGAGTACGGCTGCAAGTTCTTTGAGTTCTTCTTTGTTCCAAACACGTCCCACGGGATTATGTGG
This sequence comes from Coprothermobacter proteolyticus DSM 5265, assembly GCF_000020945.1. NCBI lineage: Bacteria > Pseudomonadati > Coprothermobacterota > Coprothermobacteria > Coprothermobacterales > Coprothermobacteraceae > Coprothermobacter > Coprothermobacter proteolyticus. Next base: position 1,315,286 of record NC_011295.1, on the reverse strand, counting down.
ACTGCAAAAAATGAACATTTTTGCTCCTTGACTTAACTGTTTATCCAAATCTTCCAAATTCATGGTGTAACGACCACTGTTGTTTAGCATTAGCTGGTTGTACAGCACTTGCCTCCCTGCTAGCCTTACGGTTCTTTCAAAAGGTGGGTAAACGGGTGGCTGGATGATAATACCATCTCCTGGCGAGGTAAACGTTCTTACAGCTACGCTAAGAGCAGAGATGGTACCTGGTGAAGTAACAATCCAATCATGCTTCACGTCCCAGCCGTGCCGCCTTTGCCACCACCGGGCTACCTCTGCGTAGTACTGCTCGTCTACGGTGGTATAACCAAATATGCCATGCTGAGCCCGCTCTTTAATTGCTTCCACCACTTCGGGAGGACTTCTAAAGTCCATGTCCGCTACCCACATGGGAATCGCATCATCGGTACCATAAACGTTCTTAAGGCCATCCCACTTGCTGGAGTTGGTACCTTTACGGTCTACCACTTGGTCGAAAAAGCTTTTATCCAACTAAAACACCTCCCAAAGTCCATTCTACTATGGAGGTAATTCCTATGGTCTAACACTTGTCATTGTGTAAGCTTGCTTTATTCAATAGCCTCTTCAGGAATAGCAACGATCGTGAAGATGTAATTTAAAATGGAAATGCTTGTGGCAAAATGAGTTCTTACAGCTAAGAGTGTAGGGCGATATTAATTCTTAACTGTAGTGCGCTAGCAAGTTTTTGCAGGAGGTGAAGGCTGATGACTGCACTTGTATTGGTTTTTGTTCTGTGCGCTGTGGCCTCTGGGCTGTTATCTGTTATTCGTACGAGTTGGAGTCTGATGACTGTACTTGTATTGGTTTTTGTTCTGTGCGCTGTGGCCTCTGGGCTGTTATCTGTTATACGTACGAGTTGGAGTCGGGTTTTAAGTTTGCTAATCGGCCTATTTGCTACGGGCTATGGCTGTTTCTACGAATTGGGTATTGCAGCGGAACACATTCAGTTTTCTGTGTACAAAGCTAACATATCTTTTATCTGGACTGGTATTGCTAGAGTTTTATGGCCCACAGTGCTCGTTACGCTGATCTTAGTTTATCTGGCTTTGTTCGACATCAAGGAGAAACATTGGATCGAGCAGTTCGTTGCACTTAGTTTAATTGGCAGCATAGGTGTCTTCTTAGTACTCACCTCCAGGACTTATCTTTCCATGTTTTTGGCGTGGGAAATCATGCTTTGGTCTGGATTTTTCATTGTGCGATTAACCACACATGAAAAAGATGTTGTGAAAGCGAGCTTGGTTAGTAATGTTTTTTGGTCAACCTTGTTCTTGGTTGCAGTCATTTTGCTTTCTGCATACGGTTGGGATTCCAGTTATGGCGCTGTTGCAGAAAAGTTAACTTCCTTCAATATGCCGTCAGTGCTTGGGTTACTGCTTCTTTTCTTGGTGTTCCTTAGTAATATGGGCGTGTTCCCGTTCCACTTTTCAATGGAACGCACATTGAAAAGTGTGGATCCTGTTGCTGCTGCTTACCTCTCGGGAGCTACAACCAAGGCAGGGCTTTTCGGTATGTTATCCATGTCTTTGTTTACCGGAGCAGAATGGCTTTCGCACTTTGGGTCTTTGGTTTCTTTGCCTGTTGGAAGTTTGGTAATTGGCGGCGTGGTAATAGCTGGAGCGGTATACTTCACCCATAAGGCTTTGAAATCTGACGATTATCTAACCTTACTCAGCTACATTTCCAGCCTACAGCTCTCTTATGTTGCGATCATATTGCCCTTCATGCCCATGGAAGTGGATTATTTGCCTGCTGCATTCATAGGTACTGTTATGATGGCCTATGCTCACAGTTTGTCCCAGACTGGTTTGTATGTGGCAGCTGGCTGGTCTACGGAAAATAGCTTGTCTAGTGAAGGTGAAGAGACTAAAGAGTCAGTGGAGCAATTACCTCTATGGCGTAGGATGCCTTACACCAGTGTTTTGTCTTTGATCAGTGGTTTATCTGCCACTGGTTTGCCACCTTTAATTGGGTTCGGTGCTTTATACATGATTTACACAGCCTTCTTCGAGATGGATCTTTATGTGCTTCCTGGTTTGCTCCTGCTAGTTACCTTGTGTTTACTACTTTGCACGATAAAGTATCTTGGTAGCTTCCTTCTCGTTAAGAAACCCAGCGGCATTCGCGAAAGAGGCATTGTGAGCATGTTGGTAAGCATTTTGATCAGCGTCGGAATTCTGGGTTTAGGTGTTTTCAATACCAGCTTACAAAAACTACTAAGCAAACCTCTCAAGTCCTTGTCGGAATTCTTTGTGTTTGATTTCAACACACAAACCGCTGCGGGTAGTTGGAATAGTTTGTACGTTTTCGCCATTCTGATAGCGGCAGTGCTCATGGCAGCCTTGGTATGGAGTTTTGGCTCTAGCGAGGAAGCAGGCGGATCTACCAATTCCAATAGCGAAGAAAGTTCTCCTGATTTGCCTGCTGCAGATCATGACTCTGATGAGTTTCCAAAAGAAGGTGATAACCTATGACCATAGAGAATATTTTGGGTGCCTTTGTCCTTTTACTGCTACCGCTGTTTTACATGTTTGTTGGCCTTTTTCTTGTTGGCGTTTTTCAGTGGTTGAGGAACCTAAGTAAGCCAACCGACCAGCATGTGCCTTTCTGGAAGCCTTTTACGGATGTGGTAGCTTTTTTCAAGGAGCCTTCTACCGATTTGGGTTGGCTACCAAACCTCCTGTTTATTCTTGCCTTGGCAGTGCCTGTATTCTTGGTATGGCTGCTTCCGTTCACTTCTGTGCCTACCATGGCAGTTCACGGCGATCTTTTAGTTGTGAGCTTTGGGTTATTTGCCAGCTCTTTGCTTATGAATCTGGCGGCAAAGTCGTTAGTAGAAACTTCTGATAAATGCCAGCACGCTCATGGATGGAACGTTTGGGCTGTTGATTTGTCTTTGGTCCTTGTGGCTTTCGTTGTGGCAGCTACTGTGGGGTCGCTTAAACTTACTGACATCGTGAATGTGCAGTGGGGAGACATACTAAGTGGTAGTAGCCCCAGTGCTTTTAGTTTCAAAGATTGGCTAATTGGTAAACTGCCTTTAGCAGGGTTGCTGGGTATTGTTTCTTTGGGGGTTTATTTTGCAAACATTACTCAGCCGTTCAGACAACAGTGTTTGGAAAGTTTCCATAAGGGTGCTAGTAAATACGCCGGGATGCAGCTCTTAACGTCTTCTTTGAACGTTGCTGTGAGATTGATTCTCTATTCTCTACTGTTCTTGGGCCCCGGCTCTGTTTTAGTTACTACTCTGAAAGTACTAATGGTTTTTGTCCCTTCGGCTTTGATTGGCATGCTTGTCTCTATGGTGTCTTCAGCAAAACTCATGGGGTACTTAAATACTTTGGTGGTTGTTCTGTCGTTTATTAGTCTGGTCTTGACATCTTTATGACCTAACAATAGGAGGTGTGAAGGTATGCTGCAGTATGACGAGGCAGTGAAAACACTTTTAGGCATGCCGGAAAACTATAGAGAGTTTTTCGATTTACCAATGGAAGAGGGCAGTCCAGACCGGTGGTGGCTTTGGGTAAATACTCCAGAAGGCTTGGTAAAAGCACTTTCCGCACTGGAACTTGATCAATGGAGATACAAGTTGGAGGCAAAAATGTTAGAAGAAATGCGTGCCAAACCGACTATGAAGATATCTTACGATGAAGGTATGCAGCGCTGGTATGAGAAAACTAAAGCTGCCATTGTTAGCGACATAACCAGGAAGTTAAAGAAACACTTGCGTGATCTATGACGGCTTTAAAGGTAAAAGTAAAGGTTTCAACGTTAATACACCTGCGCAGTAAGAGATTTGATCATACGTGCATTCATACACATGAGAAAGTACATTGATAATTTCCTCTGCTACGATATAGAATTCTTCATCATCCCATAGGCTTTGGTAATGCTTCCTGCAGGTTTCCAAATTAACCCGTTTTTCGAAGGATATGTCGCCTATGAATACTGTTCCTTGCGGCTTAAGAAGTGTGGCCAAACTTAGGAGTATTTCAATCTGTTTTTCTTCATTTAAGTGGTGTAGCGCGTACGTACTTATTACATAATCATAATTGCCTGCTTGCTCCAGTAAACGTTCGGGCAGCCCGTTAGAGAAATCCCACTGGATAAAGGTTGCATCTGGCATCTTTTCTTTGGCAGCTGTTAACATATTTGGAGAACAATCTAATGCGGTTATGCTGCTTCCGGCTTCATAAAGCATTGAAGAAAGTACACCTGTACCTACTCCCAAGTCAAGAATCTTGGCATCGTTCTTAGGATTCACTCGGTCCCAAATAAATGAAAGTACTTTGCTGTAGCCGGCAAAAGGGTATTCGTTATTGTGGTCAGATTCAAATACATCTCTATCGTATTTTTTTGCCCATCTGTCGAACAGGTTTTCTTTAGAGAAATTCACTTTTTACCTAACTTTTGCAGCACTTAAGCTAATAAGGTAATGATGGTGGTTGCTGCTTAGAACTAAACGCTCCGGCAATATGCATCACGCCGGCAATGAGCAAAGCGATACCAGTTAAGACAGGTAGTGACAAAGCTGCAACAAACGGGTTAAGTATGATTAAGAATCCCGCTATTAGGAGTAGTACGTTAAGGATTATGCTAGTGATGTACATTGCACTGCTTATGAGTTTGTAGAAGCCAGCTCTGGTAAGTCCTAACACACCCTCAATAAAAAACCATATGCCGATGATGAATCCTAGAGCGCTTACAGCAAAGGCTGGTCGCGTCAAGAGAATAATCCCCAAGATTATGGCTATTATTCCGTATATTAGGTTGGCAGTAGACTCTTTGTATTTGAAGAGAAAAATAACGCCACTTATTAAGACTGCAATACCTACCAAAATAGCTAATGTAGTCATAGTAGCTGCTGGATTAGTTAAAACCAAAATGCCCACAATAATCATCAAAATGCCAATAAGCAAATTGGTCCAGTCAAAACGTGATTCCATAACAAATCGCCTCCCCTTTGTGTGTGTATTTATGCTGGTTATTATAGCATAGGGATGCCTGCAGCTAGACATTCCTCCATTGTTTCCTGGGGCCAAACGCTTGCTTGTACTTCGCCAATGTGCACTTTTCTAAGAAAAATCATGCAGAGGCGTGATTGGCCAATGCCTCCACCCATGGTTAAAGGAAGTTCACCACTAAGCAATCTTTTGTGATAGGGGAGGTCTTTCTTGTGAAGTTCACCTCTGAACTCTAACTGTTCAAGTAGGGACTTAGAATTCACTCTTATGCCCATGGAAGAAAGTTCCACGGCTTGGTCTAAAAGAGGATAATACACAATGATGTCACCATTTAAGCCATGATAACCTTTTTCTGTTATGGTGATCCAGTCATCGTAGTCTGCTGCTCTCCCGTCGTGCGGAAGCCCATCTTTAAGTGGATAGCCAATACCTATAATAAACACGGCCCCAAAGGTTTTCACCACAGCGTCTTCTCGTTCTTTAGGGGAGAGATCAGGATACATCTTCTGCAGCTCCTCACTGTGGATGAAATGAATCCTTGAAGGCAGAAAAGGGCCTGGCAAACTAGGGAAACGTTTGCATATGTCACGTTCAGTGTCTCTGATTATTCTGTATATTTTCCTGACCACGCGTTTGAGGAATGGTAGGTTTCTTTCTGCTTCTGTGATTACTATTTCCCAATCCCATTGATCCACGTAAAAGGAATGAAGGTTGTCTACCACCTCATCAGGTCTTATGGCGTTCATATCAGTGTAAATACCTTCACCAGGTAGAAAGCCATACCTGTGCAAGGCTTCTCTTTTCCATTTAGCTAAAGATTGGACAATTTCCACTTGGCTACCGTCTTTTGAGGTAAAGCTGACGGGTTTTTCAACACCGTTCAAGTTATCGTTTAAGCCTGTGTGGGCATTGACCATGAGCGGGGCAGATACTCTCTGCAAATTGAGTGCTTTGCTCAATTTCCTTTGAAATGAGTCTTTTATCAGCTTTATGGCTACTTCTGTTTCCCTAACATCAAGGTAGGGGGAGTAAGATCGTGGTAATTTCAGTCTGCTCTTCGCTTCCATTTCCAAACCTGTATGCAATCCCAGCACCCCTTTCTCTCATGCCCAACTTTTTTGTATGAAGGCAATTATAGTGGCTTAATGGCACTATGTGAAGAGAAAAGGAGAAGCATTAATTAAGTTTCAGTTAACTTGTTATTACGAAAAAAGGAAGAGCCATCAGGCTCCTCCTTTAAAAGTCGCTTCTGCTTTGCGGTTGCTAGCTTAGAATTGCTTTGCCAACTGCTCGGCTTCCTTCATGGCATCGGAAACCCGCTTCTCCACGTCTTCACCTATGATGTCAAGTCGCTGCGCAGCTATTAAGGAAACATCTTCCACACCGAAGAACTTAAACATGGTGGTTACGTATGTGCTTGCAAAGTTCCATTGGTCAAAAGGCGGAGTAAGGTATTCGCCACCTGTGCTCATGATAACCACGGCTTTCTTGTTCTTAAGTAAACCAACGGCTCCATTTTCTGTGTATTTAAACGTAATGCCGGTTACTGTGATGTAATCAAAGTAAGCCTTTAATATGGCTGGAATGCTTAGGTTCCACATGGGAGTTGCTATGACGTATTTGTCTGCTTCTGCAAACTGGTATGTGTATTTGAGAACTGGATGATCCTTTAGGTTGGATTTGTCTTTAGACATTATGGTGTTGATCTCTTCTTTTGACAAGAAATGGATGTTTTCCTTGTACAAATCCAATTCGATTATCTCATCCTCTGGGTGAGCTTTTTTGTATTCGTTAATAAAATGCTCTGAAATTCTGAATGTACGTGATTCCTCGTTGTTTTTTGGGTTAGCCTTGACATAAAGCACCTTTGCCATGTTCTTTCAACCTCCTCATAGCTTTACAAAGTGTTATCTGTTTCACGATTAGAATTATAACCATTCAAGACAAATGTCATTCACACATTAGAATGGGTCATAATAAACTTTTTTTAACAAAACGGGAACATGACACCGCAGTATATCTAAGCAGCAATTACCGGAAAAGCAAAAACTATTTGTGCGCCTGACAAAAGCACTTAACAATAAAACGGTTTAAATTATGGTTTATAGCCATTTTCTACTTCTAAGAAAGAGCGTCATGGCAATTACAGAGACAGCCATGAGTGTTAACGCCCAAACGTAGCCGTATGTCCAATGAAATTCAGGCATATCGAAATTCATACCGTAGATACCAGTGATCACGGTGAGTGGCATCATTATGGTGGTTATAGCTGTTAGCACCTTCATTATGTTGTTCATATTGTTTGACACGCTGGAAAGATAAGCATCCATGGAGGTGAAAACCATGTCGTGGTACATGTCAATCATGTCCAGAAGATGCATCAGGTGGTCATAGAGGTCCATGAGGTACATTCTGTTTTCCTCAGAAGATTGCATGGAATCATGTCTCATCATTAAGCTGAGTACATCCAGGTTGTTTGACACGCTCTTTCTCATTTGGTTTATTTCTTGCCTCAATTTAAAAATCTCATTTAGCACTTGTTGGTTTGGTCGCTGAAATATTCGTTCTTCAATTGTCTTCAGTTTATTGTCAATCTTATCAAGTATGGGGAAGTAGTTTGCTATGAGTCCATCAAGCAGGTTGTAAAGCAAAAAACCGACACCCCTATTGAGTAATTCGGGCTCACTTTTAATAGTGTTTATGGTATCTTCTATGAAATTGACATCTTTTTGATGTACTGTGACCAAGTAGTTCTTAGAGATGAATGCTGAAAACTGCGATAGTTTGACAACACTTCCTTTGTTTGATGCTGCGGTCGCTTCCATTAGGAGAAACGAGTAGTTTCCGTAACTGTAGAACTTCGGTCTTTCTCCTTCCTTCAGGGCGCTCTCTACGGCAATTGCGTGAAAGTGAAACCCTTCTTCAAGTAACTTTGCTTCCTCTTGACTGGGTTTTGTCAAATCGACCCAAATTGTTTTTTGCGTGTCACTTATGGCAGTAAGTACCTGTTTTGGGTCTGTCATTTCTTCTAAATTCGAAGTCTGATTATCGTATACAAGAACTCTCAGCACAGTCTTACCCCCTTTTCTGCGATATTATCTATTTTAAGCTTTTTCGGATTTCTTTTTGTTCACACCATAAAGCTTAAGGGTAAATAAGTTTGCTACTAAGAGCAGAGCATTAAGCGGGATTTTTATAACCGCTTCAGGCATTTTCAAAAGCTAGGCGTATTCAAGAAAAGGGAGAAAGGCTTTCATTAGCGCCTAAGTAGTTTCACTTTTCTTTACAGTACTTTTCGACTGCCCATATGCCTGTTGGGTGGATTCTTGTAGGTTTGGTGAGATGAAATCTATATATTTTCCCGTTGTTGGCTTCAACTAAGTATTCAGCTTTGCCCTGTGCATCGTTGCTCGGCGGGTCTTCCCGTCGGATGGTAGCTGATCCAATTCCCAGTTCATTTGTTAGAAACTCTTGTATGACTTGCAAGGGATTCAGACAACTGGTGTTATACCCCTGGTCTGCTTCCTGCTGTAAAGCGTGGGCTTCACTCATATCAATGGGGACCACAGTGCAAACTGATTCACCAGAACTGCTACACCCTCCAAGACTCATTACCATGAAAACCAAAATTACCGCTGAAATAATTTTCGCTTTCATTTCTCACCTTCTTTTATGTAGCTGTAATTATACTTCCTTAATTGTCGTGCTTCAGCTCTGTCTGGAGTGGCAATTCCTGTGTGTAGCATTCCTATTCTTCTAATTAGACGCCGTCTTCAAGTTTTCCAGAAGTACTTTCTGCTGTTGTGCAGGAAGTGAACAATGGACTGACTAGAAGCAAGCATAACAGAGCACTGATTTTCCCGCACCGACGCAGGAGAGATTTATAAACAATACTTCGCATTGAAATAGCATCACGAATAGCTAAGTGGCAAGCTATGCACCATAATAATGGTATACGCACGTTTAGTGCATGAAGGAAGAGGTGCAAATGATGAGCAAGCTTTTTACCCCTTTGCAGATTAAGGGACTTAGTTTAAAGAATCGCATTGGGATGTCTCCCATGTGCATGTACTGTGCAGGTGAAGATGGGTTAGCCACTGACTGGCATTTTGTCCATTATTCTACTAGGGCTGTTGGTGGGGTGGGTTTAATACTTCAGGAAGCTACCGCAGTGGAGAAAAGAGGCCGCATCACGGCTAATGATCTTGGGCTTTGGGATGATAACCAAATTGCTCCATTGAAGCATATTGTGGATTTTGTGCACAGCGTTGAATGCAAAATAGGTGTTCAGCTGGGGCATGCTGGTAGAAAATGCGAAGTCGAGGGGAAACACATTGTGGCTCCGTCAGCCATGCATTGGAGTGACAGCTACCCTGTACCAGAGGAACTAACTATGGCTGAGATACAGAAAATTGTTCAGGCTTTCGCTGAGGCAGGGAAAAGGGCAGTAAAGGCTGGATTTGACGCGTTAGAAATCCATGCTGCTCACGGTTACCTTATCCATGAATTCTTGTCACCTTTATCAAACAAAAGAACTGATAAATACGGCGGGGGAATAGAAAACAGGGTGAGATTTCTCAGGGAAGTTCTGGAGGCAGTAAGGAGCAATGTTCCAGAGGATATGCCCATTTTCATGCGCGTTTCGGCAACCGATTATGTGGAAGGTGGGCTCGATATTGATGAGACCATAGCCATCGTGAACATGGTGAAGGATTTGGTCGATGTTGTGGACTGTAGCTCGGGCGGGCTCTTGTCGCCACGCATCGACCTTTATCCAGGCTATCAAATCGGGTTTGCAGAGGCAGTAAAAAGGGAAACGGGTGTAGCTACTGCTGCTGTAGGCCTAATAACAAGTCCTGAAATGGCTGAAGAAATCATAGGTAACCAGAGAGCAGACTTAGTTTTGCTGGGTAGGGTCCTTTTAAGGCAGCCTTATTGGCCGTTGTATGCCGCTCATTTCCTAAAGGCGGACGTGGGATATCCAAAACAATATGAACGTGGCAGGTATCAGTGAGCTCACGCTCAGCAAAAGGGAAGGTGACTATGATGTTGGAAACCGATCTGCAGCCTCACATCAGGTTGGGCAGAAATCAGTCAGCTAATTATGCTCTTTTACCGGGCGATCCGGGTAGGGTTAAACGCATTGCTGCGTTTTTAGATGATGTGGAAGAGCTTGTATACAACCGCGAGTTCTGTAGCGTTCGTGGTAAATACAAAGGGGTATCAGTGTTGATTGTTTCTACTGGCATTGGCGGCCCCTCTACGGGGATAGCTGTTGAAGAACTTAACAAGACAGGCGTAAAAACGATGATACGCATTGGGAGTTGTGGTGCCCTTCAGGACAATATGAAAGTGGGCGACCTTGTAATTGCTCAAGCAGCTGTACGCGATGAAGGCACATCGAAAACATATATAGATCCTTGTTATCCTGCAGTTCCGGATCCTGATGTGATGTTCGCTATTTTGAAGTGTGCCAGGGAGCTGAACTATAGACATCACTGCGGCATCATAAGAAGCCACGATAGCTTTTACACAGACAGAGAGAATGAAATAGACAATTACTGGAGCGAGAGAGGCGTATTGGCTGCTGATATGGAGACAGCAGCTTTGTTTGTCATAGGACGTTTGCGAGAAGTCAGAACGGCTTCTATACTAAACGTGGTAACTGAAAAGACGGCAATTTTGGAGCAGAGCATCAACGACTATGCCAGTGGAGAACGAGCAGCAGCTATGGGTGAGGAAAGGGAAATCAAGTTAGCACTGGAGACCTTCGCTTTTCTGAGCGGCTTAGAATTGTCTTCCACTTGAACTGTAAAAGAAGGGCTCCACTGTGGATCGGCCGTCCAAAATAGGTAGTTGAGCACACCTTTTTGTACCCATGGATTAACAGCGGAGCCACCCTGCGCCCGTGCTGGCGGCAGGTATCAGGCTGGTCCAGTTAATACAAGAAGGATAACCACGATAGCGATGATGCATGTGCCTAAGCTCTGTCTTCACATGTCCCGAACGCGCCATTTTAAAACCCTTACTTGTTTATACACTCGCTGGGAAGTCTCTGGGCCTCCCAGCAAAATCCCAACGCTGTTAAAAGACATCGGTTAGTCGCATTTAGACTATTACATAAGATAGCACATGGTTGGTGCTCTTTTTAGGGCTAGTCGACCTCTTTGCCCTTGATCGAAAACTGTTGTACTGTTGCCTTAAAACCTTCTTCGTCTTTCGGAGCCCACGTAGACACTTCAGGTTCAGGAGGTGTTACAAAATGTTCGCTTGAATCACCTGAAACATGATAAATAAGTAATGGATTGAATTGGGTAAAAGGTGCCAATTCCCTGTCAGGTGTCTTTGGAGAAAAAGTGACTATTATCGATTCTACTGAGTTAGGCGCTATCGTGACTTGCTGGTAAGGTCCTCTCCTGTTTGTACTAACTGTAGACGTTGAAGAAGCTGCAGCGTCGGGAGGTAAATACATCTTCGCATCTAAATCTGTGCCAGTAGGACTAACCCCATCAACAATCACTTCCGTACTGCATGTGTTTCGAAGACCGAAAAGTTTGGTGGGATCGAGAAAAAAGGGGTGCCAAGATCGCTCTTCTGCTTTAAGGCAAGGTGTCGCGTCTGATGGCTCTCGCACTTCAATGATCCAGTGGACTGGGAAAACGAAATTATTTTTCGTTCCTGCAACTTTCACACTTGTTATTTCATGGATGCCTTCTGTTAAGTTTGATAACTCCACTGTTAGATAAGAGAATTTGTATTGGCGGTTTGTACCGTAAGTCTGGATGAAATCTGTGGGCCAGTATATCCAAGCGTTTTTAGAGGTAGGTTCTCCATCCATGACTACATTGAACGCGGCTTGTGTATACTGTTGGGGGTACTCATAGTCCTCTTCAGTACCGACACTCATTATGGGTATGTACGCTATAGCTTTTTCGTCTGTGGTAATGCCTGTGTAACCTTCCCACTTTGCTAAGTAAAGTCCGTCTTCCAGTTTACTTTGTTGTGTAGTACAACCCATCATTGACAGGCAAACTAGAAGCAAACAGCTCAGAGCGGTTATCCGAAACATTCTCTTATTTCCACTCTTATACATTTAGTCCCCCTCCTTTTTCCACCTCGTGTATGAGTGTGGATTCCCTACATGTATGTTAGCTTACTTTTTGTTGTTTGGTGCTCCTCTGCATAAAGTAACACTTACATATTGGAAAAGATTTTCTAAACAAGGCTTGGTGAAAAAGGGCCGGCTTTCGGCCAGCCCCCTTATAAGTAGTTGTTTTAACCTGCTTGGTATGTTATTCTGATGCTCTTTGTATCAGGTAGCCATTCTACATCGCAACCAAGAGATTCTGCTACAAACCTTAAAGGAACCATGGTTCTGCTGTTTGTGATTTCTGGTACCACATTGGGGTTAGATGGGTCGATCATTACTTCTTGGCCATTAACCTTAGCCTTGTTCTTTCCTATCCAAAGGTTTATGGACTTTCCTTCATAGGTTATATCAACGCGCCTGTCAGCAGAGTCCCATTTAACCTGCCCACCCATGGCTTCAACAACGGCCCTAATGGGGAGCAGAGTGCGGCTGTTCTTTATGATTGGTGGTGCATCTAAGATTTTGGCTTGATTATTTACCTTGAACTGCGGCTTTCCGACTTGGAGTTCAATGAGATTGAGTGGAACCAACTGGATAGTTATGAGTTTCCAAGTTTCCACTGTTAATTCATCCAAAACCTTTCTCCGCGCGATTACTGTGACTTTGTTCACCTGTGTTGTTAGTGGGATGTTTGCTTTGAACATTCCACTACTGTCTACGGGGACATTTTCTCCGTTTATCTCCACAAAGTTGCCCGCTTCTGTTTTTCCGCTCAGAACCAACACCGGATCTGGTTCGAATACGTACTTTGTAACGGTATACTCCTCAGGAATATTCACTGTTAACGATGGGGGAGTTGTATCTGGACTGTTCTTTACTTGAATGTAGCCCGATGCAGTCTCCACATTTATGTACACGTATTGTTGTTCTTTTACCGATATGCCGGAATCAGAAGCAGCTATAACATATTTGTATTTTCCATCCTTCACAGGAAACTTGTCCTCGCCTAAGCCGTTCCAGACAGCTTTGTAATGTCCTATTAACAGTCCTCTCTCAGAGTAAAAAGTGGTTACCGTGGCATTGTTTTCATCAAGTATGGACACTTCAACCAATGAGACCGAGTTCATAAAATATCCATATGGAATTGTGGTAGGGGTGTCCACAAGCGCGGCTGGACCATCAATAGAGCCAAACCTCAATGTGAAATCAATTGTCACCGTCCGTTGCTCAGGGATGCTGAAGTCAAGAACAGTAGAAGATGCTCTCACGTTGGCAAGCTTTGATGGCCTAGTTTCAGTAACAGGGAACCACCAAGCTGATGGATCATTCCAAATAAGTACAGGCACATGTACCTTTGTATCTCCATTAGTAAGCCAAATTAAGCCTTCGTGAGGTCCTTTTGAAAGTTTCGTTAGGTCGGCTGAGGGGATCAATGTTACTGTGGCCGAGCCCCCCTTTGGTATTGTCAATGTGCTTGGGGAAATAGATAGCTTCAGCCCATCATTAGCACCGAGTTCGAAATTGCCCAACGTTAGTTCCACTGATGCCGAGAGAGTCAGAGTAGTCCCACTAACATTCTTTACGACCAGATCCGCAGTTTTTAGCCCAGTTGCTGTCATTGATATAGAGTAGGGCTCTACTAAAACGCTTGTTTCCAAGGCTCTTAACGCATCTACGCGGCCAGAACCTTGCATGAGTGACGATTCAGGCTCTTTGTTGTCGTCATTATAGAAAACAGTGGCTGTGTTTATAAGCGACGCTCTTACGTCTTCTGTTGACCAATCTGGATGACCTTGCTTAATGAGTGCGGTTATTCCAGAAACTAAAGGCGTCGAGAAGGAAGTTCCCTCTTCATAAACATATCTGCTTCCAGTAGCTGTGTTGAACGTATAGGCAGGAGCTATTAAATCTGGTTTGAGACGAAAGTCAATTGATGGGCCCATGGAAGAAAAGGGCGCAACTCTTGCTACGGGCATATCTGTGGAGACAGAGCCTCCCACAGTGATCACATTCGGTTCGGTAGAAGTTGTTAGCAGTGGTGCTGAATAGCCTTTGGGGCAGAGGTCTGGTGAAAAAGGATCGTCGCAATAAACAGCTGATCCCGAATTTCCCGCTGCGGCCACAACGATTATGTTCAAGGTTTCCAGATTTTCTATTATTTCCTTGCCGTAATCGGTTTTTAGTCTGGACTCGTCGGTTAAGGAAATGTTTATTATGTCTGCACCATCTTTAGCTGCTTGGTCGATGGCCGGATAAATGTTACCAGAGGCTAAAAGTATGTCACTAGTTGGTGTTGTGGTTGTCAATGTGGGCAACACTTTGTAAGCCAATAGTTTTGCTTTTGGTGCAGTTCCCTTTAGTCGACCATCAGCGGCAATTGTACCTGCTACTAACGTTCCATGCCCCATTTGATCCATGGGGTCGCTATCGTCATCGCCGAAATCGTAACCTCCGATGACCTTGCAAGAAGGTCCCAAACAGCCGCCTAAGTCTGGGTGAGTATAATCCACACCAGTATCAATTACTGCGATGACAATCTCGCTTCCTTCAATGGGATTGCCTTTTGCATCCTTCATCTGCCATACGTCTTTTACATGGAGTCCCGTGAGGACTTCTTCGTTCATGTGTGCAAGCACTAAATCTTCAGAGCCTGCAGTTGGAGTCTCGGCTACTATGGCACTTAGTTCAGGCATTTGACCCATAGGTATGGGATACACTGCTCTTACTTCTTTAATGTCTGCAATCTTGCTTAAATCTACACCTCTCGCCTTCATAGTAAATCCATTCAGTGTCCAGGTGAGGTTATGTCCTATTTCTGCATCAGGTGACATTTGCTTGATCTTATTAACCACCGTGCTTTGAGTCATTATGAGTTTGTTCTCATAGGAAGAACTATTGGAATCAGATTTAATGCTATTAGTATCCAACTTGTCAGTTCCAGTTCTGTTTTTAGTATGTTCGATGACGGGTTCATCCCTTAGAACAACCATGACATCTTGAAATGCAGTGGAGGTTAGCATCTCCTGGGTAAGATCAGAAGAAAGCTTCGAAAGCGTATCTGCCTTAGATGGTAGTGCCACAAATGAACACGCAAGCACCATAATGAGGAGTGATGCTAACCCTCTCTTAATAATTGATTTCATCCCCCTTTACCTCTCTTCCTTGTGTATGGTATGCGAGCATTTTAGCATTACATCCAGGTTCAATGTGTTTTTTAAAGAACAAAAAAGGGGAGAGGAAAGTCCTCTCCCCAAAATAGCTATGAGCTGTTAGATTAGTCTTGATAGGTTGTCCTAATAGGAGGGGAAAAGGATTGTTATCGTTTTGGTTTTGTCATCCCACTCCACTTGACAACCTAAAGACTCTGCTACAAACCTTAAAGGAAGCATGGTGCGTCCGTTTATAATCTCTGGCACTACATTAGGATTACTTGGATCTATCATTACTTCCTTGCCATTGACCTTTGCTGTGTTCTTACCTATCCACAAAGTAACAGTTTTGCCTCTGTATTCTATGTCTACACGTTTTTCCTCGGCGTTCCAATTAACTTGTCCACCCATAGCTTCTACAACAGCCCTTATAGGCAGTAGCGTTCTGTCGTTCTTAATCACAGGTGGGCTGTCTAAAAGCATAGCTTGATTGTTTAGCTTAAATACTGGGTTACCTATCTGCAGTTCTATAATGCTAAGCGGTGCGGGTGTGATAGGCACTGTAGGTGTGTTTTGATCAGCGTAATTAGCAGGAATATAAGCAAATGAAGAACCTGTTACAGTTAAAGAAGGCGTTAATGTAGCATTGTTACCTACTGTGATGTAGCCTGTATACTGCGTATCTGTATCAATTATGGGAATATCAAAGCTGGTAAAGTAGTCTGTTACAGTTATTACATACTTATACTCACCTGCAGGCACAGGCTGACCATTGCTGTCTTTACCATTCCATACAGCTCTGTAGTGTCCTATAAGCAAGTGTCCTTGGTCAAACACTGTAGCAACTGTAGCACCGCTTTGATTAACGATGTCTACACGTATTTCATCAGCATAGTTGCTCCAGTAAGGCTCAGGGGACCCCCATGAAGAACCTGAGATAGAACCTCTGTTAAGTGTAAAATCTATGGCTACATCACTACTGTTAGGTAGCTTAGTAGCTCTGACATTAATCAGCTTTGGTGGTAGCTTACTGTTGTAACCTGCATCAAACGGATTGCTTCTTTCCCACCAAATAGTATTAAGGTCGTTCCATATAAGCATGGGCACATGTAAGGTAGCAGTATCGCTGTAAAACCATATGAGCGCTTCATGTGATCCTTTGGTAAGTTTGCTTAAATCAGCTTTTGCTGTTAAACCTAAGGTAGCACTTAAGCGTGGACTGACAACAATCCTGCTACTTGTTAAAGAAAACGTCAAACCATCATTTTGACCGTATTCAAAGTTGCCTAAAGTAGGTTGCACCGTTACTGTAAATGTTTGCGTCGCATCGGTAACGTTCTTTACTGTTAATACTACAGGATGCAAGCCTGTAGCAGTCATATCTATTTCATAAGGAGTTATCAAAGCAGGTGTTTTTACAGCAGCTACTCCATCAATCAAGCCTGAACCTTGTATCATTACGCTTATAGGTTCACCAGTAACTTTGTTGTATAAGACGCTTGCTGTATTCATAAGAGAAGCTCTAACTTGTTCAGCAGTCCAATCTTTGTGTGCCTGCTTAACCAGTGTAGCTACAGCACCAGCAAAAGGTGCTGAACAAGAAGTGCCACCAAACATGTTGTAATACCGCATGAACGTAGCTGGATAACCAACGTAGCCAAGCAAGTCAGGCTGTATTTCTCCATTTAAGCTCGGACCTATGGAAGAGTATTCTGCAACTTCACCACCATTTGCAAATACATCGTAAGCACCTATAGAAAGCGTAGTAGGTTCAGCTACACGCTCGCCTACTGGTGAAAAGAACGTGCCACCACGGAAGTGTAAGAAGTAATGGCGTGCATCTTCTAAAAGGGCACTACCAAAGTTCCCTGGTGATACAAAAATTACCATGCCTTGTTTTTCTGCTTTTTCATACAAAGACTTAAAGTAAGGGTCTGTAAACTCTCTTGTGTAGTTGGGTTCTCTACCTCCTACAGTAAAACCAGAGGAAAAGTTTAAGTAGTCTATTTTATCTTCTATGGCACGCTCTAACCCTTTAAAGCCTACATCTGGGAACGATTGTCCTGAATAGCCGTAAATAGTGGCTTCGTATGCTACACCTTTCATACTGCCATTAGCGACCATCTGTCCACTAAGAAGTGTTCCATGAGAATAATCACGGTTTCGGGGCATGATGTCTGGTGAGTTTTCGTCAAAGTTCCAGCCTCCAGCTACTTTACAACCGCTACCTAAACAACCACCTAAGTCTGGAACTTTATAATCTATTCCATCATCGATGATACCAATTTTCATACCTGAACCTGTAAGACCCATATTCCAAAGCGTGGTAACACCAGCAATGTCGTAAGCTTGTTTAATACGATCCAATGTTTGCGTGTTCACATTCGAATTAGCAGAAGCGTACGAATTTGTGAGTGGGATAAGCAAAAGGAGAACCAAGAGCAGGCTTATAGCACTGCTAAGCTGTTTAAAACCTTTCCTCACCTCCAAAACCTCCCTCTATCAAAACTAGGGCTTATGCCCCTATTCATATTTTAATGCTTCTGAAGAAGAAGGATGCTTAAAAAGGGTAGCTCTGTGTGGCTATTACACCTGGTAAAACCGCTTGCAGTAGCTCACCATATGTTCTAATGTGGACTAAAGCAAGCGTGTGCAACAACCATGGTGACGCTGCTAAGCTCTTGGATAGTAGTAACC
Organism: Coprothermobacter proteolyticus DSM 5265; assembly: GCF_000020945.1. NCBI lineage: Bacteria > Pseudomonadati > Coprothermobacterota > Coprothermobacteria > Coprothermobacterales > Coprothermobacteraceae > Coprothermobacter > Coprothermobacter proteolyticus. The sequence goes on along the minus strand of NC_011295.1, from coordinate 1,297,344 downwards.
GGTAGTGTGTTCAGCTCAATGCCGTAACAGCAAAAGAAAATAAAACCGAAGAGAGACATGGAAACGTAATAGTTGAGCTCCATGTCTCTCTCTTTTACGCTTTCTGTCCTTAAGGTTCTTCTTCGTAGCTAATGTATATGTTCTTAAACACAGGGTCCCATTCAACAGTAGCACCCATAGTTTCTGCTATAAACCTAAGCGGCACCATCGTTCTACTATTGGAGATGATAGGAACTACCTGTGGGTTTTGTGGGTCTATGTAAACTGGTTGCCCATTAACTGAAGCTTTAGGATTACCTATGGTTAGCAAGATAGTCTTATCGCCTATTTTTACAGTTACCTGCTTTGTATCAGGATTCCAGTTTACCTGTGCATTAAATGCTTCTGCTATAGCACGCAAAGGCACAAGTGTCCTATCGCTTACTATGATAGGTGGTGCATCTAACTGAATAGGAGACAGGTTATGAAGCATTTCCTTTGAACCAACTTGCAAAGATATATTGTGCTTTAGCACATACTTAACAACAACGTTAAAGTCAGAATGAATGTTAGACAGCGTTAAAGAATCTTTTACTCCTGAAAGCTGTCCATTTATTGTGACGCTTTTTAATGTCCAGCCGTCAGTCCGTTGTAAAGGTATGGTAATTGTGTCGCCTTCTGTTACTGTTTTTGTCCAGCTGTTTCCTAAGTTGTCTGAGTAAACAATTTCATATTCTTTGTCTGCATCAGCTTCAAACTTTGCAGTTACAGTAGCTGAACTGTTTAAGGTTAGTATGCGAATAGGGTTAGTGCTTCCGTCTTCCCATGAAACAAAATGGTAACCAGCATTGGGTATTGCTGTTAACTGCACTTGCTGTCCTTGTCTAAAAGGTTCAGAAGGAACAGTTTTTACAGTGCCACCCTGAGAAGGAGTAACAAAGATAGCTAAACTAACAGTAGGTGTTGGCTCTGGCTCTGGCGTAGGCTTTGGTTGTGGTGTTGGTAATGGTAGTGGTGTTGGTGAAGGTTCAAGCACTGGATAAGTTCCAGCAGTGTTTAAGCGTATGCGTATTGGCTTAGAATTGCCTATGTTCAGCGTATCTTCCCACGGAGCATTGTCTGAGCGGCGTATAAATACGGTGTCTGGTTGGAGTTTAAGATTGGGTAAAATTTCAGGTTTGCCAGTTGTTGGAAGAACATACCTACTATCTGGAGATGTAATCTTTATCTGCACATTCCAATAACCAGGGGCAAGTGGAATCATGCCTACTGGTATGCTGTAGTATCCTATTTCTGGTGCTGTTCCAGAAGTAGAAAAGATGGGCTCGCCTGCTTCTGTAATTTTCCCAGGTGCTACATATACAGTGTATTGGCTGTTAAAAGTAGCAGTCCAAAACTCAACGCTCTTTAAGTAAATCGGTGTAGTAACAGTCCACTGCATGCCCATCCAAGCAGTATTGCTACCAAACGATTCTGAGCCAAGTGCTGTTCCGTTATCGCCTGCTAAAACAATGTCGTTAGGATCAAATACTGTTGCTGTTACATAAGCAAAATTCTTTTCAATACCCGCTTTTCCATACTTTATGTAGCCATAGCCGTTTCGTCCCCAAGAAGTTCCATAATTGTTTCTAACTATCCATACTCCAAGGCTATCATCCCATCCAGTTAGCAGTGCTTCGTGGTTGATAAAGACAACAGAAGCTGTTGCAATAACAGTTGCATTACGACTCACATCTGTATAATCCTCACGTGCAGTATAATAACCAACTTCCATAGGTCCGTGTTCTAATAATGCCTGTTTTACCTTAATAATTTCTTCTTCTGTTTGATCACTTACAGCTACTACTTTAAAGCTGTCTGCACGGTATTTTACAGGACATGAAGGAAGCGTGCAACTTGAACCTACACAGCACATAGCAGCTGTAGCTGAAAGATATGGTAAACAGTCTTCTGAAGCTTGTCCAACTCTAATTAGTGCTTCTGCTGCAGCCCATTTTGTATTGCCTTCTTCTCTTAATGCACAAGGCGATGTAGAAGTTATCATAACAGGTGCAAGTTTACCAGTTGCTCTTACAAGCCATGCTTCTGATAAGTCTACTTTTTCGTGATACTGCAAAGCAATTACTGATTCAAATGCTCCTGTTAACCCGAAAGCCCAGCAAGTGCCGTAAGGTGATTGATCTCTGCCTTCTGGAACAATGCCGTAGTCAGCCCAATTAAAACGTGTAGGTAGCTGTTCAAACTTAAGAGGCAACTGCGGAACAGTAGCTGTTTCTACAGTGTTTGCTAAAACTTGTGGATTGGTAGCAGGTAGCGATACAGGTGTTATTAACAGCATCAGTGCTACTAATACAGCACTGCTTAGTTTACGTAAACCTTTTAGTTTCATTCTTTTACACCCCTTTCCTTACCTTATATGAGTTTCCCAACTTTACATACTATTTTACTGCATTCTCTTAAATAAACCTCATAAGCAGCAGTATAAACCTGCTGTGCTAAATCGCTTTGCACAGTGCTAACAACTTCACTGTAAAAAGCTTCTAACTCTTCTTGCGTAACAGGTTTTTCTGCTCTATCACGGATAACTTCTTTTAAGGCAGTGTTCCTGCTTTCATCGTCCCAGTGTCCCTCGCAACCTAAGGAAAGTATTTACTTAGGAAAAAGACAAACAAAACAACTAATGCTTGTTACTTGCTCTGAGGTATTGACAAGTAGGTGAACGGTACTTTAAAATGTAGTTAAACGTTTTCGTTTAACGTTTTCGTAAAGAAATGGGAGAAGGGCGGGCAAGAATGGCGACCATTAAGGACGTTGCAAGATTAGCAAATGTCTCCATTACCACGGTCTCCAGAGTCATTAACAACAAGCCCGAAGGGGTCAGTGAGGAGACCAGACAAAGAGTTTTGCAGGTAATGGAGCACTTGAATTACCAACCCAACAGGGTTGCCAGAGGTCTAGTAACCAGAAGAACGAACACTTTAGGCCTTATCCTTCCAGATATTACAAATCCCTTTTTCCCAGAGATTGCAAGAGCCGTAGAAGACACAGCAAATAAACACGGCTACAATATTATCCTTTGCAACACTGATGACCGCAGTGATAAAGAAGAACTTTATATCAGGGTACTGAAGTCGAAATGTGTCGACGGCATAGTCTTCACAAGTAGCAGCATGCCTGTGTTCAAGCACGTGAAACAATTAAGAGATTACAAGATGCCATTTGTTTTACTGGATCGCCACTTTTATGATGAGAAATTGCCTGGCGTGTATACCGACGGTTATGAAGGCATGTACGAAATCACACGCTATGTTCTTGAAATGGGTCACAGGAAAATTGCTTACATAGGTGGACCACATGAGAGCCCTAACTCCATGTACAGATATGCAGGTTTTGAGCAGGCTTTGAAAGATTTTGGATTAGTCTTAGATAAAGAGCTTATGGTAGAAGGGAACTACAAGATTTCTGGAGGTAGTGAAGGCGTATTAGAGCTTCTTAAAAGGGGAAGGGACTTTACTGCTGTAGTTTGTGCTAATGACCTCATGGCTATTGGTGCCATGGAGGTACTTAAAGGGGCAGGTTTTCGAATTCCTGAGGACGTTTCTATTACTGGATTTGATGACATACCCATGGCCAAATATGTAGAACCAAAGCTAACTACTGTGGCGCAACCTTGCTACAAGATGGGTGAGGTAGCAACTGAACTGCTAATCAAACTCATAGAGGGAAAAACAGTTGAAGATACGGTTATCACCTTAAAACCAAAGTTGATAATTAGAAATTCTGTTAAGAAGGTGATCTAATGAAAGCCGTCGTTATCGGCAGTATGAATATGGACTTTACCATGGATGTGGACCATCTTCCTTCAAAGGGCGAAACTGTTCCAGCAGTTCGCTTACGTACGAGTCCGGGAGGAAAGGGTTTAAATCAAGCTGTTGCTTTAGCAAGGCTTGGTGCTGAGGTACTAATGGTGGGAGCGGTGGGCAACGACGCTTCAGGCAAAGTACTCCTTGGCAATCTGCCTAAAGACCGTATTCCAGATTTCGCCATAAAGACGGTGGATGATTCCACTGGCAATGCTTTCATTACTGTGGATTCACAGGGAAATAACACCATAGTTGTCTACCCAGGTGCGAATTACAAGTTAGATATGCATTGGGTTGAATCGTTCAAAGGTGAAATTGAGTCAGCAGATTTTGTAGTTTTGCAGATGGAAATCCCTGTTGAAACCGTTATAGCTTCTATTGAACTGGCACATAACTTGAATACGAAAGTGGTATTGAACCCTGCACCTGCTTTGCCTCTCCCTGATTATGTTTATACTATGGTCGATTTAGTAATCCCGAATGAAACTGAGCTTGCTTTATTAACAGGGGAGACCAACATAGTTGAAGGGGCAAGAAAACTGCTACAGATGGGAGCGAATGCAGTTGTTGTTACTCTGGGCTCAGAAGGTTGTTTCTACAAAGATGCAAATCAGGAGATCTCCGTGGAGGGCTTTAAGGTTAATGCCATAGATTCAACGGCCGCAGGGGATGCTTTCATCGGTGGTTTGCTAACGGCTTTAGGTCGGCACGAAGACATTGGAACTGCTATGAAATTTGCAAACGCGGTTGGTGCAATAACGGTAACTAGGCCCGGAGCCCAGGAATCCATACCCACATATGAGGAAGTGGAGGAATTTCTCAGGAGGAGAGAACCGTGAAAAAGACAATTTTGATCAACTCGAGACTGTCAGAAGTCATTGCCTCCATGGGGCACACAGACACCATAGCTATTGCAGACAGTGGCTTGCCAATACCTAAAGGTGTTGAAAGAATAGATCTGGCTTTAACTCGTGACATACCAAGATTCCTGGATACTTTAAGAGTTATACTCTCCGAACTTTGCGTGGAAGAAGCCATTATAGCCACTGAGATGAAGGAAAAGAGTCCTGAGACTTATGCAGAATTGCTCAAGATTTTAGGCAATATACCGATTAAGGAAGTCTCTCATGAAGAGTTAAAGGTTATGACTAAGGAATGTGTGGCAGTGGTCCGTACTGGCGAATACACGCCTTATTGCAACATCATCCTCAGATCAGGGGTGGTCTTCTAAATGCCACTTCTCGAAATGAAGGGCATTTGCAAGCAATTTCCCGGTGTGATGGCTCTTGATGATGTATGTCTTACGCTTGACAGTGGAGAAGTCTTGGCATTGCTGGGAGAAAACGGAGCCGGGAAGTCCACTCTGGTGAAAATCTTGAGCGGCGTATACACCATGGATAAGGGTCAAATAAAAATAAATGGTGACATCGTGGACATCAGAAATGTATGGGATGCCATGAAGCTTGGCATAGGCATAATACATCAGGAGTTGAACCTCATACCTGACTTAACAGTTTACGAAAACATCTTTTTGGGTAGGGAGAAGAGAAATTCTGTTACCAAGCGTATTGATAAATCATATTTGAAGCAAGAAAGCAAGAAGTTATTAAATCGGCTCGGGGTCGACATTGATGTTGAAAGAATTGTCAAAACGCTTAGTGTTGCAGAGCAGCAAATGGTAGAAATAGCCAAGGTCCTTTCGATGGACTGCCGAATAATAATCATGGACGAACCCACAGACGCTTTGACTACTGATGAGGTTCAGAACCTTTTCAAGGTCATCCGAGCATTAAAGTGTGAAGGCAAAGGAATCATACTGATTAGCCACAAGATAGAGGAAATAATGGAGATTGCTGACAGAGTTGAAGTTCTGAGAGATGGTAAATACATTGGAACAAAGGTCGTTGCTGAAACTAATACTGATGAACTCATCAAGATGATGGTTGGTAGAGAATTAAAAGAAAAGTTTCCCAAAGTAAAAGTTCCTGTCAGTGATGTTGTTCTTGAAGTGCGTAACTTAAGTGTCCCAGGATTGTTACATGATATAAGTTTTGAACTTAGAAAAGGCGAAGTTCTTGGCATAGCGGGGCTTGTGGGAGCAGGACGTACTGAGCTTGCAAAAACATTATTTGGTGTTTACAAATACAGCGGTGATGTTTTCGTAGAGGGAAAGAAATTAAAGCTTACATCCACAAGCGCTGCCATAGAAGCCGGAATTGTTTATCTGACAGAGGATAGAAAAGAGGAAGGACTTTTCTTGGATAAAAGTGTTTCCTACAACATGACGTTGGCAACCCTCAAAGTGTTCACTGGTTTACTTGGCAAAGTGGATACGCGGAAGGAAGCTCAAACCGTGAGTGATTATGTGCAACGCCTGAGAATTAAGACCCCCTCTATTTCTCAGACAGTTGAGAATTTGAGTGGTGGTAATCAACAGAAAGTACTCGTCGGGAAGTGGCTCATGACTCAACCCAAGATAATGATTTTGGATGAACCGACGCGTGGAATAGACGTAGGTGCCAAGGTGGAAATTTACAACTTGATCAACGAACTCAAGAAAAATGGCATTGCGATAATCATGATTTCTTCCGAACTACCTGAAATATTGGGAATATGCGACAGAATTCTGGTAATGCACGAAGGAAGAATTACAGGGTGTTTAGAAGATAACGAGGCCACGCAAGAAAAAATTATGCGTTATGCCATCAGTACGGGAGGTATGTATTTTGAAGCCAACTAAGAAAAGAGACTGGTCAGTTTTCTTGAGGGGAATGCAATCGGTTATCGGTCTTCTTGGTCTTTGTATAGTCTTGAGTATACTCTCTCCACGCTTTCTAAAATGGGGTAATATCCTAAACGTTTTGACTCAAACATCGTTGAATGCAGTTATGGCCATCGGAATGACATTTGTGATTCTAACCGGTGGCATAGATCTTTCCGTGGGTTCAATACTCGCGTTCTCTGGAATGGTAACGGCTGGTATGATACATTCTGGACTTAACGTATGGATTGCTATTCTTATTGGCCTAGTTATAGGAACTGTTCTGGGCTTGGTTAACGGCCTGTCGGTAACAAAAGGAAATGTCCCACCGTTTATTGCTACGTTGGCTATGATGACTATGGCTAGAGGGGCGACGCTGGTCTACTCAAGTGGGCGTCCAAAATCAAACTTAGGTGAAGCTTTCGGTTTTCTCGGGCAGGGCAAAATACTATCTATACCAGTTCCTGTAATCATTTTGTTCTTTGTTTTTATTATCGCCTACTATGTTTTGACCCAGACAGCTACCGGGCGTTACATATATGCCACAGGCAGTAATGAGAAAGCAGCTAAATTATCTGGAATAAAAACTGATTACATAAAGCTTCTAGTATATGCTGTGTCCGGTTTCACTGCTGCATTGACAGGTATGGTAGTTACGTCTATGCTTGATTCTGCCTCACCTACTGCTGGGACTGGCGCGGAGCTTGATGCCATAGCTGCTGTTGTACTAGGCGGTACTAGTTTATCTGGAGGACAAGGAGGTGTAGTTGGGACTATTATCGGAGCTCTAATAATTGGCGTGTTAAACAATGGACTTAACTTACTTGACGTCTCCTCGTACTATCAGCAGTTAATAAAGGGCATCGTAATACTGGTTGCAGTGTTAATCGACAGGAGGAGAAGGTAGCAATGCCTTTTCAGGATGTAGTACCATTGCGGCTTCAAAAAGTTGATAAAAGATGAAAGGGAGGTACGGAAGCATGGAAAGGAAGAGCGTGAAGAGGGTACTTGGAGTACTGGTGACATTGTTCCTTGTGGCAGGTTTGGTCGTGGGTTGTACAGGAGGTACAAAGCCTGAACAGGGTCAGCAAGAGCAGAAGAAGATTGGACTTGTGATTTCCACTTTGAACAATCCATTCTTTGTGACTCTAAGGGACGGAGCTCAGCAGAAAGCTGATGAGTTAGGCTATGAACTCGTCGTACTTGATTCTCAAAATGATTCTTCCAAGGAGTATTCAAATGTTCAAGATATTCTTCAGCAAGGAATCAGTTTACTGCTCATAAACCCCGTTGACAGCGATGCTGTAGCCAATGCTGTAAAGCTGGCAAATGATGCTAATATACCTGTCATTACTTTGGACAGAGGAGCCAACGGCGGGGAAGTGGTGACCCACATAGCATCTGACAATGTAGCAGGTGGCAAGATGGCTGGTGAATACATTGTTCAGCAGCTCGGTGGGAAAGGCAAAGTTGTGCAACTCGAGGGCATACCTGGTGCGTCTTCTGCGAGAGACAGGGGTAAGGGTTTCATGGAGGCCATAGAAGGCACAGAAATTGAGCTTGTGGCCTCCCAGCCGGCGGACTTTGACAGGACCAAAGGGATGACTGTTATGCAAAACATTTTGCAAGCGCAACCTGAAATAGATGCCGTATTCGCACAAAACGATGAAATGGCACTGGGTGCTGTCCAAGCAATCGAGTCTGCTGGACGGCAGGGGATCATGGTAGTTGGTTTTGACGCAATTGATGACGCTTTGCAGGCTATAAAAGACGGAAAGATGGCAGCAACGGTGGCTCAGCAGCCGGACAGAATAGGATCTCTGGGCGTTGAATATGCTGACAAAGTGCTCAAAGGTGAAGAGGTACCAACTTACGTGCCTGTCGACTTAAAGCTGATCACAAAGGATAACGTGGATACATTGGACTGAAGAACAACATTGTAGGTGAAAGCATGGCGGCCCCTTTGGTAAGTAGGGGCCGCTTCTTTTATAGATATTGTAGGGTAGGTACGGTGTTTCTTAATGTCGAACAGAACTTTGCTACAAACTTTGGAATCCTCTCTCTACAATTGCTGCTATGCGTTTTCTGCGTTCCTTTAGGAAATCTATGTAGTCTGTTTCGTACCAGCCTTTCCAAAGAGCATGCAAATCGTACATTCTCTCTAGTTCCTCATCAGTTAAGACACTCTCGTACTTGGGCGCGTACTCTTTTGGTGGAAGGTCAGAAATTTTATCATTGTCACCCCATTCTACCAGAGCATAGTTTGCAACCTGGTTAATCAGCCTTCGGTCTCTTATGCCTGTTCTTTCTAAGTATTTACGCGGAAATAGATGGTGGCGCTCTATCGCTTTCCTCTTGGCGTTGATACCGGGCTTGAGTAGGTCAGCGACTTTCAGCTTTGAATAAAGTACAGGTGCGTCAAGTAAACAAAGAGCTGCATAGTAGGCGAATTGTCCAGTGTTTTGGGCTGCTGAAGTTTCTAACTCGTTTGGTAATGTGAATCTCCAGTAGTCTGATGTTAGTACAGCGTTGATTTGCTGTTCCAAAACGTCCACAAATTCTTGTGGTGTAGTTTTCCCCCTGAGCAGCGCTAAGTCTTGTTCCATTCGGCTTTCTGGCGAACTGCTGTATCTACCAGTCAAGGAAGACATAAAGAACCACTTTGCTATGATTCTTCTAAGGGCATTGTCGTCAATTCTAAAATCGCGTTTTCCTATGAGCCACAAGGCATAACTGTAAACTACAGCCATTTCGGAGGAGATGAGTTGATCACTCTGATAACCGGCGTACAAGAGAACTTTGAAAAAATCATGCCAGTTTTGAAGATTTAGTGTGTATGATTGAGCTTCTTTAAGTACGGCGAACTGGGCGTCGCGACGCTCAGGAGAAAACTCTCCGGTCTGTAAGTCTTTTCCTCGTAATATGGAGTATACGTATTCAAGTCTGGCTCTACGAAAGCCCAGTGCCACGCTTACGCGAAGCAATTGATCTGGACTTGGCCGGAAATAGTAGTTGAACGGTGATGCTTCTCTACCGGAGGGAGGAGACTTTGCGCGTCTGCAAAAATCTTCTAACTCTTTTCTACCGTCGTCCCAGAAAACTGACATCAATGTCAATATAAAATCGGCTTGATTCAATGCTGTCCCTTTACTATTAATGCGAACGAATATTTCCGATACATCTTCTTCGTTTACACTGGAAGAAATTTCTAATGCAGTCAACGGGTATTCGCTTAATTTGATTACGTTGTTTATAGCATCCGGGATAGTTTTCTCTTGTTGGTCGGTTAACTCATATTGCGAACGTAGGCGCTGAAGATACTCAGTTATGAAGGCATAGGAATTTGTTTTTGGATCCCACAGTACGCTAATATCAGGTATCCACTGTATGTCTCTTTCAATTGCAGGGTTAGTTACTTCAAACTTTTCTTCTATGGGGTTAAAGGCTATGCGTATACGCGTTGTGCGAAAATCCTTATCGATAATAGGTACTGCTTTCATTACGGCGTAAAGTGAAGTCAAACGCTGTTGACCGTCGACGATGAGTAGTTCAGGACTCACCTGCTTTTGATCCATTCCAATAACTCTATGGTCTCCGCTAAAACCATTTTTCCAGAAAAGCAAATAACCAATGGGATAGCCTTTGTACATTGAATCAAGAAGATCTCGGACCTTGATAGTGGGCCAAACGAAGGGACGCTGTATGTTTGGCAAACCGATTTGCCCTACCTCTATGTCCTGCACCAGCTTTTTCACGGGGAAACTCACCTGATTGAAAAGCACTTCAGACATTTACTTATCCTCCCTGTAACATGCCATATGCGAGAACCAATGTTGTTTCCCTAATATGGTTCTCATCGCATTTATACTTTCATTATCGCACTTACAAACCCCATTAGTGAAAAACTGTGTTTGTTGAGTATCAACTTCATGCGTACTCGTCAATCGTTTAGACGTCAGCCTCAAATGTGATGCATATAGGCTCTTGTTCAGTTATTGGTTCTTCTACGTTAGGTTTTCTGTTGTAAATGAAGCCAAGTATTTGTAGTGCAATGATGGGAGTCATCGCTACCATGGCAACAATGCCAAATCCATCAACCAGGAGACTGGCGTGCTCCACAGCATCAGCTACGCCATGTGCGAATGCCAAAATGAATGTTGCTGTCATTGGACCTGACACTACCGCGCCAGAGTCAAATGCAATACCGTAGAAAAGTTCAGGAACAAAGTAGGTCATAGCGAGGGAAATGATGTATCCAGGAAGCAAGTAGTGCCACAACTGCACCTGCGGGATTAGAATCCGCACCATGGACAAAGACACGGCAGCTCCCACGCCCAAAGACAAGGTAAACAATACGGCGCTTCTCTTTAGGTTGCCGTTGGTTACTTGCTCGACCTCATCCACTAAAACATAAGCAGCGGGTTCGGCAAGCACTGTAACCACGCCAATAATGAAACCAATAAGGATGAGCAGGCCTTTGTTGTCTAGCAAGGCGATGTTGTAGCCCACGGCGTTTCCAACTTCCATGAAACCCGCATTGGCTCCTAACAGAAACATAACTAAGCCGATAAAGGTTAACAACATGCCAGATAAGATGTTTTTCACAGAAGCCTTTGGTAGTTTGAATGCTACTACTTGGAAGACCAGAAACACAACAAATATGGGAAGTATTGCTATTAGGGCTTCCCGTGCTATGGAAGGCAGCATTGCAATAAAGAGACCTAATACCGAGGAAGATTCAACAGCAGCAATTGGAAGGGCACCTGTGATTCTATCAGCTTTAGACAGAATGCTCATTAGCATAATGGCAATAGTCGGTCCTGCAAAAGTTATAGCGACCAGACCGAAGCGCTCTTTATCAGCACTTTCTCGGTCCTTCTTTAGGCTGGATACTCCTGCCGCCAAAGCTAGTATAAAAGGAACCGTAGTAGCTCCAGTGGCAGCCCCCGAAGCATCGAAGGCAATGGCAAGAAACTCTGGTGGAACGAACAAACCGAGAGCGAATATGATGCCACAGAGTATTAAAAGTACTCTTTGAAGGGGAACATCACGTATTATTCTAACTAGGCCCAAAGCAAGCATGGCTGCTATACCCAGCGAAACAATTAATACGATGCTACTCTTTGCGATTGATCCTGCTGTGATGCTGTGTACTTGTCCAGCCAAAATGTGTAGATCGGGTTCCGCAATGCATATGAAGAAACCCAGTAGCAAGCCACTTATAATAACGGCCCAGATCTTATTTGATTTAGAAACTGTGGACCCAGTTATGCTACCAATAGGTGTAATACTACTATCGACACCCATGAGGAAAAACGTCAAACCCAAGATTATCAGTGCCGCACCTATAAGAAATCTAAAAACCAATGTCGTTTCCATGGGAATTACCGTGAAATGCAGAATTAGTACCATCACTGTTACAGGTATTACAGAAAAGCTGACTTCTTTGAGTTTTGCTAAAAACTTGCTCAATTTAGCTACCTCCTCTCTTTCGTCCTAAAGAATGTGACAATAAGGTAGAGTAAGGCCTTTAAATTGGTTGCCACTTCGGCCTTTTTGGGAATTGTTCCCAGTGGATGTTACTCTCTTGCTACCAAGACGTTAGTTGTACATGTGTTGGACCCCAATAAGAAACTGATCTCACACTATCACTGTTACTTTCATGAGCTACAGCTAAGCACTATTTACCAATTTTCTTATTTCTTATAATATTTTACCAGTATTAGGAACGTTTCATTCCCCGCTCAGGGTTCATCATGGGTAGCAACATCTTTGTAGCTGCTGTGCATATGTTCTGGGAGTTTTCAACTTACTTGTGTAGTGTGAGCGTGAGTCTTTTGATTCATATAGTACCTTATTGTATCCATGTAAACTCTAATGAAATAAAGAACTGCTGCAGAAGGACAATGAACTTAAAACTACTTGGGATCGTAATAGTCCAAGGTGAATGCTTTGTGGTAATACACCTAGCATCAAGTAGACATGTTTAGCGTGGCCTTTGAGATAATTAGATAAACATAGTCTATCAAATACAAAATACGTTGACAAAGTTCTTCTACAGGTGTAGAATGATATCACAGGTGTTCGTCAACTGTAGAAGGAGGGGAAAAAGTGAAAAAGTCCATAAGGCGTCTCCCGGATTCTGAACTGGAGATCATGAAGATCATTTGGGATGCAAAAGAGCCTGTGACATCTGCTTACATAAGCGAGAAGCTGAAGGGCAAAAAGGATTGGAAGATTACATCTATACTTACGTTTCTTGCGAGGTTAACAGAGAAGGGGTTTATTGAGTGCAAGAGAGAAGGGAAGGTAAACATCTACAGACCGCTGATCAGTGAGCAGGAATACTTAGAGAAAGAAAGTAAGAGCATCTTGGAAAAGTTGTACAACAACTCTCTAACGAATTTTGTGGCATCGCTTTATAACAGCAACGCCATAGCTGAGGATGAGTTAAAGGAGCTCCAGGAGTTCATAGAGGAGCTTACAAGGGGGGAATGAGTATGCTTGAGACCTTATTTCAGAAAGTACTTCAGGTCTCTATGAGCACATCAATAGTTATAGGCGTGCTACTACTATTACTGCCACTTATAAACCGTAGTTACAGTGCTAAGTGGCGCTATTTAGTATGGCTCATTATAGCTGTCAGACTGCTTATACCATTTAGTCCAAGCATAGCTGGTGAAGCGCCTGTAACCATACCATCGGTAAGTCAGAATGTGCAGATTCCTATTCCACTACCAGCTAATACAAACTTGAGTGAGCAAACAAACATTATACCGACGCAACCCACTCCTGTGGTAACGCCAAACAGTTCAGCGGTGCGCACAATCACGCTGGCAGACCTACTGCCTGTGATCTGGCTGATTGGAGCAATATTGTTCATGACTTACTACTTTGCAGGTTACATAGTGTTTAGAAAGTCGGCAATGCGTTTTTCAGAAATTGTAGAGGACGAGCAAACATTAGCTACTTTTAGCCAAATGAAACAAGAGATGGGCACAAAAGGGAACATAGAACTAATCAGGAGTAAGAAGGTACAGAGTCCCATGATAACAGGATTCGTTAAGCCTATTTTTCTACTACCGTATGTTGAGTACAGTGAAGCGGACTTAGAACTGATCATGAAGCATGAGCTCATCCACTACAAGCACAAAGATATATGGAACAAATTGGTTATGGTAGTAGCAAATGCAGTGCATTGGTTCAACCCGCTAGTGTATGTAATGCGGTACAGAAGCAACGCGGACATTGAGATGGCATGTGACAGTGAGCTAGTAGAGGGGACGGGCACAGAGTTTAGAAAGCAGTACAGTGAGACGATACTGTCGGCTATACATAAGGGAAGGGAAAGAGAGACAGTATTTTCCACTTATTTTTACGGGGGAGTGAAAACCATGAAAGAGAGGCTGGGAAACATATTTGATGGAGGGGGAAAAAGAGGAGGCATTGTTGCTTTATGCCTTGTAGTAGCTGCGGTTATCGTCATTGGTGCGTTGGTTGCCTGTGGAGGTAGCACAGCAGCAGAACTTACCGCGGAAGAAAAAGCTCAGATTACAGAACTCCTTGACAACTTTGGTCGTGAGCTGACGAATGTAACAATAATAGACCCAGAGAATGTTGTAGCTGAGCAGATAAAAGAGCATTACACGCCTTATCTGACATCTAACCTACTATCAAAATGGGTTCTTGATCCTTCTCTGGCAATGGGAAGGACGACGTCAAGCCCTTGGCCTGACCGAATAGAAGTAGACTCTATGGAGAAAGTTGATAGCGACAGGATAAAGGTTCAAGGCTATGTGGTCTGGGTTGCCAGTGGTGGGCAAAATGGGCTTAAAGTTACAGCTAAAGTTCCTGCTGTGTTCTTTGTAAAGAAAGATTCTTCAACAGGTAAATTTCTCATTGACAACGCCTTCAGTAACAAATATGCGTTCTATGACACAGAGGAGCTGACTAAGATGCTTCAAAGCGTTTTACCAGAAGCTGGATCACAAAGTGAGCCTTTTATTGTAGCTACGTGGCCTCTGATTGATGGTAGCGAAGAAGAAATTGCGCTTGCTTACATGGGTACGGGTGGTGCTTATGTGGACTATTACACCTTATGTATAGGTCAGGATGATAAACTGGCGTTGGCAAACTTTAAAGATGAAGACGGAGCTGTCGGACCCCATGTGTTTGCCGAAGGTGCATCTGTCAAGCATGAGGTAAGACTTAGCGTGTACAACGCATCTCCGCTTAATTTCTACGTTTATCAATATCAGGTTGACAGAGATGATAGTGACGCTATCAGCAACATAGACGTTGAAGCCTATCGATGGAATATGGATGCTCAAGTTTTCGAGTTTGATGCCGATGCTTCTCAGCAGTTTAAAGAGGAATTAGAAAACAGTTTGGATGTAGATAAGGTAATACTTGCTCAGCTGTCCAATGCGTTGCGAGAAGCGCTTGTAGCAAATTATTCCCCATATTACAAGGACATAGGTATCCATTTAACACTTGACCCAAGAGCTGATTCTTTCACAGTGAAGGATGGCGTTGCCAGTGCTATTTTAGACGCCAATATTACTGCGACATTGAAAGCAGAAAAACTTGAAGACATGCCTTTTGTAAAAGGTATGCTGGATTATCTCGAGAGTGTAAGATCTACTCTTACAGATGCTCAGCTAGATGCTGCAAATGATGTCATCGACGACTGGAAGTCGGAACTTAGTGGTTATATTGGCAAGCCAGAGCCTACTTCTTATGCAACTTATAAGGTTGTAGCGAGGGTTGACGATAGCGGGAATATAGATAAAGATACTGTGAAGTTCTATATTGAACAGCCTTCCACAACCGGAAGTGGTTTTGAGTTTTATCCAGTTCCCGACCCAATGTTTGATTCTGAGGAGACCTTATATCGAAATGGACAAAATGCTGTTAAAGAGGCCATAGAGAAAGCAGGGAAGTAGCTGAAATGATGGCGCGGGGTAAACAACATGAGGGGAAAATACTACATAGGTGTTCCATTGACCATTGCAGTGGGGGCGATTTCTCTTGTGTGATGTGCAAGTTCGATTGGTAGCGAACCGAACAAGAATTTGATTGCTCTCTTTTCCTTAACGCCTAGGATGGGGTCTGTCGTGACAGCGAAGGGCGACAAATGGGATGCAAAAAGTACCAGAGCAGTCAATGCCTAAATTTAGCGAAGAAGTATTAAAGTTTGCATCCAATTTTTTGCCTTTCTGTACTTGGAAGCTATAAGGGTAACGTCATCTTTGAGTAACGTTCAAACTTGGAAGGTTACATTTTTGCCATCGATGGGGTTAGAGTAGCTGCTTCAGGAATTCAACTTACTTATGACGACGGCAACGTAGAAATACTAAATGAAGATTGGAAGGTATTTTCTAAAGCATCACTTGGACAAGGCGCGCAGCTAATGTTACCCAAAACAGAATGAGTAATAGACGATTTGAAACTTTTTCGTCCTTTCTGCGTCTTTTCTATGAGGGCGATAAAATGGTGAATTTCTAAGCAGGGAGGCAACCCTCAAGTAATACAAGTCGATTAGAAAGGAGGAGGGATATTTGTGAGAGTTATTAGAGGTTTACAGATGCCGTTTTTTGTGTTCTTAGCTGCATTCGTCGTTTTCCTGCTGCCAGCAAGCAACATTTACGCGGATACTGCCCCTTTTTTCATAGGGGGCGTAAATATAAAGCCGTACCAGGAAAGCAACATTGTACTTTCAAAAGAAAACCTAACCATTACGTTTAACAAAAGTGACGACATGAGAAACAGTACTGCAAGCGTGAATGCTCAGTTTATCTTTGTGAATACGGGGGATAAAGTCTCGCTTAAGGTTGGTTTTCCTTTCAGTTTAGCCAGCAGACCTGGTTTTGACACAACGAGCACTTTGGAATCCCTTAAAGTGAAGGTGAAAGTGGATGGTAATCAAATTACACCCACGTTTGTTGCGCCGGGTCAGCAGGGAGAATATGCTCCGCTCATCTATTTTGACGTCACTTTCGATAAGAATGAAACGAAAGAAATTCAGGTTAGCTATGAGGGGAAGGCAGCTGGGGGATATTTCCTATATGTCTTGAATACAGGCTCTTACTGGAAGGGCCCTATCGGAACGCTTGATATGACCTTCAAGTTCCCTTATAAAGCGGCCGCTCTCAACGTGTTTAGTATTACGCCAGGCGGATATAAGATTGATGGGAACGAAGTTGTCTATCACCTCGTAAACTATGAACCTGTGCAGAACATAGAAGTGGAGTTTCTTCCTTACTACATGTATGAAAAGGTAAACCCGCTTAGGATAAAAGCGGAAGCAAGCGACAACGCCAGCGATTGGTTCAACTACGCCATGGCTTTCTTCCCCGAGAATCCCATAGGTTCCATGGATGAGTTTGTGGGCTGGTATCGCACGCCTGGTTTCAGCGACTATGTGGAAAGTGTATTTAAAAAAGCCGTTAGCCTGCAAGAGGAGGGTTCTCCGGAGCAGGTAGTTCTTCAAGAGGTTTATAGTGCTCACTATGAAGCCCCTGCAAGTTTTGCAGAAGGGTTAGACGCTGTTTTGAAGCTTGATGGTAATCATGTGAGTTTGCCTTCCACTTCTTTGGATATTTTGAGGGAAAACATTGGTTCCATAGAGAATGCCACTGAGGGCAAAATCCTCGGTTACGTCATGGAATATGCTGTGGCTGCAGATCTTAAACAGAACAGGCCCACTCAAGCACTTTCCGATTTTGATCAGCTTTTGGAGCTTGCTGACAGATATTTTGACAAAGATACCTATTACAGTGTTTCCCCAGTGCTCAGTATGGCTATGCAAAACATCATAGGGAAAGGCATGACAAAATATGTCTCTCCTCCCTTTACGCAGTGCTTTATTCCTTCTGTCTCCTTGAAGAATCAAACGCTGACTGTGCATTACGATGTTCCTTACGACCTTGGTCTAGCTTTAGAAGATTTTGATAGCAACAACGATCAAAATCCTCCTAAAGACTACCGCATCGTGGGTGCCTTGGAGAAAGCACCGCCGTACGGTTATGTAGTGACTGTGACGTTCCCTAAAGGCGTAACAGAATCGCAGTTTGCGAGCGTCAAGGAGACCTTAACACAGCTGGGCAACGGTGCCTTTGATGTAGCTCCCGACTCCCAAACGGCGAAGCTACTTAGCAGCTATTTTGGAAAAATTCTTGACAATGTAATGCTGGAAAATGGGAAGTTGGCAGTGATCAAATCTTATGTAGCCAGCACGCCGGAGCTGGAGATGGGTTTAGCTGACCTGAGCCTGGAGATAAGGAAGATTACAAGCGCGCAGCAGCAGTTCAAAGACACCCCGTTTGATGAAGCATTTGGCCAGACGATGCTAAGTTACCTTTCTTCAAATAAAGCGTATTTTGACAATTTGCCCAGAAACTCTGCCATAACGTTTGGCGCCGTGGCACAAACAGGAGCGAGTGGACCAACAAGTCAGAGCCTCATAATTGCTATCATGGCAAGCCTTGTTGCGGTGCTCCTCATTGCCTTTGTTTTGGTGACGGAACGCAGAAGTAAAGTTGAGGACGCGAACGCAAAAGAATAGAGGATTAAATAAAAAACAATGTCGCCTCACCAGAGCCCCTTGGTGGGGCGCTTTTTATTTCCTGATTACCACCAGTGCATTGCTAAGATCTCTGCCAGGAGTTGTAAGCAGTTTCCCTTTGTAATACAAACCACTGGAAGCTCCACCATCAATGTTCATGGCATTGTAAGCACCCAGTTTTTGCATAATTGTTGCTAAGTCCTCTATTTTCGCACTGCTTACGGTCACCATGAGGAGCTTGTTATCTTTTGTCAGACCAAGCGCACTGCGTGACATGGAATATTCTGTGATTTTGGGTATGGTGTAGTTTTCTGCTTCCGGGTTCACCGTTATCTTGCCATCGGTAATGAGGTGTGGACCTGCACTCAAGGCGCCCTCGATTACACCCTGCTGCCAGATATCCGGGTTCCCATTGTAGACGTAGTAATTGTCAATGTACCTTAACACAGTCCCTACATGGAATCTGTCCTCGTATTTTTTCTCACTGCCGTAGATGTTGATTACGTAACCATCTCTGGGTATGCTCACATTGTCCCCGTGTATGACCTGCGTTACTGTATTGTTTCTTACTATGACGTTCGTGCCACCGTTGTACGCACGTGTCGTGGAGCCACGCTTGGGCGTATACAGGTTTATCGACCCTACCGTACTCCAGTACTGAGGGGACCTGTTTATGGTTCCGACGTACCAACCCATGTCCATTATCCATGGTTCCATGTCAGGCGCGAGCTCGACGTACAGTCCTTCTATTTTCATGCCAATCAGACCTATGTCTGCT
Source organism: Coprothermobacter proteolyticus DSM 5265 (assembly GCF_000020945.1). Taxonomy (NCBI): domain Bacteria; kingdom Pseudomonadati; phylum Coprothermobacterota; class Coprothermobacteria; order Coprothermobacterales; family Coprothermobacteraceae; genus Coprothermobacter; species Coprothermobacter proteolyticus. Next base: position 1,278,397 of record NC_011295.1, on the reverse strand, counting down.
CTACCATCTTTTGTAAAGCCAAAAGTAGTGGCTGGTTTGTCACGGAAGCACAAATGTTCGATTCTACCATCTATGATCAGGTTCCCAGAGGGCTCCTTCGGGTTGGTGGTTTCATAAGCTCTGAAGAACGTTCCATTTATAGCAGCAATAGCATTGCTACGCTGTGCCATGCTTAGAAGTGATTCTGTTAGGCCTATCTGGTTTTGACCATAAGCAATCTTTAGATCTACATGAGGGTTGTTAAGAAAAACCTTCACAACCTTTACATTGAACGTTTTTCCGCCAAAAGACATTTGCATAGTGCTGGAAACGGCATCTGTATCTATGTACACAGCACGCTCTGTTTGATCCCAATCTACATACCTACCAAAGGCTTCGCCAATAAACCGCAGCGGTACGTAAGTTCGTGCCCCGTTTATAAAGGCGGGTACATCCAGAGAAACCTCTTTCCCATCAATTTGCGCTATCGAGTTACCAATTTGCAAAGAAATAGTCTTTGAACCTTGCTTTACCGTTACGGTCTTAGTTTGATCGTTCCATGTCACCTGAGCGCCGAAATATTCAGAAATATAACGTATTGGCAGAAAGACACGCCCATCTCTTAAGATAGGAAGGCTATCAAAACTCTTCTTCTGCCCCTGTATGTAAATAGGTATGGGAGAGTTGCTGGTTTGGGCTTGCACGTTTATAACCTGGGTAGATGTTCCTAAAAGCGTGCAAAGAAGAAAGGCGCATATTGCAACAACCGTAATCCTTCTAAAACGTGAGTTCTTCACTTCATTCAGCCCCTTTATGCAAATGCTTGGGGTCCTTCAACTTGGGACCTCTTTTTTGGCCGCATATATCTATCATAAGCTAATCTTACAAGAACTTATTGCACATAAAACGTGCATGCAGCTCATAGTAGCAAATGTTTGTGCAGTCAACAAGCAAACAAAAGGTATACCCGACTTCGAAAAACGCTTGAATGGCATTTACCTAAACGAAAGCAGACCTAAAAAAGTTTGTTGAAGTGTTTGACGAAAAACTGCAGTCTACGTTGGACTACAAGAAGATCAAGAGAAATGTATCCTACAAGACGTTGATAAGACTAGAACTTTATAAACTCGAGAAGCACTTCATGGGTGAAGATATTTACAGGCCTTTTGTGGCAGAGTGGTGACCAGTTGATATGTATGTGATAATGGTCTACGATGTTGGAGAAGAACGCGTTGCGAAGGTTCTAAAGACGGGGAGGAAGTATCTTACATGGATTCAGAATTCTGTTTTTGAGGGACAAATTACAGAATCGAAGTTGGAGAAACTCAAGACGGAACTTAAGAAAATAATAGAGCCAGAAAAGGATAGTATCATATTCTTCAAACTTAGAGAAGCCTACTTGACGAAAAAAGAGATTATTGGTCGAGAAAAGCATGACACCTCTAACATCATATAAAAATCTGTCGACCCCAGATAATGCAAAAAACCCGGGACTTTGACAGAATGCACTCATTGAGCAACGGCATCGAGGAATCCAATACTTCATGGTAAAATGTTTTAGAAAAGGCTTTCCGTCATCGCAGGCAAAGTTTTTGTGCAAGAGGCGTTTTACTGCAGGGACGGTGGGTGTTTCTAGCTTACCTACGAGGGATTGAAACGATCCTTGAGCGACGAGGCTATGGACCCAGATCTTCGTTTCTAGCTTACCTGCAAGGGATTGAAACCAGCACAAAGGTAATTGAAGGAAAGCGACAAGTTTAGTTTCTAGCTTACCTACGAGGGATTGAAACTTTGGAAAGAAACGTGAGAAGAGCAATATTTAGAAGAATGGAGGAATGAATGAGAAAAACTGCTTTCAACGATGTGTCGGTAACCCTGGCACGCCCGTTTGTTAAATGGGCTGGCGGTAAAGCTCAACTATTGGATACCTTTAGGGATTATTATCCCAGAGCACTTCAGACTGGCCGGGTTAAAAGATATATCGAACCCTTTGTTGGTGGAGGCGCTGTGCTGTTTGACATTCTGCAAAGCTATAATGTTAAGGAAGCCTTTGTTTTTGACATTAACGAAGATTTGATAAATGCTTATAATGTTGTAAAATATTGCGTTAATGAGCTCATTGAGATACTTTCATTTTTGGAACGGGAATACTTGAGGGCGGATGAAGAAGAACGTAAGCATATGTATTATGATATTAGGAATTTATACAACAATGCCAATAAACAGCCGGGCTTGAATGTGGAAAGAGCCGCTCAATTCATATTTCTCAATCACACATGCTTTAATGGTTTGTATAGAGTAAATAAGGCGGGACTTTTCAATGTGCCGGCGGGGCGCTATAAAAATCCTAAAATCTACGACGAAGAAAACCTATATTCGGTTAGCAATGTGCTTAAAAAAGTTAGTATATTCGCTGCTGATTATAAGGCGAGCTTGAATTATGTAGATAAGGATAGCTTTGTCTACATTGATCCGCCATACAGGCCGCTTACTGCTACAGCCCGTTTTACATCATATAGCAGATATGACTTTACCGATGACGATCAAATCGAGTTAGCTCAAGTCTTTAGAGAGATGAATAAGATGGGTGCTTTGCTAATGCTCAGCAACTCTGATCCGAAAAACGTTGATTTAAATGATAGCTTTTTTGACGAATTATATAAGGATTTTCATATTTATAGAGTTTACGCTAAGCGCAGCATCAATGCTAAGGCCGATGGAAGGGCGAGCATTAGTGAGCTGATTGTGACAAATTATAAAGTAAAAAGAGGAGTATATGAAATATAGCAACCTATTTTATAAACTTATAAGTTGCAAGGATGAGGATGATGTATTTGAATACCTTATAAGAAATTTGAAAGAAACTATTATAAGCTGGGATTTTTTTGTAGCATGGGAAAAAGTGATTAACAAGGTGGAGGATATAGAAATCTCGCTTAACTTGCTTAACTATCTCGTTGGGAAAGAGAATATAACCGAAAAGTTTGCAGAGCTTGTCTCAAAGTATCCGGAGGTAATTGATGTTTTGCCAGTACTTGTTGCATGGCGAGCGAAAAACGTTAAAGTGCTCGACCCTCTTGATGATAATATCTTTAATTACAAAGAATACTCTTTTGAGAAAAAGTCTTCATACACAACTGAAGAAATAGCATCATTGACCGAATTTGCAGATAAGACAGGCCTGCTTGCTATGTTTAAAAATGAGAATATAAAAAGCGTCGTAGATTATGTTACTGGTGTCGAAGTTGGCCTTGATACGAATGCAAGGAAGAATAGAAGTGGTGCGGCTATGGAAATGATAACCGAGCTATTGATAAAAAGGATTTGCGCCAAGAATCGCTATAATTATATTTCACAAGCTACTGCTCATAAAATAAATGAATTGTTTGGTTATGAGGTAAAAGTTGATAAATCGGAGCGTTCATTCGATTTCGCCATAGACAATGGGGATAAGCTTTATCTTGTCGAGACGAACTACTACGGTGGAGGAGGCTCTAAGTTAAAAGCAGTGGCAGGAGAATTTGTGACTTTGTGTAGGTTTTTAAAAAGAGAAACGCCGCAGCATACCTTTATTTGGATAACAGACGGCTTGGGCTGGAAGACGGCAAAAAAACCATTGAGGGAAGCGTTTGATGAAGTCGATTATATATTAAACCTCTCCATGCTGGAAAACGGAGTGTTGGAGAACATTATATTGGAAGGACTATAAAGGTATGTCGCTAAAAGTGAAGTGTCCTATATGTGGCTATAAATGCACCAAGACGGAGTATGCAAAACATCTTGAATCGTACCACGTTGAAGATTATCAGCGTATCGTAGACGAAATAAACAAAGATATAAAGAATGGCATGAGCATAAAAGATGTAGCGCAAAAGAATTCCTTGACTGAAAGGTTCGTAAAAGGTGTGCTTGGTTATAGGACATTAGTAAAAGAAGAAATGACAAATTATAATGTTAGCAAAGCAAAAACTGAAATATGGGAGCCTGAGGATTTTTCTTTGGAAACAACTACTGTATGGGGTTTTCCTGACAGAGGTGATTGGGCAACTCATTCTGGCAAATACCGGGGTAACTGGTCACCTTATATACCCAGAAATGTGATATTGAGATATTCAAATGAAAATGATGTTGTACTGGATCAGTTTGTAGGAAGTGGGACTACACTTGTGGAGGCAAAGTTATTGGGAAGAAGGGGGTTAGGCGTCGATATAAACCCCGATGCAGTAAAACTTGCGCTGTCAAATGTTAATTTTGAACATAAGTGCGGCTTGGCTGACGTACATATTGGAGATGCAAGAAACCTCGATTTCGTAAAAGATAGTAGCATTGATCTTATCTGCACTCATCCGCCATATAGCAATATTATCAAATATAGCGATAATATAGAGGGAGATCTTTCACATTACGACATACCTGAATTTTTAAAAGAAATGTATAAAGTAGCGTCAGAATCATATAGGGTCCTAAAAAGAGGTAGATTCTGCGCTGTTCTTATGGGTGATACGCGCAGAAAGGGTAACATTATACCTCTTGGTTTTAGAGTTATGGAAGTATTTTGCAAAGCGGGGCTTACTCTAAAGGAGATCGTCATAAAGGAACAGCACAACTGTACTTCAACAGGCTACTGGAAAAAGCAGAGCATAAAATATAATTTTTTGCTAATAGCGCACGAATATCTATTTATATTTAAAAAATAGCTTTTGGGGCAGTTTGAGAAGGCCATGTCTGCTGGGAAGAAAATGGAGGGCGGCATGGACAAGCTTGATACATGAAATGTTTGCGCTATTAGTGGTCAAACTCAAAGGTGGTATGCTTGAGGACCATATGGTCCGCTGCAAGCAAAAAAATGTTTATCAAAAGGAATAAAAAAGCGAGTATTACTCATTTCAGCTTTTAGCTTACCTACAAGGGATTGAAACATTAAGCCTGGGATGGTGCTGACAATTGGTTGACGTAGTTTCTAGCTTACCTACAAGGGATTGAAACATTGATGTAGCGCACATGTTTGTAAAACCTTTAACAAACAACAGCTGTTCTCAGTATGACTTGCAGTTTGCTTTATATCCAGAATACGTAGAACAATTAGGAGAAAGCTTCACCTTTGCAGATGCTTATAAACTTGTGCAGAAAAAACTTACCAGTGAAATTACTAAAGAAGAGAGGAAAGTAAAAGCTGGGCTTGAGCAGTTAAGCCATGTGTAGGATAAATAAAGGGTTTACTTTAATAGAACTCATGCTTGTAGTAGCAGTAATCGTGCTACTGGTAGCCGTGGTTATTCCTATGTATAGGGACTATACAGAAAGAGCTAAGCAAGCAAGTTTTTGTGCAACAGTCCATAACATAGAAACACTGCTATACCGCTGGCGTGCAGAAAAATTAACTGACAGCTATCCTACGTTAGATGAATTAAATACCCTTTTAACAAGTGCAACTTATTTTACTACAGAACCGATTAACCCATATACCAATAAATCACTTGTTATTACAGCTACGCTTACAGACAAAGAAGGCAGTATAAGCTACACCAAAACACCTACAGGCTACATCTTAGAAAGCAGCCCTGCATGTGGTAGATAGTGTTAGTAGTGTTGACATAATTGTCACAATGTATCATACTAATAGTGTAATGAATTGAAAGGAAGCTAAACAAATGGCATTATGGAAAGAAATAGTGAATACGGAGGAAAATGCAAAGTCCTTAATTGACGAACATTTAAGAGCACTAAATTGGAATTTGGCTGATTTTACTCAAATAACTAAGGAGTATCCTATACCGGGCGGAGAAAGAGCAGACTATGCTATTTTAGTGAACAGCCTACCTGTTGCAATTATTGAAGCCAAAAAACAGGGTATGGATTTAAACGCAGCTTTAGCACAGGCTAAAAATTACGCAAAAAAACTAAATGAAAGTGGCAAGGAAGTCTTTTTAATTTTTGCTTCAGACGGCAAGGTATTTTACCGGCAGAATCTTAAAGCAAATACCAGACCAGAAAAAATCAGCAGGCTAATGACCTATGCAGAGATAAAAGATTTTCTAAACCCGGAAACTGATATTCTTTTGGCGGGTTTAAGGAATTATCAAAAAATTGCCGTCTCACAGGTGGTAAGCGCATTTCAATTAGGCAGAGACAGAACCTATATCGAAATGGCTACCGGAACAGGAAAAACGATAACAGCGGCGGGAATAATCAGCAAGCTTTACAAAGTCGGCCTTGTTCGGAGAGTCTTATTTTTAGTAGATAGGGATTCTCTTGCTGAACAGACAGTCCGTTCTTTCAATAAGGTATTAGGTGATACCTTTAAAATAAACCGCTTGACCGGCACAAAAGAGGATAAATATAACGATATTTCTGTTTCAACAATTCAGTTTTTGTATGTAAATGATAAGTATCGTGCATACCCGAATAATTTTTTTGACTTGGTAATTCTTGACGAGTGCCATCGGTCATATTTTGGAGATTGGCACACGGTTATTGAGCATTTCAGGACTGGCAAGGCCAAAGTTTTAGGGTTAACAGCAACTCCTTCTGATAAGGAAACGCAGAGTACCGACGATTATTTTGGAGAGCCGGTATTCAGATACAGCTACTATCAGGGAGTTAAAGACGGCATACTGGCTTTTACCGAGAGATATAAGTTCCTGACCAATGTAGACCTCAGTGGGATTCATGACATGGGTTTTGACTTTGAGCCGGAAGACCTTGGCAGACGTGTGGATGTCCCGCGAAGGAATGAATTAATAGCCGAAAAATATTTTGAAGTGATAGGATATGAGCAGACGCATACGATTCCAAAGACACTGGTTTTTGCGGCAAGCATAGCGCATGCCAATCATTTGCGCGATGCGTTGATAACAAAATACAACGAACTGAACAAACTCCCAAAGGACTCAAGCGAAGCAGAAGACTTTATAGTTGTAATACATAATCAGGTGAGAAACGCCTCTGAATTGATTAGAAAGTTTCAGGAAATCGACAGTGAAATTCGTATTGCCGTTTCCGTAGATATGCTATCCACCGGTATTGATGCCCCTGACATCGAAGTTCTGGTAATGGCTAGGCCCACAAAGTCAAAAATTCTCTATGTTCAGATGAAAGGACGTGCCACTCGCAAGTGTAACGAGCAAGAACACGGCAAGACAAAGGAAAGCTTTAAACTCATCGACTTTGTAGACCTTGCAGGTATTGAAGAGGTCGTCACCGATGAAACCTTAGAAACTGATGAAATAATTGATACTACTGAAGAAACAGAGGTATCTTCTGACGGTGAAAAGATACCTTCAGATAAAGAAGATGGTGAGGGTAAGGAACCTAAGGAAACTGAAAAAATCGAAATGGTGATTGCTGACGTCCCCGTCTGGATAGTCAAGTCAGAGGTTATTACTTCATCTGCTTTTGACCATATTAGAAAGCAAATTGAGCCGCAACTTAAAGCTATTAAAGAAAAGACTGTTTTAAAAGAAAGATTTGTTCAGGCAGTTTTATCATGGGAAGCTTTGAATCCTGGTATTCCGGTTGATGAAAAATATCTTGAGGCTTTTGGGTTTGACATCAGTACCTTAAGGGATATTTACGGCGAAGTCACTGCCACTTACAAAGATTTTATTGATGTCGCCCTTGGTAAAACAAGGTTTAAGACTGTTGAAGAAAAGAACAGGGATGCTGTTATTGCTCATTTGAAGGAGAAAAAGCATTTGAACGATGAACAAGTGGAATTTATTATGATGTTCTACGATTTTAAGAAACGCAATCCCGCTCTTACCTTTACCCAGTTTTCTAACAGCCAGCTTCTTCAACAAAAGGGTGGAATTGCCCGGATAAAGGGACTATTCGGTTCGCTGGACAAATTTGTTCAGCTTTATGACGAGATAAAAGCAGTATCATTTCTTGATGTGTAACGGAGGGAATATTAATGGCGCAAAACAATAACAAAGTAGATTTTCACAGGCTTGGTTCTGAGCTTTGGGATATTGCCAATATTTTTCGAGACGATACTCTCAAAACCACCGAGTATCTGGAAGAATTTAGCTATTTTTTGTTTCTAAAGCTCTTTGACGAGAGAGAAAAACAAAGAGAAGAACTCGCCCGTTTGGATGGAACTAAATTTGTGCCTGATTTACCAAATCACCTGAGGTTTTCCACATGGGCAGAAAAGATTTTGGCAAGTGACGGAAAAACCGTAAAGACTGACGATGGAGAGTTTACTATAGTCGATTATGTTAGAAACATATTTTCCGAACTGGCCGAAGTTAAGGACCACGATGGCAGGGATTTAAGCCTTTTCAGACGGCTATTTAAAAATCATATATGGCGTATAAGGTACAGCCCGACCATTAAAGAATTGATAAAACGGCTGAAAGACCTTGAGCTTGAACAAAATTTTGACGTTATGGGCAGAGCATACGAATTTGTTGTTCAAAAGCTTGGCGAACAAAAACAGTACGGTCAGTATTTTACTCCTCGCCACATCATTCATTTCATGGTGGAACTTGCTGACCCGGGAAATTGGGGAAAAAATATATGACCCTGCGGCTGGTACGGGAGGCTTTATTCTGCGTGCCTTCGAAGTAGTAAAGAGTAAAATTGATAATCTTGTAAAAGCGGGGATGAGAGTTAACGAGTCTACTGCCGCATATAATGGGGTTCAATTTGATGAAGCTGAAATGCTTTACCGAAAACTGAAGGAAGAGTCTCTTTATGCTGTGGAGAAGGCTCCAGACGTTTACAAGCTTGCCCTCATGAATATGATATTGCACAATGACGGCAAATCCAACCTCTTTGAGGCTGACAGCTTAGACAACCGAGCACAGTTAGAACATAAAGAAAAGTATGATGTAGTGTTAACTAACCCACCGTATGGTCCACTTGCTCAGTCGCGGGTTGGCACTTTTGAGTTCCATGCCAAACGCTACGAAGCATTGTTCATCCAGCATATTATGGCAGCGTTGAGACCTTCTGAACCAGGTAAAAAGCGTTCCAGAGCAGTAGTTATAATCTTGGACAAGATTCTGTTTGACAATTCCTCTGTATTCAAGAATATACGCATGAAGCTCTTACGAGAGTTTGATTTGAAAGCTGTCTTTTCCATGCCGGCAGGCATTTTTCAGCCGTATTCCGGTGTCAAAACGACAGTGCTGTATTTTGAAAAGCCCACAAAAGAAGAATGGGACGAGACAAAGAAACAAAATGCTTACACCACAAAGCAGGTACTGTTTGTTGATGTGAAAGAAGACGGATTTACCTTAACAACCCAGAGAAGGCCAATTAACGGAGCTTTCCAGGGTGATGACCCGAACATTTACGAACCGCCTTGTGGGAACCTGCCTAAAGCGGTGGAAGTGTTTAGAAGATGGATAGATTGGCTTAATAACCCAACAAAGGAACTGCCTGATTTTATAGATAATGATTTCTGCTGGACGGCGACGATTGAGGAAATCAAGACGAAAGATTATAACCTTAACCCGGGGCTGTACAGAAAAACGATAAAAGGAAAGCAAAAGTGGGAGGTTGTTAGTCTAAGGGAAATATGTGATATTCAAAAAGGAACTTCCATAACTAAAGCTGATACAGTTGAAGGTAATGTACCTGTGATAGCTGGAGGACAGGAGCCTGCATATTACCATAACCAAAGCAATAGAGACGGCAACATAATTACCGTCAGTGCCTCAGGTGCTTATGCTGGGTTTGTCAACTATTTCGATATTCCAATATTTGCCTCCGACTGTACAACAATTAAGTCTAATGATGAGGAAAAAGCATTAACTAAATATATTTTTTATATACTTAAATCGCGTCAAGAAGATTTATATAAGCTCCAACGAGGAGCAGGGCAACCTCATGTTTACCCGAATGATCTGGCCAATATCCAAATCCCTCTCCCACCTCTTCCCGTTCAACAGGAACTGGTTGCCCGCTTGGACAAGCAGCAGGCTATTATTGAGCAGTGCAATGCTATGGAAAAGACCATTCTTGAAGCTGGAATCGACGACAGTATTTTTGAAGGAGATTGGGAATGGGTGGAGTTAGGTGAACTAATAGCGTTACGAAATGGCATAAGCATCTCAAATACGCTTGTTTCTAACAGAGGAAAATATCCAGTTTGTGGTAGCAACGGTATTTATGGATATACTGATAATAACGATAAATTACTGTTTGGTGAAACTATTGTGGTTGGCAGAGTTGGAGCTTACTGTGGAAATGTGCATTATTATGATGTGCCAATTTGGGTAACCGATAATGCTATTGTTGTTACTGTTACCAACAAGGACAAACTAAAAACCAAATATCTTTATTACTTTCTCCTGAGCAAAGATTTGGGAAAATATGCAAATGTGACAGGTCAGCCCTATATATCACAAAGTATAATAAGTTCACTGAAAGTTCCGCTTCCTCCAATTGAAAAACAGCAGAAAATAGTGGATTTCCTTAACGTTCAGTTTGAAACGCTGACCAATATCAGAAGGCTAAAGGAAAACGCAAAACAGACCATAAAAATGATTCTGGACAGGGAGGTGTTTGGAGAGTAATGCACACCTCGGTTATCCTGTCCGAAGCGCTGAGATATTTTATTGACAGCGAGCATTTTGAGCTGTCGGTTGTACTATTTGCTGTGGCCGTTGAGCGGCTTATGAAACAGCGTTTATGTGAGCTTGACGATGTGCTGGTGCTGGATAAAAATAACAGTGTAGAACACCTGGTCAGGTTTAAGAAGCTTCAGGATAAAGTTAAAAATATCCAGTCGAGACAAAACCTTATGACCCGTAAAGAAAGGCGCGAGACCTTTCTTACCATTCCGTACAATGAAGTTATTTCACGATACGAAGCGATGTTTAATCTAAACATTGAAGAGGACGAGGCTGTTACGGATAAGCACGAATTGAAAAGAATTCGCGAAGAGCGGGACAGAAGAAAAGCGGCCCTAGTTCGATTAGGCAACATGCGTAACAATATTGTCCACTATTTCGAGTATTATTTTAACCCTGTAGATGAGGGTTTGTTTATTCTTAATGAAATATTACCCTTTATCCGGGAAATGATTCAGGAAGTATCTGATGCGTACAAATATGAAGACATTTTTAATGAGACTGTTTTTGAGAAACTTAAGGCAAAGGAAGAAGAACTCACAAGACAGCAATCTGATACCCTAAGCCAAAAAATAAGGGAAAAGAAGGAAGAATATAGCGAACTAAATCCTGAATTAATTGAGGAAAGAAAAAAATAAACATCCGTTCTTCCTATGATGAAAGGGAGATTGTACGTGACAGTATGGAATGTCCTGCCTGTGGTAATGCTTCTTTTTGCGTTCTTAAGCTTTATACAGAATCGGAAGACGACCTGAGCGGGCAATTTTTAACTGTAGGCAGGTGTTTTGTGTGTAAACTGGAACTGTCTGAAGATGAGCTTAAAAACACTGGGATGTTATAAATTCCCAGTGTTAATTTTTACACGAGCATTCATTTGATTATAATAATTAGAATGAACGGTAGCGAATCTAAATTTAAGCGATTCCTAAATACTGAAGAAGAGTTAGAAGCTTTTTACAGTGAAGTTGTTAGCACTGTGCAAAGCGATTTAGCACAGCAGGTTTATACTGCTCATAGATCCACAAAATAAACCATTTTAAGGTATGTAGAAGGCACTTACAATATCTGCAATGCTTTTACCACTAAAGCTGAGTGTGAACAAATCATTTGCTGGGAAAAAGTCGGAAAAGCTTACAGTAACAGGTGCTGTTCTGTCTACAAGCTTAATAAAAAATGAGCAATAAGAAAAAGTGTTTTTGTCTTTACTTGACATAAACATCATGTTTAAGTTGTTTTCTTCCATTTTATTAATCAATAGGAGGGAAAGAGGATTGTTATCGTTTTAGTAGCATCGTCCCACTTTACTTCACAACCTAATGCTTCAGCTACAAACCTTAAAGGAAGCATGGTGCGTCCGTTTATAATCTCTGGCACTACATTAGGATTACTTGGATCTATCATTACTTCCTTACCATTAACCTTTGCTGTGTTCTTACCTATCCACAAAGTAACAGTTTTGCCTCTGTATTCTATGTCTACACGTCTTTCTTCAGCGTTCCAATTAACTTGTCCACCCATAGCTTCTACAACAGCCCTTATAGGCAGTAGTGTTCTGTCATTTTTAATCACAGGCGGGCTGTCTAAAAGCAAAGCTTGATTGTTCAGCTTAAATACTGGGTTGCCTATTTGCAGTTCTATAATGCTAAGCGGTGCAGGTGTGATAGGCACTGTAGGAGTTTTTTGATTGGTAATTAGCAGGAATATAAGCAAATGAAGAAGCTGTTACAGTTAAAGAAGGCGTTAATGTAGCATTGTTACCTACTGTGATGTAGCCTGTATACTGCGTATCTGTATCAATTATGGGAATATCAAAGTTGGTAAAGTAGTCTGTTACAGTTATTACATACTTATACTCACCTGCAGGCACAGGCTGACCATTGCTGTCTTTACCATTCCATACAGCTCTGTAGTGCCCTATAAGCAAGTGTCCTTTGTCAAACACTGTAGCAACTGTAGCACCGCTTTGATTAACGATGTCTACACGTATTTCATCGGCATAGTTGCTCCAGTAAGGCTCAGGGGACCCCCATGAAGAACCTGAGATAGAACCTCTGTTAAGTGTAAAATCTATGGCTACATCACTACTGTTAGGTAGCTTAGTAGCTCTGACATTGATCAGCTTTGGTGGTAGCTTACTGTTGTAACCTGCATCAAACGGATTGCTTCTTTCCCACCAAATAGTATTAAGATCATTCCATATAAGCATGGGCACATGTAAGGTAGCAGTGCCATTGCTAAACCAAATGAGCGCTTCATGTGATCCTTTGGTAAGTTTGCTTAAATCAGCTTTTGCTGTTAAACCTAAGGTAGCACTTAAGCGTGGACTGACAATAATCCTACTGCTTGTTAAAGACAGCGTCAAACCATCATTTTGACCGTATTCAAAGTTACCTAAAGTAGGCTGCACCGTTACTGTAAATGTTAGCGTCGCATCGCTAACGTTCTTTACTGTCAATACTACAGGGTGCAAGCCTGTAGCAGTCATATCTATTTCATAAGGACTTATCAAAGCAGGTGTTTTTACAGCAGCTACTCCATCAATCAAGCCTGAACCTTGTATCATTACGCTTATAGGCTCACCAGTAACTTTGTTGTATAAGACGCTTGCTGTATTCATAAGAGAAGCTCTAACTTGTTCAGCAGTCCAATCTTTGTGTGCCTGCTTAACCAGTGTAGCTACAGCACCTGCAAAAGGTGCTGAACAGGAAGTGCCACCAAACATGTTGTAATACCGCATAAACGTAGCTGGATAACCAACGTAACCAAGCAAGTCAGGCTGTATTTCTCCATTTAAGCTCGGTCCTATGGAAGAGTATTCTGCAACTTCACCACCATTTGCAAATACATCGCAAGCACCATTCTCGCAAATGTTTCTAGCTTACCTACAAGGGATTGAAACTCGATGAAGAGGTAGTTCGGCGCGGTGAAGGTTCAGTGTTTCTAGCTTACCTACAAGGGATTGAAACAAACTTCGTGAGTAAGGAAGGTGTAAAAAATTTAGAGTTTCTAGCTTACCTACAAGGGATTGAAACCGGCATGTCGTTTTGTGAGCATAGCAGTTGTGTAGGTAGTTTCTAGCTTACCTACAAGGGATTGAAACATCGTGAATACATCGCAAGCACCATTCTCGCAAATGTTTCTAGCTTACCTACAAGGGATTGAAACGGCCTTATGTCTGCGTTCGGCATTTTGAAAAGCAAAGTTTCTAGCTTACCTACAAGGGATTGAAACATATGTCCCCTTAGCACTTCTCTCTCACCGTAAAAAAGTTTCTAGCTTACCTACAAGGGATTGAAACTATACTCCCTAACTCTTCCCAACAATACCTCGTCGGGTTTCTAGCTTACCTACAAGGGATTGAAACATCAATTCCTTAAATCCTTGTTTCGGCCTAATTAAAGTTTCTAGCTTACCTACAAGGGATTGAAACTTATGATTGCTGTACATTGAATCGCCATAACTATCCAGTTTCTAGCTTACCTACAAGGGATTGAAACTTGGAGGAACTGGAGGATTAGTCCTCCAGTTAAAAAGTTTCTAGCTTACCTACAAGGGATTGAAACTGAAGATTGGTGAGTCGTACAACCAGGAATTGAAAAGTTTCTAGCTTACCTACAAGGGATTGAAACCTTTTTGCTCGCCACTACGAAATACAATTCCTGCCATGTTTCTAGCTTACCTACAAGGGATTGAAACTATGATGGTGGAACAGCGTGTTAAAGACATAGCGTGGTTTCTAGCTTACCTACAAGGGATTGAAACATGCTCCTCTTATTCATTTCAACCCCAGACTCATTGGTTTCTAGCTTACCTACAAGGGATTGAAACGCCCCTGGCATATAAAGTCTTCTCTCACAGCAAGGCTTGTTTCTAGCTTACCTACAAGGGTTTGAAACTCAAGGAACGTGTTACAGAGTCCATTGACTCGAAGAAAGCGTTTCTAGCTTACCTACAAGGGATTGAAACCCCCTTCTTTCACGGTTGAGCTGAACGGTGAAGTGCGAAATGACGTACAGGTAGAAGATTCTGGAGATCTGTGAAGGGCGTGAGTAGATAAGCGAAGAGCAGTTCATCGGAGATGCTAATTGTTACTTAAAAAAGGTGGGTGTAGAAAGGTAGTAGATCCTGAGATCGAAGCTAAAGCAGGTAAGGTGTTTATGAATCCTACAGAAGAATTCAGTAAACACGTTCCAGAAGATGAGTTCGAGTGGCACCATTTACCAAAGTTCGTTGCGATGAAGCTTAATGAAGCAGGCGTAATTGTATTTGGTAAGTGGGAGAGGGAAGAATGAATTACAGTAGGCAGGTCCCAGGTTGCGCGCCTATTGGAATGATATGCACAGTATGGCAGATGTTTTTAGGGAGCAGTATTTCTGGTAAAACAACTCCCATTCTTGATAAATGCAATGGGCAAGCTCTTTTGTTGAGAATTACCAGTTGTTATTCAAATTGGTTCGAACACTTTTCGCGGCATAACGGACATTCATTTTCAATAACAACTAGTTGCCATTTGTCATATGAATGCAGTCGATAGTAGTTGCATTTTTTCAGGCTAACATGGGACCTTATATGTAGTATGCATGTGGTGTTGTAATGTGTCGTACTTTGCTTGACCGAAAGTGTTGCAAAGTTGCCATTTCTGGTCTAAACTGGGCTTAGCGAACTTTATATCCGGAAAAGGAGTGAGAGTATGACTATAAAGGAAAACAACGGGATAATTGCTGTGAGGCTCCATGATGGAGACAAATTCATGGAAAGCCTAAAAGCAGTCGCCAAAGATTGTGGTGTCAATAGTGCAGTTTTGCATGGGATAGGGCTGTTTAAGAACGCTGAGCTGGGTTACTTTAACGGACACGAGTATGTGACCAAGAGTTTCTATCAGCAACTGATGGAAGTTATTTCCTTGGAAGGGAACATAAGCATGGCTGAAAATGGGGCTGAGGTTGTTATCCATGCTCACTGCGTCTTAGGGCTACCTGACTATTCTTTAATTGGCGGCCACTTAATGGACGGAACATTTTTCAACGGTGAGTTATTCATTCAAAAACTTGAAGGAATAAAACTCGTTAGAAGAAGTGAACCGAGTGGGCTAAACGGTTTGTGGGTTGAGTAACTTGTGAGTAGTAAGCTGTAAGTTAGCTGAAGTAGGTGCCTGGTCATTGGAACATGCTTGGGGTATGTTTAGTCTTGTGTAATTAGACATTCTTGAAAGGAAAAGGGATAACTTTGAGAAAAAGAAGAAAGGTTTTGGTTGTGTTTTTTGCGTTGTTTTTCTTTTGGCTTTTTGAAAATTTCAAAATTGTTGTGTCTGTAACCACCATAAGCAGTCCGAAAATTAGGAGCACGGTCACCATTGTACAGATCTCGGACCTTCACGGATACAGTTTTGGTTTAGATAACAACTATTTGTTGCGAGCTATTGAAAAGCAGCAGCCAGACATTGTAGCTGTAACTGGTGACTTGTTTAACCGTGGAGACAACAGAGGAAAGGCAAAGGCACTCAACTTGATAAAGGTGTTGTCTGAAGAATACCCTGTGTACTATGTGCGCGGCGAACACGAAGGATCATCCAGCGTAGACGATATCGGCGATGCAGGTGCTACAGTGCTTGAATATGAAAGGGTAGATGTAAAGGTAGGCGAAACTCCTATAAGTATCTATGGTTGCCCTACTACGGGTTATTATTCCTCAGCTGACAATGTGCTGGAAGCAATTAAGGTTGAAGAAAGCAATAATTACAACATTCTTTTGGCCCATATCTTCTATGAAGAGGTGTTCGATAAGTGGAAAGGCGATCTTATACTTTCTGGAGACACACATGGCGGTAGTATTAGATTGCCCTTCCTTGGACCTTTGAAATACAATGGCATAACACTTCCAAAATTGTCTTACAACGGACCTGTGTACGATAAAGGTTTGTTCAATCTGGGAGATAAGTATCTCTACGTTTCACCGGGACTGGGTAATTTTCCTTTACCGTTAAGACTTTTTAATCACCCTGAGCTAACTGTTATCAAACTAGTTAGCAGTACTCAAGGAAGTTAAGCTTTCCGAGAGTATAAGGGTGAACCAAAGTCAGACATGACCAAAGAAGTAGCACGTGCCAAACTTGCCTTTATGATTAGTAGCCCAGCGCACTTTGCTTCTTTAAAGACAATAGATTGATGTTTGAAGAAGCTGAGAGGTTGCCAATAGAATAGCTTCAACCGAGATTGGGAAATGTGCTTTGGCTTCTGCTCTCCTCCGGTATCTTTATTGCATTAGTGGTTTTAAGTTCCCTGTTCACAGCTACTTTCAGCGCTTTCCGTTATGTTGCCGCCATTGGCTCATCGCAATAGCCATTTATGAGATCATGAAGTACTTTTTTGGCGACTCAACTGGCAAGCATTGAGCATGTCCTGAATAGGTCTGGGGCAAACCGCTTCATCAGCGCGCACTATCTGACAGTCTGGACTGTTGAGCCTCATGAAACCACGATGAATGTTATCAGAATGTTGACAGCCGTAGGCTCTTACGATAAACTGGAATCATGTTCGTTATATCGATGGTTATCTATGTGAGGTGGTTCAACTACGGAACATTATGATGAATACCTTAAAGTCTTTAGGGCACTTTCTGACAGGACACGTCTAGAAATATTGAGCTTGTTGAATGATGGAGAAAAGTGTGCGTGCAAACTACTTGAAAAACTCTCTATTAGCCAACCCACCTTGTCTCATCATATGAAAATCCTTTGTGACTCCGGTTTGGTGAAAAGCAGAAACGAGGGAAAGTGGGTCCACTATTCCATCGACCCTGCTGGCTTCGCCTTAGCTCAACAATTCTTGGGGCAATTGAGCCGCTTTAACATAGCGGATCCAGTGTGTTGTTCTAAAAGCTCAACTACCTAGGAGAATAAGGGTTGATCGCTATGCAGGTATTGGCGGCCGTCTGGTCATTTTTTCAGAATCAAATACTCGGCATGAAATGGCTCAGCAGTGTTGTCTATAGCGCTCTTAACGCCCTGGGTCTAGACATGAATACAAGGGTTGGTGGCGTGATTCATTTTTTCGTTTATGATCTGGCGAAAATCTTTCTGCTTTTATCAGTCCTTATCTTTGTAATATCCTATGTCCAAAGCTATTTCCCACCGGAAAGGACGAAGAAAATTGTCGGACGTTCCCACGGAATATGGGCTAACATACTTGCGGCTCTACTTGGTACTGTTACGCCTTTTTGTTCTTGTTCCTCTATACCGCTTTTCATTGGATTCACTAACGCAGGCCTTCCCGTTGGAGTTACTTTTTCTTTTCTTATTTCGTCACCTTTGGTGGATCTCGGATCTTTGGTGTTGCTAATGAGTATTTTCGGCTTAAGGGTGGCGGTAATGTATGTGGTTATTGGCGTTCTTCTTGCTGTGGTAGGCGGGACTCTTATCGAGGTTTTTGGTATGGATAAGCACGTTTACTCGTTTGTAAAAGATACCAAAGCAGCGGACATTGATCCTCCAAGCTTAACCGTGACTGATCGCCTTATCTTCGCACGAGATCAGGTAAGGGACATTGTGCACCGCGTGGGCCGTTACGTTGTAATCGGTGTAGCTATCGGTGCTGTTATCCATAACGTTATTCCTGCTACTTGGATATCTTCTATCCTCGGTCGTAAGAACAATGGAGCTGTGATTCTTGCAACTCTTGTGGGTGTGCCCATTTACGGAGATATCTTTGGTTCCATTCCTGTAGCTGAGAGCCTCTTTGCAAAAGGTGCAGGTTTGGGCACTGTATTGTCTTTCATGATGGCGGTGACGGCACTTAGTTTACCTTCTATGGTTATGCTAAGCAAGGTTGTAAAACTCAAATTACTGGTTTTATTCATCGCCATAGTAACCGGTGGCATCATGGTTGTAGGCTACATTTTTAATGCGCTCCAAGCGGTGTTGATTTGACATATTGTTCGAAAACATTTCAGAACGAAAGGGGAGTGTAAACTGTGGAGATGCATCAAGAGAAACCAGAGAATCAAACGAGCAGCTTCAGTGAAGGAACTCCAAATTTAGATCACGAGCAGGAGAATTGTGTTCGTAACGATTCAAATCCGGCCGTTCTGTCTGTTAAGGTGTTAGGTCCGGGATGTGCGCGATGCAAAGCGCTGGAGGCCAATACCAAGTCGGCTTTGGACAAGCTGGGCCTCAAAGCAGATTTTAACCATGTTACAGATTTTTCTCAAATTGCAGCTTATGGAATCATGAGCACTCCGGCTCTTGTTATCAATGAAAAGGTTGTTTCCTTCGGAAGAGTTTTGAGTGCTGAAGAGGTCGTAAAGATATTGAGGTCTGAGCTACAACTTTAGATGTACTTTAATCTATTTCTCTGACAGAAGGGCGCTTTGCAAAAAACTTGTCGCTGTGAGTTGATATGTAAGCGACTGCATATGACACGATTGCATATCTTGTCGGGGGCAGGTATGAGATATATGTTTATGTCAATTTGAGTTAGTTGAATGACATGCTACTGCGAGGAAATTAACTTTAAAGCTTAAAATGGAGACAATAATGTTGATAATTTGTAGGAAAAAAGGAATGCTGAGTGGGAACTTTGCAGAACTTGATATGCAGTTTTAACATCTTTATCCTACGATGTATTTGCCCCAAGGAGTGGCTTCCAGCCATTTGGTTATTATGTAGGACAACGAATAGATGATGAAAAAGACGAATATGTCGTAAAGTATGACGTTTACCGTGGCGTAGATGCGATTCATGATGAACAAAAACAGTGGATGCATGAGAAATATACCGAAGGAGAGCTGTCCAGCTCTTTCAAAAAACCTGATGTTGACTTTTTTAGATATGTATAGAAGCAACAAAGGTGTGGACGAAACATATATGTACCACCACAGGTTAACTATGCCTGATGAAACGGGCTGACCTATATTTGAAAGATGATAAAAATAGGTATATAAAACACCTGAAACCAAGGCAGCGGGCAGAAATATGGTAACGTGTCTCTCTCTTTTGCAGTATTCCTCGTAATTTTCACCAATCCAGACGCCTACGAGTATAACCGCTAAGTACCAGATCATCAGGCGTGTACCTCTGGGGAAGTAATGTATGATGTAGAACTCGTATAAGTAATAACAAGCTACCTGAACTCCTATGGAAATCAGGAGAATCTGTCGGAACCTTACTTTTAAGTGTGACACTACGTACATTATGAAAGGCAACAATATGTACACTTGCAGTATAACTACAACGAAATAAAGGTGGTAATACCCATCACCCCTAAGAAGGAGGTTCAAATAGTTTCCCCATGTAACTCGCACTGTGCCGTTTGACTCGATGTGCTTCACGACAAGGTATACCAGCGTCCATATTAGGTAAGGCGGGATTATTCGAACAAAGCGTTTCGAGTAAAAGGCTTTTAATCCTCCAGCAGTAATAGTTCGGAAATCATCCCCATGGATGTATGAAAGGAGGACGCAGCTTGCGAAAATGAAGGTGGGAACAGCAAACTGCGAAAGCCTGTTTAGGATAAGATAAACAAAATAAGAGGTTGAGGTGGGGTCAAAGGTACCCACGCCATGGCTTGTGACATGTATGAGTATTACCGCTGTAATACTAAGCCCTTTTAAAACATCAAATTCCCTAAGTCTTTTCATTGGCCCAAATCTATTCAATTGTAACAACAGTTTTCTAATGACTTATGGGCAAACTAAAAACCTAGTTAGATGCTACTTATGTGGTCTATGCAGAAGGTTTTTATTTCTCATAAGTAGCCTTAAAAGGCTACCAAATCCCGTTGCTGTGCAGGTTGTCTGGTTGCCCAACACCGAAAGTTCTTCCCGGTGGCGAAATCCAACGGTTTTTCACCTTTGGTCACTGCTAGTTAATACTATGCGCTCCTTCGTTACGAAACGGGTCATGAAAGACCCTGAGGCAAGTACAGCAGCGATAATGATTAAATACAAAATCAGGATTTGTTGGTATGTAGCTCATTGGATAGTACTCTTTCTTCCTAATACTCTCTATGCTCAAATACTAGTCAAAATATACGGGTATTGTAGAGAAACGTTAGGCAGAATGATTTTGTATTCAACATGACTATAAAGGAGAACATTTTGTTAGATGATGAATTTACAGAAGAAGAATTCTTTGACGCGGTACGGAAGTCAAAGGTGAACAAGTTCGTTTACTTATTAGAGAACGGATACGATACGGTAGTCGGGGAAAGAGGTGGAAAGCTGTCTGATGGGCAAAGGCAAAGAATTGCCATAGCGAGAGCCGTAATAAGGAAGCCAAAGATTTTGGTGCTTGATGAAGCAACATCGGGAGTGGATTCACAAACAGAAGAAGAGATATTTGATGAACTAAAAGAGGAAGACATGACCTTAATAATCATTTCTCACAGGCTTTCCACTATAAGAAAAGCGGATAGAGTGCTAGTACTTAATGAAGGACGCGTGGTAGAAGAAGGAACACATGAGGAACTCATGGCTAGCTCTTGCGTCTACAAAGACATTATTGAAAGCCAATTAGTCGTGTAAAAGGCAAGGGGCCACTTAGTAGTGGCCCCTTCTAGTTTCTTAGGGCAGGTTTCTTTATATGGGTGCTCCGAAAACTTCTGCTTCTTCCACAAGTCCAAGCCTCTTTAGGTGCATTTTTGTAGGGACACCTTCTTTAGACCAGCCTCTTGCCATGTAATACTGATCCAGCATGTCCTGAAGTTCTTCTTCAGAAACATAACTCCCCTTGGTTACACCGTTGGATATGGGTTCATGGGTAACGCGATATGGTAGATAATCGTCCTTTCTTGTAAAACCTTCTCGTATGTTGAAGAGTCTCTGCAGGTTGTAAATTCTTTCACCTATGGCCATGAGTTGTTCAATCGTAAACCTTATGCCTGTTACTGCTTCTATGGCATCAACAACATCTTCCTCCAACCAGAAAAGGCTACGTGAGAATTTGCATAAACCAAGGACATCGTATACGGTCATGAAATCTTCACCGGTCTTTACTTCGTAGCCTTTCCATTCTGAAGAGAGCCTGTCAATGTTGCTAAATTCCCAGAAAGAACCTGTAAGCTCGGGAGCATAAATTCCACCTGTGAGATGGCAAGCACCTCTGACCGAAACTGCTAAGGCCAACGCCATGCCTTTGAGGCCTCTAACATCGTATGCAGGTGGTTCTAAACCTTTAACTTCCAAAGCAAATTTCTCAGAACCTTTACCAAGCTTACGAGAAGCTTCTTTGACACCATTGGATAGAAGTTCTCCCAATTTTCCTTCTCGATTAGCGAGTTTTTCCATGGCTGCTACGGCAGCATCACTGTTTCCGAATCTTAAGTCAAGGCCGTCGGTGTCTTCCTTTGTGAGCAGACCTCTTTCATAGGCTTCCATGGCCCATGCAAGAGTGACTCCAGCAGAAATACCATCGAGACCTGCCCTATCGCATATGCTATTGAGTTTTGCTGTCACTTCTATGTCATCTATGCCCAGTGCACCACCTAAGGAATAGAGAAGTTCGTACTCCACTCCTTCGACTCGGAGTGGTGCATATTTGCCTTCTTTAAAGACAATATGTCTACCACAGGGTTTATTGCAGTTAGGGCAAGGATGGTGTTTTTCTGTATACAGAGGAGCCCAGTAATATGGATCTAAGGGTGACTTGCCATCAGGGTGAGCGTTAAAGCTGTCTTCAAAGTAGCTCTGTTGCCAATTTTTAACAGGGAAAACACCCATTATTTTGTTCACCCATTCGTAGAATTCACCAGACCCATATTTCATATCAAGCTCCTGTACGGGGCTGCCGACTATTTTTTGGTTCCATTTCTTTATGGTTTCTCGCAAAGCTTCCACGTTGGCATAGGGAATGTTCTTAGTTCCTCTCACAGCTATGGCTTTTAGCATTTTGCTGCCCATCACAGCTCCGCCACCAGCTCTGCCTGCTTGCCGTTCTTCAAAATCAACGCCGGAAATCTTAGAAAGTTTCTCGCCAGCATAACCAATAGCGCCAGTTCTTACGTTTCCAAGTTCTGCCTTTAAAAGCTCTTGTGTTTCTATGGCGTCTTTTCCCCAAAGATGGGAAGCATCTCTTATTTCAACGTGGTCGTCGTCAATAAACAAGTAGACAGGTTTGTCGCTTTTCCCTTTTATGACTAATGCATCGTAGCCGGCTTTCTTAAGCTCGACTCCCAAGTATGCACCCGCCACGCTTCTCCCAAAACCGTTAGTGAGAGGTGACTTAAAGGTAAGAGTGGTTTTAGAAGCAGTGGGAAGACCGCTGCCAACCAACAGTCCTGGTGCTATGACAAGAACATTCTCCTCTGAAAGAGCATCTATTTGAGGTCTGGTTTGGTCAAAAAGCAAACGTGTTGCTAGGCCCAAGCCCCCAAGATAATCGTACATTGTTTTGTCTTCGATAGGTCGCATTTCCACTGTTTTAGAGGAAAGATCGACCTCAAGTACCTTACCCAATGTGCCTTTCACAGTTACCTACCTCCCTATGACTTGTTGCTTAAACTACTATTAAAGATAACACTTTTTAGTGCTGTTCTGTACGTTTCCTGATAGGGAGAAAACCCGGAGGGCTTTTAAGTTGTGTACAAAGCAGAAGTCAAAGTCTCTTTTTTCTAATTCATGGGGGAATTATCAAAACCTTAAAAAGAAATGGGACCCTGACATCGGGAGTCCCACTTCTTTAACATAGGAGGTGATTAGACTCTCTCTACAATCAGAGCAATTCCTTGTCCGCCACCGATACAAAGAGAAACACAACCAAGTTTGGCTTGGCGATTTCGTAGCTCATAAAGTATTTTTGTGACGAGCATGGCACCCGACGCTCCAATGGGGTGGCCTAAAGCTACCGCACCACCATTGACGTTAAGTTTTTCTTCGGGAATACTTAGCTCTCTTTGTACCACAATGGCAATGGCTGCGAAAGCTTCGTTTATTTCAAATAGATCAATATCATTAATAGAAAGAGAAGCTTTTTCTAATGCGTTTTTCACGGCAGGTATGGGTGCTATGCCGAAGAAATTGGGGTCCACTGCGGAAACAGCGCAGGACAAAATCCTACCAAAGACCGGCAAGTTGAACTTATTAGCAACTTTTTCAGTGGACAAGACCATGGCAGCTGCCCCAGAGTTCAGTGATGGTGCGTTACCTGCGGTTATGGTGCCACCTTCTTTGAAAGCCGGTCTTAATTTCGCAAGTCTTTCTAATGTGGTATCGGGGCGCACATTTTCGTCTACCTGGAAAACGAATTCTTTTGATACCTGAATCGGGACAATTTGTGAGGAGAACTTACCTTCTTGTATGGCTTTGGCGGCTTTCATGTGACTTTCATATGCAAATTGATCTTGTTCTTCTCTGGTCACTCCGTATTTGGGGACTAAATACTCATCGGTAATTAGACCTGAGTGCTTCCCAGTGAAGGCGTCGTTTAGTCCATCCATGAGCATGGCGTCATATAGTGTTGTGTCGCCCATACGAGCACCGTATCTTCCGTTTGAGAGGATGTAAGGCGCCTTATCCATGTTTTCCATGCCACCTGCAAGAACGCAAGAGGCATAGCCAGATTGTATTTCCATGGCTGCCGTTATCACAGCTTGCAACCCGGAGCCGCAAACTCTATTCACCACCATGGCGGGTACCGAGTCACTTATTCCACCATAAATGGCGGCTTGTCTGGCAGCATTCATTTTTTCCCCAGCCTGGATGACGTTACCAAGTACAACGTCATCAAAAGCGTCAGGCGGTAGATGTGTTTCTTCAAGAATTGCGTTTATGACTTTGCCTGCAATCTCAGGTGCCGGTATATCTTTCAAGCTTCCTCCAAATTTGCTAATAGCTGTTCGAAGCGGCATACTTATAAAAACTTCGTTCATTGAGCTTTTCCTCCCTTTTCAGATGAAGCCAAGTTTTTCGGCTTCTGTTTTCAGGTAATCTCGAAAGTTCGGATGCGCTATGCGGATCATTTCCAATGTTCTTTCTCTGAGAGATCTACCTCTTAAATGTGCTACCCCGTATTCCGTGATTATGTAGTCCACATCATGTCTGGGAATGGTGACAAAGCTTCCCTGAGCTAATGTGGGAACAATGGTAGAAATGGTGTCGTTCTTCACACTGGATCTCATGGCAATAATGGCTTTTCCACCTTCTGACATTATTGCACCACGGTGCATGTCCAATTGGCCACCAGTACCGGTGTACTGCTGATGGCCGAAGGCCTCTGAACACACTTGTCCAGTAAGATCCACACTTAATGCAGTATTTATGCTTACCATTTTTTTATTCTTGGCTACTATGTAAGGGTCGTTAACAATACGACCACGATGTACTTCTACGGCCAGATTATTGTCCACAAAATCGTAAAGCCGCTGTGTTCCCATGACAAATGACGCGATGCACTTGTCTTTCCATAAAGACTTCTGGGAGTTTGTGATGACTCCAGCTTCAATAAGATCAACTATGCCTTCAGTCATCAACTCGGTGTGGACCCCAAGCTCCTTCTTATCGGTTAAGAACTGGGCAATGGCGTTAGGTATTCCTCCAATACCAAGCTGAATGGTGGAGCCATTTTCTATGAGATCTGCTATGAATTCACCAATCTTTTTCTCTACTTCACTAGCTTCAGCCGAAGGGACTTCGATGAGTGGAGCATTGTACTCATAAAGAAAGTCCACGTCGTTTATGTGAACAACAGTATCCCCATGAGTTCTGGGTAGGTTTTCATTGATTTCTAATATGACCATGTCTGCATGTTCTAAGATATCTTTTTCGTAGACATTGCCCAGGGCCAAGGACATGCAGCCTTTGTTGTCCATGGGGGTGGCAGAACCACAATAAATGTTCACTCTTCTAGCTTGCATTAGGTCAGTTGCAGCCATGTGCAGGTTATTGGGAATGTAAGTGGCCTTGCCTTCTTTAAACAGAGCTCTCTCATAATTTCCCAGATACCATGTCTCTGACCTAAAGGGTGAATGTTCTTTGTCAACGTGCTTGTAGTATTCGTACTCCATAAGCAGGAGACAGGAAACCACTGTTACATCTTGAACCGAGTCTTTTATGAGGTGTAAGTTAGATAGTAGTCCAACTGGCTCTGCGGCTGCCATCCCCACAACCAGGGAGTCACCTGATTCTATCTTGGAAAGAACCCCTTCTATGTCCAATAATTTTTGGTTATAGATTTCTTTGTAATTCATTCGTTACCTTCCTTTCCATACCAGAAAGGCCATGCATTACCAGCTCGAGAACCGTTAAAACTGAATTATCGTTAATTTCTTTGCATTCATCCAAAACAAACCACTTAATGCCAGTAGTGTGTGAGACTCCCATGAGGATGTAAGCAAGCACTTCTGGGTCCATTGGTCTTATCTGTTTGCTTTCCATGGCTTGGGCTAGACCTTTTGTGTAGCCCTCAGCCAATCGTGTGTAATACCAAATACCGATGCTAGGTTCGACGAACTCTGCTTCTCGAACTATGCGGTATGCTGGCCCCATGTTTTTAAATAGGTGGTAAAAAGCCTGGAATCCCACGTTTTCTATGGTTCTGCGGTCTGTTAAACCATCTTGGTAAATGCGTGAGGTCTTCCTGAGCGTGTGGTTTACGTACTTGACAATTTCTGCTAAGAGTTCCGTCTTGCTTTCAAAGTAAAGGTAAAAGGTACCTAGGCCAACACCGGCTTCAGACGTGATTTCTGTTAGCTGTGTTTTTTCAAACCCCTTTTCCCCAAAGAGTTTTTCTCCGGCCTTGAGTAATTGGTACTTCGTCCGTTCCCCGCGAGAAGCAAATTGGGGTTCCTGGCTCTCCATGGGGTTTTCGGGAACTATGAATGGGGTAAAAGTTCCGTCAATGTCAATTCCCTTATCTAGAAAGACTTTTACTGTTTCTAATTCTTGGTCGATGTCTTCTTTGTTCTCCCATATTAGATTCTTTATCACCACAAAGTAAACACTGCCTAAAATGGCAAAAGCCAGAGTCTCCAAGTCGTACAGTTTTGAAAAATCTGTTGGAAGAACTTGAGCAATGAGGTGAGTGATTCTTTGATAGTAATCTCTGATCAAATCTTTTTCGACAAATTCCACCTCTCTGAAGGTGTCATAAAGGTCTTTGTGGCTTCTTATGTAATCTTTATAGGTTACAAGGATATTGATAACGTTTTGCAGAAGACTTCCTTCGAAGGATATATGCTGACGGATTTCCTCTTCAAGTCCGTCACGATAGGTAACGGCCAGCTCGTTGAAAATGTCTTCTTTGTTTGCAAAGTAGTAATAAACCAGTGAAGTTCGGACACCCAAACGTTTAGCAATCTCATTTACCGAGCTGTTGCCATAGCGACGCTCTCTGAATACCTCCAGTGCGGTTCCCAGTATTAGGTCCCTGGTCTTCTTGCCTTTCCCCATTAGCTTCGTTCTCCTTCTTCCTTCTTGAATAATTTATTAATCCTCATTATAAGCTCAGAGAGTCCTCGAGGCAGGAACAGCACAACTAAGATGAGGATGACACCGAAGAGGACTCCAGCCATGGCTTCCAGTTTTGTACCAAATAGTCTGGGGACAATGACCCACAGGGCGGAACCGAGCACAGGGCCCCACAAGGTACCAATACCTCCAATGATGGTAATAGCAAGAAACTCAATGGACAAGCCAAATCCGAACATGTCTGGGTGCAAATATGAAAGAGAATGACCATACATGGCACCAGCGACGCCGGCCAAGAAAGAAGAGATGACAAAAGCTAGGACCTTGTAGTAGGAAATGTTTATGCCAAACACTTTTGCTGCAACCTCCGAATCTCTCATTGCCCTAAAAGCCATACCTGTCTTGCTTTTGAGCAGGTTGTTCACCAAAAAGATGGTTAGTAACAAGATAGCCAGATAGAGATAATACTTTGCAAATTCACTGCTGAATTGGTAGCCAAAAATGGTGACGGGAGGGACGTTGGTGAGACCCCTGTCAGCTCCAAGAATTTCCATCCTTTTTATGACGTCGGTTACGGCAGTTCCAAGGGCCATGGTTGCAATGGCAAGATAGAATCCCTTGAGTCTTAGGGCTGGAAAGCCTATGATCAAACCGAAAAGACCTGCCAAAAGACCACCTGCTAACACACTAACAATGGATGGAATTCCATACCGGATCATGAGGATGGCAGAGGTGTAGCCACCAATTCCCATGAAGGCTGCATGACCTAAAGAGATCTGGCCAGCTACCCCAAGTAGCAAGTTCAGACCAACTGCAGAAACGGCGTAAATGATGGCTAGGTTTATATAGGCAACAATGGAGGGCCGCGCATTGAATACTAAGGGGATGAGGAGTGCCAAGATCAAAAGTAAGAAAGGAAGAATTTTCTTTTTCATCATGACCTCCCTGCCTCACGGCTTCCAAACAGCCCATTTGGAAGGAAAAGCAGTATGGCAACAATGAGAAGCAAGGAAAAGCTTTCCTTTATGGCTGGCACGTAGTAGGCAACTAAGTTCTCCATAACACCCAGAATCAGACCTCCCCAAATGGCACCAGTTACTGAATTCATGCCACCGAGAACAGCCGCTGTGAATGCTTTTAGTTGTACTACTACCATGAAGAGCGGTTGAAGGGAAAGTCTGGGGGCAGTCATTATTCCAGCTAGACCAGCCAGTCCAAAACTTATTGCCCATATGAATGAATGAATTCGATCAATGGGGATTCCGAGTACGCGGGACGCATATTCGTCGTCAGCTATGCTTCGAGCCGCAATACCGATTTTTGTTCGGTACAGTATGAAGGAAAGTATGCCAAAAACAACAAGAGCTGTGACCAAGCACAAGATATCCTGACGATCCAGAATCACCGATCCGAAATGCACGGGGTCACCTGGTATGAGCGGTGGGAATAACAGCGGAATGTTCCCAAAGAATGTGGCCACTATGCCTTCAAAAATCATGGTCAGTCCCAGTGTGATGATCATCATTCCCAGATGCGAACTCTTCTTTGCTTTAGAGATAAGCCCCTTGTAAACCAAATATCCTAGCACGGCTCCCGCAACAATAACGATGGGCAGAGTGAGTGATGGGGCGATGCCTCTTAAAATGAAGAAAAAAGCAATGTAGGTAAGAAACATGCCAGTATCCCCTTGAGCGAAGTTCATCACGTTTGTAGTAGACAAAATGAGTACGATGCCCACTGCTGTCAAACTGTAGATGGAACCAGTGGCTAAACCTCTAAGAACGAGATTAAACATTTTGCCCTCCCAAATAAAGTTTTCTTACCTCGGGGTTCTCTCTAAGTTCGTCAGAAGTACCAGAAAGAACTATTCGTCCTAAGACCATGACGTAACCAGTATCTGAAATATCTAAGGCTTTACGGGCATTTTGTTCCACTAACAAGACCTGCACCCCTTCTTGTTGAGCAAGACTTTTCACTGTTTGGAAGATTTCAGAAACAAGTATGGGGGCTAAGCCAAGAGATGGCTCATCCAACAGAAGGAGCCTGGGCTTTGCCATGAGGCCTCTTGCAATGGCTAGCATTTGTTGTTCCCCTCCTGATAAATTCCCGCCCTTTTGATTGATGCGTTCTTTAAGTGCTGGGAAGAGTTTTAGTACTTGGTCGAGAGTCTCCTTGTTTTCCTTGTCACTTCTGAAATAACCTCCCAAGAGCAGGTTCTCTCTTACTGTAAGGTTCGGAAAGATGTGCCGTCCCTCTGGTACGTGGACTATTCCCATTTTGGCAATTTGCGAAGTACTCATTCTGGAGATGTCTTTGCCGTCAAATAATATCGAACCTTTCCAAGGTTTCAATATGCCTGAAATTGTTTTAATTAATGTTGATTTCCCAGCACCATTAGCTCCTAATACAGTAACAATGCGGGAGTCTTTGAAATCCAGGTTAACGTCGTGAAGCACTTCAACGGGTCCATATCCTGTGGTAAGGTCTATGATCTTGAGCATTAGTCCACCCCCAAATAAGCTTCAATGACTTGAGGATCAGCAGAAATTTCTTGTGGCTTTCCTTCAGCTATTTTTTGTCCAAAATTCATAACCGTAACCACATCAGATATGTCCATAACAACACCCATGTCATGCTCCACTATGAGAACCGTTAAACCTTTTGCTTTAATGGCCTTCATCAAGTTCTTTAGATTTTCCTTCTCAGCTGAAGTTAAGCCAGCCGCTGGTTCGTCCAGCAAGAGCAATTTGGGATTTGAAACCAATGCCCTTGCTAGTTCCACAAGTTTTTGAACACCGTAAGGAAGAAATAGGGGATAAGCTTTTAGATAGGGTAGAAGTCCAGTAAGAGCAGCCACTTCATAGATCTTGTCGTTGACTTCTTTTTGAGAATACACATCGAAACCAAGTAGGTCCTGGTAAAGGTGGCTTTCAAGGAAAGGGTGTAATCCCATTTTTATGTTTTCTTCAACAGTCATGGAATAGAAGATGTTCAGATTCTGGAAAGTCCTCGACAGACCCAAGGATAGTAATTCATGGGTGCTCTTCATCCTGAGGTCTTGGTTGAGGAAAGTTATTCTGCCCGTGTATGGAACTAATTTGAAGACTGCGTTGAAAACTGTGGTCTTGCCAGCGCCGTTAGGCCCAATGAGTGAATGAATATTTCCTTGTTCTACCTTCATGGATAAGTTGTTAACAGCGACAAGGCTTTGGAATTTCACGGTTAAGTTTTCAATCCTTAGCATGAATATCTCCTTTCCTCAAGTCATCATGCACATGCATGGCTATGCTTTCCCGTGCAGAGGGGGCTATAGCCCCCTCTATTCTGTTTGGGGTATTCACTAAATTACTCCCGCACGGATATCCAATCGCTAATCTTTACAAGTTCCTTGTTTTTCACTGTCATGAAATAAAGTGAATACTTACCTGCGCGCTCATTAGGTCCGTAAGAAATGTCTTTGGCCACATAACCGTTCCAGCCATTGAATGTTTCTAACGCCCATACTATGGCGTCTCGTGTGGGATATTGCCCAGCTCTGCGTAACGCTTCCACGAATATCTCTGCTGCTACGAAGCCAGCAACAGCATAAGAGAAGGTGAGTGGGTCGTCATTTGGATAATACTTGCCCCAGATCTCGAAGAATTTTTGTACTCCAGGATCGTTTAAGTTGGAAAAGTCCACCCAACCAGTTATGTACACGCCCTCAGCAGCATCGCCAGCCATGGCAGTAATTCCCGCATAAGAATATGGCAGGATGATTTTCTGAGTGAGACCCAGTGATTTTGCAGTTTTAACGGCGTTTGCTCCAGCAGATGTATTCGCAGGTGCATAGAGGAAAATAACTTCAGCACCAGAATTCTTAATCCTGGTTAAATAAGAAGTGAAGTCGGTTTCTGTGCCAGGGAAAGAGGATGAGTAGACCAGACTTCCACCATATTTCTTTACGCCTTCTTGTACGCCCTGAGCACCTTCTTTGCCGGCATCATCGTTTTGGTACAGGAGCGCAAATTTACTTGTGTTCAGGTTTTGCCTAGCGAATTTCACAAATGCTTGACCTTCGGTCATGTAGTTGGGCTGCACTGCAAAGACGTACTTCTTTGGTGGATAGGCGAAGGCAGAAGCACCACCACCTTGATACACGAAGGGAACACCTTTCTCATTGAGGTAATCCATGACTGCTAGGCAACCTGGGGTGCCAAGACCGCCTACTACGGCGAATACTTTATCTTCTTCAACAAATTTCTTTACTGCTGGAACAGTAAGCGCTGGATTCATTTGGTCGTCAGCAATGATCACTTTTATTTTTCTTCCGTTAACACCACCCTGGTCATTTATCCAGTTGATGTAGGATTGTAAACCGTGATAAAATGGGATTCCAATTACTGCTAATGGCCCAGATAGTGCCGAAAAAGAACCTATCTTGATTTCCTTGTCAGTGATCCCGGGGATGGCATAGCTTGGTTTTGCACTAACATAGATCATTTTCTTTTGCGCTTCGTAGTAAACATTAAGGCCCAAAGCCTCTGAGATGAAACGTACGGGTACCATGGTTCTAGAGTTCTTTATGTAGGGGGCAGCGTCTAAGGTGTATGCTTTCCCGTCCACAGTTGCCGAAGTCTTGCCTATAGTGAGTTGTATGGTTTTTCCGTCAGATTTGATGGTCACGGTTTTGGTTGCTGGATCCCATCCCACATTTGCTCCGAATGCTTCGGCTATGAACCTCACGGGGACAAATGTTCTCGCATTTATGATCTCTGGAGCGACTTCCATTTGATAGCTCATGCCGTTAAGCTGATACCATTTAAACCCCACCGCCATGACCAAGAACATCTCTTTTTGGGCTTTTGCTTTAGGAATTCCAACAAGGAAGCCCATACAGAGTGCCACTACGAGAAGGGAGGCGAACAGTTTCTTTAAGTTACTGAAGTTCTCTCCTAACAGAGTCTTTAAGACTCTTTTCATTTTATTTTCCCGCCTTTCTTCTTTACTCTTTTTCAGAGAACCAATCCTCCGTCGACGTGGAGGATATGTCCGGTAATGAAGGAAGCTTCGTCAGAAATGAGGAACAGAATCGCGTTAGCGACTTCCTTTGGTTCGCCCATGCGCCCCATGGGTGTTTTACCTATCATCTGGTCGAGAACTTTTTCAGGTACTTTGTCAGTCATGGGGGTCTTTATAAAGCCTGGTGCAACAGCATTCACTCTCATACCCTTTTTTGCGAACTCTTTAGCCCAAGTTTTGGTGAGTCCAATTACACCTGCTTTACTGGCTGCGTAATTGGTCTGTCCAATGTTGCCGTAAACTCCTACTACAGAAGAAATGTTTACTATGCAGCCGGAACCTCGTTCCATCATGTGAGGGGCAACTGCTTTGGTACAGTAGAAAGTACCTGTTAAATTTACGGCTATGACTCTGTCCCAATCCTCGATAGGCATCTTGGTTAAGAAGTTATCCCTGGTTATTCCAGCTATGTTTGTTAAGGCGTCTACTTTGCCGAAATCGTTTATGACTTGTTCGACTGCATTCGAGACCTGTTCAAAGTTCGATACATCTACTTTGTAGGATTTGCATTGTACGCCAAGGTTCTTTATCTCTTCTTCAAGTGGCTTTAAGTTTGTTTCGTCAATGTCAAATAGAGCTACATGGCCTCCTTCGCGAGCCACAGCTAGTGCTGTTTCTCTGCCGATACCACCACTGGCTCCAGTTATGATAACGACTTTGTCTCTTACACGTTCCATGCGTTTTCCCCCTTTACTTGGTTTTACTCATACCCACCTGAACAAGGCAGAGCTCATTACGTAGCCCACTCCTGAAGTGCAGAACGCTACCAGGTCACCTTTCTTTATCTTTCCTTCATTTAGCGCGTCTTCAAGTGCCATGAAGGCACAAGCAGAACCTGTATACCCGTACTTATGCATAATCCAGTGTGTTTTTTCAAGTGGTAAGCCTAGGTTTTCCATGGTCTGTTCAATATCGGCTAGGCGAACCTGGGTAAGAATTACCATATCTAGGTCTTTCTCAGTGTACCCAGCTTTTTTGAGACTCTTCCTAATCACGTCAGGCCAGTGGCCGTAGTTTACATCAGGTGGATACTTGTGAAAGTTTGGGTGGAACCTGAGTAAGTGTTCTTTCTTTTCCACCATCTCCTTCGTTACTGGGTACTTTGTCCCCACATATACACCGTATCCATCCCAGTACTGTCCGTCAGCCACAATGGTTGAAGTGATGTAACCTGGCTCATTGCTCACTGTTACTATGGCCGCTGAAGCGCCATCGCCAAGCATGGGGGCCAGCACCTTGTTGTCCCAGTCAAGCCACTTAGACATGGCATATGGGGCGACCACAAGTACATTGTTTATGGTTTTGTCCAACATAATATGCTGAGACGCAATGCTGAGCCCAATGGTGGCGTCGGCGCATGCCCCGTTTATGTCGAACGCTCCGGCATTTGAAGCGCCTAGTTTGTAAGCAATGGCAGGTGCAGTGGGCGGTGTAACGTAGTCGGGAGTGTCAGTTGTCATTATAAGCAAGTCAATATCTTCAGGTTTCATGTTGGCTTTTTCCAAAGCTGCTTCTGCTGCTTTTACTCCCATATCTGAGGCGCATTCATTCTCGGCAGCAATATGCCTTAGGGTGATTCCAGATAAATATGTGCTTACGTCGAATCCATAGCGTTCGCTGAGTTCTTCATTAGAAATAACTTTCTCAGGCAAATACATGCCCGTGGCCAGTATTTTTGCGTACCGCTGTTCCATTTACAATCCACCTCCAATAGTTACATGTTGTCCGAGATAAAATTCCTCAACGTGGCGACAAACTCTCCTGGTTTTTCAATGTGAGGAGAATGAGCCACGTCTTTGACAACGACTTCGTAGTACTTACCTCCATTTGACTTGTAATCCTCAAGAACTTTACGTGTCTGTTTAAGCATGGGCTGTGGCGGACAAACTTCGACGCCTGGGTAACCAGGTACAAGTCCCAGCTTACCGAGCGTTGCTATGTCGAAAAACGATTCATCAGCTACCACAGTATCGTGAGATCCTCGGATCCACAGTATGGGTGGTTTAACTGGCAAATCCACAATGGAGCTTGCGTTAAAGTACTTAGGAGACATAGCATTCAGTGGGCCAAATTTTCCCGGAGCAGTGAATGGCCAATTCGGTGATGGTACGAAATCTCCTGGATAAGCTTTCTCCCCGGTTTTGATTAGCAACAGTGAAAGGAGCAGATCTTTCTCTCTTTTTGCTCTGAAAGGTGGTTTGAAGTAGAAGTTATTCATGATAAACAATGGGGAAGCTTGGTCTTTCTCTGTTGTGTCGTGTTCTTTTATTCTCTGAATGAAATCCGGATTCACAGTACCCCCACCTGAACCAGCATAGTCCTCATAACAAGGAATTCCATTCTCGGTTTTGGTGCCACCAAAACCGTAAGGAGAGACAGGACAAATGAGTGTTAAACTGAGCACTTTGTCGGGGTGATCAAGGAGAAACTGCATTGCCGCTCCTCCTCCCATGGACCAACCGACAATGTGCAGCTTTTCGATGTTCATGGTGTCCAGAAGGGACGATAGATCATCAGACCAATCACACATTCCTCTGGTAGCATCGACCACTTTATCTTCGGTTTGCCCATACCCTCTTAGGTCAGGAGCGAAGCAGAAAAACTGATCGCTCAGGTCTACCATCACTTCTTCAAAAAAGGTTGCTCCAGATAAGTTTCCGTGAATAAACATGATTGGAGTGGCATCGCGGTTCTTGTTGAAATGGACGTGCATGTTGATGCGTTCCGTTTCAACAAATGTGGCTTCAATACCCTCGAGAACTGACGGAAGTTCCACAAAAAGCACCTCCTTCCTCACACGTGTTTTTGATAGGTGAGTCACCTATCACATAACAATGTAATTTTAAATCAATTTTGTGTAATTGTCAACATACTATTGTCTGTTTAGAAATGTACTTAACATACATAAACTCGAAAAGAAGCCGGCTAGACGTATTAGGGCGATGCACGGCGAAAGTTTTTGCAAATAATATGATCGTGTCTTTTTTGATTACAGTACTCTAAATCAGGCACCGTTAATTAATCGTAACCACGTAGATTGATGGAACCTGCAAAGCGTGAGCAAGATTGACAAAAGCAAAAAAGGTAGAATTGCCATTTCCAAGTTCGACAATTGTGCAGTTGTCCTGGTTTGGTTGATGGAATCAGTGTTGCGGAAATCAGGAATACTGTGACCATATAGGGAGAGTTGCAATGAACACACACAGAATAAGCAATACCATTTCCAGTACTATACCTCCTATTAAAGATATAAACGTTTGGCGAGGTTTGGTGCTAAGCAGCAGGCAGTTTCATGTGCTAATGCGCTAATCCTTGTTAATGGGGCAGTGTTTTTGTATTTGTTACTGTTACATGATGAACAGACACTGCAGTACCCAGAATTGCTACTCCCAGGATAGACGAACGCCTGTTTGTTTGATTCAAAAATGTAATCACTGAATTCTAGATGTTATGCACTCACATGGTGAAAAGTAGCGGCTGTCCTTTACTCGACAGCTTCGCTGGTGGCAAGTAGCGAAGACAATGCAGCTAATACTGAAGCGCCTGCACTTAAAAGGTAGGTGTAACGCAACCCTCTTAGGAAGAGAAGGCCATCG
Source organism: Coprothermobacter proteolyticus DSM 5265 (assembly GCF_000020945.1). Lineage (NCBI taxonomy): Bacteria > Pseudomonadati > Coprothermobacterota > Coprothermobacteria > Coprothermobacterales > Coprothermobacteraceae > Coprothermobacter > Coprothermobacter proteolyticus. Next base: position 1,242,783 of record NC_011295.1, on the reverse strand, counting down.
GAGATTGAGAATGTGGACTGACCAAGAATGGTGTGGGGAACAAAGCTGTAAAGAGTTAGGCTTCCGAAAGCGACGCCCAAAGCCATTCCCATGTTGCGTATCATGGAAAGCATGGCTGAGCCTATGCCCAAATACCTGTCAGGTAGTGTAACCATTACCGATTTGCTATTTATGGATTGGAACAAACCTGTTCCAAAGCCATATATGACAAGGGCAAAAGTAACGAGCAGAAAACTACTATCTGAGCCTGAAAACGCAAGCGCAACTATGCCTAAAGCAGATATAACAGATGATATGAAGCACAGAATGTTGTCTGATACTTTAGCATTAACAAACTGGCTAAGCAAGGAACTGAACATACTCATAAGTGGAAAAACAGTGACTATGAGCCCTGAAATGTGTGGCGGATAGCCAAGTAGGCGTTGTAAGTGAAATGGAAGGACAAAGGTCATCATAAACTGAGAAACAAAGGTAAAAAAGGAAGCTATTAAGCCAAAAGAGAAGGAACGATTTCTAAAAAGTTTTAGGTTAACTAAAGCATGAGGGTTTACTTGCTCGAGGTAAATGAACAGTATTAGTGCCAAAACAGAAACTGTTAGCAGAGCCTGATTAAATGGACTAAAACCATGAGTCGAAAAAAGGCTGACAAACAGTAAAAGTGTTGACGAAAACAAGAAGAACAATGCAGCTCCCAGGTAATCAACTTTTGCAACTGTGCCTTTGAAGTTAGGTATGTATTTGGCTGTAAGGAACATGCCAATCAAAGCTACAATGCCATCGACAAAGAATACCCAGCGCCAGCTCAAATAGTTTGTTAACAAGCCTGCTAACAATGGTCCTATTACCAGTCCCAAGGACACAGTGAAAATATTTATCCCCATGGCTCTACCAAGCTCATCAGGTGAGAAAACGGCGGTAATAATGGCGAAGACAACAGACATGATCATTGAAGCGCCTAGTCCTTGAAGAGCTCTGAGAATAATCAGTAAAGTGATGGATGGAGCAAAACCTGCCATGAAAGATGCAGCGCAGAACAGCCATAACCCCCACAGGAAAGGTTTTCTATAGCCAACAGCATCTCCTATTTTGCCGAAGAGAAGCATAGTAGCGCTCACCACTGTTAGGTTTACAACTGGTACCCACTGCACTACAGACATGGGGACACTAAAAGCGTCGCTTAATGTGGGAAGAACAACGTTAATCATGCTCCCATCTATGGGACCTATGATGTTCCCTATAAGAACGGCCCACAAAATGGCATAGCGATATACGGACATAGACTTTTGCTCTTCCATGCAAAAATGATACCGTATAACGAAAAAACAAAAAAGGAGAAGCACCCAGAAGATGCTTCTCCCTAATGCTATTTATGTTTGTAGCTCTATTATTCTTCCTGTAGGAAAGGATATGTCCAGCTCGTGGGGGGTATGAAGTTTTCTTTTATGGTTCTTGGCGAAATCCAACGGAGTAAGTTAAAGGGCGAGCCAGCTTTATCGTTGGTTCCGGAGCGGCGAGCGCCTCCGAAAGGCTGCTGACCAACTACGGCTCCAGTGGGCTTGTCGTTTATGTAGAAGTTACCTGCTGCGAAGCGTAGCACTTCATAGGCTTTATTAATAGCTTTTCTGTCATTGGCAAATATGCTACCAGTGAGTCCGTAAGGAGAGGTTTCATTGCAAAGTTGAAGAATTTCCTCATACTGGTTATCTTCATAGACATACACAGTTAGCACAGGTCCAAATATTTCTTCTTCCATGGTTACGAAATGCGGATCCTGGGTTTCAATTATGGTGGGTCTTATAAAGTACCCTTTAGTTTTATCTCCCTGACCGCCTGCGATGATTTTTGCTACATTGGAGTTCTTCGCTTTTTCTATGTAGCCCATGATCTTATCAAAGGCGGCTTCGTCGATTACAGCATTAACGAAGTTGCGGAAATCACGAACATCACCCATGAGAATAGATTCAGTTTGGTCCACAAGCTCTTGTTTTATTTCTTTCCACAGGGATTGTGGTATGTATGCTCTGGAGGCAGCAGAACACTTTTGTCCTTGGTATTCAAAAGCGCCGCGTATAAGTGCAGTTATAAGAGCTTTCGGATCGGCAGAAGGGTGTGCCACTACAAAGTCTTTACCACCAGTTTCGCCCACAATGCGTGGATAGGTTTTGTATGTGTCCATGTGTTCTACAATAGTTTTCCAGAAACCATCAAAGGTGGAAGTTGAACCCGTGAAATGCAAACCTGCAAAGTACGGATCATTGAAAACAACGTTGCTAATGTCGGGGCCTGAGCCTGGCACAAAGTTTATAACTCCATCAGGAAGACCAGCTTCTTTATAGAGTTGCATTAGGTAGTAATTGGACAGCACTGCTGTGGACGCGGGTTTCCAAACCACTACGTTACCCATAAGCGCAGGAGCAGTAGCCAAGTTCAATGCAATGGCAGTGAAGTTAAAAGGTGAGACTGCAAAGACAAAGCCTTCCAGTGGTCTGTAATCCATTCTGTTGAAACTGTCGCTAGAGGATACAGGTTCCCATTGGTTGATAAGTGAGGCAAAATAAGGGTTGTACCTAAGGTAATCTATACTCTCACATGCAGCGTCGATTTCGGCTTGATAGACGTTCTTACCTTGGCCAAGCATGGTAGCAGCATTTACTAAATGCCTGTATTTGGTGCTAAGAAGTTCGGCTGCTTTTAAAAATATGGATGCTTTGTCGATCCAAGACATGTTCGCCCAATCTTTTTTTGCTTCTAGAGCAGCTTCTATGGCCATTTTTGTTTCTTCTGGGCCAGCTTTGTGATAAGTAGCGAGAACGTGACCATGGTCGTGAGGCATTACTATTTTGCCTGTACGCCCTGTGTAAATTTCTTTTCCACCAATTATGAGGGGAATTTCTATGGTCGTGTTGCTTTGACGTTCTAACTCTGCTTTAAGCTGTGCCCTTTCTAGGCTCCCTGGGGCGTAGGAAAGAACAGGCTCATTTTTCGGAAATGGAATGTGAAAACCAGCATCGCTCATTGGTTATTACCTCCTTTTAAAGGTTAGTGTCTTCACCACCCTGTTCACATGTTACCAAATGTTGAACTAAAACTTAACTCAATTTGAATTGTGTAGCGATTATGCTGTCTATATGCATTCATATTTCACTTATCCAATCACGCAAATGTGAATATTATATCTAATTGTTCTAGGCAAAAAAGTTTATAAAATTACACAATCGTGGTATAAAATGTAAAGTGAGGTGAAGTAGTTTGACATTCTCGGTAGGACTTAGAGAATTTAATTAGTTAGAACCTTAAAGTCTAGTTTTTCCAACAAAACAATGTGCAGCCTTGTTGCATACATTCGATGTCACCTCAAATTGATTCTTAGCTAAACCGTTAGAAAGGAGTGGTTCTTTTGGTAGTGGAGGTTTTGGTTCCCGTACTCGGCTTGGGTGTGGAGAAAGTGGAAATTGTAAAGTTCTACAAGAAAGAAGGGGAAAGGGTAGAAAAAGGTGAGCCGTTAGTTCAGGTAATTACTTCAAAGATCACTACTGATATTGAAGCCCCGGCTACTGGTATTGTGAAGAAATTGTATGGTGCTGAGGGGGACCAAATTCCTGTTCAGCAGAAGATTGCAGAGATTGAAACGGAGGGGTAGCGAATGGTGAGATCTTTTGGAGAGAACGGAAACTAACAGTGAAGGGGGTAATGAAATGCTTTCAAACGAAGACTTAATGTGGATGTACAGAAAACTTGTTCTCCTCCGCCAAGCAGAGGAGAGATTAGTTCAGCTGTCCAATCAAGGTAAGGTTGGGACACTTCTAGCTGGTGTAGGTCAGGAAGCCATTCCAGTTGGTGCTGTAAAAACCATGGGATCTGACGACAAATGGGCACCGTCTCACAGGGGAGTCTGTGACATGGTGGTGAAGGACGGAGTGGAGCTCAAATACGTTTATGCTGAGGTTTATGGTAAAGCGACTGGTTACAACAAGGGCAAAGGTGGGTCAATGCACTTGGCTTCCTACAAAGACAACGTGTTGAATCTGGTTGGCATAGTAGGTGGAGGCATTCCTCTAGCAACAGGATCAGCTTTAGCTCAGAAAAAGCAAAAGACTGGTGGAGCAACTCTGTGTTTCTTTGGCGACGGAGCAAGCAACCAAGGTACCTTCCACGAATCTTTGAATTTAGCAGCTGTTTGGAAGTTACCAATTGTTTATGTAGTACAGAACAACCAGTACGCAATGACTACTGCAGCTTCATATGCGGTGTCTGTAAAGGACATATCAGAAAGAGCAAAAGGATACGGCATCCCTGGAATGACTGTGGATGGCAATGATGTTTTGGCTGTTTACGAAGCTGTTGATGAAGCTATGAAAAGAGCAAGGCAAGGTGAAGGTCCATCTTTGATTGAGTGCAAGACGTATAGGTGGTATGGCCACCATGCTGGGGCAGGGGCTGATGAACAAATGGGATGGATCTACAGACCTGCGGAGGAAGTTGAAGAATGGAAAGCAAAAGATCCCATACCCAGGTTTGAAAAGAAGCTTGTGGAACAAGGTGTACTTGACGAGAGCAAGAAGAAGGTCGTATGGGACGAAGTAAATGCCTACATTGAAGAAGCAGTACAGTTTGCAGAATCCAGTCCATGGCCAGATCCCGCAGAAGTGTACACTGACGTGTTCACTGACTATATACCTTCATAAGGGGGGACGAGTAATGAGCCAATTAATGTTTCTTCAAGCCATAAACCAAGCTCTCAGAGAAGAGCTTAGAAGAGACGAAAAAGTAATCCTAATGGGAGAAGACGTCCATACCGGTACCTTCGGCGAAACCAAAGGGATTTTTGAGGAATTTGGACCTGAAAGAGTTATGAGCACTCCAATTTCGGAAAGTGGTTTTACGGGAACTGCCGTAGGTGCAGCCATTGGAGGTATGAGACCAGTAGTTGAGTTTATGGTATCAGATTTCATGTTTGTTGCCATGGATCAGCTTGTCAACCAAGCAGCAAAGACCAGGTACATGACAGGTGGACAAGCTACGATTCCTGTTACTTTTATGGCTTTAAACATGGGTGGGGGGGCTGCAGGTCAGCACTCCGACAATACTGCTGCTTATTTTGTGCACACACCAGGGCTCAAGGTGGTTATGCCTTCAACCCCTTATGATGCCAAAGGACTGCTCAAGAGTGCCATACGTGATGATAATCCAGTCATTTACTTTATGGAATTTAAAGTGTTCATGAATCGAGAGGAAGTACCAGATGAAGATTACACAGTACCCATAGGAAAAGGAATTGTAAGAAGAGAAGGGAAAGACGTTACCATTGTTGGTGCTGGTTACGCGAATTACCTAGCCATGCAGGTAGCTGAGAAACTGGCGGGCGAAGGCGTATCAGTGGAAGTTGTGGACCCGCGGACACTTACCCCTCTTGACGAAGATGTAATCCTGGGGTCGGTTGCAAAGACTGGTAGATTGGTTGTATGTGACGATGATTGGAGGCAATGTTCCTTTGCTTCGGAAGTCTCTGCTGTGGTTGCGGAAAAAGGATATGTATATTTAAAAGCTCCTATTAGAAGAGTAACTAGAGCTCAAGTACCTGTCCCGCATTCTCCTGTGCTTGAAAGGGAAATGCTCATAAGCGAAGAAAAACTGATCAAAGCAGTTAAGGAAATACTACAGTAAGGAATTAGGCAGATAGCCATGAAGGGAGTAGAAATGTTTGACGCACTGTTACATGCTCCCTTCATGGGTTTTGCACATGAGATATGTACAGGATGCTGTAATTGTAATCATAGTCGTTGCGTTGCGGTGTGGGTGAGATTTAGAATGCTGTTATTGATGCTGGTTTAAGTATTGTCACTATGCTCTTATATGTTCAAGTCCTTGGCTTTCTTGTGATCCCTGCTGTGTTTTAAGTACCTTTCGAAGCTTCCGATAATGTTCTTATAAAAGCTGTTCTGTTGAACGGGGAAAGTGAGATCTCGAGCGTTAGCGGATTACTGAGATCCTGGCTTTTGCTTGGTGAGAGAACAAGTTTTTTCTTGAGCACAAGATTGTCCAGAATGGAAAGGAGATGTTTGCCTATGATCTGATGCCTGCGAAAGTTAAAAGCAAAAAGTAAAGGGGGTAATTAAATGTTGTCCAATGAAGATCTTATTGAAATGTATGAGAAGATGGTTCTTTTGCGCCAGGCTGAAGAAAAACTTGTAGAACAATCCTCTAAAGGAAAGGTATGGACACTGTTGGCTGGCGTAGGACAAGAGGCAATTCCAGTGGGAACTGTGAAGGCGTTAGGACCAGAAGACTACTGGGAGATTTCACACAGGGGTACTAGTGACGCTGCGGCACGGGATGGTGTTGATCTGAAACGTTTGTTTGCCGAGGTACACGGGCGAGCTACCGGGTACAGTAAAGGTAAAGGCGGCAACATGCACGTTGAGGCGTTTGAAGCTAAAGTGCTTCCTATGTTGAGTATTGTAGGCGAGTCCATTCCTGTTTCTGCAGGTGTTGCTCTGGCGCAAAAAATGAAGAATACTGGCGGAGCTACGATTTGTTTCTTTGGTGATGGTGCTTCTAACCAGGGAGTCTTCCATGAAGGTCTTAACCTTGCCACTATATGGAGGTTACCTGTAGTCTATTTGGTTCAGAATAACCAATATGCCGTGTCAACCCCAGCTTCTTACGCAGTTTCCGTGAAGAACATTTCTGAAAGAGCGAAAGGTTATGGAATACCGGGAGTAACAATTGACGGAAACGATGTACTGGCCGTTTATGAGGCGGTTAGCGAGGCGTTGAAGAGAGCAAAAGAAGGTGAAGGTCCTACTTTAATTGAGGCTATCACATACAGGTGGTACGGCCATCATGCGGGGGCGGGAGCCGACGAACAAATGGGGTGGATCTACAGACCTGAGGAAGAAGTTGAAGAGTGGAAGAAAAAAGATCCTGTCGCGAATTTTGAGAAAAAGCTGATGGCTCAAGGAATACTTACCGAAGAGAAGAAAACACAGATTTGGGACAAAGTGAATAAGCAGGTTGAAGAAGCCGTAGAGTTCGCGGAGTCCAGTCCATTCCCGGATCCGAGTGAAGCTTTCACAGATGTTTACACGGATCTTGTTCTTCCTTAGAAAGACTCACGGTAATATGTCAATACCCTAAAACTGGAAAATAAAATTATCAGGGCAAAAAAAGACAATAATATCCCTAGCCAATTAGTATGGGAAAAATTGGCACAGAAGAGGTCAAATAAGTTTTAAAAACAAAATTAACTCCTCACCGTCCCCTTGTAGATTTGGCCTTTGCTCAGCAGCGCAAAGACCAGCCTAACCAGTTTGCGGGCAGTCAATACCAGCGCCCTCTTATGCTGGTGCTTTTGCACCTCCTGATACTTGGTCTGGTAATAGGCCTTGTATTCCTCGTTGTGCACCCGCAACGAGTTTGCGGCCATGACCAAGTAATAGCGGAGGTATTTGTTCCCGCTCTTTGTCAAACGACGCTCTTCAGCGTCAAAATCGCCCGACTGATAACGGGTCCAGGTGAGGCCGGCATACTGAGCAAGAGAGGCTTCGTTCTTGAAACGCTTGATATCGCCTATTTCAGCGATTATTCCTGCAGCCGACACCTCGCCTAAACCCTTAACCGTAGTGAGAGTTTGAGGAATAGCCTTAAGCTCTCTGGAAATGACCTTATCAAGGCTTTTAATCTGCCTTTTGAGATGCTCAATGTTTTGAAGAGTAAGGGAAAGAGCTATCTCGCAGACCTGCTGCATTTTAGAGTTTAGGCGGTAAGCGCGCCTTGCGGCTTGCTTTAAGGCACTGGCGATTTCCTCAGAATTAGCGAACCTGTTTTTTCCGTGGGACTGAATAAACTCCGCCAGTTCTTCTACGGATATTTGAGCTATCTCATCAGGAGTAAACTCTTTCAGGACCTCAACAGAAGCCTTGCCGAAGGCATTGCTGAAAGGGTTGTCCTGTTTGTAATTAGAAAACCTCAAAAAGATGAGATTCAAAGCCCGATTTTTCTCCTCAACGAGGAGGTCGACAAGGTGTAATCTGAGCCTTGTAAGCTGGCGCAAAGGTGCTGTAACAGAAGCCTCATGGCTGTAGGGTGTAAGATGTCCGAAGCGTAACCTTTCAGCGATTATATAAGCGTCAATAGCATCGGTTTTAGGAAGTCTGGAGCCGAAAGCCTTTTTAAAGCCAGCCACAAGAGAAGGGTTAATTTCATACACCTGGACCGAAAAAGGCTTTAACTGAGGGGCATCCATAAGGAAATCTCGGAGTGGGACACTGAAGATGGAAGTAGCTTCTAATCCGAGATTAAGCTGGGAGACATTGGACTTAGCTGCTAGGGAAACTACAGCGTTTATCAACTCATTTGCGCCCTCGGCATTATTAGGGAAAGACCTAGCGGGAGAAAGCTGATTACCATTTTCATCGATGCAAATGATGTCCAGCTTAGAGGTGCTGACATCGATGCCTGCGAAGATGACCTGAGCCAACGGATATCCCTCCTTGAGTTGGCCAGGAGTAGGGGCGTGCCCTGCGGGTGCAGTACCTAACAGCCTCGCGGGCGATAAGAGCTTGACAGGACAACCGGGGGTGCACCCCTGGCCTGCTGACTCCAGGGGCCGGAAGGCCTGCTGGCTCGGCTCACGAGTAAGAAACTAGTACTGCACCGCAGGGGTCTCACTCTTAACTGAGTAGGCCATATTTGTGGGCTACAGGGGGGATTAAGAGTGACCCCAGACCAACCCAAATTAATTTTCGCAAAGGCACACCTTATTATCAAGAAGCTATAAAAACTTCTTGATAATTTCTAAGACATATTATACGAGGGGGATTCAAGTGAACTGGATTTTTGCTTTTTTGATACTGGGAGGGATTTTAGCCGCCGCTTGGAACGGAAAGCTGGATTCAATAACTCCCGCTGCACTGGAAGCTGCAAAAACCGCCATTGAGAGGGCGATAAGTCTCATGGGAGTCGTGGGTTTTTGGCTTGGGATAGCAAAAGTGGCGGAAGAATCAGGGCTTATAGATAGTATCAGCAGGTTTATCGCGCCTTTATTCAGGTGGCTTTTCCCCTCCATACCCAAAGGTCACCCGGCCATGGGGAGCATATTGATGAACTTGAGCGCCAATATGCTGGGGTTCGGCAACGCAGCGACGCCTTTCGGACTTAAAGCTATGAAGGAACTGCAAACCCTAAATCCCAATCCCGATACCGCAACGGAGGCCATGTGCACATTCCTTGCCATAAATACATCCAGCGTGACGCTGGTACCCGCGACGATAATAGCTCTAAGGGCTGCGGCCGGTTCTAAAAATCCATCGGAAGTGCTGGGGGCCATTCTCTTTGCCACTACCTGTTCCACCCTGGTTGCAGTTGTTGCCGACTATGCTTTCAGGCTCCTTTACCGGAAAATCGAAAGAAGGAGGTAAGGAATTTGGCGGAGCAAATTTCAATTTCTTCCTGGATAATTCCCGTTGTGATGGCGGCGGTCTTTTTACACGGTTTGATAAATAACGTCAGGGTATTTGAAGTGTTTACACAAGGAGCCCAGGAAGGTTTGCAGCTTGCCGTAAAGCTTGTTCCCTATCTTTTGGGGATTTACGTTGCCGTCAGCATCTTTAGGGAATCGGGAGCCGTAGATTTGATGGTGAAAGTTTTAAATCCTGTCATCCGGCTTTTGGAGATTCCGGCCGATGCCCTCTTCTTGTCTATAGTGAGAACCCTGTCGGGACCGGCGGCACTCAGCATGATGGTAGAAATTTTTGACACCTACGGTCCAGATTCGTACATGGGAAGGCTGGCGTCCACGCTGATGGGGTCTACCGATACCACCTTTTATATAATAGCAATCTATTTTGGTTCGGTAGGCATCAAAAAGACGAGGTACGCCGTTCCCGTGGGAATTATGGCGGATTTTGCAAGCCTGCTGGCATCGGTATACATAGTAAAACGATTGTTCGAATAAAGGAAGAGACATAACCTTCAAAATGCCGGAATAAATTTAAAGTGGATCATTGCTTGGAGGGAAGAAAAATGACGGCATCGTGGAACACCGATCTAAAAAGAGGTTTGTCAAGCAGGGAGATACCTTTAAAGAAAAAACTCTTCGGAGAAAACGTAATCCATGAAAGTCGGAAAAAATCACCCGCAATCCTTTTCATCAACCAGTTTAAAAGCACCATCACCCTGGTGCTTTTAGGAGCAACAATAGTATCGTATTTTTTGGGCGAGATGGCCGATGCTGCGGCCATCACTGCAATTATCGTATTAAACGGCTTTATGGGGTTCATACAGGAATACCGCACCGAAAGAGCTCTAGAGGCTTTGAAAGAAATGGCGGCTCCCGTAGCCAGGGTAGTGCGCGATGGGAAGATACAAGTAATCCCGGCTAAAGAGGTGGTGCCGGGCGATGTAGTGATACTGGAGACCGGTGATAAAGTACCGGCCGACGGGGAACTTTTTGAGGCTGAAAATCTTAAAGTGGACGAATCCATGCTTACGGGAGAATCGGTACCTGTGGAAAAAAGCGTAGAAAGCAGGGAGCTGGAAACCTTGAAAATCCACCGTTCGAATTTGGTATTCATGGGGACCATGGTGGTAAGCGGCAGGGGTAAAATGGTGGTGACGCAAACAGGAATGAATACGGAAATGGGCAAAATCGCCGGAATGATGGAAGGCGTCGAGGAAGAGCAAACCCCACTTCAAAGGCGGCTGGATGACCTTGGCAAGCAGCTCCTCGTCCTTTGCCTTTTGTTATGCTTTATGGTCGCGATGTTAGGGGTTCTGAGGGGCGAGGAGATTTACCAGATGTTCCTTTTTGGTGTAAGCCTTGCCGTAGCTGCAATACCCGAAGGATTGCCCGCCGTGGTCACGATGGTGCTCGCTATGGGAGTTCAGCGGATGGTGAAAAAGAATGTGCTGGTGAGAAAACTTACGGCCGTAGAAACCCTGGGGTGTGCTACAGTTATTTGCAGCGATAAAACCGGCACCCTTACGGAAAACAGGATGACCGTGAGGAAAATCTATGTGGATGGCGAAACGGTGATGGTAACAGGAAGCGGCTACAGAATTGAAGGGGACTTCATTACAAACGATGGCCGGCTGCTTAAAAAAACTTCTCCTTCAATGGAAAAACTGCTCAGGGTTGCGGTTTCATGCAATAACGCTGAACTTGGTGAGCAAAAGTCCGGAATTTTTGGCTTTGGAAGGCCAAAGGAGATGGTGCCCGCCGGAGACCCTACGGAAGTTGCCCTTTTGGTTGCGGCTGCAAAGGCCGGAATTTTTAAAAATGACGTTGAAAGGACTTACAAAAGGATAAGGGAAATTCCTTTCGATTCGGAACGGAAGCGAATGTCGGTGGTGGTGAAAAACCAAAAGGGGGAGCTATTCCTGTTCATAAAAGGAGCTATGGACGTAATTCTGGAACTTTGCGATGGTATAGAAGAAAATGGAAATGTTAAAAAGATGACTTTATCAGAAAAGAGAAAAATATCCCGGATAAACGAGGATATGGGAAGGGAAGCCTTGAGGGTCCTGGCGTTTGCCTACAGAAAATTAAACAGTACTCGGGACTTAAGCGAAAATATCGAGACCGGTTTGATTTTTCTAGGCTTGATGGGAATGATAGATCCGCCGCGACCCGAAGCGGCTTCAGCCGTCGAAAGGTGCTTTGCCGCAGGGATAAAGCCTGTAATGATAACGGGTGATCACCGCGCCACCGCTTGGGCTGTGGCAAAAGAACTGAACATGATGGGCAAAGGTGGGAGGATAATAACGGGCCAGGAACTTGACGAAATGTCCGAATCCGAGTTTTTAAAATGTATAGATGATATTTCGGTGTACGCCCGAGTGACTCCCAAGCACAAGTTGAGAATAGTTCGAGCGCTAAAAAAGAAGGGCCATGTGGTTGCCATGACCGGTGACGGAGTGAACGACGCTCCTGCGGTAAAGGAAGCGGATATAGGTATTTCAATGGGCAAAACAGGCACCGATGTGACGAAGGAAGCTTCGGCGATGATACTGCTGGATGACAATTTTGCAAGCATCGTATCCGCCGTGGAAGAAGGGCGTATCATTTACGACAACATCCGAAAATTCATACGTTACTTGCTCTCCTGCAATATCGGAGAAGTGCTGACGATGGTGTGGTCGTCGCTCCTGGGGATGCCGCTGCCGCTTTTGCCCATACAGGTACTGTGGATGAACCTTATAACCGACGGCCTGCCGGCCATTGCATTGGGAGCGGACCCGCCCGAGAGGGATGTGATGAACCGCAAACCCCGAAAAAGACAGGAAGGTATTTTTTCCGGCGGCATGGGACGGAAAATATTTTACAGGGGGTTTTTTATAAGCCTTGCCACCATGGCTTCATACCTGATATCCTGGTATTACGGCGGCACCGGGATAGACTTCTCAAGAACGGTGGCTTTTTCCACCCTGGTGATGTCCCAGCTCATATTTGCCTTTGAATGCAGGGAAGAAAACGCCACCTTATGGGGGAAAAATCCGTTCTCGAATCTCTTCCTCACGCTGGCTGTAATAATTTCGGCGGCAATGCTTTTTGGAGTTGTCTACGTGTCGTCGCTTCAGGTTATCTTCCACACCGTGCCGCTTGATGGAAAAATGTGGCTTTTGATTCTGGCCCTCTCCGGGCTGGGTGCGGTCCTGTGAAAAATATATTTTAAAATTGAGGAGGAATTTTGAAAGTTTTGTGGAAATTATAATATAAAAGTGGCCGGGAGGTTTTAAAATGATTAAACATCTTGATTTTTCCATAAATCTTTACACGGAGGGGGAAAAGTTCTTCGATGTGTTAAAAGCCGTCATAAGGGATTCAAAAAAATCCAACTGGCCTCACGAAAGGGAGAGAGCTTGTTATGCCGAAGATTTATTTAAAAGAGCTCTTGAAACTTTTGATGAGGCCATTCATTTTGCCGAAAACAGGGTCCAGGAAGGACTTTGCATCGAGCACGACCTGAAGTTAATAGGGGAATTGAAAGCTAAGAGGGATTACTGGAAAAAGAAACTGGAAGAGCTGTCCGAACTTGCAAAATGTTAGGTCGAAGGGGTGATAAAGTGAAGCTTGTTATGGGAGACATAACGAAGGCCGAGGCCGACGTTATAGTAAATGCGGCAAATGGCATCGGACCCATGGGCGGCGGCGTAGCCCTGGCAATAAAGAAAGCCGGCGGGAAAGTGATTGAAGACGAAGCCATAAGGGTCTGCAGCCAGCTCGACCCCCGGCCGGGAGACGTTTACGTTACCACCGCCGGCGGATTGAAAGCCAAGTACATCTTTCACGCAGTGACCATGAAGAGGCCGGCGGAGCCGTCCAGCGTAGAAATTGTAAGGAAATGCCTTCAGTCGCTCCTCGAGAAAGCCCGGGAAATGAAAGTTAAATCCATGGTTCTGCCGGCGCTGGCTACAGGCGTCGGAGGCGTCCCCAAAAAGGATGTGGCAAAAGTTTATAAGGAAGTTCTCGGTGATGTAAAGGATATAGACATTACGGTGATGGACGTGAGCGGTGAGTTCATAAAATACCTGGAAGAGGAATTGAAAAAAGCCCCTTGAAGGGGGCTTTTTTAATTGATTCATAAATATCGAACGCTGCAATTGAAGATACTAAGATTGAAGACAAAAAAAGGGGAGGAAAGTGCGAATGGGAAGTGTTCGGAAAAAAGGGGAAGAATCGAAAGGAAAGCTGGTGCCACCGTTGGATAGAAGGAGGGTCACAACAGTTGAAGATAGTAATGCAAAAGGGTATAATTTCGATTAGATGATAACTGACATTATTAGGCCGGGAGGTATCGTTATGGCAAAAGTTACTTTCAAAGCTAAAACGGAGTGGAAAGGCGGAATGGTAGCCGAAGGAACCGCCAGGGGATTCAAAGTCACCGTTGACGAACCCAAAGGGCTCGGCGGGACCGACACCGCCATGAATCCTGTGGAAATGCTACTTTGCTCTTTGGGAGGCTGCATGGCGATAGTAGCCAGCGCATTTGCTCCGATGTGCGGCGTGGAGTTGAAAGGATTTTCCGTGGACCTTGAAGGGGACCTCGACCCAGATGGTTTTCTTGGGAAAAACCCGAACGTAAGGAAAGGTTTTTCCGAGATACGTTATAAAATGCACATAGTTTCCGATTCCCCGGAGGAAAACGTAAAAAAACTTTACGAGCTCATACAGGAAAGATGCCCCGTAAAGGACACTTTAAAAGGTGTTCCAGTTAACGGCGATATGGTTATCGAAAAATAAGATTCAAAGTCCGAAGCCTGTCGGAGTTTAATCCGGCAGGCTTTTTGACATTGACACAAATGAGCGGGTAAATTAAACTATAAGTAGCTTAAAATGGTTTTGGAAAAAGGTGGATTTAAGCCATGACGAGAGACGGTTCTCTAAACGAGCTTTTGCTGTTGCTTCTTTCGAAAAAGAGCAGTTACGTTTCCGGTGAGGAAATAAGCGAAAAATTTGGAGTCAGCCGCACCGCCGTATGGAAGCAGGTAAACCATTTAAGAAAGCTCGGATACGAAATAGATTCGGTGCCGAGGGTGGGATATTGCCTGAAGAGGTCGCCGGATTTGCTTTTGCCTGAAGAAATTATACAAAATAGCCGCCTCGAATTCCTGGCCCGCAAAATTTACTACTACCCTTCGATAGGTTCTACCAACGATGAAGCAAAAAAGTTAGCTCAGAATAGAGCACCCCACGGGACGCTGGTGATTGCGGAAGAGCAGACGGGGGAAAAGGGAGGTTGGGAAGGACCTGGATATCACCGCCCCGGGAAGGAATATGGTTGTCGATAATTCTAAGGCCTTCCCTGGAACCCTACGAAGCGCCCCGGATTACCATGACCTGTGCGGTAGCGGCTGCAAAAGCGATAAGGAAAGTCGCCGGAATAGATTGCCGGATAAAATGGCCGAACGACCTTCTGGTGGAGGGCAAAAAAGTGGCTGGGATTTTGACGGAAATGAGCGCCGACATGGACAGTATCAATTTTGTGGTAACTGGAATAGGTATCAATGTGAATAACACGGATTTTCCGGCGGAAATTAAAGAAACGGCTACGTCCTTGAAACTTGCGTCCGGAAAGAATGTGGACCGATTGAAAATTTTAACCGAATTTCTTTCGCAATTTGAGGGATTCTACAGAGACCTTGAGAACGGTGATTTTGAAAAGATACTGGGGGAATGGAGGGAACTTTCCTGCAATCTGGGAAAGCGCGTCAGGATAATTGGCAGGAATTCCGAATTAGAAGGGATAGCCCTAGATGTGGATAGCGATGGCGCATTATTGGTTAAAACCGATGGGGGCACTGTAGAAAGGGTTTTAAGCGGCGATGTGTCGCTCAGGGAATAAATAGAGATTTTCGGGCTCACAATAATAATGGAGGTGCATTTGGGTGGACGAACGGCAGAAGCAGATAGAGGAAATATTGGACTTTGTGAGCCACCATAAAAATTCCCTGGCAAGCATCAATATATGCGCTCGCCTATTGGGAGACAAATTTATCCAAGTTGACGATGAGGTTATTCAGGAGTTAAAGGTGAAGCTTCCGCGAGCTGACAGCGAAGAACTCGAATCTTTTTATTATATGATAAAATAAATGAATGACTGAAAAAGCTTTCCTTTTGCAAGGAAGGCTTTTTATTTTTGTGCAGGAACTTTAAAAACGGCGATAGAATATAAATTAACTAACGTATTTTCCAATCATAAAATTAAGACTCACGGTAATATGTCAATACCCTAAAACTGGAAAATAAAATTATCAGGGCAAAAAAAGACAATAATATCCCTAGCCAATTAGTATGGGAAAAATTGGCACAGAAGAGGTCAAATAAGTTTTAAAAACAAAATTAACTCCTCACCGTCCCCTTGTAGATTTGGCCTTTGCTCAGCAGCGCAAAGACCAGCCTAACCAGTTTGCGGGCAGTCAATACCAGCGCCCTCTTATGCTGGTGCTTTTGCACCTCCTGATACTTGGTCTGGTAATAGGCCTTGTATTCCTCGTTGTGCACCCGCAACGAGTTTGCGGCCATGACCAAGTAATAGCGGAGGTATTTGTTCCCGCTCTTTGTCAAACGACGCTCTTCAGCGTCAAAATCGCCCGACTGATAACGGGTCCAGGTGAGGCCGGCATACTGAGCAAGAGAGGCTTCGTTCTTGAAACGCTTGATATCGCCTATTTCAGCGATTATTCCTGCAGCCGACACCTCGCCTAAACCCTTAACCGTAGTGAGAGTTTGAGGAATAGCCTTAAGCTCTCTGGAAATGACCTTATCAAGGCTTTTAATCTGCCTTTTGAGATGCTCAATGTTTTGAAGAGTAAGGGAAAGAGCTATCTCGCAGACCTGCTGCATTTTAGAGTTTAGGCGGTAAGCGCGCCTTGCGGCTTGCTTTAAGGCACTGGCGATTTCCTCAGAATTAGCGAACCTGTTTTTTCCGTGGGACTGAATAAACTCCGCCAGTTCTTCTACGGATATTTGAGCTATCTCATCAGGAGTAAACTCTTTCAGGACCTCAACAGAAGCCTTGCCGAAGGCATTGCTGAAAGGGTTGTCCTGTTTGTAATTAGAAAACCTCAAAAAGATGAGATTCAAAGCCCGATTTTTCTCCTCAACGAGGAGGTCGACAAGGTGTAATCTGAGCCTTGTAAGCTGGCGCAAAGGTGCTGTAACAGAAGCCTCATGGCTGTAGGGTGTAAGATGTCCGAAGCGTAACCTTTCAGCGATTATATAAGCGTCAATAGCATCGGTTTTAGGAAGTCTGGAGCCGAAAGCCTTTTTAAAGCCAGCCACAAGAGAAGGGTTAATTTCATACACCTGGACCGAAAAAGGCTTTAACTGAGGGGCATCCATAAGGAAATCTCGGAGTGGGACACTGAAGATGGAAGTAGCTTCTAATCCGAGATTAAGCTGGGAGACATTGGACTTAGCTGCTAGGGAAACTACAGCGTTTATCAACTCATTTGCGCCCTCGGCATTATTAGGGAAAGACCTAGCGGGAGAAAGCTGATTACCATTTTCATCGATGCAAATGATGTCCAGCTTAGAGGTGCTGACATCGATGCCTGCGAAGATGACCTGAGCCAACGGATATCCCTCCTTGAGTTGGCCAGGAGTAGGGGCGTGCCCTGCGGGTGCAGTACCTAACAGCCTCGCGGGCGATAAGAGCTTGACAGGACAACCGGGGGTGCACCCCTGGCCTGCTGACTCCAGGGGCCGGAAGGCCTGCTGGCTCGGCTCACGAGTAAGAAACTAGTACTGCACCGCAGGGGTCTCACTCTTAACTGAGTAGGCCATATTTGTGGGCTACAGGGGGGGATTAAGAGTGACCCCAGACCAACCCAAATTAATTTTCGCAAAGGCACACCTTATTATCAAGAAGCTATAAAAACTTCTTGATAATTTCTAAGACATATTATACGAGGGGGGATTGTAATGAGTCAGAAGATGTTCGTGCAGGCAATAAATGAAGCTTTAAGAGAGGAACTCCGGCGAGACCCTAATGTGTTTATGATGGGTGAGAACTTGGAGTTGGGCATGTTTGGTGCTGAGGCAGGGCTATATGAAGAATTTGGCTTCGAGCGGATAAGGTATACACCTATTTCTGAAGCTGGGTTTACGGGGCTTGCCACAGGTGCGTCACTATTAGGGATGAGACCTGTGGTGGAATATGGAGCAGCGAGTTTCATGTACGTGGCAGCAGACCAAATGATCTCAGTTGCTGGGCGCCTCAGATACGCAACCGGGGGAGATGTATGCGTGCCAGTTACTTACCTGGCTATGAGCATGGGTGGTGGAGGTGCTGGACCTCAACACTCCGATAACATATGCTCACTATTTGTTCACTATCCGGGATTCAAAGTAGTGTATCCCTCCACACCATATGATGCAAAGGGACTGCTTAAGAGTGCCATACGTGATGATAACCCAGTAGTCTTTGCCTATGACATAAGATCTGCCATGGTGAAAGGTGAGGTGCCAGATGAGGAATACTTAGTACCCATAGGCAAAGGCGACATAAAAAGAGAAGGTAAAGATGTCACAGTAGTAGCTGCTGGATCCACGAACACAATGGCCCTGGAGGCTGCTGACGAACTGGCTAAAGAAGGCATTTCCGTAGAAGTCGTTGATCCGAGGACTATAAAACCTTTGGACAAAGAACTAATCCTCAGCTCTTTGGAGAAGACTGGAAGATTGGTAGTCTGTTTAGACGATTACAGGGATAGTTCTTTTGCTTCGGACGTAGCTGCCATTGCCGCTGATGAGGGATTTAAATTCTTGAAAGCTCCTGTAAAGCGAGTTGCTAGAGCACAGGTGCCACCTCCATATACAACCGTACTTGAAAGAGAAGTTATGCCTGACAAGGACAAAATAGCGAGGGCTATTAGAGAAGTATTGCAGTAACTACAGCTAATTCCAAAGAATTATGAAGAACAGGGTGGCGGCATTTTTGCCGCCACTCTTCCTTTAAAGTGACGGTTTGACTAATGTGGCTATTGTATTTGATTCTTCCAAGAACTTCAAACGAGACACGCCCAATCGAGTTAGGTAACTGTCATAGGGATGCTCCGAGTAAAGCATCTGAGCAGCGCGCGGGGTTAATGATAAGCCCATGTTTAACGCTTAGCTTGAGTTTCCGATAATAGGGAGGGCAGAGAAGCAATAAACGATTTACTTCCACTAAGGAGGAAGGTTTTTTGAGCTGTTCCTGGTAAACGAGCTTTCTTTGTATTTTGAGTAATGCTGTTTTTTGACTGTGAGGAAGGAAGCTACTCCCCATACTTACTATTACCGTATACGAAAATTACTTTTATTGCCGACATATTCTGAAAAAGACTGATTCTGCATTGATATTCGATGAACGTTCTTGCTTGGATTTCAAGTTACGATAACGTTATGGAGTTCACACGGTGCTAAAGTTGAATTAGTAACCTCCTTTATTCCTTCGAAGCATACATTATGCGAAATGGGGTGAGCGTGAGTGATTAAGCTTATCGGTATCTTGATTGTTGTCGTAGGGTTCGTATTCAGAGTAGATGCCTTGCTCATTGTTCTAATTGCTGGTGTGATAACGGGTTTAGTATCTGGTCTCAACTTTATGGAGATTCTAAGTATTATGGGGAAAGCTTTTGTAGACAATCGTGCCATGTCTTTGTTCGTGCTGACGTTACCTGCTATAGGCTTGGCGGAGAAACATGGTTTAAGAGAGCAAGCTGCCAAGCTGATTAGCTCCATAAAGGCTGCTACTGCAGGAAGGATTATGTCTTTGTACTTGGCTCTTAGGGTTCTTATTGGAGCCTTGGGGCTGAGGTTAGGAGGACATGCTCAGTTTGTAAGACCTTTGGTGGCACCAATGGTCACGGGCGCTGTTCAGGCAAAGTATGGGATTGAAGAAATACCAGAAGATCTCTACGAAGATTTAATGGGTTATTCCGCTTCTTCTGAGAATTACGGAAACTTCTATGGTCAGAATATCTTTGTTGCTGCCAGTGGGTTACTTCTCATTCAAGGCGTTTTCAAAGAGGCTGGCATTGAAGTGGACCTTTTGACCATGTCAAGGTATGCCATACCAGTGGGTATCTTTGCCATCATCTATGGAACTCTGCAGTACCTTATGCTGGACCGAAAGATTCAGAAGTATTTTAGTGAAAGGAAGGTGAATGCAAGTGGCTAGCATAGTTACCTTGGACAACATATATTTTCTTACTGGATTAGTTCTTATCATTGTATCTGTTTACACAGTTTTTGATAAAGGGAATCCTGCACGTTATACCACGGCGCTATTTTGGACACTTTTTGGGCTGACGTTCATGGCACCGATTATTCACCTTCCTGATACCGTAGTCGGAGCTTTTCTCGTTGTTATGGCTTTGTTGTCAGGGTTTAAGCAAATTAGAGTGGGATCTGCTAAAGAATCAAGCGTGGAGTACAGAACTGCGCAAAGGGATAAGTGGGGAAACAAGCTGTTTATACCTATTCTGATCATACCCATTGTAACGTTTGCGGTTGCTCAGTTTACAAAGTTAGGTGCTTTGATGGGACTGGGGCTGGCATCTATAGCGGCCATAATCGTCGCCATGATAATGTTCCGGGAAGGTTTTGGCAATACCATGCAGGAGGGACGTAGACTCATTGATGCTGTGGGTGCAGCAGCCACGTTGCCTCAGCTCTTGGCTGCGCTAGGTGCTGTTTTTAATGCTGCTGGTGTAGGTGCGGTGGTGGCTTCGCTCATATCCGCAGTGGTGCCAACGCAATATGCTTTGGGTACTCTTGCTGCCTATTTTATTGGTATGTCCTTGTTCACAATAATAATGGGGAATGCATTTGCTGCCTTTGCTGTGATCACTACAGGTATAGGCATACCTTTGGTTATTGAAATGCACGGTGCAAATCCTGCGATTTTGGGTACATTAGGTATGCTCGCAGGTTACTGCGGAACACTGATCAGTCCAATGGCTGCGAACTTTAATATTGTTCCAGTGGCTTTGCTAGAAATGAAGGACAATTTCGGGGTTATAAAGCGGCAGGCTCCTGTTGCTGTGGTGATGTGGATCACCATTTTGATTTTTGCGTACATAATCTTGTTTTAAGGAAGAAAGGAGGAATCCATGATGTCGAGGATTTTACTGACAGGCTTCGAGCCTTTTGGTGGAGAAAAAGTAAATCCTTCCGAGCTTGCTGTAAAGCAGCTGGAAGGCAAGACCATTGCTGGGCTAGAAGTGGTAGCAGGAGTTTTACCAGTGGTCACAGTTAAATGTATTGACGAGGCGGTAAAACTAATTGAGAAGTATGAACCTGTGGCTGTACTAAACGTGGGGCAAGCGGGTGGACGTGTAGAACTGAGCATAGAGAAGGTAGCTATAAATGTTAAAGACTACCGCATACCCGATAATGAGGGCAACCAAATTCGTTATGCACCTGTGGTGGAAGGTGGACCAGATGCCTACTTTGCTACCATACCCGTAGAGAAGATTGCTGACTCACTAGTGGAAAAGGTAATTCCTGCTTCTGTTTCTTATACGGCTGGGACATACTGCTGTAACGAGGTATTCTATGGTGTCTCACATTACTTGAGAAATAATAAGCCCGGGGTTTTGAACGGTTTTATTCACATCCCGTTCATATTAGAGCAGGCAGCAGGTGCAAAACCACCCAGGGCGAGCATGCCTCTGGAGGTCATTGTGAAGGGGCTAGAAATAGCCGTGGAAGTCGTCGCAGAAGGATTAGAGAAATAAACACATAAACAGAATTGTGTATGTATGGAGGGTGATGTGTCACTTTCACCCTTTATTAGTTTGACTTAAAAACACATAGGTTTACTGAAGCTAATCATTTGGTATCATTTTTGCTGAGGGATGTCACTTTTGAAAAGTGTATTGTGTGGGTCAAAGGAAACGTAGTTGTGCTGTGTAATCTAATCCCGTAGAAAAGAGGAGGTAGTCTTTAGTGTTACTTAACAAAGATTTCCTGGAACGAGGTTTAAGTAGCGAAGAAGTTGCTGAGGCACAGAAAAAATACGGACCTAACAAACTTCCTGAGGCAAAAAAGGAAACGCTACTGCAACAATTTATCGACCAATTCAAGAGCTTCCTGATTATCGTGCTTATAGCGGCCGCTGTTATTTCTGCGTTCTTCGGTGAACTCATTGATACGCTCGCCATTATCGCTGTGGTGTTGCTGAATGCCATTTTGGGGGTGACCCAGCAAAGACGTGCTGAGGCTGCTTTAGAGGCAGTTAAGAAACTGGCAAACCCCACTACAAAAGTCATACGTGACGGGAAACTTCAAGTCATTGATTCTGAGGAAGTTACAGTAGGCGATTTGGTGGTGTTAGAAGCCGGTGATAAGGTAAGCTGCGACGGCATCATTCTAGAAGAACGTTCCCTTTATTTGGATGAATCAACTCTAACTGGTGAATCAGTATCGGTAAAGAAGGATGCGGTAGATCCCAGTAGCGACAAACCCACTGAAAAGAATATGGTATTCATGGGAACCGCAGTCACAAAAGGCAGAGCAAAGGTCTTGGTTACCGCAATAGGCGCCGAGACTGAGCTTGGAAAGATAGCAACAAAAATACGAGAGGTTAAAAAGGAGAAAACACCACTGGAGCGGCAACTGGATACGTTGGGACGCTTGCTTGGTGTGCTGTTCTTAATTGTTTCAGCCGTGGTCTTTGCAATGGGCGTTTTCCTTCAGGGAGCCTCCGTAACGGACATGCTACTCACCGCTATAAGTTTGGCAGTAGCAGCTATTCCAGAAGGATTACCGGCAGTAGTAACCATTGTTTTGGCTCTTGGTGTGGCAGATATGGCTGAAAGAAACGCAGTAGTACGAAACCTCCCAGCTGTGGAGACTCTAGGAGCGGTGACACACATTTGCACCGATAAAACGGGAACCTTGACGCAAAACAGGATGACCTTGGTAGGAGCATGGTTTTCCGATAAGTATGTAGAAGAGGAACAAGTCAGCCAGCAGGCACTGGAAGAGGAGCTCCTTCGTGCCATGATTCTCTGCAACGATGCCACAAACAGTGCTGGCGACCCCACAGAAATCGCATTAATAAGCTTCTTGGACGAAGGGCTCGTAGAAGATGTTAGAAACAAACTACCACGTGTGCATGAGATTCCGTTCACTTCAGAAACCAAACGCATGACCACAGTGCATCAAGTTGACGGCCGCTTCCTAGTGGTATCTAAAGGCGCCATTGAAGTGATTTTGTCATTGTGCAACAGCGAGCTCCTAGATGGTGAGGTCAAACCACTGCCAAAAGAAAGAAAGAGACTTATTTTACAACAATCTGAGGAGTTAGCTTCTCAGGGCTTGAGAATACTGGGGTTTGCTCAGAAAGTCATAGAAGGCTCCTTGCCCAAAGAAGACTCAGAAATAGAGAAGGATCTTACCTTCTTGGGATTTGTAGCTATGAAGGACCCACTTCGACCTGAAGTTAAAGATGCTGTGGACAAATGCCGTGAGGCAGGTATTAGACCAATAATGATTACTGGAGACCATCCAGTAACCGCATATGCCATTGCTAGGGAATTGGATTTCCCTGAAGGCAAAGTAATCACTTCTGCTGAACTTGCTACCATGAGTGATGAAGAGCTTCAGCAGACAGTGCAGGATATTAGCATATTTGCCAGGATTAATCCTTTGGACAAACTCAGAATTGTGGAAGCTTTGCAGAAGAGGGACGAAGTGGTAGCCATGACTGGAGACGGCGTTAACGACGCTCCCGCACTGAAGAAAGCGGATATTGGCGTAAGCATGGGTAAGTCAGGCACCGAGGTAGCGAAAGAGGCCAGTGACATGGTTCTCATGGATGATAACTTTGCCACTCTCGTAGATGCAGTATTTGAAGGGCGTACCATTTACGAAAACATGCGTAAGTTCATTGTTTACCTACTGTCCTGCAATGTAGGAGAAGTGCTTATCATGTTCACTGCCATTCTGCTTGGTTTTCCTCCTCCGCTTATACCACTACAACTACTTTGGTTGAACTTGGTCACTGATAGTTTCCCGGCATTAGCACTGGGGATGGAACCGGGGGAACCACACCTTATGCGTGCCAAGCCCAGAGGACATAAGGAACCTATACTTACAAGGTATCACTATGGGATTATTGCGGTGCAAAGTATTGCTATTACTGCAGCTACTCTGATCGGTTTTGTAATTGGCCTAAATAGGGTAGGCAGTGTGGAAGAAGCACGTACGATTGCTTACATGGTACTAGTTCTATCAGAACTTATAAGAGCTTTTTCTGCTCGCTCCTTCGAAGGTTATGTTTTCAAGATGGGGCTGTTCTCTAACCGGTTCTTGGCGTACTCTACGTTGATAGGCATTGCACTCATGCTTGTTACGGTTTACGTACCACCCATAGCTGCTGTTTTCAAAAACGTTCCACCCACATCGACAGAATTTGCTTACATCATTGTGTTGGCTCTGGTACCTTTTACCATCTCTGAGATTGCAAAGATATTTAGGAAGAACGAAATGGGGCTATGAAGCAGCTATAAATACTTGAAAAGGGGCTGGCAATGTTTTTGCCAGCCCCTTTTTTGTCTGGTGCGAGCTCATTTCTTACGAATTTAAGAAGTTTTTGATAGGCTTTGGACCATTATGCTTCCAGGAAGGCATTTAGCGCCTGACCTTTATCCACTTTAACGCCTAGTTCTTGACATACTTCCAACATTCTCTTAAGAGCTACAAGCAGTTCATCTTCAGTTACGCTGCCCATGTGTCCCATACGGAACGCTTTGCCCTGAAGTTCTGCTAACGCTGAAGCCACGATTACTCCTTTAACGGCAAGCTTACTTCTAAAAGCAGCATCTTCTATGCCATCGGGGTACTTGAATACTGAGAGTGTGGGTGCTGGGTGTTTACTAACCAGTTCAAAACCCACGGTAGTGAGAGCAGCTCTGACTTTAGCCGCCATGCGAGTGTGTTTTTCATAATAAGCCGGAAGCCCGAATTCTGTAATGATGCTAAGACTTTTCTCCAATGCGTAAACCATGTTCACTGCTGGCGTGGCAAAGTACTTATGTGGATCTTCCATGACAGGCATCCACCGGAGAATGTCGCCGTAGTAGGTTCTAACTTTTGCCATAGATTTTCTTTTTTCAATGGCTCGCTCAGAGAAAGCAAGTAAGGTTAAACCAGGAGGTACAGCTAAAGCTTTTTGCGATCCTGTGAAAATGACATCAATACCCCACTTATCAAACTTCTGTTCAACTCCACCGGTGGCGCAAACGCCATCCACCACGATGATGGTTTCTGGGCTAACCTCATGAACCATGTTGGCAATTGTTTCCACATCGGCTAATGTTCCAGTAGAAGTGTCCACATGCGTTATGGTGATTGCGTGGAAATGGTGTTTTCTAAGAGTACTCTCGATGCTAGTCAAGGGCACTGTTTCGCCTGCAGGAGCTTTTAAAACCTCCACGTTTACACCGAGAGTTTTCCCAATGTCAACAAAACGATCGCCAAAGAATCCATGAGACAAGACCAATAGGTTTTCTCCTTCATTCAATATGTTGGTAAGAGCCATTTCCATACCTAGGGTACCAGATCCTGCAATGATGAAAGGGAATCCTTTTTCGGCACCGAATAGTTTTCTTGTTTTGTCTAGAGCACTTGTCATGATGCTTGCAAAACGGTCATCAGTATGAGCAATGGTTTCCTTGGACAGTGCACTAAGAACCTCTTCACTTACCGGAGTCGGACCTGGAATCAAAAGTAATTCTTTCATATTATTGACACCTCCTATCTCCTATCGAAAAAAGGATTCTTGCCACTAATACTTAGCGGGATACCATAGGCAATTTTTACATCTTCTCCCAAAATCCCTATGTTTAGGGCCGCTTTTCCCACAGAGTACATAACACGGTTGTCTACCCGGAGGTCGGCAGCAACGGACACAGCTGAACCTATGGCAATGCCAAGGTCTACGGCCGAAGATGTGTAACTTTCTACGCTCTCATCGGGGTTTTTCAGTTTGGTTCCTATGAGGACAACCACTTTTCCTTCAATGTTTTCTGCATCTCTGATAAAGTACTGAAAATGATTTTCTTCGCCATATCGCTTCATTTCTTCTTGCAAAGGCTTTAGCTCTTCACCGCTTAGTATAGCGGTAATCAAGAAATCTTTTCCGTTTGCTTTGGGAGCAGTTCTAGCGGCAATGCACATCCTCTTTGCTACCTCAATTAGGACATTCTGTTCTAGTTCCGGATTCAAACTCACCATGTTGCACATTCCCCCTTTCCTTATTATCGATATTCTCTTGCTAAACGCTCCAAAAAAGCAAGGATGAGTTACTACTCCTCCTATTTCATTTTATGAAATAGGGGACGATTTTGATATTTCAGTGCGGAAAGAATGGTAACGTTTTTCTGCCAACGTTTGAGCTGCCATTCTTATGGCATTTACTTCTTCTAAGTTGTCTATGAGAATGGAAACCACATGGGGATCTAAAGCTGATTTGGTCATCTTGTCCAAGAGTTCCAGAGCGCTTTCTGAAGGCATACCCTTTCTGTATGGTCTATCCTCCATGATTGCTGTGAAGACGTCAGCAACAGCCATGATTCTTGAACCTAAGGGAAGGTCGACAGCTGTCAGGTGGAAAGGATAGCCTGTGCCATCAAGTCGTTCGTGGTGCAGAGAAGCCCAAGTATTTATGGTCTCAAACCCGTGAATGTTTTCAAGTGTGTGGTAGGTATAGTAGACATGGCTTTTCATAATGCGTTTCTCAGTTTCGTCTAATTCGCAAGGTTTTTCAAGTATATTACCAGGTATGGCAAGCTTGCCAATGTCATGCAAGTATCCTGCAACTTGTATGAGCTGGCATTCATTAGCAGAAAAACCGGCTAAACGAGCTAGTGCACCAGCTGTTGCGGCAACGCCGCTAGAATGCTGAGCTGTGAATGGACTTCTGAAATCAATAATCTGCGCAAAAACCTCGGCTAGCATTATCAGGTCTCTCATGTTTAACCAGATATTGAGTGGTTCAAGTTTACGTTGCACAATGCGTCCGCAGTATGAAGACGAAGCATCCAGCCAGAAATATTCCATTCTTGATAAAGACAAGAACGCTTTAACTGCATCTGGATGAAACAGTGTTCCCGAGTAATTAGAGATTCTCTCAGTTATTGCATCTGCCTGCCCTAGCACGTCTTTTCTTCTATCAATGGAAACGGCTATTCTGTCGGCCAAATTTATGATGTGACTGCCCAGAGGTACATCGATGCCGTTAACAGTTTTGCCTTTCCCGTTATTCCAGGGCAAGTGGTGAAAACGAATCATGTCTGCCGCTTCTTTTAGTGGATCCAGTTTTCGCAGCAGAGCGTACCCAATGAGCTCATGGTTATAGGTTTCATTCACTTCAAAAGTTTGCTCGGTAAACTTTAGCCTATCCTCCAAAGATAGAAAACCAATGTCATGAAGTTCACCAGCTAAGGCTATCTGACATTGTTCATAACTTGGAAGCCTGAGTTCTTCAGCAATGGCAAGGGCGATGTAAGCTACCTGTTCTTGATGTCTAACCAACCTAGGATCTGATAGGTCCACCACTTCTGCTAATGCCGAAACTGGTTCCACTAGAGAAATTACAAAGTCGCTATTGTAAGTCATATCTTGTTTTGCACTTCGGCCTTCTTGTTATTTGTGCACTTCTGGTTTTATGAAGAACCATCATCCCCATTAATTGTATATTACTTCCTCACCAGAGGAAAAGTAACAGTAAATCTGTCAAAACAGCTTAGTCCAATCTCAGCAGTTTGTTTCTTTGTACAGTCAATACCGTAGTTAAGCCTTGGAATTGTTGGAAGAAATCCGATTTTTCTGTGTGTACAGGGATCAAATACTTTGGTCTAATGGTCTCAATCATTTCTTGAAGGCCTTGAGCATGTATGTGACCACTGCCATGGAATGGATCGCGCTCGTCCTTCCCACCTGCGGCTTGTCCCAAGCGACCGTAAATATGAAAACCGAACAAGTCAATCCAGTTCTTAATTTTTTCGTGATCCATTGCCATCTCCTCGTTGAAAGGTTCACTGGAAGAGTAAATGTAGGAACCTTTATGAACATCAATATCCAAAAGGTTTGCAAAGTCGTAATAAGAAAAACACAATATGTAATCATCGGGATGAGAGCGTATTCTTCTAGCATCTACTGTTTTTTCCTCGGGCACTAAAGAACGAACGTGGTCTTCCCAGCCGTCAGTGCGTCCCTTTGGAGCCACATACATGAGTAGCCACGGATCTCGAAGTGGATTGGGAACTTCAGGCGTGGCGTAGTTAAGGTATTCAAGCATGAGGAAGTCTTTGGGCGTGAGAACTAAGTACCGTTGGGTTTCGGAAGCGACCTGGAGGAAGGAGAGTAACCTTTCAACGTTTCTTGCACCAAAATCGGCAATTACTAAACCTTCAGTTTTTGCTACTACTTCCATTGAGCGCTGTTTTACCTGTTCCTCAGTTACAGGATTCGTTTCTTCAGGGTGTGTACCTTCTGTGATTAGCAGAAGCGGGTGCAATTGAGCTGCCTCTTGAAAAAACGCTCTTGTCAGGTTGCCTTTGCTTCCATGTAGCCTTAAATCGCCTGTGTAAACTATCCAGCCTTCTGAGGTCTCAACACCATGTGCCATGGCACCTGGTATGGAATGGTCCACAGGCCAAGCCTTTATGTTGTACTTGGCAATCTGGCAAGAGTTTTCCAAGTAGTCTGGTGTGGCTGGCAAGTAGGGTTTTTTTGTGTAATTGCAGTTCCAAACGTTGTCATTGAAGCCATTAACGTCCTTTGGTCTTTGAAGAAGGTGAAAAGGCCTTGGTTGGAGCGGGCTACCTTTAGCTGTTTTAAGTATGCCGGTGTCCAAGAGTTCCTTAGCAACCACGGCAATAAGCTCTGAGTAAAGTTGTCTGTTTGTATCTTGCAGGGATTTTAGGAGTGCTCCTGAAATGACAGAAGTTGTCACAGGCAAATCTTCACGAAGGTAAGGCAGGTATCCGGCATGATCCAAATGAGCATGGCTAAGGAGCAGTCCTCCCACAGGTTTTACTCCTTGTTGCAGATCAGTTGAAAAGTCGAAGTTCGCAGGAATGAGATCTTTTCTGTAAAGATTAAGCATGGGTGGTAGCATTCTCATACGTAGCAGATCATAAACGCCAAGGCGGTCGCGTGGTTTTAGAAATTCATCAAAGTACTTGTTTTCCTCGCCAAAGTTCTTCCCAAAATCGAGGAGAAGTGACTCATCCTTCGAACTGTCCTGCACAAGTATTTTGTTACCACCAATGCATCCCACGCCATCCCAAAAAAGCAAATTGACCACTCTTATCACCTAACTTTTGATGACAAAAGGCAACCCATGTCCTGGATACACGGTCATGCCCGGCACAAGTATGTCCTGAAGCCTTTTTAGAGATTGCTGCATCTGAAAATCGTCTCCTCCAGGATAATCTGTTCTTCCATAGGAAAACTGGAATAACGTGTCCCCGGTAAGTATGAATCCGTCTCCAAGAAGACAAATGCTCCCAGCAGTGTGCCCTGGGGTATGTATCACCTGGAGCGTTTCTTCTCCCAAAGAGATTTCATCACCTTCCGTTAGGGTTTGATCGGGGATTATGTTGTCAAGGAAAGGCACATCATTTTTATGGATGAGAAAGGGCGCGCTTACGCTTTCTTTGAGTTCTTTTAGAGCTCCAACGTGATCAAAGTGGTAATGGGTTGCTATTATGAATTTTACTTGGCCATCAAGCTTTGCCAGTCGCTCTAGTATTTTCTCTGGGTCTCCTCCGGGGTCAACTACTGCGATGTCAGTACCTGATTTTAGTATGTAACAGTTACTTTTAAGTGGCGTTACTGTTACCCTATGTAACTCCATTAGCTTCACACTCCTTACCTGTTCGGATTCAATACTGTAACATCTTTGAGCATATTATAGAAGTTCACTCAAGGAATAGTTGGTTTTATTATTGTTATTATGAAGTTCTTGCTTTACGTAGCGAAGTCATATATGAAGCAAGAAAGGGAGGCTACCTGTAATGGAGTTGGAATTCCTTAGAGGTTTGAACAAAGACATTGTTAGATACCGGCGTGATCTGCACCGCATTCCAGAGGTGGGATTAGAACTTCCTAAGACGAAAGCATACGTGGAAAGAGCGTTGATTGAACTTGGTTTTGAGCCCAAACCGTGTGGTCATGGGCTGATCTGTGACGTGGGTCATGGGGAAAAGTGTTTAGCCATTAGAGCAGATATGGATGCTCTGCCTGTTGAGGAGCTGACAAATTTGGATTATGCCTCGGAGCATCCGGGATACATGCATGCTTGTGGTCACGACGCTCACACAGCCGTGTTGTTGGGAGTGGCTAAGTATTTCAGTGTGCACGAGCCGCCATGTCGTATTCGCCTCCTGTTTCAACCAGGAGAGGAAGGTTACTTTGGTGCGGTGGACATGATCGAGCATGGCGCTATGGAGGGCGTGCATGCTGCCATTGGTGGACATGTTGGTCCAGTATTTGAAGAGGTACCCACGGGCACATTCATGATTAAGAAGGGAACTGCCTCAGCAGCCACTGACAATTTCGAGGTGGTTTTTACGGGAGCAGGTACCCATGGCTCCCAGCCACACAAAGGCAAAGATCCTTTCATGGCCGCTGCAACTTTTATCCTAACTACGCAGGTTCTAAAAAGTAGAGAAAGTGATCCAAATAACCCAACGGTCATATCAATAGGAAGTGTCCATGGTGGCACGGCGAACAACATCATTCCTGAGGAAGTGTTCCTTACAGGCACAGTAAGGACAGTAGTAAACGACGACCGAAGCCACTTTTCAGAAAGGTTGGGTGACATAGCTCATGGTCTGGCAGAAGCCTATGGAGTGGAAGCTGATTTTACCTATAATTTTGGCTATATACCAATGATTAATGATGCAGAAATGACTGATCTCATGGTCGAAGCCATTGGAAAGTATTTAGGTGAGAGCCATGTTGTTCTAACAGAAAAAGCAAACATGGGTGGGGAAGACATGGCTTACTTCTTGGAAAAGGTGCCTGGGGTTTTCTACTTCTTCAATACGAACAATCCGGAAAAGGGTATTACTGCACCTAACCATAGTCCTTATTTCAACGTTGATGAAGACGTGTTGTGGATGATGGCAGCGGCTGACGTAGCTTTTGCTGAAAAATTTGCAGAATCCTAGTTAATAGTTGCTTTTCTTAGCTGAAGATGGCAAACGCTCATACTTGATGTGGTGATGTGCAAATACTTCTGAGCTACGGTCGAAAGACAGCAAGAAATCTTTTAGGGTGTAAAGTTGGGACTTATATAGCAAAATAGCTTGGTATTTTCGCTTTATTTCATCTGTGGTCAGTTTTAGCCTGGTCCAGTTTTCAGGTTCTTCCAATGGAGGCAGCGGCATGTCTAGATCCTGATAGAGTCCCTTCGGAACTGGCCACTGGGGAAAATGTACTAAGTAGTTTAGAAGGACAGCTTCAATTCGGCTTCTTGTAACAATTTGATTTATCAAGCGGTTCGTCGCTTTATGATCATCGTGAGTGTCTTTTTCATGTGGATAAATGATGTGGGTGGGCTTAAAGCTCTTTATTATTGTCTGCATTGCCCTGTACAGGTTTTCACCTGTGTACGCTACACCCGGATTATATACACCTGATTTATATGGACAATAAGTTGTGCCTATTCCACCAATGTTGCATGGTTGTTCCCAATACTTGTCAAGAAGGAATTTTAAGCTGGCGTCTGCAAAACCAAGAAAGATAATATTCTTCGGTTGTACTCCCAAATAGGTAAGTGCATTTATGCTTTCTCTTTGCCGAGTTAAACCCAGTTGGTAGTAGGTCTTTGCAGTGGGAACTTGTCCTCGTGCTAACACTTTTGCAGCTCTTTGGTAGGCATCGCCGTTAGTGATTAGGACAACACCTACGTCAATACCGAGTTTACAAGCTCTGGTTATTAATCCACCAGCTGCTATTACCTCATCATCAGGATGAGGAGCTACTACCAAAATTCTAAAATCACCTGAACGTTCTTTTTCTAGTAACATACCAGACTTTCTTGGCTAGTTTTTGGGATTTATGCGTTTTGAAATGCGTATATGCCATTTCTATTTAGTCTATTATTGTAGCACCGTTTTACTCATCTGTTATCAAGGGTTTCTGTACTGTTCTTAACATTCTTTGACTGGGCTATGTACTTGGAGTGTTTAGTAATACAATAGAAATGTAGTGTAGACAGAACTGAAGTCATAACAGATAACTGCGTGAGTAACTACTTTGTTTGAGTGAGGTGGTTTTAGTGCCTGCCATTGTCTGGAAAGATGAGTATTCAGTGGGTGTAAAAGTTATAGATGATCAGCACAAGGAATTATTCAGACGGGTAAACAAGCTTTTCGATGATGTCTCCAGAGGTAATGTAACTACCGTTTTGGAAACTCTTGATTTTCTAAACAGTTATGTTATTTATCATTTCTCAGCCGAAGAACAACTCATGGCAAAAGCGAACTATCCAGAACTTGAGTCGCACAAGAATGAGCATGAATGGTTTAAGTCGGAGATACTTTCTATCAGGGAACAAGTAGAGAAAAACGGACTTGGTGTAAGCTTAACACTGAGACTGAACAAGCTACTAGTCAGTTGGCTCATAAACCATGTTACTAAGACCGATGTTAAGTTTGCTCCCTATCTTAAGGAAGAGGCTGTATAGCGTGCAAAAAGGAAATGGCAAGTTATTGCATTAGTAATTTAGAATATTTAAATGATGAGACCTAATTAGCAAAAAAGAGGTGATTAAAAATGCCGGCTATCACGTGGAAGGAAGAATACTCTGTGGGCATCAAGACAGTGGATGAACAGCATAAAGAGTTATTTGCTCGAATCAACAAGCTTTTTGATGAGATTCCCAAGGGAAGCAAAGATGCGGTTTTGGAGATGCTTGATTTTTTGCAAGATTACACTATTTTCCATTTCAATGCTGAGCAAGACCTCATGAGTAGAGCAAAGTACCCTGGTTTAGAAGAACACAAAAAGCAACACGAGTGGTTTAAAGAACAGATAAGAAGCTTTCAAGAAGAGGTACAGAATAAGGGTGTTGGTGTGACTTTGACAGTGAAGCTGAACAAAGTACTTGTAGATTGGTTAATAAACC
The DNA here is from genome assembly GCF_000020945.1 of Coprothermobacter proteolyticus DSM 5265. NCBI lineage: Bacteria > Pseudomonadati > Coprothermobacterota > Coprothermobacteria > Coprothermobacterales > Coprothermobacteraceae > Coprothermobacter > Coprothermobacter proteolyticus. The sequence continues at coordinate 1,210,147 of NC_011295.1, read as the reverse complement.
ACGTTACTAAGACGGATATCCAATATGTACCTTATGTAAAACAGGCGGGTTTGTCGTTTTAGTCTAACTTTGGAAGGAGCGTTATAGAGAATGGAAGCACAGCATGTTGAGACAGAAGTGATCTTGACTAACCCAACGGGTCTGCATGCAAGGCCTGCATCGCTGTTGGTGCAGACGGCAGCGAAGTTCAAGAGCAATATTACTCTTGAGAAAGAAGGACGCAGTGTTAGTGCTAAGAGCATCATGGGAGTACTCTCTCTAGGTGCTGACAAGGGAAGTAGGATAAAAATCAGTGTAGAAGGTGAAGACGCTGAAGAAGCACTTAAAGCTCTATTGGACTTGATCCACGATAATTTTGGAGAAGTGGAATCATGACGCTAAAAGGTATACCGGGTGCACCCGGCATAGGTATTGGGACAGCACAAGTGTTGAAGAAAGAGTTGGATATACCGCGCTTTGCGTTGGAGGATTCAAAAGAGGAGCTAGATAGATTCTACAGGGCACTGGATCAGAGCAAGCAGCAAGTTTCTCAACTACTCGAGAGGGCAAGCAAAAACGGTAACAAAGATGTGGCAGATATTATGCAAGCCCATTTAATGATGCTTGATGATCCTGAGTTCTTGGCGAAGGTGAAAGAAAGTATTGAGAATGAGAAGTTGAATGCAGAATTCGCCGTTTGGTCCGTAGGGCAAGAGTACATTCAGTTTTTTGAACAAATGACCGACGAGTACCTCAAAGCTCGTGCTGCGGATCTAAAGGACATTACAGAGCGTATCATTAGGAACCTCACGGGCACTTTGTTAGACCTTTCTCAGCTTCCACAGAATACTGTTCTCGTTGCCAGGGACTTGGCCCCATCAGACACTGCTCAAATCGATCGAGAACACGTAGTTGGATTGGTCACTGATGAAGGTGGTCCCACTTCGCATGTGGCAATCATGGCTAGATCTTTTCAAATTCCTGCTGTGGTAGGCACAAAGAATGCTACTGGGGAGATAAAGAATGGTGACCTCCTCGTGGTTGATGGAAACGAAGGCATAGTTGAAGTTAACCCTGCAGAGGATTCGCTGAAAAACTACGAGCAAAAGCAGTTGCAATGGAAAAAAGAGCAGAGTGATCTGGGGGAATTGATTACTGTGCCAAGCGTGACCAAAGATGGCGCACAGGTTAAGCTGGAGGCTAACATTGGCAGACCTGAAGAAGTTGAGATAGCTTTGAAATTCGGTGCGGAAGGGGTCGGGCTTTTTAGAACGGAATTTCTTTTCATGGACCGAAACACGTTGCCGTCAGAAGAAGAACAATTTGAGGCCTATAAGAAGGCATTAGAGGGCATGCGGGGACAAGTGGTCACCATACGTACCCTTGACATTGGAGGAGATAAAGATTTACCTTATCTGGGCTTGCAAAGGGAAAACAACCCTTTCTTGGGTTGGAGAGCTATAAGATACTGTTTAGACCGCAGAGATGTACTTAAGACTCAACTAAGGGCCATCTTGCGAGCTAGTGCTTACGGTAAAGCTGCCGTTATGTTTCCCATGATCAGTTCAGTGGAAGAGGTAGTTAAAGCCAAGGAAGTTCTAGAGGAAGCAAAAGCTGAGCTTCGTGAAGAAGGCCAGCCTTTCGATGAGCATGTAAAGGTAGGCATTATGGTGGAAATTCCATCGGCCGCGGTAGCCGCTGACTTACTTGCACCAGAGGTGGACTTTTTTAGCATCGGTACAAACGATTTGACTCAGTACACTCTTGCTGTGGACCGGGATAACGAAAAAGTGCGAGAATACTATAACCCGCTTCACCCTGCAGTTCTTAGACTCATAAAGAGGGTTATTGATGTGGGAAACGCTTTTGGAAAAGAGGTTGCCATGTGCGGTGAGCTTGCAGGTGATGATAAAGCCACAGAAATACTTCTTGGCCTTGGATTACAAGTGTTTAGTATGACACCTTCAAGCATTCCCAGAGTGAAAAAGGTTGTTCTATCTACAAATAACGAAGAAGCTCAGGCAATTGCAAAAAAGGCGGCCGCTTTAGCATAGGCGGCCGCCTTTTTTCTTTCGAAATTTCCTACTGGATGACGTACCAGATTATAGGTACGTGCTGAATTATGTCTGTGTCAGAAGTGTCAGGCAGGATTCTAACAAAGTACTTCCAGCAAGGGTTACCAAGGTGTCGCAAGAAACCATCGGTGTAAAAGTAAGTAAAAGTGCTGTCACCTTCTGATACATATCTGCGCAGTTCAACGGTTCGTACTTTCTCTAGTTCTGTACCTTCTCTGCCTAAAAAAAGTTCAACTTTGACATCTTCAGGGGAAAGTTGCCCCAAATTAACGGTGACTCGTAAGCTTGCTCCGTTTTCTTCCACAGCAACGTTCTTTACTGAAACACCGTTCCACGCTTCAACGACTCTACTTTCCCAATTAACGTCGCGCTTAGCATTCTCAAAATCATTCTTGGAGAGACGTTCCGAATTGATAAAAGCTTTTACATATGTTTTGTCCATGTACTCCTTGACCATGCGATGTGTACTGAAGCGCGGAACAATGCTCTTAATACTCTCACGCATCATTGAAAGCCATTTGGTTCTGTTTTCATAATAGGTTGGGATTATTTGAGTTTCGAGTATGTTGTACAGGCTTTCTGAGTCCCTTTGATCATTCTCTTCGTGCTCAGGTTCCAAAGATTCATCTCCCACAACCCATCCGTTCTTGCCGTTGTAACCTTCTACCCACCATCCATCGTAAATACTAAGGTTTAAAACACCGTTTATGGCTGCTTTCATGCCACTGGTGCCACTAGCTTCTTGTGGACGTCGTGGCGTGTTGAGCCAAACGTCAACGCCTGATACCATGGCTCTGGCTAAAGAAATGTCGTAGTTTTCTAAGAAGAACACTTTGCCGGCGAATCCTGGTTCCTTTGTCATCCGAAGAACTTGGCTAAGAAATTCTTTGCCTGGCCCATCGTTTGGATGAGCTTTACCTGCAAATACCAGATAAACCGGTCGGCCTGGTGTGTTCAGGATTTTCTTGAGTCTTTCCAAATCACGGAAAATCAAAATGGCGCGTTTGTAAGTAGCAAAACGTCTGCCAAAACCTATTATGAGGCTATTTTCATCAATTTCGGGTAACGGATCACTCAGATTAAGGCGCTTGTTTCTACTCTGAATTTTCTCCTTCATGAGCGATATAAAGTTCTTTTTTGCTTTTAAATGCGCTTCCCACAAATCGGCGTCCGAAATACGTTCAACGCCGTACCACATGCCTTCTAAATCTGTGTGTTCACGCCATACCCTGCTGAGTGCACGGTCATAGATTCTGGAAAACTCTGAGCAAATCCATGTTAATGTATGGACTCCGTTCGTAATGCCCTCTATGGGTACTTCTTCCAACGTGTAACCTTTCCAAAGATTGCGGAACATTTCTCTGGACACACGTGCATGCAACTGACTCACACCATTGACGTAGGCGGAAGTGCGTATGGCCAAAACTGTCATGTTCAGCTCACCAGAATCTTCTGTTTCTTTGCCCAAACTTAGAAATTTATCCGCTGGCAAACCTTCAAAAAATGACCTAAAACGACCATAGATAAAGTCCACTGGAAACTTATCATGACCAGCTGGTACAGGTGTGTGGGTGGTAAAAACGGTACTTTCCTTGACCACTTCCAGTGATTCCTCAAAAGACAAGCCCTTCTGCATAAGGTCTTTTATGCGTTCAAAAGCTGCAAATGCTGGATGCCCTTCATTAAGATGAACTAATCCGGGTTCTATATTCAGCTCTTTGAGAAGTCTTATGCCCCCTACACCCAGCAGTATTTCTTGTGCAACTCGTATGTCCATACCCGGATTGTAGAGGTAATCACATATAAGCCTGTACTCAGGAGGAGTTTCTGGTGTATCTGGATCTAAAAGGTAAAGCTTAACGCGTCCTACGTCAGCTTGAAAAACTCTGGCTGTAATCATTTGGTCATCCAGAGGGACTTGGACTAATACAGGTTTGCCTTCTGCATCAAGCAAAGGTGTAATGGGTAAGTCTTCCGGACTGTATTGAGGAAACAATTCTTGTTGCGTAAGATCGGAGCTGATTTCTTGCACAAAATAACCGTGTTTGTACAGAAGCCCAACGGCAATTAGTGGTATTCCTAAATCGCTAGCAGACTTTAGGTGGTCGCCAGCAAGAATACCTAAGCCCCCTGAATAAATGGGCAGTGCTTCACTTATTCCATATTCCATGCACATGTAAACAAACTTTGTGTCCCAGTTGGGGTAATTAGCATTGAACCATGTGTTGCTCTCCTTCATGTAACTGTGGAATCTTTCTGTGACCAATTCATACAGGGACAAAAAGTCTTCGTCTTTTGAAAGCTCTTCAAGCCTTTCGCTGGGTGTTTCTAAAAGGAGCTTAACAGGGTTTTGGTAAGCCTTCCAGAGATCAGGGTCTATTTTGCTCCAAAGTTTCATGGCAGAACGTGACCACGTGTGCCAAAAGTTATATGCTACAGCTGCCAGGTCTTTAAGATTTTCTGGCAACTTTTTTTCAATGTTATCTTTTGTCGTAAGCACTAAAGCTACCTCCTTTTGCCTCTTAACTTCAAACTTATAACACTCTATTATAACCAAACAAAATCCAATCTAAGGCTTAGTCAATGCTTTCCCAAAAAACCTGCTTGCTAGGTTTTCTCTATTGGCTTATTTAGTACGGCTACTAACATCTTAACAAAGTACTCTTTGGTTAGGCTCCATTTAGCTAAGAACGATAAACTTTTACGTAGGGGAACTTCTTTGTAGTACACGCACCTGAATGGAGAACTTTTTATCCACTGGCGGAACTTTTTGATGGTCATCTTATTAATGTAGGAAATGTAAGGCTTTCCGGTATTATCAACGGAAAAACGTAGCTTAATCCGATCCTCAGCGTCGGGTAGTCCTTTGGCAAGGTCTTTATAAACATTTATGAGCGTTTGCTCGTCAAAAAACACGTGTACCCAAGGGACACCAATCAAGTCACTCAAATGTGCTCCGTAGGGATGGTAATAAGGTGGAGAATTCACATATAACATACCGCCAGGCTTTAAAACTCTATAACACTCTAGGAGAACGTTTTGAGGCTGTGACGCATGCTCCATGAAGTCGTTCATGATTATGGTGTCGAAGGTGTTCTCAGAAAAGGGCAAGGTTGCTGCATCCGCAATAACAAAGTGAAACTTGTCCTCAACACCTTTGCTCTTAGCGAGTCTCTCTGCCTGTTCTTTGTATTTTTCAACCTTGTCTACTCCGTAAATCTCTTTTACTCCGCAAGTGGCATAAAATACTGTTTTGCCTGCGGCTCCACACCCAATGTCCAGCACTGTTTTGTCTTTAAAAAGTTGGTCCAAGTCAGTAAAATCTAAAAAATATTGCAGAGTGCTTAAACCTTTTTCAAATTCCCAGTCGGCATAAGTTTTTACACCATCTTTTTGCAGGTTAAAAGGATGAACAGGTAGTGGAAACAGTTTGTTCATGCTTTTTAGTAATGCTTCTTTAAAGCTACCCATATCTTTTCGGAAACCTCATCATAGCCATTTTACCATTGTAGGAATCCCTAGTTGTGTCGATGTGCTTTATGAAGTACTGTGCATTAAGCACTTTTATATCTTCGGTGATATATAATGGGCTCATGAAAACAAGAATAACCCTATGGCTCCTAGTTTTTCTGTGTTTCGGAGTTTTGTTTCAGTGTGTTAGTGTTTTCTTGTTACCGAGCTCTGTAGCCGCTGTTACTTTTGAGCTTCCGGAGAGAACCTTCTCTATGGTTGTAGAAGAAGACGGCTCTGCTCTGGTAGAGGAAACTGTAACATGGCTATTAAAGGATCCTTTTAGATATGTTACTTGGCGTGTAGAATACCCAAGCGAGGTAGACATAGAAGATCTGCAAGTTGCTGTTTTGCAGGGGCCAAACCTAACACCTGAAATCAATTATGTCATGAATAGACACAATGTGGTCTCTCTGGAACTGTGGTTCGCACCAAGAAGTCCTAGTTCTAGTGGGCAGGGCGTGTATGTAAATGTTCCTAAAGAAGGACAGATTGTTCAAGTAAAATTCTCGTACTACCTCCGTAACATAATGATGGAATGCAATGATTTTTCGCAGTTATTTGTAAAGTTCATAGGCGAAGGTACTGCAGTGAAGACTGATAAACTGGTGGTAATGATTGCATTTCCATCAGTATTTGGTGAACCCTCCTCCGTATATGTGCATCCCTTGGGGTTAAAAAAGGAAGTTACTAAGGGATTGCAAAATGACAGGTACGTGTTCCACTACGTATTTGAGCAGGTACCTGCTAACACTTACGTGGAAGGTCGTTTTGTCTTTCCAAGACTGCTTGGCACAGGCACAAATTACAAGAACAGTGTTCTTTCTTTGGCAGACGTGGAGGAAATTGAAAGACAGTACACAAGTATTTACCAAAGGACTAAAATGCTTGGTTTGTTCTACCCCATACTGCTTTTTGTAATCTTCTTAGGTATCTACCTTTTATACGGCAGGGAACGAAAGATAAAGTATGATGCACTGTATGAACGTGATTTACCTACGCAAGACCCCCCAGAGCTTGTCAATGCAATTGTCAGTAGGGTTTGCAAGGAGCCTGATAATGATGGTTTTTCTGCTGCTGTGCTGGACATGGTGCGTAAAGGACATTTGTCGTTCATAGAAAAGTCGGGTGAAGTGGTAGGGCTGAAGCTAATAGACGATGATACAAGCCGCCCCTATCTTAGCGGAGCTTTGGAAGCTATCGCAAACAAAGAAGGAGAGATAATTTTTTCTCGTCTGGAGAAAACCTTTAAGAAGAAAAGCTTAGTAGACAAGTTTTGGGATAATCTAACGAAATGGGAGGAAAGCGTTACTGTCTTGGCGCAGAAACGTAAGTACTTCAATAGCACAGGAAACACCATAGCGAAAACGGTGGCAGTGGTAGGCGGCATAGCTCTGCCTATTATAATGCTTACTGCTTCGGCGAACACTGATTTTCCTCTAATGGATGCAAGAACCTTCATGATGGCAGGAATGGGTGTAAGCTTTATCATGGCGCTTATAGTACTTTTCATGAACCGAGCAGTGTTCTCTCATTGGACGGAAGAAGGATTGTTGTACGTTAAGCAGTGGCAAGCTTTACGGAAATACTTGACAGACTTCACTTTGCTTTCTCAGAACCCACCGCAGGCCTTGGCTATGTGGGACGAACTGCTGGTGTATGGTACGGCTTTGGGCGTTGCCAAACAGACCCTTAAAAACTTGCGTCAGCTCTATCCCACTGCGCCACCTGAAACTCCAGTAGCAGGGACTCTCTATGTTAGACCCTTCATCGTTGATAAGTTGAACGGGATGCCCACTACTGCACTTCTAAGTATGGGCGGTGGTAAGAGTGGAATTAGAGGAGGAGGCGGTTTTGGCTCTGGAGCTAGTGTGGGTGGGGGTGCCGGCGGAAGTTCTGTGGGAGCTGGTTAAACAGTTTCTTTCACGAGGCAGCACTGGGAAACTCCACGATTTTGTAAGTGACAGGGGATCACCTTAGTGTAGAATTCCCTTTATGGATTCTATTATCACGTTTCTCATCTTGCTTGTGTTGGGCTATTTGCTAAAAATAATAGGGTTTTTATCACAAGCGGACGCTGATACTTTAAGAAAGTTTGTATTCAACGTATGCCTTCCTTGTATGGCGTTTCAAGCCATGTACAGTAGCACGTTTAATAGCAGTTTCTTTCTTATTGCTGCGCTGGTTGGTTTGCTGCACATTGTGGGTTATGTGAGCTTTAGGTTGTCTAAAAAATCGCTTAAGGAGGTTGTTTTCGCTGGATGGGCTGGAAACACTGCCTTCATGGGTTACCCGGTAGTGGAGGGTCTATTTGGAGCAGAGGGACTTTCTCGTGCCGTGGTGTTTGACCAGAGTAATACTATAATGGTCATCCTGCTATGGCTGCAGAAAGGGATGAAAAGTGTTTTTAGTCCGCCTTTGGTAGGGGCTATGCTGGGACTACTACTGAAGTTTGTGAAGATTCCAACGCCATTCATGGATGTCATTTCGATGTTGGCAAAAACAACCTCACCGCTAGCTATGATCTATACGGGTTACATCTTGACGCTAGAATGGGATTACAGAGTAATACCAGCACTCTTGGTGAAATTCTTTATCTTACCAGCACTGGCTTGGGGATTTTCTTCACTTATGGGGCTACCACTCATTGATCAGAGCGTGGTGATACTACAGAGTAGCATGCCAACCATGGTGGTTTCCACCATTTATGGGGAACAAATGGGACTGGACACTAGTTTTATCTCCAAAGCTGTAGTGTTGAGCACGGTTTTGTACCCGCTATCTTTTGTCCTGTGGACAGGGTTGATTTAGGCTGTAACTTTTCAGTTGTCAGCGTGGTTAAAAGAATTACACTGTCTCTTTTTGTTAAGTTTTTGGCTGAGCTGTTAGAATAGTTTAATGAGGATTGCGTACTCATGTCATGGTGAATGGATATTTCAAAGAGCAGTGTTTCCAACCATGGCGTTATCAGTTGGTTTTTAAGAGTTGTTATTCTGTAGAAAGGGCTTGATACGAAATTCAGGTTTTGGTAGCATGCTTGAAGAATTTAAAGAAACGCTAACTAGTTGGAGTCATTATGTTTAGTAGCGCTTGGATCGCAAATTTGGTGCTTGATTTGTTACTCATCGTGGAAGGTACTGGCATGCCCGGGGTTCCCTTTCAGCCAGCATTTTTTGCCGTGGCGATGTTCATAACACAAGGGCAAGTTCCTTTTGTTCCGTGTTGGATTTTTGCCAGCCTTGCCAATCTTCTTGGAAACGTGCTTGGGTATCTAATAGGGAACAAACTTGGTGAGCCATTTGTGCTAAAGCTAAAATTCTTGCGACTAGAGCCAGAAGATATAGAGGATTTACGTAGCCTTGCTAACAAGTATGGACCATGGGTTGTAGTTATTTCAAGGTGGTTTGGTCCCATCAGAACACCAACCATATTGTTAGCTGGTACTTTGGGTATGAACTTACCTGTTTATACGCTGTTTTCTTCCATGGGAGCGTTTAGCTGGAATTTCGCTTGGCTTTGGGCGACTTGGCAGGGGTCAAAACTATTGCTTACCATTCTTGGCGCAAACGCTAGCCAGAATTGGCTCATCGCCATGCTGATTGGTTGGGGTCTGGCTTTTGCAAGTCTGACGGTGGTTATGGGAGCCTGGCACAGGTACAAGAACAACCGTGACTCATCTGAAGAAGATGTGAACGATAATGTTGATAACCACAGTGAGCAACACGCTAAGTAGTAAGAAACTGACTATGGGGGCATAAAAGACAAAGTTGTCTTTCTTGATATAAATGTCACCAGGAAGCCTGCCGAAGGGAATCCCCTTTATGTTAAGGGACGACAGTGCCCATAGAATTGCACCTAGAATCATTAGGCAGATGCCGAAGATGACTAAGGTTTTTCCGAGTTGGCTCATACCAGTCATCCCTCCTTAGCAGATGTACTCGGAATGAGTTGCTTTAGTACTTTGGTTATTGGGTAAGCAACAGTATAGGCAGCTATGGCTTTAAGAAGGTCCATTAACAGTAATGGGAGCATACCCCATAGGATGACCCTAAAAGGTGTGTTCGATATAAAGCTTAGCTGTAATACTCCTGCAGTATAGGTAATGCATAGCCCAACAGTAATACCTACCCAATATCCGTATGTATCAAATCTTTTGTGCATCCAGCTTATCAAGTACGCACAGAAAGGGAAAGACAGTAAGAAGCCGCCTGTTTTACCCATCAGAATACCAATCCCCGAACTCCCACCTGCAAAAACAGGTAAACCAAGAGCTCCTAGCAGGATGTACATTAGGACTGTCATCAGGCTTTGGCGTGGTGGCATTAGTACGGATAAGAAAAATATCGCAAATACCTGAAGTGTAAAGGGTACAGGAAAAACTGGTAGTGGCAAAGAGATTTGAGCAGCTACACACAAAAAAGCTGTACCTAGGGCTATGTGCGTCAGATCAGATGTTTTCATACGATAGCTCCCTCCGATTTTTCTCCGCTTAGCATTATATCAGTAGAAATTGAGTTTGATTTGTTGGGTTTTAAACTAAAATGAACTTGTACTACCTGTATTACCTAGAGAGTGGGGTGGTAGCATTGTTTACCTCAAGAACAGACGCCGCTCAAAAGTTGGCAGATATCCTTTCTGAGTACAAGAGCAGAGACGAAACCATTGTACTTGGCATATTACGTGGAGGTGCTGTGCTGGCGCACACGCTAAGCAGGTGCCTTGGTTTGCCGTGGGACGTGCTGGGCATAAAGAAGATAGGTGCTCCTTTTGATCCAGAATTGGCTGTCGGGGCTGTTGCGCCTGACGGAAGCATATACGTGGACCGGTGGATAAAAGAACATTATGGAGTCAGCGATGATTACATTGAGGGCACAAAGGCGAGGAAATTAGTCGAGCTGCGTGATCAACTAAATTACATTAGGGGCTCCTCCAGCTACGGGAACTTGAATAGTATGATTGTTATTGTCACAGACGATGGCGTGGCAACTGGCGCTACCATGAAAGCCGCGATTAGCTTTGTGAAGAACAACAATGCTCAAAAGATAGTGGTTGCCGTACCGGTTATCTCACCGGAAACCTTTGAAGAATTAAGAGGTCTTGCGGATGAGGTTAAGGCTCTGTTGATTCCAGAAGATTTCATGGCAGTGGGCCAATTTTATTTGAATTTTCAACAGGTTACTGATGACGAGGTCGCCAAGCTTTATCGCAGCATAAAAGGAGAGAATATTTCTTAAGTGCTAGGCGTTTGGAATGCAACCTGTGGAATATGGCTGATTATTCACGGCATATTGAATTATACTTAACTTGATGAACGTTTGTGCAAGGAGATCTTTTAAAAAAGTGTTCTTAGGAGGTCGGACAATTTGAAAAAGAGAGCTTTAGTAACGGGTGGGGCAGGGTTCATAGGTAGTCATTTAGTAAAGAGGCTTGTTGCAGAAGGAGCTGAAGTAGTCGTCATAGACGATTTATCCATGGGCGATGCATCAAAGGTGGATTCGGGAGCTCAACTCATAGCTTTAGATGTTAGAAGTTTGGAAGCTAGCCGTGTGATAAAGGATTTTAAGCCGGATGTAGTATTTCATCTGGCAGCTCAAATAAACCTTCGGAGAAGCCTTCAGCAGCCGTTGGAGGATGCTTCCATAAACATTTTGGGTAGCATAAATGTCATGCAGAGCTTAGTGGAAAGTGCTGAAGACATAAGCAAGGTCAAGTTTGTTTTTTCTTCCACTGGGGGTGCTATTTACGGCGATGTGGATATTTTGCCTACGCCAGAAACCGTTGAGCCTAATCCTTTATCGCCCTACGGTGTGGCTAAGTTTTCTGTGGAGAAGTACCTTTATTATTACCATGTGGTGCATGGTTTGCCCTACGTGGCCCTCCGTTACAGCAATGTGTATGGACCTGGGCAAAGTACGAAGGGTGAAGCTGGCGTAGTTGCAATTTTCTTAGAAAAAATGCTTGCTGGCGAAACCCCCGTAATTAACGGAGACGGAACTCAAACCAGAGATTTTGTGTTTGTTGAAGATGTGGTGGATGCTAACATAAAGGCAGCTTGTAGCGATGCAGTGGGTGTGTTTAACATTGGTACTGGCAGGGAAAGCAGTGTGCTAGACATATTTAGGCTTCTCAAGCAGTACGTGGGAAAAGACTTCCCAAAGGTTCATGGCCCTGCCATACCAGGCGAGCTACAAAGAAGTTGTTTGGACTACGGGAAAGCAAAAGATGTGCTTGGTTGGGAACCAAGGGTCGATTTAGAAGAAGGGCTTGAAATAACCGCTCAGGCTTTCGCTGAAGAACACAAGTAAAGATCGATTGCTTCTTGATTTTGGAGGAGGGATAGTTAGAAATGGTAGCATCTGAGAGGTTTCTTTTGTTTCACGGATTCACTGAGGAAGAACTTCACGTTTTAATAAAGACCTGCAAGACACTCTTTCCCGACAAAGATTTGGTTTTCGCTGTAACTACTGAGACGAACATGCAGTGGAAGGTTTCTGAGCTTATTGAAGAAGTACTTAAGGAACATGAATACATGAAACAGCAAAAGGGGGTGTGAGGTTTGGCTGGGACTGTATTGCTTATATTGGTAATTGCAGTAGTTGCCGTAGTGTTTGGTATGCAGAACACTACTCCACTCACAATAAGTTTTCTGTTTTGGAGTTTTCAGGGATCAGCAGCTCTGATTTTGGTTATTTCTATGCTCCTTGGTGTCATATTGGGTGTTCTGCTCGTCATGCCTAGTTTCAATGCTCGTGGGCGCACAGTGAAGAACCTGCGAGATGAGATAAAGCAGTTGCAGGACGAGAAATCAAAACTGCAGGAGGACCTGAATCTGACAAAGGACCTGCTAAAAACAGTTAGGCCTGAAACCAAAGCCAACAATGAGAACGAACAGAAAGGAGAAGGTCAACCAGAGTAAAGCGGTAGTTTATAATATTAAAGAAATGCTATTAACATTGAATTAAACTTCTTAGGAGGCTGATATGATCAGAAGACTACCCGGTCTGGTTGATAGTCATGTCCACGGAGCTGTTGGAAAGTCTGTTATGGATGGCATTGATGCCATTAAAGAAATAGGCGAATACCTTGCACTTAACGGTATATATGGCTGGTTTCCTACTACAAGAACCGCACCATGGGATGGCATCCTTGAAGCGGTAAACAGTATTGTAATTGCTTCGCGTCAGCAGTCAAGTGCTGAAGCTCGGATTCTGGGTGTTCATGTAGAAGGACCATTCCTGAACCCCGATTTTCATGGATCGCAACCAGTAGAATACATTATCAAGCCTTCACTTCAAAAGGCTGAAAAACTTGTGAAAGCAGCCCAAGGATTGCCACTCATTGTTACTTTGGCACCAGAAGCGCCAGGTGCAGCCGAGGTCATCGACTATCTAGTTAAGAATGGTGTTGTGGTCAGTTTGGGGCACACGGGTGCCACTTACGAACAGATGCAAAGAGCCATTTCCATTGGCGCCAACAGGGTTACTCATTTGTTCAACTCAATGAAGTTCTTTCACCATAGAGAACCTGGTCCAATTGGAACTGCGTTGTTTTCAGATGCTTATGTGGAACTTATCGTAGATGGTGTACATGTTCATCCTGCTACTGTGGGGCTTACTCTGAAGGCGAAAGGGCTTTCAAGAGTAGTTTTTGTGTCCAATGGTACAGAAGGGATGGGCTTGGAAGATGGGGTGTATGAGCTAGACGGACACGTGCTAAGAGTGGAAAAAGGAGCCGTCTATGAGGATAATACTCTAATGGGGAGCGCTACCAATCTAAAAGACGGTGTAATCAGCTTGTCCCGCAAGCTTAATATCCCGCTTGAGGACCTTTGGATAACGGCTAGTAGAGCACCCTTGGAAAGTGTAGGACTGGACATAGATTTACCTCTCTGCACTGTTTCTGATAGTTACTGAATGTGCTTTTGTTATTGGTCCAAGAGGACTGTACGTTTAGGAGGTGATAACTCGGTTGACTTGCCATGGTGATGAATATGCTGCCTTATCTCCTGTCTTCGACAGGATGAAGAAGGATATCGTATCGATGAACCCTAAACGCATTGGTGTTGTGGGCAGTAGTTTGCTGGTACAAAAGGTCGTTCCTAATGTAAATGGCTGTACCATCATACTCAATGAGAACGTCCTTAATATGAGTTCCTTGGATCTGTTATTAGTTGATCATATTTTGCCTACCGATACATGTATTGAATTAACGCCAAAGACAGCTAATAAATTGCTCAGGTTAGGTGGAGAGTTGTTGACTACGGATGTTTTGATGACCAGGTCAGTACCAGGAAATGTGAGAAAGTCTTTGGCTAGGATTGGCTTTACATATACTAGAAAGTCAAAATCACATTATTTGGTAGAAGAAATGGTAGAAGCCGGGTTTTCTTGCTTAAGAGCCGAAGACATAACAGATTTGGTGCGCAATTGGTGGGAGCAAAAAAGACAGGTTTGTTCTTCGCCTTTAGAAGAAAGTTCCTATGCTTATTTGCTAGACGATGACCGTTATAGTCTGGGGAAAGCTCTGTTCTACTTTTATGTGCACGCTGAGAAGACATATGATCTGGAAGAAGAACTCAACAGTTAGCGTTATACAAGTTAGTGGCGTATGAAGTTGTGCTCTATTATAAACAATGCGTTAAAATGAATGCATGGTGATGGGCACAATATCCGCTGAGCTTGATGGTGAACAGCTTTATATTACAGTTGATGATAGTAGTGTTTTTTTAGTCGATCCTGAACATGACGTGCGGGAAGAACCTTGGGGGTTTGCTATCGGACATAAATCTGCTATGGACATGTCTGTCTACAGATATGCACGGTATGTAGGGAAAAACCTAATTGTTTGCTTTGGGCCATGGAACGGGAATAGTTTTGAACTCTTTAATAGAACGTGGATAGGTGTTCAAGAAAACCAGCTCGTTGCTATTGAGGTTTTCTTCCACGAGGAAGGGAATTTTATTGTTGGCATTGTGCCTGTGGAGCTTAGTCCTGACAGGACTGGTATCATACAGCCTCTGGAGAGTTCTTTATCCATTTCCATGAATGCTGTTTACGAGATTAGGGCGAAATACATGTTGCCAAAGCTCATGAATACTGATCTTTACCTTAAATATGAGCGCTACCTATTGGAGGGTCTGAATCATGATTAGCTGGTGGAGGCGTCAGCGACTAAAAGTGACGCTTAGCCGAAGCAGCAGCCCAAATCTTTATAGAAGTTTTCTTGATCAACTTCTGCTTAGGAACAGTCAAAATCCAAATATTGTTGCTGCCTTCAATACAAACTTACGTTTTTACGATAATGCATTGGAATTTGCTCATTCGGTGGCTAGTTACATGACGGCAGCCCTGGATAAGGGCGCTGGTGTGATCCTTTTCCCTGAATACTTCGGAAACCTTTTAATGGGCATTGCTGGTGAGCCTATTGATCTGGATGACCCCAGCACCCTGGAGTTACTTAGCATGATTTCTCCAATTCTGTACTCCACCTATGTTGACATTTTTTCGCAGATCTCAGCCAAAACTGATGCTACGATTGTGGCTGGTACGTTAGCCTTTGTGGAGAATGGTAAGTTGGTAAACCGCACCTTTGTGTTCAGACGAGGGAATGTTATTTTAACTCAGGATAAAGCACATCTCATGCCTATGGAGGAGAAATGGGGTATGAGTAGAGGTTCTCGCTTAGGACTATTTGATTTAGGAACTCAAAAGGCTGGTGTTTTGGTGTGCATGGATGCTACTTACTATGAGCAATCACGCATACTAGAAAACATGGGGGCACGTTTGCTTTTAGTGCCTTCAGCAAACCCTGCACCGTTCTATTTAGGAGAACAAATCAGAGGTGCTTGGGCAAGGGCTCAGACTAGTCAGGTTTTCACGGTTCAATCTTTCTTAGTAGGGAAACTAGGGGACTACGTATTTGAAGGGAAAGCTGGGGTTTATGCTCCACATGATTACACAGAAGATTTAAGTGGCATCGTCGCTTTGAGTAAGAAATACAATCAAGAGGAACTTGTTACAGCTGTATTGGATTATGAACGCCTAAACCGGGTGCGACAGCCACGGGATTTTCGATTCCAGGCTGAGCTTAGCAAATTCTATCAGAGTAAGCTTCCGTTAGACCGTTTCTGACATTCTGGGCAAATGCCGAATACGGACACGGGGTTTTGAGTTAGTTTCCAATGGTAAATTTTGGCAGCCTTGATAAGTGGATTAATGTTGACTGCCACGACGTCCTGAACTTTTCCACATTCCATGCAGATAAGGTGCGCATGAGGTACTTCAGTACCGTCATATAGTGTCTCGGTTTGCGTTGGGATCTCCTGGATTACACCGATATCGGCCAAGTATCGAAGAACATTGTATACAGTGGCTAGTGTGATGTCTGGAATCGTCTCTCTTATAGCATTATAAATTTGTTGGGCGCTAAAATGCCCTTGATTACTTACTAGAAACTCGTACACAGCAAGCCTTGGCTTGGTAATACGGTCGCCGTTTCTTTTTATAATGTTTTTGAGATTTTCAATTTTATCTTCTATGGCATTCATGTATCATATGGTATCACAATTTAAGTCTAAAATAAATACTATGGTCACGAATTCAAGAAAGGTAAAAATCACTTGCGGCAATGACGAGTTTGTTGTAAAAGGCGTGGTTTTTGACAAAGATGGGGTTCTAACGGGAGGCTTTGACCTTTGGAAACAGATATTCTCTCTTTATATGAAAGTAGCCTCTCAGAAAGGTTTATGCGTTGAAAAGGTGGCAATTGACCTTTTTGGCGTCGATGAAGATCCTTCAATTGCACCGCTGTCTTTGTGCACTATGGAAGAGGCTAAGTGTTTACTAGCTGCAGCTATATGGCTCATGCACAAAATTGATTGGGCCACGTGCAGAAAACTGTCACAGGAAATTGTAGAAGAAGCGCAAAGGGTTATATCTCCAGAAATGGTTTATTCTCCTTTGCCAGGAGCCAAAGAACTTTTTACATTGTTAAGCCAGCATGTACCTGTGGCGATAGCAACCTCTGATTCAAGGTCAAATGTGGAAGAAATGTTTAAGTTTTGGCAAGTAGAGTTGCCGATCATAGTTTCAGCTGAAGATGTGAAGAGAGGTAAGCCGTTTCCAGACATGCTTCTAAAGGTCTCTAGTCTCATGGGAATACCCTGTGAGGATTTAGTGGTTTTCGGTGATAGCTTGGGTGATGTTCAGATGGCACACTCTGCAGGAGCTAAAGCAGTGGCTGTGGGCATACGTATTCCTGAGGCAGATTCATGGGTACAATCTCTTTTAGAAGTTAGCGTGGAGGTGCTGGAGTGAAAGGTAAACTACTTAATTACGATCCTGAGAAAGGGCTATTTCAAATTGAGGCTTGCATTTATGAAGGAGGCGGTGGGCAGCCTGCCGACCGAATAAAGGTAAAAGGGCCTGGTTTTTACATAGAAAGTGATGAGGCATTCAAGGAGAAGGGCGGTACTTTTTGGAAGGTTAGAAGCATATCAGGTGAAGTGCCAAAAACAGAAGTGGAAGTTGACGTAGTTATAGACGAGCTTTGGCGCTTAGAAGTGAGCCAGCAGCATACGGCACAGCATATTTTTTCGGCTTTGGCAGAGCAGCTTTACGGATGGCCCTCAGAGGGTTTTGCGATTTTTGACGATGAGTCAAAAATTGAACTTCTTGGTGCTGATGAGGATCCAGAAAAATACGCACAGCTAGAACGTCAGGTTAACGAAGTTATCTTAAGGCAAATCCCAGTACGTGTGTATGTAACTGAAGAAGTCGATGAAAAGCTTAGGAAACACACAGACTATGAACATCCTCGCATTGTGGAAATCGAGGGGATTGACAAGTGTGCCTGCGGCGGTACGCATGTTACCAATACTGGCTACGTTGGCGGTTTCGCCATACTAAAGGTGGAAAGGAAGAACACACGCTATGTCAGAGTGATTTTTGCTGCTGGAATCCGGTTAGCTCGCATAGCCAAGAATTACATAGAAAGGGAGCAGAAACTAAAGAATTTGCTTACCGGGGACGTTGAAGAGAGGGTATTCCAACTGCTCGAGCAGAAGAAACAGCTGGAACTCGAGAAAAAGAATCTGTTGGAACTTGTGAAAGTCCAAATCGCTCAAAGCGATGAAGTCTTTTGGAAAAACCTACCATTGGATATGCAAAGTATGAAGCAAATAGCTGCGTACTGTAATGAGAAGGATAAAGATATTGTGCTCGTGAACCAAGAAGGGTATTTCGCCATGGGAGGACCGAATGCTAACATGCACTTTGAGGCGTTCAGGGAGAAAGGTGCCAGTGGTGGTGGAAAAGGAGTAATAACGGGAAAGCTAACGAACAATGATAAATAGTATGCTTTTTAACCCCAAAAATGGGCGAAGAGGTCTGGGACGTTAAAACAATTTGGCAAGGTTATCAACTTTGTACACAACATCACTGCAATAGGTAGGAAAAGGTTAAAGTTTTCCTCAAAAAGAGGAACTTGGGGTATGTTTCTGTGAGACCAAATAGAAAGGGAAACACAGTTACAGTTTCGTCAAGATCTTAGTATGAGATAAGGAACGCAAATCGACAGGTGAGAATGTGGCTACGCTAGGGGCCTACGGCAGCAGCTACAAAGGGAAGGACAACAAATCAAGAATACCTGCTGGGTTGGATATGACAAATCCCTTTCCAAAGTCATCTACTTCAATTTTGGCGAGTCCAAGGTTTTCGATTCTCAGAATGGATGTTTTTTCGTAAGGAAGCTCCAATATATATCTGAGCATGGTGGTTATGGCAATGCCATGGCTCACAAGCAAGGCGTTCGTGTTCTTGGCGATGATTTCCTGCAACAGTGCACTGGTACGTTTCTCAACGTCTTGGTAACTTTCTCCTCCGGGTATGGGAACAGCATAAGGATTTGCCCACCATTTTGCCATAAAATCTGGCTCTTCCTTCATAAGTTCAGGAACCTTTCTTCCTTCCCACTCGCCGCAGTTTGCTTCAATAATTCTTTCATCTACTTCAAACGGGATGCCTGTTCTCTCATTGATCATTTCAGCAACAATCCTGGCTCTTTGTAAAGGACTGGTGTAGATAATGTCAATGGGTAATTTGCATAAGACTGGCAAAGCCTTTTCTAAGGCTTCTTTACCTTTCTTGCTAACCGGGATGTCCGTCCTACCTTGAAAACGCCATTCACCGTTCCAATCAGTTTCTGGATGTCTGAGTAAGAATATCTTCATGGGTAAATTATACCGAACCTCCGAGTGGTGTGGCACCTTTTACAGTGTTTGATGAGTGTCTCACACTTGCTGCAAAAGAGAAGCCACTTTAAGTTCAAGCGCAGGGTTTACTATGGTGTATGCAATGGCGTTTGCATCTACTTCCAGTTTTGCTAGCCCAAGATTCTCGATGTGAAGTACGCGGACATGCTCTTTAGGGATCTGGAGTACGAATCTGAGCATAGTAGTTATGGCAATGCCGTGACTAACTACTAAAGCGTTTTTCTCATCACTAATAATGTCTTTTAAGAAGGCACTAGTACGGTTTTCGACGTCTTGATAGCTTTCTCCTCCAGGGATCCTAAAATCGTAGGGGTTTGATTTCCACAAACTGAATAGTTCAGGTTCTTCAATTGCCAGAGTTTGAGCAACTTTTCCTTCCCACCTGCCACAGTTCACTTCCATAATGCGTGTATCTTCGAACATTGGCAGTCCTGTAGCGCGGCTCACTCTTTGTGCTACGATTTTTGCTCTCTTAAGGGGGCTACTGTAAATAACTTGCACTGGCAAGGTGGCAAGGAAGGGGAGGGTTCGCTCAAGTTGATCCATACCTGTCTCATTTATTGGTATATCTGTTTGTCCCTGGAATCGTCCTTGTTTGTTCCATTCGGTTTCGGGGTGTCTGAGTAAATATATCTGCATAGCCACATTGTATGACTGATTTCTATTTAAGGTTTAAAAGGAGTGTTAACTATAGGCTAACTTTCGTTTTCTGGTTCTAAATGTACGTAAACCCTATCCACATCCTGGACGTTGTGCAGAACTCTGTTAACAATTTCGTCGTTTATGCGGTGAGCTTCTGTTAGAGGCAAATCGCCTCTAACGTTCACGTGCATCTCAACCACTAGGCGAGGTCCAACATATTCAGTTACCAACTCGTGCACCCTAAGCACACCCGGTACTGAATTAGTTATATGAAGAATTTGCTCCACTACATCTTTGTCAGCTGACCCACCTGTGATGTACTTTATGTTTTCCAATATCAATCCTATGACTGCCTTAAATATCCATGCTGAAACCAATAAGCCAGCTATGGGATCTAACAGTGGGGAAACATAATATGAACCAAGGATACCCAGAAAAGCTGCTGACGAAGTCATGACATCGGTAAGGTTATCTTGTGCTGTGGCATGCAGTGCTGGACTTTGTGTTTTTTGTGATAACTGCAAGATGGCATAGTACATTACGCCTTTTGTGATGGCGGTCATCACTAAAACCAAAGTAGGTAAGCCTGGTTTGACAGCAATGCCCCCAGCTAACAGCTTCAAAATTGAAGTGGATGCTGCCTGGTAACCAGCAAAGGCCATGGAGAATGTGACTAAGAGTCCAACTAATGGTTCGAAACGGCTATGTCCTTGAGGATGGGAATGATCAGGTGGCTTCTGAGAGATCCACAGCCCAAATACCATTAGTAGCGAATAAACCACATCGGATGCAGAATTCGCAGTTTCTGCATACAGGGCGGCACTTCCTGTCAAGCTTGCTACTACCGCCTTTACGGCGACTAGCAGCAGGTTTCCAATTATAGTTATGTAGAAGGCTTTTACATACGATTTTCTAGTCTGCTCTGCAGGTTGATAATCTCGTACAGTTTTCACAGTCGTCTTTCAACTCCTAAAGGAATTCCAAGCGCTAAACAAATTAAGATTGTAACATATTTCTAGACAGCTTAGTAGCAATCATACTAAATGAAACTCTTTCAAATGTGTTTTATGAAGACAGATTGTCAATTAGAATAATGATAATACTTAGCTACCTTGTGAGGTATGGGTATGAAAATACTGGTAATGAGTGATGTGCACGGCAATCTTGAAGCCTTGCGCGCGGTTCTTGATAAGGAGTCTGACGCAGACGAGGTTATCTTTTTAGGGGATTTCGTGGACTATGGGCCGTCTCCGAACGAGGTAATAGATACTTTAAAGAATGTTACTTCCAAGGTTTTAATAGGAAATCACGATTATGCTGCAGTATACGGCGTCAGTTGTCAGTGTGGTCTGATGTTCTATGAATTAAGCGTGGAAACGCGCATGAATTACACAGTCAAAACACTGACTGAAGAGAACAAGCAGTACTTGAAAAGCCTTAGGGCAATGGAATCTTGGACAGTCGGCAAGTACAAACTTTTGGCTACTCATGCAGCACCCTCTGATCCACTTTACAAGTATTTGAGGGCTTGTGATAAAGGTAGCTTCGAAGGAGAGGCTGAAGCTGCTAGGAACGTAAATCCTCACAGCTTGGTCAACCTTTTCTCCACTGATGAGAAAAACGAGTACGATTTTGTTTTGGTAGGGCATAGCCATGAACAGTTTTTTGTTAACGTTGATGGGCTGCTATTTCTTAATCCGGGTTCGGTTGGACAACCTCGTGATTACATTCCCATGGCATCTTATGCGGTTATAGAAAATGGTTCCGTGTCTCTTAGACGTTTGGACTATGACAGGGTTTCCACTGCAGAAAAGATCGGCAGAATGCCCATAAGTGAGGAAAGCAAGCGGAAGCTAAAAACCGTGATCTTGACAGGCGGTCCAGATTGGGACGTGCGAGAAGAGAGTTCTTGAGTTATGTCAAAACCTTTAAGAGAGCCTCTCTTCAAAACCACGTCTTTCGTTTTCCACTCCTTCCGAGAAATGCAGGCAGCACTTTACGGTGACTCGAAAGATTATTTCTACGTTCGAGATGGTCACCCTACCCTGGAAGCATTGGAGCAGGTTCTACTAAGCTGTGAACCAGCAGATTTTGCGTGGGTTTTCTCTAGTGGCATGTCGGCCATAAGTACTGGACTTTTGGCTTTGCTTAGCCAAGGAGACCACGTGGTTGTCCAAAAGGAAATCTATGGCCCTACGCGCCTATTGTTTGAAGAGTATTTGCCGAGTTTTGGTGTTTCATGCACATTCACGGACGTTAATGATGTGGACGCTCTCGAGGAGTCAATCACTCCAGATACAGAACTTATTTACTTAGAAATGCCTGCACCCTTTACGCTTACCTGCCCTCCCTTGGAGCAGATTAAGGGCTTAGCAGATAAGTATCAGGTTAGCGTTATGGTAGACAACAGTGCTGGGTTTGGTTATGAGAAAATTACCCCATTTGCTGATTTAGTTGCTATTTCATTGAGTAAATACCCGGCAGGGGATAGTGGGATCCTTGGTGGCGCTCTCCTGGGCAGTGAAGGATGGAAAGAGCCTGTGGAAATGGCACGTAGCACTTTAGGGGGTATCATGATGCCTTGGGATGCCAACGCCCTCATCGGGGAAATGGAAAGTATGCGCCAACGGTTGGAGGTAATTAGATCTAATGTTTACCAGCTGCAAAGCATGCTTAGTGCACACCCAATGGTGAAAGAAGTTTACTACCCACGGGACACTAATGGGAAGTCCGTTAAAATGGGCGGGTTTGTCACCCTGGAATTAAACATAAGTCTCTTGGATATAGCGCGTTTCATCGATAACCTAAGTTTGTTCCAAAAAGGCGTATTCTGGGGCGGAAGTATTCCTGTGGTCACTCCTCTTTTGGCATCCTACAGGGTGGAAGTACTTGAAAGCTGGGGACTTAATCCCGGTTTGATCCGTTTTTACGTGGGCATGGAGTCCCCAGATCGCCTTTATGCTGATATAGTTAGTGCTTTAGGATCTCTATGATGAGGTTTTTTGTTGCTGCTTTGTTCCTGGTTTGACTAGAGGTATACCAGCTTTGCACAAAGGGCAGTTCTCTGGCTCATAGAGGGGTAGATCCAAGAATATAAGACTGTCATGTGGAACGGGCAGGGCTATTTCTTTCTGACGCTGAACTACGGCTAGTGCATAATCAACGAGGCCACCCATGTTTTCTACCAAGTTTATGAGCTCCAAGGTAGAACCGCCCGTGGTGAACACATCTTCTACTGTGAGGTAATGCCCGTTTTGTTGTATTTCGAACCCTCTTCTGAAGGTGAGCTTTCCGTCTTCCCTCTCGGCAAAGAGGAAGGGTTTATCTAGCTGCCTTGCTACTTCGTAGCCAATGATTACTGCACCTAGCGCAGGCGAAACTACGCCTGCAATGTTCTTTATGTCGCACTGCTCTTGCGCTTTACCAATAAGTTCTTTGGCTATGAACGCGGTGTCTTCAGGATAAACAAAAGCCCTTTGACACTGTACATAAACGTCAGAATGTTTGCCACTGGCAAGTAAAAAGTGCCCATGTAAAATAGCTCCACGTTTCTCAAGAATTTCCAAGACTCTCATGGGAGTTGTTCCCACCTTTCTTGCAGAGTTCTTATAGCCTCTTGAGGATTTTGGGCTTCGGTTAAGGCCCTACCAATAATGATGAAATCAGATACTTTTACAGCTTCTTGCAAAGTACCGGTACGTTTCTGGTCATGAGGTGAAAGCTGGTCAAAGCGTATACCTGGCGTGACTGTGAGAAATTCTTCGCCTAGTTTTTGTTTTATCCGTGGAGCCTCTTTTGTGGAACAAACAACACCGTCTAAGCCTGCGTTTTTAACAATGTGAGCCAAGGTCATTACAGTTTGCTCTATATTGGTAAGTCCAAGCATTTGCAGATCTTCTTCAGATAAGCTAGTGAGCAGGGTAACACCAATAGCTTTAATGGGTTTTTTGTAAAGATCGGCCATCTCCATTAAGGCTTCTTTGAAAGCTGACAAAGTATCTCTACCGCTAAGTGCATGAACGTTTATCATGTCGATGGGATAGCGAGATAGTAGGGCTTTTGTGGCCTTGTAAACGGTGTTAGGAATATCTGAGAGCTTAAGATCCAGAAAAATGTGTTTGCCGCGCTCAAACAGTTTAGCGATGGTGTAGTCACCCTGAGCGTAGAAGGCCTCCATGCCGACTTTGTACCAGTCGAATAAGTGCTGTGTTTGCTCTATCCAGTAGTCAATGCACTCTCTTTTTTGAAAATCCAATGCCAGTACCAAATTGGGTTTCATATGCTGTTACACCTCCTTAAGAAGCATTTCTATGAAAGCAGGATTCCACAGATTTCCGGTACCAATCTCAAGTGCTCTGGCACCTGCCATTATGAACTTCTTTGCGATATCGGTAGTGGCAATGCCTCCTGAAGCAACTAAGGTGTGTGCCTTTGAGTATTTGTAAATGCTATTGAGGACGATGGGGTATATGGCAGGGCCACTTAGTCCACCGCTTACTGCGCCCAGAACGGGTTTGCCAGAGCGGGGGTCGATGTCCATGGCGGGAAATGTATTAAAGAGCACAAACGCTTCTACCTTGCTTTCCCAGTGCTGCAGAATCTTATCTAACTGTTCTGTGAAGGGTGATAGTTTGACTAAAAGCGGCTTTGTTGTGCTTTTCAAGGATGCTTCCAGTATGTTAGATACGGTAACGTAATCCTTGCCGACCACTTCTCCTCCTGTTTTTACGTTTGGACAAGAAAGGTTGAGCTCAAACGCGTCAATAAGGTCATAGGTGTTCAGTTCCTCAACTATGGTGGCAAAGTCTTCGGGTGATTCACCACCGACGGACACAATCAGGGTAGTGGGCTTCTTGAAATCTGTGAGAAATTGTTTAAAGGCTTCCAAACCCATGTTCTGCAAGCCTATGCTATTAACGAGACCAGCTGGCGTTTCCACCAATCGCGGAGGCCTGTTTCCTTGACGCGGCAGCAGGGTTATGGTTTTGGTCACTGCAGCACCAAACTTGTCTAGCGGTATGAGATCGGCGTCCGCGTAGCCGCACGTTCCTGAGCTCGCTATGAAAGGATTTTTCAAGGTAAGCTTCTTTAAACGCACAGCTCCTGCCATAACAGTTCACCTGCCTCGAAGACGGGTCCTTCTTTACAAACCCTTTGGTATCCAGATGTGGTGGGAATTACGCAGCCGTAACAAGCTCCGAAACCACACGACATGCGTTCTTCCAAGGAAACAAAGCCATTTGTGCCCCATTTACTGTGTAGCCCTTTAAGCATGGGCTTTGGGCCACAAGCACAATAGAACTGTGCTTCTTTGGGTAGAAGATCTGTGACTAGAGTGGGTTCCACCGAGACCTTATTTGGTTTTACTGGTAAGTAATCTAGCAAGATTAGATTTTCTGCCTTGCTTTCACCGTGCAACCACGTAAAGGGTAAGTTTTGCTCTGTAAGCTTCTCTGCGAGGAAGCATATGGGTGCTATGCCGGCGCCCCCACTAATGAGGAAAGTATTGGTTACCACGGCAGGGAAAGGCTTTCCGTAAGGGCCCTCAACCCTGACTTCATCAGGAATACTACTAGTGAAGGGCCCAACTTTCTTTATGATGAAGAAGAGGCGGTTTTCCTTAAGAAATGCTACAGAGAAGGGTTTTTTCACATATTCTTTGTAGAACATGTAAAACTGCCCCGGTTGCGGAAGGTTTTCTTCTGCAACCGGCCCGAAAAAAACAACTACATAATGCCCCAGATCGGTTTTTTCCAACTTAAAGGTTTCATTGAGCATGTTTGTACACCATCGTGCCGTCTAGCATCAAGCCCATGATCTTTGCAGAGGAATCTTTTCCCACATAGGGATTATTCTTTGCCCCCATGCAGCTGCTTATGACATGAGGCTCGTTTTCTTTTATGAAGACTAAATTGGCATTATTGCCCACCGCTATGCCATGCTTCATACCAAGAATCTGAGCTGGTCTTGTACTCAAAGCACTGAGCAGTATTTCCAGGGGCACAAGATTTGTTTTTACTAATCCTTCATAAAGAGCTTCAAAGGCTGTGTCAATGCTGGCAATGCCATAAGGCGCATCTTCCCATTCTTGGTCTTTTTCGGGTTCGGAGTGAGGGGCGTGGTCTGTGGCAATGGCTGCTATTTCAGCACTTCTTAATGCATGAATGAGTGCTTTCCTGTCTCTGTCATCGCCGAAAGGTGGGTTGGCTTTTAGCTTGGTTTCATATTCGAGGTAAGCGGTGTCGTCGAATAGCAGATGGTGTGGTGTAACATCAGCTGTAATATGGCTGCCCAGGTGCTTAAGAAAACTTATGGTATCTAGTCCCATAACGGTTGACAAGTGTGTTATGTGTAGTTTTGCTCCCACCGTCAGGTTTAGTGTACCGTCTCTGTAGACTGCGTGCGCTTCAGCTGCTTTGGGAAATCCTTTTAATCCTGTTTGAAAGCTTACTTGACCTTCGTAAATGCGTCCCGACTTGAAAAGTACCGTGTCTTGAGCATGGTCTATGACCAAAAGATCGTGCCTTTTAGCGTACTTAAGTGCTTGATAGAAGATAAAGCTATTTTCGGTCCAATTTCCGTCGTCACTGATGGCAATTGCACCAGCTTCTGACATGTTTTCTATTTCTGCAAGTAAGCCATCGCAGGTTATGGCACCTGTGACCATGATGGAGAAACCTTCCGGTTTTTTTAGCTCTTTTATGTATTCGACCATGGGAGCGGTGTTTACGGGTGGAACAGTGTTCGGCATCACATTTATGGCGCAGTAACCACCTCTAATTGCTTTCTCTACGGTAATTTGCGGGTCTTCTTTGTACTCCTGCCCTATTCTTAGGTGGGTATGCAGATCCACAAATGCTGGAGAAACAATCATCCCGTTGCAATCATGCACTTCATCGTCACCTACAAGATTTACTCCGATCTCAGCAATTGTGCCGTTTTCTATTCTTAGGTCCATTTTTTGAAATTCGTCGTTCACAAAAGCAGTGCAGTTTTTAATGATCATTCCTCCCTACCTCCCATCAGCGTATAGTAAATTGCCATTCTTACGGCAACACCGTTGGACACTTGTTCTTGTATGGCACTCTTGTCGCAGTAAGCTACTTCTTCATCGATTTCCACCCCTCTATTCATGGGCCCTGGGTGGAGTACAAGTAGGTCTTCTTTTGCTTTTGCCATTCTCTCTTTGGTAAGGCCGTAGAACCGATGGTATTCCTCTAATGACGTTATGAGCCCAGCTTCCTGACGTTCCAGCTGCAGCCTAAGCACGTTAACAACATCTGCTTTCTTGATTGCATTGTCCAAGTCGTATTCTACCTGGGCATAATTCTTAACTTCCTCTGGAATCAGAGTAGGGGGGCCTGAAACAATGATCTCTGCTCCTAACTTACTCAAGCCATAGATATTGGATTTTGCTACTCTGCTGTGCATAATATCCCCCACTATGAGTACTTTTAAGCCTTCTATGCGTCCTTTGTATTGCTGAATGGTGAACAAATCCAAAAGTGCTTGGCTGGGATGTTCATGCTGCCCATCACCTGCGTTAATAATAGAAGCCTTTGAACAGCTGGACAAGTAAGCTGGCACACCGTTCCTACTATGCCTTATGACGATGGCTTCAATGCCCATAGCCTCCAACGTGAGCACAGTGTCTTTAAGGCTTTCTCCCTTTTTAACGGAACTGGTAGCCACACTGACGCTGACTACGTCAGCACTTAAAAGCTTTGCTGCCAGTTCAAAGGAGTTCTTGGTTCTGGTGGAAGGCTCATAGAACAAAGTGCCAATTATTTTTCCTCGAAGAGTGGGGACCTTTTTAACTTCTCTTAGAATAATGTCTTTCATGGGAGCTGCCAGATGCAGTATGGACAAAATCTCGTCGCGGGAAAGCTTTTCTAACCCCAAAAGATGTTTCATATTTGTTGCACCCCTTTCTTTGGCACCCTTTTCAGCCTCACGGGACTGACTTTAAAGGGACATGGATGCCCAATGTTGTTGTTCTGCTTGTTAATCTACTTTTTCCATGATGTAGACGGCGTCTTCGCCATCTATTTCTTCGACGTGAACTTCGATAACTTCCTTCTTGGATGTTGGAACATTTTTTCCAGTGAAGTCTGGTCGAATGGGAAGCTCACGATGCCCTCTGTCGATGAGTACGCAGAGTTGTACAGCCCTTGGCCGTCCAAGGTCAAACAGGGCATCCAAGGCAGCTCTCACCGTTCTACCTGTGTAAACCACGTCATCAACGAGAACTATGATGGCGTCATCAACGCGTTTCGGGATTATGGTTTGATGGACAATGGGGTTCGGACCCAGAGCTGAGAGGTCATCTCTGTACAATGTAATATCCAGCTCACCTACTGGTACTTGAACTCCTTCAATGGATTGAATCGCCTGGGCTAGCCTTTTTGCCAAGGGGATACCACGTCGCCGAATACCAACTAACATGAGGTTGTCTGCTCCTTGGTTCCGTTCCAAAATTTCGTGGGCCAAACGTGCTAGTGCGCGCCTCATATCATCGGCGCTCATGATTTTGGCTTTTTCTTTTAACTGTGACACTTGGGAGCACCTCCTTATTTTGTGAGGTCCCCCAGACCAGCAAGACAGAAGGGTTTTGCCCTTTCCAGCCTCACGGGACCGGATTTAAAGGACCTTTGCTAGGACAATTATAGCATAAGGCATTTGATCGTTAAGGGATTTGGTGAGAAGAGAACATATTATGCACCAGCGGGTGTAGAAAACCATACAAAAGTTTGTTAAATACACTTAACATTGTATGTTGTCATAAGGCATAAATTTTGGCATAATACATATCGAAAAGAACACCTTACACCTCCCTATCCACCCTTCGGGGCTAACCCCAAGCCCTCGAAGCTTGAGAAAGGTAAGGGCCCTGTGAAAGCAGGGCCCTTTTGTTTTTTACTTACTACAGAACTTATTTTATTAGACTTTACTGGCTCTGGGAATTTGCTACTTGAACAGCCAAAGCAATGGAATACAGTTTGCTTTCGGCTGTGTCTGCACGGCTAGTTAAAACTACGGGCGCCTTGGCTCCCACCACAATGCCTGCCATGCTGGCTCCCGCAGCATAAGTAAATGATTTATAGAGGATATTGCCCGCTTCAATATCAGGTACCAGTAAAATGTCGGCAGCACCAGCTACTGGTGATTTGATACCTTTGTGTTCGGCTGCTTCCTTTGAAATGGCGTTATCAAAAGCCAAAGGACCATCTACGATGCAATTCTTTATCTGGCCTCTTTCACTCATTTTTGCCAAAATAGCGGCTTCCACACTGGAAACCATGTCTGGATTGACCGTCTCTACTGCTGACAAAGCTGCTACTTTTGGCATCTCAATTCCCAATGCACGAGCTACCACGACAGCATTCTCTATGATGGACACTTTTTGCTGGAGATCTGGTGCAATGATCATAGCTGCATCAGTTAAGATGATAAATCTATCAAATGCAGGAACTTGAAATACTCCCACGTGGCTAAGCAAACTCTTGTCTTTTCTCAACCCAATTTCCTTGTCTAAAATGGCTCTGAGGTAGTCAGCTGTGTGAATTAAGCCCTTCATTACAACCTGCGCTTTTCCGCTGCTCACCAGTGATACAGCTGCTCTGGGTGCGTTCTCAAGCTCGGGTTCATCGATGATCTCAACCTTATTCATGTCCACATTTAGCTGCTGACATTTCTCCTGAATTTCTTTGGCATCGCCTACCAAATAAAACTGGGCAATGCCCTTTTCTGTTGCCATTTTTACTGTTTCAATGACTTCCATGTCGTTGGCTTGGGCCACTGCGACTTTCACGGGGTTTGCCTTCTTTACGGACTCCAATAGCTCGTCGAAATTCTTCAACGGGCTCACCTCCTAAGTGTGTGTTTTTAGGTTTTCCTATTGCGATGTAACGTACACTTTCTTCTTTCATTATTATAAGCCTTGATTGAGCTGTACTTCTCTGACAGAAAGCGTGGCATTATACTGATAAGTACGAAGTGCGCAGGCAAGGGCATTGATAAAAGGGAGGTGCACCTGTGAAAGTCGGATATGTGCAGTTTAGACCAAAGTTTGGTGATAAAGAATATAACGTTTCTAAAATGATCGATATGGCTTCAACGTTGGATGCCGAAGTTATCGTGTTTCCAGAGCTTGCAAATACTGGTTATGTGTTCAAAAGCAAGGAAGAGATAGTCACTTTAGCCGAACCTTATGACGGTCCTTCAATTAAGAGAATGCAGGAGTTTTCCAAGAGAAAAGGAGCGCTACTAGCTTTTGGTTTTGCTGAGCGCTTTGGAGATGTTTTTTACAATTCTGCAGCTGTGGTCACTCCTGAAGGTGAGGTAAAGATCTATCAGAAGGTGCACTTATTTAATGAAGAAAAGCTTTATTTCAATAGGGGCGATAAGTTCTTCACTTTTACTTGGCACGACACGGTGTTTGGGGTCATGATCTGCTTCGACTGGATTTTTCCTGAAGCTATGCGCACCTTGGCTCTCATGGGAGCTCAGATTGTGCTTCATCCAGCTAATCTTGTTTTGCCTTATTGCCAGGATGCCATGGTTACTCGGTGCATCGAGAATAGGGTGTTCGAGATAACAGCCAACAGAATAGGTGTAGAGCGAGGCCTCAAGTTTACAGGGGCTAGTCAAATTACTGCGCCTGGAGGCATAGTTCTACACAGAGCTACGAAAACTAAGGAGGAAGCACTGGCGGTTGACATTGATCCGGGATTGGCTTTGCAGAAAAGTATAAACAGTTACAACGACCTTTTCAAGGATAGGCTTCCTAGTGCTTATAAGCTTTCGTAGTTTTTATTAGAGTACTGTGATAAGGAGCGTGAAAACATTGAAAGTACTGCTAATAGGGGCTGAGTGTGCACCATTTGTGAAAGTTGGGGGCCTAGCCGACGTGTTGGGTGCTTTGCCCAAATACATAAGTCGCCAAGGTGTGAATGCCGCTACTGTTGTACCCCTTTACCAGAGCATCGATAGAGAGCAGTTCGTTTTAGAAGAAGAGACAGCCCTGAACGTGGAGACAGGTGTTGGTCCGATGCTTTTTAGAGTTTTCAAATGTGTAGACAAAGATGGCATTTTGCACTATTTTCTTGAGCAGGAAAAGTATTTCTCCAGAAGCAATATCTATGGAGAGAAAGACGATGCAGAACGGTTTTTCGCATTTAGTATGGGCACTTTGGAACTTGCGAAACGTGAGAAATTTGATATTCTTCATGCTAATGACTGGCACACTGCCTTAGTGCCTGTGTTGGTACGACAGGATGGACTTCCTTTTAAAACCGTATTCACCATACATAACCTTGCTTACCAAGGTTTATGTAGTCGGTCGCTTTCGGGTTTTCTGAAATTGACACCTGACATGGATGCCCTGATAAGACAAGATGACAACACGATGAACCCCATGAAAGGTGGCATCTTATGTGCCGACTATGTTACCACTGTTAGTCCCACGTATGCGAAGGAAATACTAACACCAGAATACGGCGTGGGATTAGAGAACGTGCTCGTCCAAAGAAAAGACAGGCTCATAGGTATTCTCAACGGCATCGATGTGGAGCTTTATAACCCGGCTACCGACCCACACATTTATGTAAACTTTACTAACGAGTGGGAGAAAAAACTTGCAAATACAGAAGCTCTGAGGAAAGAACTGAATTTGGAAAATGGACCGTATCCAGTGATTGGTTTGGTTAGTAGGTTTGTGGAGCAAAAGGGAATTGATTTGGTAGCTGAAGCCTTAGACTCCATCGTGGAGCTGGGTGCGCAGCTTGTTGCTCTGGGTACGGGTGATAAGAAATACGAAGAATTGCTCTTTAAGAAAGCCGGTAAGTACCATAACATGGTCTCAGTAAACATAACCTTCGATCCTGTGTTGGCTCAGCGAATCTATGCTGGTAGCACACATTTTCTTATGCCTTCCAGGTTTGAACCCTGCGGTCTTGGGCAGATGATAGCGCTAAGATATGGCAGTATTCCCATAGTAAGGCGTACAGGTGGGTTGGCAGACACGGTATTTGATGCTGAAAAAGAACCAAACGGCAACGGTTTTGTGTTTGACGAGCCTACTGTTGATGGTTTGCTAGGGGCTGTTAAGAGAGCAGTTGCTTATTACAAGGATGAACAAATGCACAAGAGCCTTTTCAACAGAGCCATAGCTTCTGATGTCTCTTGGGATAGTTCGGCTAAAGCGTACGTGAAACTTTATGAGAAAGCTCTTATCAGTTGAAACCGAGGGCGTAATACATGCCAGAGTTCAGGAAAGATCCACTTACCGGTAGCTGGGTCATAATAGCCCCCGAAAGAGCCCAAAGGCCCATAGATGCTAATCACAGAACTGCTCAAGTGGAAGAATTTGCCGAATGGAGCGAGGAGTGCCCCTTTTGTTCCGGGAATGAACTAATGACTCCACCAGAAGTACTGGCATACAGGAGCCCAGGTACTGGATCCAACCAACGAGGATGGACACTAAGAGTGGTTAGAAATAAGTACCCTGCACTTTCACCAGATTTAGAGCTAAACACAGTAACAGGAAATGACTTACATAGGAGTATGGTGGGCTTTGGATATCATGAAGTGATTATTGAAACCCCATCGCACTCGCGTGATTTTTCATTCATGGCACTTGATGAAATCGAAGATGTTTTATGGGCATGGCGAGATAGACTTTTGTCGATTAGGGCTGATAAACGCATAAAGTACGCTTTAGTCTTTAAGAATTACGGACACAGAGCTGGAGCTTCTTTAGTGCATCCACACAGCCAGATTATTGCTACTCCTATGGTCCCTAAAAGAATAGAGGAAGAAGTACAAAACATGAGAAATTACTACGGTGAAAAGGGCGCATGTTTGCTTTGTGCGATGCTAAACACCGAGAAATCCGAAAAGAAAAGGATTGTGGAGCAGAATCAAAGCTTTACGGCTTACTGTCCTTACGCTTCTATGAGTGCCTATCAAATCATGATTGTCCCGAATTGGCATAGTTCTGAGTTCATAGAACTCAACCCTGTCCAGATAAAAGATCTTTCCAAGATACTTTGGAGTGTTTTTCGACGTTTGCATTCAGCTGTAGGTGGGCTAGTGCCCTACAATTTGTGGTTGCATAACAGCCCTTGGTGGCAAGAATATGATACAAGCTTTTTTCATTGGCATATTGATCTGGTACCCAGGCTAAGTGAGTTAGCAGGATTTGAACTGGGAAGTGGCCTTTTCATTAATCACACGCTTCCTGAAGAAGCAGCGAAGACCTTGGCGTCGATTAATATAGAATAGCTGCGACACAGCTAGTAAGTGGTTGTTGGAGCTAATTTTTCGACCATTTTCTCCCTTCCATGATCTGAAAGCGTTTAGGTATAATTTGACATTATTTTCATCTAACTTCTGGGGATTCTGATGAGCGAAGGAGGCCGTCTATGGAAAGTGAAGCGAGGGGACAATGGGGTTCTCGCATCGGGTTTGTGTTGGCTGCAATTGGATCTGCTGTGGGTCTTGGCAACATTTGGCGTTTTCCGTATCTTACCTACAAGAACGGTGGTGGAGCTTTTTTAATCCCTTATTTGATTGCCGTTCTCACTGTGGGTATTCCTCTGATCATGCTTGAGGTTTCTCTGGGGCATAAAAGTCAGGGCTCAGCTCCTGTTGCCTTTAGCAAGGCTGACAAGAGGTTTTCGTGGCTCGGGTGGTGGCAGCCGCTGAATTCATTGGTAATCCTTGTGTACTACAGTGTGATTATTGGATGGGCACTGAACTATATTGTGTTTTCTTTTACGCAGGCTTGGGGAAGTGACACTAATAGTTTCTTCTACAAGTCCTTCTTGGGCATAACAAGTGGACCGTTTGACATAGGAGGCATTCGTTGGCCCATATTAATTGCCATGACCGTAATTTGGTTCCTGAATTGGTTCATTGTGTACAGCGGCGTGCAAAGTGGAATCGAACGAGCCAACAAGATTATGATGCCTTTGCTGTTTCTCATGATGCTAGTTTTGATGATACGTGGTGTCACGTTGCCCGGAGCTGCTGTGGGCTTGGAGCAGTATCTGCATCCAGATTTTTCGAAGATTCTGAATGCTCAGGTGTGGATTGACGCCTTTGGTCAAGCCTTCTTTAGTTTGAGCGTGGCCATGGGTGTCTACTGTGCCTATGGAAGCTATCTGCCGAGGAAATCAGACATTACAAACAATGCGTTTATTACAGGTTTCGCTGATACTGGTTTTGCATTCCTCTCCGGATTAGCTGTATTTTCCATACTTGGTTTCATGTCAACTCAGTCGGGTGTGCCATTCACTGAAGTTGTAACCCAGAGCATTGGCCTTGCTTTTGTAGCTTTTCCTCAAGGTATAGGTATGATGCCTGTTGTACCATGGCTATTTGGTTTACTCTTCTTTGGTTGCCTGCTTTTTGGCGGGCTCACTTCAAGTATTTCCATGGTGGAGTCTTTTTCGGCAGGTATCATAGACAAAACGGGGTACAACCGCAAAGCAGTAGTAACTTGGACGTGTTTTCTTGGTTGGTTAGTGAGTATGGTGTTTGCTACTGGTGCTGGCCTTTACATCCTTGATATCGTTGACCACTTCATTAACGCTTATGGTGTGGTACTGGCAGGTTTGGCAGAGGCAGTTGCCATTGGCTGGTTCCTTGGCCCAGAGAAACTCAGGCAGCATTTCAATGCCATTTCGGATTTCAGAATTGGTCCATGGTGGGATTTTCTGATAAAATATTGGGCGCCGCTCATTATGATTGTTATGGGGCTTGTGAATTTCGTCGCTGAAATTCAAAAACCTTATGAAGGATATCCTTTCTTGGCGCTATTCTTGTTGGGCTGGCTAGTAGTAGCTTTGGTACTTGTAGTTGCTTTCTTATTGACCAAAATGAAACCGAAAGGATCTGTTACAACTTCTAAGGGGGGAGTATAGTGAGCACAGCTTCCATAGCCATGTTAGTGGTTATTTGCACGGTTATCTATGGTGGATTAGCATTTTTCTTGAGTATCGCTATGCGTAAAGGCTAGCGCTTTCATCTCCTACATCTTTGACTGCATGTTGCCTTTGAGCAACTTAAGCGCCCACGGTTTGGTTCTGCAAAGCCGTGGGCGCTTATTTATATTTCTTAAGGTCTCTTTGTACCCTAAAAGAGCATATAAGGTTATAAAATAACATCAAGCATGAGTTTCGTAGATGAGCATTTATCGTGCAATAAAAAGCGTATGTGCTTTATGAGGAAAGGAAAGTCAGGAATAATGGGGAGGTGGTTTTTTTGATTGGGCATGTTAACATTGTTCTTCACACTCACTTGCCTTGGGTAAAAAAAGCTGGAAAATGGCCCTTCGGCGAAGAATGGCTTTACCAAGCTATTTTTGATTCTTACATACCGCTAACGCAAACATTCCTGCAGCTCAGGGACCAAGGGTACAGCTTTAAGTTCACCATGAACATAACACCCGTGCTTGGAGAGATGCTTTTGGATGAGTATCTACAGCAGGGCTTTGTGGATTATGCTAAAGAGTTTATAAAGTCCCTTGAAACAGACAAGACAGATGTGTCAGAAGATTTGAAGCATTACTGGCTTGATTTGGCAAAAACGCGTCTAAACTTTTTTGAGTCAATTGAGAGAGATCTTCCAGGCATTTGGGAGGAACTCCAGGACCAAGGTTACTTGACGCTGATAACTAGTGGAGCTACTCATGGTTTTTTACCACTGTTAGGACGTGATGAGACAATCGATTTACAGGTGAAGACAGGAATTCTGTTCCATAACGGCACTTTTGGCAAGAAACCCAGGGGGTTTTGGCTTCCTGAATGTGCTTACAGGCCACGAACGTACCATGTAGCAGGTGGAGCTGTAGTGTTAAGGCCGGGCATTGAAGAATTCTTGGATAAATACGGCATTGATTACACTTTTCTTGATAGCAAACCTTTTGAGAACTATGTTTCACCGGAGCCGTGGATGACTGGAAAATCTGGTCAGTGCAACCTGTTCCAGGCTTACCGTCTGAATAACAGCAACGTAGTCGGTTTTCCACGCCATGATCTGTTGTGCTCGCAGGTGTGGTCCGCAGACTTTGGTTATCCGGGGGACGGTAGTTACATGGAATTTCATAAAAGAAGCTCCTACAGCGGTGCAAGATTCTGGAAGATAACCAACAAGAACATAGACTTCAAGGACAAGCAGCCTTATGATCCTTTGGCAGCTTTGAAAACAGTAGGCGGTCATGCCCATCATTATGCTAGCCGCATCGTTGGTGAACTGGCTGATTACTACAGTGAGTCACGTAAGGAGGGCATAGTGACGCTCACATTTGACACGGAGCTTTTTGGACACTGGTGGTTTGAAGGTCCTAAATTCTTGGAGTTTCTCGTTAAGGAGCTTGCTGAGGCACCTGTGGGATGGACTTCTGGTGAGGATTATTTGGACAATTATTCTGTAGATGCTCGTTGTTTTCTTGGAGAGACCTCTTGGGGTGAAGGTGGACACTACCGCGTTTGGTTCAACCCAGATGTGGAGTGGATGTGGCCGCAGATTTACGAAGCTGAGAACATTGCATATAGAGCCCTGAAAGCTGGCAAAAACGTTGCTGATGATAGACTTTTGAAGCAGCTTATGAGAGAAGTTCTTTTGCTAACTGCCTCTGACTGGCAGTTCCTTATTACTACGGGCGGTGCTGTGGATTATGCCAAAGAACGTTTTGCCTTTCATCTGGCAAATGTGATGGACTTAGCTAGCGCCATATTGAACAAGGAGCCGTTTGATGAAGAGCGTTTGATGGATCTCCAAGACAGGGATAGTCTTTTCTATTTCCTTTCTCCGGAGCTGGTGGATCTTGGGTAAGATTTACTTTAGCTGGGTCATTCATAACCATCAACCTGAAGGGAATTTCACTTGGGTAATGGATGAGGCCTATGAGAAATCTTACAAACCATTCCTAGATTTTTTGAAGCACTCCGGGCTCAAGGCTGCTTTGCATAACAGTGGCACTCTTTGGGAGTATTTTGACTTGCATGCTCCAGAGTATGTTGATGACGTCACTAGCATGGTTGACAAAGGTCAATTGGAACTTATTGGAGGAACGTTTTTTGAAGCCATACTATCTACCATTCCTGATGATGACAAGGTTAATCAGTTAAAGCTTCTAAGAGATTTCGTGGAGAAAAAGTTTCAGACTCCCGTAAATGGAGCATGGGTCACTGAAAGGGTTTGGGAACCTCACTTTCCAAAGTTTTACAACGAAGCTGGTTACCATTATGTGTTCTTGGATGATTATCATTTCACGCAGGCAGGCGAACCTATGCCGCTGCAGGGCTATTACCTTACTGAAGATCAAGGTTACCAGCTTTTTGTATTTCCCATTGACAAGAAACTTAGGTATTTGATACCTTGGCACAGTCCTGAGGAAGTGCTGAATTACTTGAAGTCATTCTCTAGTGAATGCGGGGATGTTTACATACTTTACGCGGACGATGGAGAAAAATTTGGCTTGTGGCAAGGAACACATGAACTATGTTATGAAGAAAAATACTTAGATAAGCTCCTGTCTACCCTTTTGCAGGGTGGTGTGGAAATAATACTACCTGGCGAAGTTTTGGAGAAAACAAATTGTAGTGGATTAGTTTACTTACCTACATGCACATACCCTGAAATGGCTGAATGGAGCTTAGATGAGGTATCTTACGAGCGTTACAGACAGGTAAAAGAAAAACTGACAGAGTCTGAAGCCATATGGCTTCATGGTGGTTTTTGGCGGCGTTTTCTTAAGAGCCATCCTGAGTCTCGGTGGATGTATGGTAGAGTGGTTTCACTTTCCCGCTATTTGAACAACCTTGCCCCTCGGCATCCAAGGAAAAACAAGGCGCTCATGGAACTTTATAGAGCGGAAGCTAACGATGTTTTTTGGCACGGTGTTTTCGGTGGGCTGTATTTAAGTCATCTCCGTCGGAACCTGTACCATAGACTCATAAGAGCAATAACTACTGCAGACGGAACAAAGAAGAGTTACATTGATCTGCAGGATTTTGATTTGGATGGAAGTGAAGAACTTAAGGTTGCCAATGATACTTATCATGTTTTTGTAGAGCCACAAACAGCTTCTATAAGGGAATTTGATCTGTTGCGGGCGGAAGAGAATATGCTGGACGTGCTTGACCCCAAAGGCGAAGTTCACGGTTTATTCTTGGACAAGTGGCATGGACATGCTGTAAATTACACGATCGCTACACGAGAGTTAAAACCTGCGAAACTGGTCTTTCACCCTGAGAACGATCTGTTGTTGGAAAAGGTTTTCACCTTTGAGTCAGGTTTCTTGGAAGTAACCTACAAGTTTTTGAAGGAAAGTGAATTTGTAGTAGAGATTCCTGTGAATCTTTGGAATCCAAGTGCCGAGATCACTGCAGGTAACCAAGCTTTGCCATTAAATGAAGAAGCTCAAATTATGAATGTCCAAGACTTGCATTGGGATGTTGGGGTGGAACACATTGATTTGGTTTTCTCAAAGAGAATAAACATTAAATTGGAGCCCATTCAAATACTTCACGAAAGTGGGCTTTTTAAGGAGGTAACTTATCAAGGTACAATTGTTACAGCTCAATTTAATGCCCGTGGCGGGGAAGAATTTAGTGCTAAGCTGTATGTGTCTGAAAAAACAGAGAGAGGATGAGAAATGGGAAATCTTTATTTAAGTTTTATCTGGCATAACCATCAACCTTACTACAAAGACCCTGACACGGGGAAGATGATTCTACCTTGGGTTAGGCTTCATGCAACGAAGGATTATCTGGATATGTTGCTTTTGAAAAGTAAGTATCCGAATGTAAAAGCTACATTTAATATGGTTCCTTCACTAGTTCGGCAACTTGAAGAATACTGTGAAGGCAAAACAGATACGTATTTGGATCTTACAATGAAGCCAGCAGAATCTTTAACTGATGGGGAAAAACTGTTCATACTTAGAAACTTTTTTAAATCTGATTTTCGGAGGAAAATATCCAATTTCCCGCGATACGTGGAACTTTATACCAAGCGCTATTCACAGGATATCAATGAAAACTTGCACCTTTGGACTACCCAAGAACTTCGTGACTTACAGCTTTTATTTAATTTAGCTTGGATAGACCCCCTTTATTACGAAGAATATCCCAATCTGCGTAGTATAAGGGATAAAGGGCAGAATTTTTCACACGAGGACGTACTAGCTGTTGTTGATGTACAAATGAAGATCATAAAAAGATTGATTAACGATTACCGTGAAGCTAACGCAAATGGTGACGTCGACCTTATCTTTTCGCCTTACTACCATCCCATTTTGCCCTTGATTTATGACACGCGAAGTGCAAGACGAGCTAGGGAAGATGTGCTGTTGCCTCACTTGATTCTGAACGTTCCACAGGATGTAGAACTGCAGCTTCGAAAAGGGTGGAATCAACACAAGGAGTTTTTCGGGAGAGCGCCCAGAGGTTTTTGGCCTTCGGAACAGTCGGTTTCTACAGAAGTGCTTGGGATTGCATCTGATTTGGGCATTGCATGGGCTGTTACCGACGAACGTATTCTTGCAAAAACTCTTGGTATGTCATATTTCTCAAGGGCAGGAAGGGACGTGCCTGAACAGGCAGCCTTACTTTACAGGCCTTACAAGTTATCGCTATCCAACGGTAAAGAAATGATAATAGTATTTAGAGACCAAGTGCTGTCAGACCTTATTGGGTTTGAATATGCTAAGTGGTTAGCAGTTGATGCTGTAAATGATTTCATGTCCAGGCTGGAAGCTATTTATGCGAAAGTGAAACACTTAGATGGTGATTACTTGGTCGCGGTTGCCTTAGACGGAGAGAACTGCTGGGAGTATTACGAAAATGACGGTTATGATTTCCTTTCAAGGCTCTATTCTGTGCTTAGCGATACTGAGTGGGTAGAAACAGTGACCATAAGCGATTTCATTGAAAAGCATGATAATTTTGGCAGGCTTTCTAACCTTACAACGGGGTCTTGGATAAATGCGAATTTTGACATGTGGATAGGAGACCCATGCAAGAATAAGGCTTGGGATTATCTTATTGCTGCTAGGATGCAAGTGGAGCTTGCCTTTAAGAAGTGCACTAATTTGGATGAAGAATTGAAGGATCAAGTTATGGAACAACTGCTTATTGCTGAGGGCTCTGACTGGTTCTGGTGGTATGGAAAACCGAATGAGTCCCCAGATAAGCCAATTTTTGATGAGCTCTTTAGAAAGAATTTAAAGAAAATCTATGAACTCATGGAGGAAGAAGTTCCACAGTTCCTAAGTGAGCCTATAGTTGACAGGAGGTGTTAAGAGCAATGACCATGGAAGAAATGGCAGAATCTTTTCCAGAGTGGCTTTTAGAAGCCGAGGAACTTACAAAACACTTACCTTTTGAGGAGATGAGTAGAAAACTCATAGTTGGTGCCATGGGTGGGTCGGCGATTGGAGCTGATTTTGTGAACACTGCCTACTATGACGTGCTACCGCCCATACCAGTGATTAGGGACTACCGACTGCCCTTTTGGATAGGCGATGGGACATTTATTGCCTCAAGTTATTCCGGCAACACAGAAGAGACACTTACACTGATGAGCGAGGCGGTAAAGCGTAAGCTGCAGATTGTAGGTGTTTCATCGGATGGGGAAGTAGAGAAATACTGTTTGGAGCATAACAGACCTTTCGTAAAACTACCTGCTGGTCTGCCTCCACGTATGGCTTTGCCTTACTCGGCCCGGGTCATATCTGTTTTTGTTGAAAACCTCCATGGCATTAAGCTGCCCTGGAAAGAAGCAGTGGCGTTTCTTAAGAAAAACATGAACGTTATGAAGGACGAAGCGCAGGCTATTGCTGAGAAGTTGGCAAATACTGATGCTGTTTACGTGTTTTCGTCCCAACGTGACTATGTTTTGTCAATGCGTTTCGCTGGAGAGATCTCTGAGAACGCCAAAGAGGTGGCAGGTTTTCTTTACATGACTGAAGCAAACCACAACTTTTTACAGGGGTTTCAACATGGGGCCAGTCCTAAAGTGGGCATAGTTGTCTATGAAGACACTGAAAAGTATGAACGCATAGAACTGCAATCTTCTTTCTTGCTAAGAAAGGCAGAGGAAAATGGCTCTCCTGCTGTTAAAATAGGGCTAAAAGGTGAAACTAGATTGGAAAGACTTCTTTATGGTGTTCTAGTCGGGGACTTTGCTTCCATTTACATGGCTGAGAAGAAAGGCATTGATGCTATGCCCGTACATATTATTACTGAACTGAAGACCTTTTTGAAGAACGCATGATAACGTGGATGGGTACACTTCTGTGGGCCTTGAGCTCGTTGTTTTTGGGCTACTGGGGTGTACCCATAGCTGTCATTACTTTCCTCGGATGTGTGGCCGGCTGGGCCTGGAAAGGGGTAGCCGTCGAAATAGCTGTCGATACTGGCCTATTCCAAAATCAGGCCGAGTTTTTTTCAAAGCTTCCATTGGGCGTGGTGCAGTCGATGGCTCCTGAAATCAGGTCAGCTGTAGCTTATGCTTTAATAGCTTTTGTTGCTGTGTCTGTGATTGCCGTTTTAATTTTGTTTTTTGCAGCCTGTGCGTTTAAGGTTCACACAAAAAGCCCAAGAACGTGGTCTAGCACGTTGGTTAGCTTGATTGTGGGATTTGTAGTGGGTTTTGTTTTCGTAGGCATATGCGGCTTGTCGCTCAAAGCTCTGGGATACGCAGTACCGGTTGCTGATAATGCCTTGTTGCAGTACTTTTTCTCAGTTCTTATCAAGACTCTTGCTTAAATAACTCTGTCTTGCTATGTATATACGGTATGGAGGTGAACAAGGATATGGAAAGTTTATATGAGGAACCTCAAGTGCAACCGGATTTTCCGAAGAGGAAAAAAAGCATTTGGGCCAGGGTTTTGACTGCAGCTCTGCTAGTAGCAGTAGTGTTTGTTTCAGGATTGGTAGGTTATGCTTACGGCTATAGCCAAAAACCTGATGTAACCGCAGGCCCAGTGGTGGTTACCACGTCAGAAACTTCGAGTACAGCCAGCAATCTGTTGGTTAGTTTACAAAACCAGATTGAACTTGTAGCAGATCGGGCATCGGACGCCGTGGTCAATATTCAAACAGAATCAATCTCCTATGATCTTTGGTTTCAGGCGGTTCCTTCTCAGGGATTGGGATCTGGGTTCTTCATAAGTAGTGATGGTTACGTACTCACGAATAATCATGTGATTGAGGGAGCTAGAAGCATAACCGTAATTACGCGAGACGGCAAGCGTTACACAGCGAAAGTAGTAGGCAGCGATCAGCTTTCTGATTTAGCCGTGTTAAAAGTAGATATTTCGGGCGCCAAATTCTTAAGTTTTAGG
The DNA here is from genome assembly GCF_000020945.1 of Coprothermobacter proteolyticus DSM 5265. NCBI lineage: Bacteria > Pseudomonadati > Coprothermobacterota > Coprothermobacteria > Coprothermobacterales > Coprothermobacteraceae > Coprothermobacter > Coprothermobacter proteolyticus. Next base: position 1,168,314 of record NC_011295.1, on the reverse strand, counting down.
AGTACCGACACAGTAAAAGTAGGCGAATTTGTAGTGGCTATTGGTAACCCGCTGGGACTTAGCCATTCAGTTACATTTGGTGTGCTTTCCGCAAAAGAGCGAAGTATCCAAGAGCCCAATGGTGCGCTTATTGTTGACATGCTCCAGACCGATGCTGCCATTAATCCCGGAAACTCAGGAGGGCCTCTTTTGGATCTGAATGGTAAGGTAGTAGGTATTAATACTGCTATTAGTACTGAAGGCCAAGGCATAGGTTTTGCCGTATCTGCTGACACAGCCGTAAAGGTAGTCAACGATCTGATTCAGCATGGTTACGTAAGATGGGCTTATCTGGGTGTGGTTACTCGAGAAACGTCCACCGAGGACGGTGTTGTAGTGGTGGACATGGATGTAAACGGCCCTGCGTACAAAGCTGGCTTAAAAACTGGTGACAAAATAGTGGCTCTTGATGGACAGGCTGTCAGAAATCAACAAGATCTTAATAGCTTGATTAGGAAGAGGAATCCCGGTGAGAAGATAGTTGTTAGGGTGAACAGATCAGGACAAAACTTAGATATTACGGTAACTTTGGGAGAGAGGCCAAAAAGCTGATAACCATTACGATTTGTAAAGATTGAAATAGCATTCTTAAGTTTTTTCGCGGAAAATCGCGAAATGTATAGCTTTTGTACTTGCATTGTGGACTAAGTATGGTAAAATACTAAGCTGCATTGAAAAACATCAAAATTAGAAGGGAGTGGTGGTAGGTGAACACCATCGGTCGTCATTTTATTGTTGAAGCATCAAGATGCAATCCTGACGTGCTAAATGACATCGACAGAATTGAAAGCATTTTGGTGGAAGCAGCTCGCCAGGCAAATGCAACCGTGGTGACTTCTACCTTTCACCATTTCTACCCGCAGGGTGTGAGTGGTGTAGTAGTGGTCTCCGAGTCTCATCTGGCCATACATACCTGGCCCGAGAAGGGTTATGCTGCTCTGGACATTTATACGTGCGGCGACACCACGGACCCTCAGAAAGCCGTGGATTACGTAGTTAACTCTCTAGGTGCGAAGGAAGTCGTGGAAACCTTCGTTCTTAGAGGTGTTGAACAAAGTGATGCATTTACGCATGTGATGACAACTTCACAAGAGAGGGAAGATGAGGGTGAAAAACTGGCTGTGGTTCTCTGATTTTTTCAGCTCTTCTGAGGTACACTTGCACGGGTTTACCGAGCATTTGCTGGAGAAAACTACACGCTTTCAAGATATTGACATAGTCGATACGCCTTTCTTTGGTCGCATGCTTATCATCGATGGAGACGTTCAGTCCAGCGAAAAGGATGAATTCATTTATCACGAAGCCATGGTTCATCCAGCCATGCTACTCCACCCGCATCCAAGAAGAGTTTTGATTATGGGCGGAGGAGAAGGTGCGACTGCCCGTGAAGTGCTTAAGCACAAAACAGTGGAAGAGCTTTACATGGTGGACATAGACGAAGATATGATAGCGGCAGCAAGAGAGTTTCTCATCTCTTGGCATCAAGGAGCCTTCGATGATCCACGCATGCATCTCATATTCGATGACGCAAGAAAGGTCGTTGAGAATTTCGAGAATGGTTCGCTGAATGTGGTTATAAGTGACCTTACAGAACCTTTTGAGATGGGCCCTTCATTTCCGCTTTTCACTAAGCAGTTTGCACAAGTGGTTTACGATAAACTCGATGACCAAGGGGTCTACGTGGTGCAATCTTCTATTTTGCGACCTTTGATCTACACCATGCACGCTGCTATTAGAAGGACCTTGCAGGCTGTTTTCCCTGTGGTGAGATCATACGCTGTTTATGTGGAATCTTTTGATACACCTTGGTCTTTTATCATTGCTTCGAAAGGTAAAGACCCCATGGACTGGACGAGCGAAGAATTGCATGGTGCCATAAGAGAAAGAATAAGTGGGGAACTTAAGATGTATGATGCTGAATCTCATTGGCACATGTTCTATTTACCAAAGAACATAAGAGAGGCTATTGATGAGCCTGGCCCTATACTCGATGAAGAACATCCTATTTATTTGACGCGAAAAGGAGATATCTTACCTTATAAGTGAAACAAGGCAGTACGTACATGCACATGACAAATAGAAAAAAGATGCTTCAGGAGAAAAGTGCCGCCTACAAGGGGCAGTGCTGGTAAGACAGTAAATTGAGTTTTCGTGGAACAGGCATGATTTCGGTCATGCCTGTTCCACTTTTATCAGCTCATCCTCGGCTTTTTTATTCTCAGTGTTGAGACTACTTCGCCTCATTCATTCTTTCTTTTCTTCTCCCATTGCAAGAACTGCAAGAGGATTAGCACGAGCGGCGGTTACCACTGATTTCCATTTAGGAAATGCCACTTGCAATATGGGGTGTTGGCGGTTTGAGGTTGTCTGCCATTGAAATTCCTATACTTATCTTGTGAACAACTCAATAGATTTTAAGTATCTACCCTCGCCAACATGTAAGTTCGGTTCTTGGACGATTCCTCTGGACACAAGTTCTTCATTCAACATACCAAAGAGAATGTGGTACACTTCATTGGCAACTTCTTCTTTGGGTACACCATGTTGACGGCAATAGAGTTGGAACATGATAGGAGAGTTGCTTAGCACCTTCTTTATGTCGTCTCCAATACAGCCAATCACTATTTTAGTCAGTTCCTCAACAACATTCTTGGCACTCTGGTGAAAAACGGGCACGGCGTATTGACCACCAGATATGTATCCAAAGGCTTCAAACAGTCGCATACAATTCTCATCACAACTTCCAGTTTCATCGAAAATCTGCAGTTCGTTTAGGATGTGTGCCCTATAGTCATTGCAGGTAGCAGCATCCCATATCATTTCGAGCTGCTTTGATACAGGAGGAACTGCGCCCAACAGTTTTTGACAATAGAAGCGGTAAAAGTCGATTCTACTTCCATCAGTATCCCCGAAAGATTGCAATGCTCGTGTGCCGTCGGAAAAGCGGTTATAGGAGCACAGCAGATGGTTTGAGAAGCTGTCCAACTCCGGGCATTTCTCATACACCGTGATAATATAGTCAATGCCAGAGGAATGGAAGCGAGAAGTCACAAGCTGATTATGTTTGCTTAAATAGTCAAAAAGACTACCGTCAAATACAGCTCCACACAACAAGTGATACAGATTTGTTTTTTCATCAAATCCATTCTCAATGGAACTGACACAGGCATAAATTTCTGATTTCTTTTCACAAAGTTTGTCAGCTAAACTTGAGATCTCAGTTCCTAAACAGTCAAAAATGCTCTGGATATCCTCATGCACAATGACGGTAGAGTCCAACAAAAGCATATCATTCTCAACCCGAAACAAATCAATATGAATTAAGTCGTTGATTTGCTGGGGTGTGTATTGACTGCACATTTTATGGTAGTCGCACGCAAAGGGCGTTGTATTTACCACATCAGACAATATGTTATCACTGGAACTATTCAGATAGCTGCGAGGGTTATCGCCAGTGGGCACGCTTGCAGAATCAAAATTATCAAACAAGAAGTAATCGAATTTTCTTTTCTTCATATCTTTATCTGCTTGTCAATTGTCTTAAATAGCTCAGCGAGCTTATGAAATGGTATTTTGTTATTCGGTAGCCAGGAAGTATATAAGTCATTAAGTTCCTTGCTTTCGCTAAGTGTTGCCTTCACCATGGAATGAGCAAAGCTATTTGCATCTAGTTTATAGGGAAAGCTCAAATAAGCCTGAGTGAAATAATCTTCGTCACCATCAAGTTTGCACTCTACCCATGCATTGTCAAGCAACCGAAAACAAATGCCATTGTATAGTAGGACATATGGCAGACTCTCTCTGATTTCTTTATCGAGCTGTTCGGGGTGGGCATATTGAAGAGCGTGTCGCATCTCGTGATAGAGATAAAATAAAACTTTATATACGGGAGCGTTCTCAAGTAAATTAACATTTACAAACAATTTGTTGATTGTAACATCATAAGTACCGTAGGCTGTTTTATAACCACTGAACACATCATCAGACACAAAAGAAAAATCCAAACCATTTGCTCTACGGAAGCTATCAATTATAGGTTTAATGTCTTTCATATATCCTTCATATTACACTTGAACTCACAATTTATCCATTCGTAGATATTATGTTCAAAGGCAAATTAGAATAGCCTATTTTTAGCATACACACGTTTTTTTTCATCAAGTGTGGGAATTTTCCAGTTTAGTCTGTTGCCTGTAACAATACTCATTGACGGTATCTCCAATCAATTTATCATTTGCGAAAGCGACGTGTGAACGCACATTATTATGTGTCTTTTTGATTTAATTTTCGAGGGGTTTCTTGAAATTTACCGCATTAATGTATAACGTTTTTGCATCCTTTGTTCCAATCACGCTAAACAGGCCGTAGTTCGTAAGAATTGATGTTTTACTGCCGCATGTCCACCCTGCCGATGCGGGGACGTTTTTCAGTACTTGAGAAAAGGGAAAACTAATCGGTCACAATATCTTTGACGTGGTAGCCTTCTTCCCAGTAGAATGTTTCAGGTAGCGTATGGGCTTTAATGTTTTCTGGGAATTCGGAAGCAAATACAACAGCATTTAGCGATTCGTCAAAATAAAGTTTCATGTCCACACCATTGTTCCTGACCAAGAACGCTTTGCTACCATAAAAGCCAGCGAAGTTGCTTTTCCTTTTTAGCAGGAAAACGGGTGGCAGATTCTTAAGTACCAGTTCGGTAAGTATGAGCTGTGTGTCACTAATATTCATCTCCGACACCAGCGAAATTAGGTTTTCTTCGGTACCGTTCATGCATAGGATGTACGGGCCCATTTTGAAGGGGTGAACTTGGCTAGCATCGCTGGGCAGCCCGGGAGATGCTTTTCTTGTGTGGAAAAGAAACCATTCTCCCACATCTCTCAAATCTTGCATTTCTTGAGCAGCTTTACTTGCAGGCAATTTATCGGGTAGCCCTTTTTTCCAAACAAAAGAGGAGCCTTTTGTCCTTACGGCAAAGCCATTCCCATCCCCGCCACGTTTTTTCTCTAAAAAACTAAAAAACTCAGACAAATTTGGCAATACACTGCCGAATAAGGCAAAACTTTCTTTGTTAAACAAAGCTATTCTACACATGCATGAAATCCTCCTAACTCTATTAATATTAAAGGAGAACGAGGTGGTTAGAATGAATTCTTACAAGGCAATAAAACTAGCGTTGGGCTCTGGCGGTTACTTTGGCTTTGCCCATATCGGTGTGCTTAAGGTGCTTGAGCGAGAAGGTATTAAAGTAGAAGCTATTTCTGGTTCATCTGTGGGAAGCATTATGGCTGTGTTGCATGCTAAGGGCCTGAGCGCTGATGAAATGGAGAAGGCCTCTTTGGAATTTGCGGAAACGCTTTTTACCTATAGGTCCTGGACTTCCGTAATATCGAATCACATGAGCGAAGAAAAAATGATGAAAGCTGTGGAAGATCTAATCTGGGTAAAAGATTTTTCTCAGCTTAAAATACCCACATTCATATGTGCCACGGATTTAGTTCGTTTTAAGACTGTCTGGTTTTCCGAGGGGGATTTGGTTACAGCAGTACGTGCTAGCATTGCTGTTCCTGGTGTTTTCCCTGCGCTAGAAAAAGACGGTGTTGTATTAGCAGACGGTGGCATACTTGAGCCTTTACCTGTGGATGTGTTTAAGAGTAGCGATGTGCCTGTGGTGGCTGTAAACCTTTACAGTTACGACAACTACGTTGCTTGGGAATTGCCAAGGAACAGGGTAAAAAAGCCTGTGGCGACTCTGATGAGGACCTCAGATGCCATGTTGTGGGCTACTGCACAGCGTCAAAAAGAGTTTTGGTTCATCACCATTGAGCCTGATTTGTCTTGTGCTAATGATGAGAGTTTGTCAGTGAAAGAGAGAGCAGCAGCCATGATCAAAAAAGGTGAAGAGGCGGCAGAATCCGCCTTGCCTGAACTGGAAAAGATGTTCCAAAGGACGTTACCTAAACAGGAAGGAGTGTAGTGTAATCATGGAGGTTGGAATTGTTGGTCTACCTTTATGCGGCAAAACCACACTTTTTAAAGCTTTAACAGGAAATAAAATACCGGTGAAAGATAAGGAAATAAACATGGGGGCTGCATTGGTACCTGATGAGCGAGTGGATGCTTTGGCTGCTGTTTTTAAATCCAAAAAAGTGGTTTATGCATCCATTAATGTGGTGGACATGCCGGGAGTGGATCCTGACGACAGAAAGAGCACGTCACGCTTTTTGGAAGGTGCTCGAAGCGTTGATGCCTTGGTACATGTTGTAAGGGGTTTTGAGAGCGATTTGGTGCCACATCCTATGGGTCGAATAAATCCCAAAGAAGATGCAGAAATACTGGATACAGAGCTCATCTTTGCTGATATGGAAATGGCTGAGAAACGTTTGTCGGCTAAAAAGATCCCGCAAGAAGAAAAGGTACTTCTTGACAAGGCGTCCAAGGTGCTTGAACAAGAACAGCTACTGGTTTATGGAGATTCCCTCACAGAAGAAGAGAAGGAGCAACTTAAGAAAATGGGGTTTGTAACAGCACGGCCTCAGATGTATGTTTTGAATATAGAAGAAAGTACATCAAAATCATTAATTGATGACTTTACAATGTTTGCACATGAGAAGGGGCGTTTATCTTTAGTAGTGAATGCAGAACTAGAATCTGAGATTTCATCATTAGAACCAGGGGAGCAAAAAGCGTTTCTTGAGGAGTACGGCATCGCTGAACCAGCTGTGGTAAGGCTTGCCAAGACTTTGTATGACCTTTTGGGGCTTCAATCTTTTCTTACCGCTGGAGAGAAGGAAGCCAGAGCTTGGACTGTGAAGAAAGGGGCCACAGCTGTCGAAGCTGCTGGAGTAATTCACAGTGATATTGCCCGTGGCTTTATCAGAGCTGAAGTAGTAAACTGGCAAGATTTGGTTAAGGTTGGAGGATGGAAGGAAGCACAGCAGGCAGGCTTAGTACGCCTAGAAAGAAAAGATTACATCATACAAGAAGGAGACGTGCTGTATTTTAGATTTCACGTCTGAGTAGGTCTTCAGCAACAGGATGCCTCATTACGACCATCAAGAGGCCATATACAACGGCTGATATGAATACGTTCAAGAGTGTGTACATGTTTCTCATTGGCAAGAATCTATATAGCGAGTATGTAACTATGCCCATAATCGTTGCGGCAATAAAAGACTTGATCATGGGCTGCAAGCAGGGTCTTAATGTGAGGTGTGGTATTTTGCCTCTGATAAACACATGATACAGGATCACATTTAAGCAAATGGTTATGGATGTTGACAGAGCAAGACCCAGTGCTCCTAGGCCTAAGGGAAAAGCAAGTATGTAGTTAAGTGCAATGTTAAATATTACGCCAGCACTAGCTATTTTCATTGGGGTAGATGTGTCTCCAGTGGTGTAATAGAGCCGTGGGTAAAGCATGCTCAAACCAGCAGCAAAGAGGCCAATCCCGTAGGCTCTTATAAGGGTTCCTGTAACTTGTGCATCTCTTAGCGAGAAATTGCCACGCTGGAACAGCAGTTTTGCCAGTGGGAAACCTAGTATGATCAATCCAATAGCTGAGGGTATCATGATGGCTTGTATGACATTAAATGCTTTCTGAACGCGCCGATTGAGGTCTTGGTAGGCTGAACTATGAAAATCCTCAATGATGTAAGGATAGTAAGCCGCAGAAACACTGGCAGCAAAAATACCAACCACCATAGTCATGAGCTGGTTACCGTAGTTAAGTGCGGCAATGCTTCCTACAGGTAGAAATGAAGCCATTATCTGGTCTACAAGCACATTTATGTACTGTACCGAGCTTCCAAGTAATATGGGAAAAGCTAATACCAAAAACTCTTTGACATAGGGATTTTTGAAATCAACAAAGGGACGAAAAAAACCTGTGTTCTTGCTAGCTATTCTGAGTAGTGGTATCAAAACAAAAACAGCCGCTCCTGAGATGGTTCCTAATGCCAGAAGAAAAATACTTTGATGGGGGAAAGCGAAGTAAGCTAGTACTATGAATAGAAGTATGATGATGTTTTGCATCGGGGCTGAAACCATGTAAGGAACGAAGTCTTTGTAGGCTTGACTTAATCCTGTGAGCATGCCATTCATGACAATGAAAAGCGTGGAAAAAGCAGTAAACCTGAGAAAGTAAACAGCTAAATTAAAACGTGCTCCGCTTTCGCTCAAGAAACCGGGTGCGAATACTGCAACAAAAGGCTGTGGAAAAATGGATAAGATCAGAGAAAAAATAAACAAAGCAAACGCCGTAGTGCCTACAATTGCATTGGCAGCCTGCCAAGCGCTTTGTTCGTCTTTTTCGTGTCTAAGTCTCATAAAAAGAGGAATTAACCCTGCTGAAGTAGAGGCATTTAATAAGCTACCTAGCTGGTTAGGTATGTATTGAGAAATGTTGTATGCATCGCGAATACCACTTAGACCGTAGAGTGAAGCCAAGGCGACTTCCCGAAGAAAGCCTGTTACGCGGCTAATTAGCACAGCAACGGTTACTTGCCCCGTTGCTTTTCTCAAGCTTGGCTGGTTTTCCATAGGCATTTATATGTTAGCATGAAGCGCACTGCAAAACATAAAGGCCTTTGTAAAGACTTTCAGCTCTGTGTTAACATTTAAGCGGAGGGGTGCCCGAACCTGGTAAGGGCCCGGACTCGAAATCCGAGGGCAGCCTTATGGCTGTGTGGGTTCAAATCCCACCCCCTCCGCCAAAGGGTTAATTAGGGTATGTGGCTAAGATTGGATTACGCCCAGTTCTTTCCCCACAGCAGTAAATTGCTCCACAGCAAAATCAAGATCGTCTCGGCTGTGAGTAGCTGAAATCATGACACGCATGCGGGCTTTGCCCTTCGGGACAGTGGGGTAACTAATGGCTTGAGCAAAAACGTTTCTTTCAAAGAGTTTCTTTGAAAACTCCTGCGTTGTGATTTCATCGCCAATCATAACAGGCGTTATGGGTGTTTGGCTGTTACCCAAATCGAAACCGGCTTTTCTCATGTGTTCCTTAAAATAGTTGGCATTTTCCCAAAGTTTCTTTACTAGTTCGTCTGACTCCTGAAGAATTCTTACTGCCTCCATGGAAGCATAAACATCAGCAGCAGTGGGAGCAGAAGAGAAAAGTAGGGGTCTAGCTTTTTGTTTGAGCAGTTCTGCTAGGAGTTTGCTACCAGCGGCAAAACCACCTACCACGCCAAAAGCCTTGGATAATGTACCTATTTCCACATCAACACGGCCCTGTAAACCAAAGTAATCCACTATGCCGCGCCCTGAATCACCGAGTACTCCCTCACCGTGTGCATCATCAACGTAAAGGATGCACTGGTACTTATCTGCCAAGTCAGCCAACTTATCCATGGGTGCTATGTCTCCATCCATGGAGAAAACACCGTCTGTGATAATCATTGCCTTCTTGTAGTTTTGCCTTTCTTGCTTCAAAAGTTCTTCCAAGGTTTGAACGTTAAGGTGAGGATATCGTATGATCTTAGCTCGACTAAGTCTGCAACCGTCGATTATGGAAGCGTGATTCAACTCGTCCGAAAAGATGGCATCTCCTTCACCAACCAAGGCAGGTATGGTGCCTAAATTTGCGCAAAAGCCCGATTGATAAAGAACAGCCGCTTCAGCTCCCTTGAATTCTGCCAGCATTTCTTCTAATTTTTCCTGAGGTAGCTGATCGCCGGCAATAGTTCTCACTGCTGCAGGCCCAGCCCCATAGTCATCTATGCCTTTCTTTGCCGCTTCCTTCAATCTGGGGTGGTTTGCAAAACCCAAGTAGTTGTTAGAGGAAAGGTTCAGAACCTTTTTGCCGTCCACAATGATCCATGCACCTTGGGGCGAGCCAATTTTTCTGATGGTCACGTACAGCCCTTGTTCCCTGCGTTCGTTTAATTCTCTCTCGAATTCTTCCACAGGCATCATAGTGCTACCGCCTCCTTAATCTTCATTTAGTATAATATGACTCATGAGAAAAATAAGGCTATTCTACAGCTTTCTTTGGCTGGTGTTTATTCTACTAAGCGCATATGTTTTCACGTTTTTCCCCGGAACCAAGACAATTCCAAACAAGTTGGGGCCATTTCAGCTATATGCAATCATGATAACGATGGGAGCCATATTCGCTTACTTAGCGGCATTGCTTCTTGGCCCAGTGAAGGGCATAGAGGAAGAGCTCATCGACAAATTTGCTTTAGTTGCCATACCTTTTGGCTTAGTGGGAGCGCGGCTTGGATTTGTCTTGCAAAACGCTGAATACTACCAAAATCATCCGTTGGAAGTTATTGGAATAACTCCAGATGGTTTTGGCCTTTCGGGACTATCCATACATGGAGTCATTGTTGCTGGTGTCCTTTGTTTGCTGCTTTTCTATGGATGGGTTGGTCTTAGAACACTGGATTTAGGCGACTTAGGTGCTACTATACTGCTTATTGGTCAAGCTTTTGGTCGCTTCGGGAATTTCTTTAACCAGGAACTTTACGGTTACCCTACCAGTGTGCCCTGGAAAATGTTCATCGACCCAGCACACCGATTGGCTGGATATTATGATCAAGCTTTCTATCATCCCACGTTTTTCTACGAGGGGTTCTTGTGCTTGCTGGGGGCGACCATTCTTGCATACAGGTTCTTACATAAAAGAAGGTTCAGGGGTCAAATTGTTTTGGAATACCTCATGCTTTACAGTTTAATAAGGTTTGTTGTGGAGTTTTTCCGTATAGAGCCCCCATCATTGTGGGGGCTCCATACGGCACAGCTGCTGTCGCTGGTTATTATAGTCCTTTGTGGAATTATGTACGTACTGACTCTGAGATTTGGACAAAAACTCTTCGTTGGCGAGGCCCGTCAAACTCCATAAAGAAGATGCCCTGCCAAGTTCCTAATGAAAGTTTGCCTTGGTGAATAGGCACAGTTATCGATGAACCTACTACTGAGCATAAAAAGTGGGCATCGGAGTTCCCTTCCAAATGTGTCCATTCCATTCCAGCTGTCAGCTTGACCAAAGCATTCATGATGTCATGTATGACCGATGGGTCTGCATGCTCATTTATGGTGATCCCTGCTGTGGTGTGGGGCACGTAGACTACACAGATGCCTTCACTCACGCCAGAATTATGGACCACATCTTCTATGTCCCGGGTTATGTCAACTGCTGCACGCCTAGAAGGTGTTCTCACTGACAGCTCAATCATGGCGTATCTCCCAGCGAATTTCTTTTTCAATATCAGGTCTTAAAGTTGCTGATACGCCGCAGTATTTTTGCTGAGAAAGTTCAATGGCTTTTTTCAGGTTATCCTCATTTACATTTCCGTATGCTACATAGGTCAATATGATCTTCTTTATGTATTTTGGGTGTTCTTCAGCGGTTTCTCCTTCCACATTCACTACTAGTTTTTCTAAAGGTTCTTGCATTTTCTTTAAAATGGAAATCACGTCCATAGCGGTGCAACCTGCTAATGCAGCTAGTAGCATTTCTTTAGGTCTTGGCCCCTGCTCCAGTCCACCGTTGTCCTTGGGGCTGTCCATAACAAAGGCAAATCCACTCCCTGTGCGTGCTAAAAGCTGCATTCCTTCGACTTCATGGACTTCCACTTTTAACGTACCCATGCAGACTTACACCTCCTTTAACTTATCCATACCGCAAAAGCTCTTACTCTATGCTGGCAAGCAAGCTCTCTATGGATTTTTGAATACTTGCCATTTGGTCACGCATCTTGACCAACTCTTCGTTTGTTGTAATAGCAAGGACTTCTTGAGCATGTTTTATGTGCTCTAGAGCTGTGTTTAAATCCGTGCGTGCAGCATCTTTGTTCCCTTGCGCTAAGTAAAGTTGTGCTCGGTTTGACAGAAGAATGGCTAGATTCATGCGTGCTGAATAGAACTGATGATCCCAGTTTACAGCTTTCTCAAAATACTCAATGGACTTATCTAACCCACCCACTTTTGCGTAGACGTTTGCCATAGTTGCATACAAGTTTTCAGGTGCCCAGGTAGTGGACTCATACTGCTGAGCCTTCGCTATGGCTGTGGCTACCACGTTATTTGCTTCATCTGGACTAGCGGTTTGTGTTAGATCCCAATAGTAAGAAGCAGCCCTAAGATAGTTTATGGCATAGTAGGACTCGTTTGGGTTATAAGCCATAGCTTTATCAAGAAAATATAGAGAGCTTGCAATGACCTGTGGCTTTTGTTCGTCAGTTAAAGAAGCCTGGTTGGATTCATAATACCGCATGTTCCCCAAACCGCTTCTAAAATACGACTCGGCTTTCCATGCGTTGAAGTAATAGTAACCGTTGTAAAGTGAAAGTCCCAGCAAAAGAGCCCAAGCTACCAAAGTGGTCGGTTTTACCCATGGTTTTGTCTGTTTGATTTCCTCAGTTGGCCTGACATAGATGTTGTAAGAAGCCATAATCAGACCGAGTAAAGCGTAGAACATCATCAAGGAAGGTAGCATGTCAAAAATGGTTACCAGGTTCGTAGCGTATGCCACCAAGGCGGCAGCTATGCCAATAATAAGCATCTTTTCTTTTTTGGGCTCAGCCACTCTAAGTGTTTTATAAAGCATTCCCGCTGCTGCTATGAAGATCCATGCATAGAAGACAAAACCTATAATGCCCACTTTTGCAAGCACGCCTAAAAAGTTGTTATGCGGGTCGTCGTAGTTAACGTTTGGTTCCAGTTGTGAAAGCTCTAAGGGTTTGTACGGCATAAACCCTCGCCTGAAACTTTCAATGCCGATACCAAATAGCTTTCCATCAAGAGTATTCTCAATAGAAAAACCAATAGTGTGTTTCCACAAAACCAAACGAGTACCAACTGTGAAACCGAGTTTCTCAGCTATGGTTACAGGTGGTAGAGAATAGATTTCGTAAACTCCAAATATGCCGACGGCTAGCACAACCACAACTAATATGGCGCTAAAGCGCCACAGTTTTGCATGCTCGCGTCTATCTAAGAAGACCAAGTTTATAAAAGCCCACAATGTTAACCCAACACCTATGCCCAAGACAGCTGAAAGCAAATCTGTCATGCGGTTTGCTGGGAAAACTAGCAGCGTAAGAACAAAGAGTGCTAATGCAACGCCTAAGGGAGCGTACAGCCATTTCTCATTTTTCTTCTTGTCGTCACCTGTAAAGAACGTGTGGAAGGTAAGAAAACCCATGGTTAGACCTCCGAAAGCGCCCATGACACCACCCTGAGCTGTAACCATGAGACTGAAAAACTGCAGTGCAAAGCTGGTTAGCCATATCCAGGTGTTGTCACTGCCAAGATCGCTTAGTAGCCTTCCGAATGTGAGAAACGTTGTGATCACCATTACGGGGCCAAAAAAGTCAGGGTTACCCATAAATCCGAATGCTTCTGTGCCGTAACCCGAAGTAAATCCTAGTGGGTCGAAGCCGAAAAACTGCGACATACCTACTAGGGCATTAACTGTTCCAAAGACAATTAGGGTGTCCACAACGATGTTAAGTAGATTCTTCCTGTCTACAACTCCAGCCAATATGAACGCTAGCGATATGGCTTGTAGTTGTACGATAAGTCCAATTTGCCGCTCGTAAACGCCCAAAAAGGATATTATAGGTGTTATAGAAAATACCGTGGAGAATACTAGGGATAGAGCATAGCCGATGATGGGGATAAGCAACGGAGTTTTAAGCCATTTCTGGTCTTTCCACAAACTCAGGAAAAGTATCCAAGAGCCCAATACAAGCCAAAGCCATGTAAAAACAGCAGATTTCGTCAAATCAAAGGCTCTAGTCACTGCACGAGAGTAGAAAACAAGTGGAAAAACAAGAAGAATCAAACTCAGGGTCACAAGAAGTAGAGGTGTTGGACCTTCAGAAGTGCGGCGCTGACTTTTTTTTGCCATTTAATTTGCCTCCTTTTCTATGAGTTCCAGTGTTTTTAAGTAATGTTCTTCTTTGTCAATGTCGAACCCAAATTCCGGGCGAGAGGTAAACACAGGATACGCTTTAACATGAAAACGACTCTCAATCATTTTCCAGATGTAGGGTACATCCAGAGTACCAGTCACTGCTTTGAATATTGTCCCGAGCCCCAAAATGGTTGCCACCTTTAAAGGGCTTTTGCGGTTTCCCAACAAATCATCTGCTCTTTTCACTTCGCTCATAAAAAAGTCTTTTCTAATGAGAACCCCATTGGCCAGTTTAAAGTAGCCTTCTTTTAGTTTCACGTAGGTACGAGGAGCTCCAGGAAATGCTTGTTCGATACTCTCTTTGGGTACAATGAGCACATAGATGTCGCGCTCTCCCCCCTCCTCAGCTTCTTTTATGAGCTGTTTAATGCTTTCTGCTGTAACAAAAGGCATGTCAGCTGACAGAACGAGCAGGAATTCTGTGTCAAGTTCTTGAGCTGCATTTGTCAAAGTTTCGGCAATGTTGGATGTGGCATCAACATGTGGTTCTAAATGGTACTTTTCGGCTAACCATGAATCGGTAGCAATAACGCAAGGAAGGTTTGTCTCTTTGACACCGTTCCAAGTGTGAACAATTAAAGGCGTTTCATTCTCCACTGGCAGCTCCAATTTGGTTTGTACACCGTACTTTTCCACCCAATCCTCCTTGGATGAACCAGCTAACACTAATATGCCAATGTCCATCATTTTGGCGACCACCTTTCTATTAAGAATATTCTAAAGGGTAAATCAGGATACTTCCTTACCTTCGCCAAAGGTGCAAAGAATGCAGAGCCGGAACCCGTCATGATAAAGGGCCCGAAGGACATTAAATGCTCACGCAAATCCCTTAAAGTTGCATCCAAATAATGTTCAAACACATTGCCAAAGCAGCTTTCGAAAGTATCTTTGTCACCCTCTTTTAAAGCTCTCAAAGCTTGTTCTGTATAATCAGTTGTTACTGGATTAGCATCCCACCTACGGTACAACTCTTTAGTTTCAGCAAGGAAAGGTGGAAACACGACCAGAAGCTCTAAAGGAAAAGGTAATTCCAAAGGTTTTATATTTGTTTGGTCTCCTTCTACCAAAGCTAGCTTACTGCTGTCTAGCAGAAAGTAAGCATCACGGCTGGAGGGCCTTACCCCAGTGTATGATGCAATCAATGCATCATCTGCTGCTGAGCCTCCGAGACCATAACCTGTGGGTATGGACTGGAAGATGTACGCAGAACAAGGTTTTCTTAAATAGGTTTTATAGGCTTTTGAGTTTGTGTAAGGTATATCAAGCTTTTCTATGCGAAAAAGTCCAGGATCCCTCCAGAAAAGCCCCTTAGTTTCTACGGGTATTTTTAAGAATAAGGATCTTATAAGATGCACTTCTCCCTGTGTTCCGATTATATCCAAGGTCAAATTGACTTTCCCTCTTATTTTTCTAAGCTCCGGCATTTTGTTCTCCCTCAAGAAAACAGCGCGTTTCTCATGAAAGCTTCATTGCCTATTAGTACATTCTCTACTGAACAGGTTTTGTTAGCAATGTCTTGATAATGCTATTATACATACATGGGAGGTGCAAACCTTGACTATCGACGAGGTAATGAAATGCATCAAGGATGAGGGAATTTCTCAGGTTGATCTGAAGACTACTGACATTTGGGGAAGATGGCGGCATGTGACTTTGGCCAGTACGTATTTTAGTGAAAAAACGTTTACCGAGGGTGTGGGGTTTGATGCCTCGAACCTGGGGTATGGAAATGTGGTCCAAAGTGACTTGCTCATGATTCCAGACCCCAGTACGGCCTTTATTGAGGAACGAGAAGGGCAAAGACTTATCTCCATGATATGTGATGTTTACAGCGTTGATAATGGAAAACCCAGCCCGCTGGATCCCAGAGGGATCTTGCGTAAAGCGGTTAGTTCTATTTCAGACGTTGCTGAAAACGTCATGTTGGCACCCGAGTATGAGTTCCATGTATTCAACAGCGTGGCTTTTAACTTGGCACCTAACGAAGTGTTCTATGGTGTAGACGGTGAAGAGGGTTTCTGGAACGAAGGTGTAACTGGAGAATACATTATTGGTAAGAAAGGTGGCTATCACCAAGTTACACCATTTGACACTTTGGCTACCCTGCGGGGAGCCATTGTGGAGAGGTTAATGAGCTTAGGAGTACCAGTGAAATATCACCATCATGAGGTGGGCACGTGTCAGGTGGAAATAGAACTGGATTTTTGCGATGCTTTGAAAGCTGCTGACTATACCATGCTTATCAAGTATGTGGCAAGAAACGTGGCAAAAAGGATGGGTTACGTGGTCAGTTTTATGCCAAAACCACTGTACGACGAAGCTGGAAATGGTATGCACGTGCACCAGTACCTTGTCAAAAATAGTGTGAACATTTTTAGTGGTCAGGAGCTATTTGGATTGTCCAGCACGGCACTTTCGTACATTGCTGGTGTCCTCACTCATGGCAAGTCTTTAATGGCTTTTACAAACCCTACTACAAACTCATATCGAAGACTTACTCCAGGTTTTGAGGCACCCACTACAGCTGTCTTTGGGTTGGGTAACCGAACTGCGGCTGTGAGGATTCCAGCTTATGTGAAAGATCCTTCAAAGGTAAGAATCGAGTTTAGAACCATCGATGCGACTACAAATCCGTATCTGGGATTTGCTGCCATGGTTTTGGCTGGTGTGGACGGAATACGTCGTGGGCTTGATCCCGTATCTTTGGGTTATGGCCCAGTTGAGGACTCTGCAGAAGGTAGGGGAGAACAGCTAGCTACGTCTTTAAGTGAGGCATGTGATGCATTGCTTAAAGATAACGGTTACCTAAGTGGTGTATTCCCTGAAGCACTCATTGAAAGGTGGACCCAGAAGAAGCTTCAGGAAGAGCGAGAAGTAAATCGTGTCCCAAATGCCTTGGAATTCAAGCTGTATTTTGACGTTTGACCAAAGTAGCCCATCTAACATATTGTTCTACTGTAATTTGTTCTGGCCGGAGGCTGGTATCAATACCAGCCTCTTCTGCTTTTTTTAGTAATAAAGGTTCTTTCTTTAATCCGCTTCTTAACATTTTCCTGCGCTGCTGGAATGCTCTCTTTACTACGTGTTCCAACACTTCAGGATCAACGACTTCCTCATATCCGTAGATTCCTTCTAGTTTGACTACCACTGAGTCAACTTCAGGTGCTGGATAAAAACAATTTTTAGTGACATGGAACAACATTTCAGGCTTGGTAAAACTCTGTACAAACACACTTAAGGCTCCATAGGTTTTTGATCCAGGATTTGCTACCATGCGTGCGCCCAGTTCTTTCTGAACCATGAATACCATGGTTTTGGGCTTCATTTGAAAGAATACTTTCTCCAATATGGGTGTTGTTATGTAGTAAGGTAGATTACCAACTACTGTGGGAATCTCTGTCGGCCGAGGTATCCACTTTAAGAAGTCTTCATAAACAAAAACCACATTTGGAAAATCAGCTGTGATCATGTTGTGCAGTGCTTTCAGACGCTGATCAATCTCAATAGCTATGACGTTCTTGTAGTGTGAAGCAAGTCTTACTGTGAGCATGCCAGTGCCTGCGCCTATTTCCACAGCCACATCGTCATGTCCAGCTGCAGCAACGATCTTGTCTGCTACGTGATCGCAGATCAAGAAAGACTGACCCAATGTTTTCTTAGGGCTAATGGAAAACTGTTTAAGAAGTTGAGGAATGTCTAATCCTTGCCAAGGACGTAAACTTTTACCACTCTGCGGCCCCACTGGTAGCATTCCTTCACAGTGTTAAAGTACACATCTATTCTGTTTCCCTTTATCTTGCCACCTACATCTTCTGCCACAGCATAACCGTAGCCTTCAATGTAAAGTTTTGTACCTAAAGGGATTACCTTTGGATCTACGGCAACTACTCCGTAGCGCACACGGGTTCCCATGGCGGTACGGGTGCCAATGCCTGGTTCTTCAGCGCTGTACGCGGTAGCTACCATGAGTATTTCTTGCGCTTCACCTCTGTAAGTTCCTTGTCCCAGTGCTACCACCTTATCTCTTCCTTGCTGCACGATCTGCTCTTTAATCAGTTTGCGTTCCACAACTTTGCCATCTACTTTTTTAATCTGCCAAGTTTGTTGTTTTATTGTGGGAGCGCCAGAGCTTAGAACAGCACTTCTACCGCGAGCTACCGTGTTGGATGGCTGTACTATGACTTTTGGGGGAATGTAAACGTAGTTCACATTTGTAGTAACCTCAACGCTTTGCACTAGCAGTACATTGCCTTGCTTCTTAACTTCAAAATTACTGCCTGTGGCACTTATGACTTTAAGAATATTTTTGTCCGAATAAGGAGTGGTAAGCTTTAAGGTCTTGCCTTGCATTTTTACCGTTTGGGTGGGCATAGGTAGCGTAGTAAAGCCCTTGGCAGGCACCAAGGTTAAAGAAAACAGTAGCAGGACGCAAGCAATAATCTTCATAACCGATCCACCTCACAATTTGCAGGATTTAACTTGTCTAAGAAAATGTTATGCTACATTATAGCATATAGGGAGGTGGTACCTTGTTTGCTAAGGATGACTTGCAAAAGGTAGCCCAGGAGTTATCAGATATAACCCCTGATTTTTTTGACATTTTTATAGAGGAAAGAAGTAACAAGTCTTTGGTTCTAGAAAGCCAGAAGTTGGAAAGGCCATCTGCGGGCACTGTATTCGGTGCCAGTTTAAGGGTTATTGTCAACGGGGCGACTTATTTCTCCGTGGTAGATAATCCGACGTTGGAGGGCATGTTTAATGCAGCGAGAGAACTTAAAAGTAGCGTGAAGCATACAGTTGCAGAACCGGGTAAAGTATTTACCATAAAGACTGTTGAGCCACCGTTAAAGAAAAATCCGTGGACACCATGGCAAGAACTTGGTGAAGTTGCCGATTATTTGAAAGCCACTGACGAATGTGCAAGAAGCTACGATCCAAAGGTAGTTCAAGTTACTTCTTACATTAATCAAGAAGTTTCCCGTGTGCAAATACTAAACAGTTTGGGTAACTTTGCTGAGGAAGAGCGTAGTCGTACTAGGGCTTTTTGCCTTGTGTACGCCAGTGATGGAACTGCTGTGGAAGTTGGCTCTGACAATCAAGGCAAAATAGGGGGGTTAGAGCTACTCGCCCATTATCCTCCTGAGTCCTTAGCGGCAAATGCTGCTAAGGTAGCTGTGTCTAAACTAAGCGCTGTTACTGCTCCCAGTGGGGAGTTTCCTGTCATATTGGGCCCCGGATTCGGTGGTGTCATATTCCACGAGGCTATTGGACACAGTCTAGAAGCTGACGGTATAAGAAAACAAGTTTCAGTCATGCGAGGAAAACTAGGTGAACGCTTGGCAAGTCCTAAAGTAACACTGATTGATTCAGGTATAGTACCTGACGAATGGGGTTCCAATGCCTTCGACGATGAGGGATTTCCCAATCAGGAAACTGTCTTAATAAAAGATGGCATTTTAGTCTCCTACATGAGTGACTACTTGGAGCACTTGCTTACCGGTTTTCCCCATACCGCTAACGGTCGTCGTGAAAGTTATGAATACATTCCTTACCCACGCATGAGGAACACTTTCATAAAACCTGGAAAAGACACATTCGAAGACATGCTTACTTCTATTAAGAAGGGCTTGCTCGCCTTGAAATTTGGTGGAGGTCAAGTGGACCCAGTTACTGGTAACTTCATCTTCGGTGTTACTGAAGGTTATCTTATTGAAGATGGCAAGGTTACATCACCTATCAAGGATGTGAGCATGGTTGGCAACGGTTTAACCATATTGGAAAACATTGAGGCAGTGAGCGGTGAGGAAGACATGGATTTCATGCCAGGCATGTGCGGCAAGGAAGGGCAATCGGTTCCGGCTGGAATTGGAGAACCCTACGTTATGGTTTCTCGCATTCTCATAGGAGGTGAGTAGTTTGGAGCTAAAAAAGTACATTGATTACATAGCAAAAGACAAAGGTGATGGTGACATCTTTTACACGCATTCCACAAGCAAAACTATAAGAATGGGTTGCTTAGATGGAAAAGTGTTTTTGGAGGAGGTTTCGTCAAAGGAAACTTCAGGATACGGCGTGAGAATTTTTAAAGAGGGGCGAACAGGTTTCAGCTTTGGTAACAAGACCGATGAAGAGAGCGTTCTGCAAACTATTGACTATGCTGAACAAGCTTCACAACTTGGGGAGCCTTTAGCTGTGGAATTACCCCGTAACGAAGGGAAACAAGAGGAATCTGCGAAGTCGGAAAGGGATCTCAATGAAATCTTGGAAACGATTAGCGAAATCTTTCTTTCTAAAGGCGTTAAGAAATTCGAGGCCACTGCTGGAATAGAAACTTCTTTTTGGCAATTGGTTAACACTGCGGGGACAGATGTGACCTCTAGTGAGAGTGGTTATTCGGTTGTGGTCATGCCGGTGGTGTCAGGTGAAGGTGAAAACGCCAACTATTGGTTTTCTGTAACAAATGATCCCCAGACCCTTGACTTGAATGAAATAGTTCTGCGTTCGTTGAACCGCGCTTACAGTTCTCTGGATGGGAAAAGTATGAGTTTCAAGGGCTTACCAGTAGTTTTTGACTCCTTGGAGTGGGCTGAGCTGTTAGGATTTTTGTTGGATTCCTTCGGTGGCAAGAACGTGGAGAGGCAGAAGAGTTGCTTTTCTGGAAAGGTGGGGCAACGAGTCCTATCGGAGCATCTCAGCCTGAAGCTGGAAAACAGTCATCCAAAGGTGCTTGGTAAGTATTTCTTCGACCATGAAGGTGTAAGCGTAAAACCTGCTTTCTTACTCAAAGATGGTACATTTGTTGAGCCTTACTACGGCCTAGCTGCCGCCGCTGAATTCGGCAAAGAGCCTACGGGTGTTGGACATCGATTTTCCTTCCGAACACAACCAAACGACGTTCCATTCATTTGTCACGTGCAAGTGCAGGGGTTACCATCTCTTGATTCACTGGATAAGTATTTGCTCGTTACTTCCTTGAAGGGCATACATTCTGGATTAAACGCTGTAAGTGGTGCTTTTTCCATAGGAGCTGATGGCACCTTGGTAAGCGGAGCAGAACGTGTTCCTTTGAGCGGTATTACTCTAAGTGGCAACATTTGGGATGTCCTTAACAATATCATAGCGGCTACTCCCGAGGAAGAGGCGGTACCTTCTAGCACGTGGCTAGTAAGTCCATTGGTAGCACTGGATGGCATAACAGTTACTGGTTAGAAGATCGGTCCTTGCCACTTGACCCTTTTCTGAGAGCAGATAGGATTACTGCAAGATCACTCATATGAACGCCTGCTAGCCGGGAGGCCTGACCCAAGGTGGATGGCTTTGTCTTTTTGAGGACATCCAAAGCCTCTCGGCTAATAGGCAAACCGTCGTATTGAAAATCTTGCGGTATGTTCAGGTTTTCGAGCTTCTTGATAGAGTTTAGTAAGCTCATCTCTTTTTGCAAATACCCCTCGTATTTGACTTCTATTTCCACGGTGAGTTTTTCTTCATCGCTCAATACAGCAATTTCCGGTATAAACTGCTCCATATCACCTAAATGAACCTCAGGTCTTCTAAGTACGGTTTCGGCTTTCACAGGTTGTTTTAAAAATGGGAAATATGTAGGTGAGACGCTAGTTTCTTTCAGTTTGTTGAATACTTCATCCATTTTTGTCTTTCGTTCTTGGACCTTTGAGTATTCGGCTTGAGTGAGAATGCCTCTAGAATGAGCCTTTTCTGCCAGGCGCCATATGGCGTTATCTTGCCTGTGAATCATACGAAATTCTGATCTGCTTGTTAGCATCCGATACGGCTCAGCTAGTTCTTTGGTGGTGAGTTCATCAATAAGGGTGCCAATAAAACCTTCATGACGCAGTATGGTGAATGGTGGCTCTCCTAAGGCCTTCAATGCAGCATTTATACCAGCGATAATGCCTTGGGCAGCTGCTTCCTCGTAACCTGTGGTGCCATTTATCTGGCCAGCTAAGAATAAGTTCTTCACATGTTTTGCCTCCAACGTGATGTTTAGTTGCATTGGCCAAACCATGTCATAATCAACTGTATAACCTGGTCTTATGATTTCTACCTCTTCCAAACCTTCAATTGTCCTTAATACTTTCTGCTGAATATCTACAGGCAGTGAAATAGCTAGGCCATTTGGGTATATCTCTGATGTACCCAAACCCACAGGTTCAAGGAAAATGAGATGTTCTGTTTTCTCGGGAAACCAAACAGCTTTTTCTTCTATGGAAGGACAGTAGCGTGGTCCCACACGCACCATGGTGCTAGCACGAGAGGCTGTAAGGTTTATGTTCTCTCTTACTAAAGCCATGGTTCTGGCGTTAGTTCTTACCATGTACACGGGTTTGTAACCAGGGGGATTTGGTTCTTCCCAGAATGAGAATGATAGACCTGGATCGTTCT
Organism: Coprothermobacter proteolyticus DSM 5265; assembly: GCF_000020945.1. NCBI lineage: Bacteria > Pseudomonadati > Coprothermobacterota > Coprothermobacteria > Coprothermobacterales > Coprothermobacteraceae > Coprothermobacter > Coprothermobacter proteolyticus. Next base: position 1,145,948 of record NC_011295.1, on the reverse strand, counting down.
CCTGTATGGTAGCTTTTGAGTAATCTATGGTTTTCTCATCAATTCTTGGAGTGGTTCCAGTGTTAAATCTGCCCATGGAGAAACCAAGCTTTTTAAGATCCTCCGAAATGCCTGTGGCAGGAAATTCTCCCCATCTACCTGCTGGTTTGCTCCAGCTTGAAATGTAGATTCTGCCTTCTAAGAAGGTTCCTGTGGTAAGAATAACTGTTTTTCCTTCTATGTGGCGTCCATCTTCCGTTTTTACACCGTAAACAGTATTCTGGTCATAAAGTAGGCCATTCACATGGGCTTGCATGAGCTCCAAGTTCTTTGTTTGACTCAATCTATTGAGCATTTCACTGGGGTAAAGATATTTGTCCACTTGTGCTCTGTTAGCCCAAACAGCGGGTCCTTTGCTCTTGTTTAGTACACGCGCTTGAATGTAAGAACGGTTTGTTACTCTACCCATGAGCCCGCCTAAGGCGTCTATTTCTCTGACCAGCTGAGATTTACCTGGACCTCCAATAGCTGGGTTGCAGGGTAAAAGTGCCACTGTATCAATGAAACTCGTTATTAAGAGAGTTTTTGCGCCTAGTTTTGCAGCTATGTGAGCAGCTTCACAGCCTGCATGGCCTGCTCCCACTACAATCACGTCATAAGACATCGTACTCTTTACTCCCTCCGACTTTCACTCTTTAGTAGTGCGTGCATTCAATATGATACCTGCCCATTGGACTTTATCACCCTCGTAAGCCACAGCAATCTGGCCAGGGGTTATAGCCCTTACTGGTTGACTGAATCTTACGCTTAGGATGGGTTCATTACTCTGCTCTACGAAAGCTGGTACAGAATGTGCTCTGTATCGGATTTTTATTTCAACTTGCCGGGTAAGTGCAGAGAATTGATTCATCATTACCACGGTCATATGTTCGGAGAAAAGCTCTTCGGACGTTCCTACGTGAACGGTGTTACTGATAGGATCTATCTTTTTAACATAGAGTGGCTCTCTGTGAGCAACGCCTAAGCCACGTCGTTGCCCCACAGTGTAATAAGGGTAACCCCTGTGTTCTCCTATGATGTGACCACGAAAGATTATGGGTCCCGGCTTTGTTACTTCACTGATATTCTGCGTTATGAATTGTTCCATGCCTCCGTGAGGCATGAAGCATATGTCTTGGCTGCTTCTTGGGACGTGCTTTATCCCATGTGAGTGAGCGTAGCTTATCACTTCTTCGCGCGTCAGTTCGCCTAATGGGAACAAGACCTTTGCCAAAACCTGCTTTTCTACAAGTGCAAGCATATAGGATTGATCTTTCCACGAGTCTATTGCCTTGTAAAGGTTTCCCTCTCTTTGACGAGCATAATGACCAGTCGCTACAGCATCAAAGCCTTTTTGCATGGCTAGTTCTACAAAAGCACCGATTTTTACACAGCGATTGCAGAACACACAGGGGTTTGGGGTAAGACCTTTTTTCACCATGGCTTTAAATATGTTAATTACGTGTTTCTGGAAGGTTTCCGTTAGATCCCAGACCTCAAAAGGAACGCCTTGGTTCATAGCGACACGTTTGGCTAGTAACTGGCTGTCCACAGAGCAGCAGGTTTTTTCCTGGTATTCTCCCTCTGGTAACATATTTAAGAAAACAGCTGTCACATGGTGGCCTTCTTCCTTGAGGCGTAGTAAGCTTACGGTGGAATCGATGCCACCTGATAGTCCTACTGCAATTTTCATGGTAAAACATATTATACTATGTTGTACTGGACCCCCTATGAGGGGGTATATTATAACCATGGAGGTGTACGTAGTGGAGTTTAAACCATTATATAAACAGGATGCTAAAAGTGAAGAAGAAAAGAAGGTTCTTGAGGCACTAGAAGGAGTCATAGATCCTGAAATTGGCTTTGATGTGGTTAATCTTGGCCTGATCTATGGCTTGGAAGTAACCGACCAAAGTGTCAATGTGAAAATGACTATGACTTTTGCAGGATGCCCCTTAATGGATTACATGGTTTCGCAGGTTAGAGAAGTACTAAAGTCTTTAGCTATAAGGCCTGAGGTTAATGTGGATTTGGTTTTTGAACCTGCATGGACACCAGAATTCATTAATCCAGCTATTATGAATCCAGAGGCTGCTAAATAGCAGCCTCTTTTCATTTATTTATGATATTTCTCTCCTTTGATAATCGTTAGTGCGCGGTATAACTGTTCAAGAAAAAACAACCTTGCCAGTTCGTGTGGAAAGGTCATAAGAGACAGCGAAATTCGCATTTGTGCATTATTCTTGAACGCTTCAGAAAAACCTTCTGGGCCACCGATATAGAAATAGACATCATTTGATTGAGTGGTGAGCAGATCTTCAATGAAAGAAGCAAACTCTTCCGATGTCATTAACTTACCTTGGGCGTCTAATACTATATGAAACCCCTCTTTAGTAGTCATGTTGAACGGGTTTTCTTGTTTTGTTTCTACCATAGTTATTGGTATGTAGTGTTTAATGCGCTCGTAGTAGTCTTTTACACCTTCGGCTACATACCCGTTTTTCAGCTTTCCTACTGCTACAATGTGAACTTTCATGCTTTCATTCTACGAGAAGGCGCCGCGAAAATGTGTCACTTTAGCAGAAGAAAGAAATCTCCTAAAGTAGCATGGCTGAATCAAAAAAATTTTGCGTCAGTTTGGGTTTTAGTAGAATGAAGAGCTGGCTTGGAGAAGCCCGCTCTTCATTTCTCTAACGTCCAAGTAAGGCTTTTGCTGCTACAAATCCCAAAAAAATACCCACAATACCCATTACGCCAGACAGGGTAGCCGGGGCAGGAACCGGCAATTTCAGAAATGCAAACAAGAACCCTACCGAGAACCCGACAATGGTAGCCAATAGAGTCTCAACCAACTTATCATCACTCCTAACCTACTACTCATTATGTAGAACATTGATAAACTTCTAGCTTAGATATTTTACACAAGCCTTATGGGGTTTTTCCAGGCTATATAATAGCAGTGAGGTGAAAACTCTTTGGACAGTACAAAAGATCGCGTGCTCAAAAATCTGAGACGTATAGATGGACAAATACGGGGTATCGAATCGATGATTAGTGAAGGAAGAAGCTGTAGCGAAATCTTGTATCAAATTGTCGCTGCCCGCGAAGCTTTGAAAAGGGTGGGAGTGGAAATAGCTAAGCAACACATCTGCCAACGGACTTCTGAAGGCGAAGACATGGAGCAAGAAATTGAAAAGATTATCAAAATCATTGCATCTTTGTCTTAGGGTGATCTTATGAAGTGGAGGTTTTTCCTTGTCTTGAGCATACTTGGGATTATTGCAGGTGTTTGGTTGATTTTTTCTCTCGTTGTGCCTGCTCCGTACGGAAAGTTGACTGTTTCTGCTCCTTCAAACTTTAGCGTTTTTGTGGATGGGAAACCTTTCGAATCAGGTACTGTGGCTGCAGGGAGGCATGTGGTAGAAGCCAAGTATCGTAATCTAGTACTAATGAAACAGGATGTCTATGTAAAACCGGAGGAGAATACACGCGTAAACTTTTCAGCGGAAGGTCTTTTGCTTTATGGTCCACCCAACTCCTATTTTGCTGTGAAGACAGCGGAAGGCACATATAACGCAAAAGGTGAATACCTATGGCTGCCATCGTTCGCTGGGAAAGCCATAGTGATGATTAACGGGGATTTATTGCCTCTTTACGTAGGCGAACATGCGTTTGTTACATTGGCCTACGAAGAAGGAACCGTAGTCACTTTAGAGGGGAGCTATTACCTTTCTGTACCCATGTGGTCAACAGTTTCCACCGTAACGGGCAGCATCATCTTACCCTCGGTGACTACAAGTTCCTTAAGCGCGGACTTACAGTATTCTTTGGATGGTAATGTGGTGGTATTGAGCAATGCGTTTACCACGGGAACAGTTTTGAGAACAGCTCCGGGTGATTTCACAGACGTGAAAATAGCCAACGATGAAGTCATGCTAGCTTTTACACCCACCTCGGTGAGCCAATATAACGTTGCGTTTGGTTGGCGCATATGGACCTTAAAAGCTCCTGAACCTGTAGGTACGTGGTACAAAAGTGACTCTGGTTTTGTTTTCGCTGGGGAAAAGATTTGGGCTTACAAAGATAACGGAGCATGGCTATGGGTGCATCAGCCTCCTGGCAAACTTGTAGATGTTAATGGGGACAACCTAGTGTTTCTGACCGATGATGGAGTGGTATTCTGGGACTACGCCAAAGGCGAGGAAACGTCCAATCCAAGATTTGAAGTGCCTGATTACATACCTTATGTAAAGGGTGAAAAGTATCTCTACTCTTCAGATGGCAACTGGTTCTCCGGTGTGGAAGTGTTGGATTTCTCTTGGAATGAGAAGTGGATTTCCTTTGTGAGTAGCAACCATGATATAATAATTTTAAGAAAATAAAATGGATAGTGAAAGTTATCATTTATTATCGGACATAGTAAAAGCAATTGGTGAAACCATGGGCGGTTGGCCCGTGGTGGTTTTTGTCCGCCCGCAAACTGAGGTGGGGGATGACATACTTGGGTACTTGTTAGGAGCTGTACAAAGAGGTGCGAGTCCTTTAACTCTTTCCCTTTCTGCCACTTCTTTTCGTCCCGAACTGGGTTTACGAGTCGTTGATCATTTATACAGATTAAAGCGCGGATTTAAGTTCGTGGTAAACGGTCCGTGTTTCGGTGGAACTAACCTAGTAGCCTGTGGGGCTGAGACTTTGTGTTTTACACAGACCGGTGAAATGGGCCTTTGGTGGGGTTCAATTAACACACCTTGGAATCCCGTGGATGAAAGTCATCGCTACTTACCTCTGGATGTTGATGTACTCTTAGGTTATCTTGAACTGCTTGAAAGGCATCCTCAGTCGGTGGAACCCATAACCCGCGACGTTAGCCCTTTAGCAGTAAGTGCTGCCTATAACTCTTTTAAAAGAACTGTTGGTGCTTTAGAAGCCTTAGAAAGGATGTCACCGAAGCACAAAGACGCTCTTAGAGCAGTTAGGCAGTCAATTCAGGAAGATTACTCCAGGGCGAGTTTGCCTTGGGGTCCTGGTGTCGCTGCTTCCTTCGGATTTGATGTTCAGACTTTTGATGCTGCGCTGGAAAAGTTGTTCAATGATGTAAATGCAAAGGTGTTCAGTGAAGCATTCGTTCCTCAGAGACAGGGGTCTGCTGAAAACTACAGCGTCACAGTGCCTGACGTTATGATCATTGATTCATCTGCTGTTTTGCTTCATACAACTTACATTGAAGGCATGATCATGGACACAGAAGTGGAAGAGAGGCCTGTTGGAGCAGATTGGCGCACAGTTTTCTTCCGCGGGTAGTAATGGAGGGGGATAGCTTCACATGAATGTGGTTGTGGTGTTACTCTTTTTAGTCCTAATAAATGCCTATTTCGCTGCCACTGAGATCTCCGTTGTTTCCACTGATAAAGATGACATTGAAGAGGCATTAGGGCCTAGAGCTGAAAGTGGTCTTGTTAAGAAGTTGTTGGACGATCCTACGTTCTTTTTCTCCTCTGTACAGATTGGTGTAACGTTAGCTGGATTCCTTATGTCGTCCTTCTCTGCTTTGGACTGGGTTGGCCCATTTAGTGAAGCCTTAAGCAGACTAGGTATTCCCAATAGTTCCACATTGGCAGCAGTACTTATCACGGCCTTTGTTTCTTTTATATCTATCATATTCGGTGAACTCATACCAAAATCGCTTGCGGTTAGGTACAGAGACTACTTTGCCCCATGGGCATTAGTTAACTTGGCAAGAACACTTTATATTCTCTATCCTTTTGTATGGTTCTTATCTGTCATACAAAAAGCCGTCTTGAATATGGTTGGTGTGGGAAGTTTAGAATACACCAAGGTCGTTACTGATGAAGAATTGCTAAGAATAGTTGAAAGAGGTAGGTCTGAAGGGCAGTTTCTTCAAGAAGAGGAGGAAATGATTAAGTCGGTACTGGAGTTCAGCGATACTACTGTGCGAGAAATCATGACTCCTCGACTCGCTGTTTTCTGGCTGGACAAGAATGTGGGTGTTAACGAAGCACTTCAACTAATGTTGGACTCTGGCTACTCAAGGGCACTGCTATGTGATGGTTCTTTGGATAACGTTCTTGGAGTCATTCATATTAAAGACTTAATGAAACTACATGTTCAAGGTGATAGTGAAGGAAGCTTGGAAAGCATAAAGAGAGATGTTCTTTTTGTTCCTGAGACAGAGATGATCAACGAGGTTTTCTTCCAAATGAGGCGTTTACGCAACCATTTAGCCGTGGTAGTAGATGAATATGGTGCAGTTGCCGGTGTTGTGAGCTTGGAAGATATCTTGGAAGAGCTCGTGGGTGAAATACGCGATGAGTATGATCAAGAAGAAGAACCCATCCGCATTGTGGAAAAGTCTGAAAACTACGTGAAAGCCATAGTGCTCGGTCATGTTTCATTGGGAGATGTAAATGATGTGTTGGACCTTGATCTTGAAGCAGAAGAGGTAGACACTATCGCTGGATTTGTTCTACTTCAACTTCAGCATTTCCCTGAGGTTGGAGAAAAGTTTCGGCTAGACGGGACAAAGTTTACAGTGCTTTCCGTTACTAACAAGCGCATTGACAAAGTGCTTATCGAACGGGAAATTTCGGAAGAAGATCAGCCTTCTTAAGGGCTTGAAAACCCGTTATCAAAACATATAGTAAGGTAACAGCAACAGCAATTTGATTGTTAAAGACAGAAATCAACACTGCTATGCCAACTAGAGAGTCTTCAGAGAAAGAAAGGGCTAGGGTCAAGGACAAAAAATAATGGGGGTATGAAAGATAGGCAGGCATTGTGCTGTAAGGCATTAAGGTAAAAGTAAAAAGCGTTACCACAAGTGAAATAATAGCGCCTATGAGCATGCGCGTAGGTCTCTGAATCCACAGCAAAACCAATAATCCCAAATCCACAAACTGGAAGTACACACCAGGGTATAGATAACCTAATATTATTAAAGCGAGAGCAACGCAGGTAACAAATTTCTGCCTGTGAAAGCTGTTAAAGGCAGCAACAAAAAACAAAAATGCAAGCCACATAACGAAGTTCATTGTATCATATACACATGACGGTGTTGTCAGAGCTAAAGTTTGACGGATTTGCTGAAAGATGCTACGAAGTCAATAGTGACATTTGGACGTCGAAGGTGTTTCTAGATATTGAGACACTTTCCTTGGTGGGGACACCCTTAACGGTTATTGGCTTACTTCAAGGTGGCGAAAAACCAACAGCTACGCAACTTTTCCTGCTGAAAGAAGAAGGTGAAAGGGAATTACTTTTACGTTTCTTGGAGCTCACAAAGGATGCTGAGGTGGTAACTTACAATGGTGCGAACTTTGATATTCCTTTTATTAATCAAAGGCTTCTTCACCACGGGCTAGGACAGTTTGTCCCAAGAGCTCACGTGGATTTGTATCTCACAGCAAAGCGTAAGTTTCAAGGAAAGCTACCCTCTTTAAAGCAGTCGTATTTGGAGAAACATTTACTTGGCATAGAAAGATCTGACGATGTCCCATCTCGGTTCGTGCCACAATACTACCAAGAGTTCTTGCTTGGTGGGGACTGGGAATGTTTAGAAAAAGTTCTGCGACATAACTACTATGACATCACTGGTTTGGCTAACCTTTATCTGTACGTAGAACAATCTCTATTCTAAGGAGGCTGGGTTTATGGATTTTTTAATGGTTATGCCGTCTTTGGTAATTGCTGTATGGGAGTTCCTGGAATCGAAAGATTATAGGTTCCTGTTTATAGCGGCACTTGGAGCTCTTTGGTTAGTACCTTTTTTTAGGACCACATATTGGATAGGTTTGGTACTTCTTTGTGCTTCCTATTTATCACTTTTTGTACTTTCTAAGAAAAGCATACCCTTGACATTTTGGGTCGGTCTTGTGCTACTAATTGGTTCTACTGCCTTTAGAACTTATCTAGCTGTGGGCGAGCCTGAGAAGCCAAGTTTTTGGTGGCTTTTGCCAGAGAAAATGGCTCAGAGAGGAAGCGACTTTGCCAACAACACAGATCTTACAAGAAACTTGGCTATGTTACTTGACGTAGGAGCTATTACCTTAATAGTGTTCAGTTCTAAATATCTCTCGTCAGTCCTTTCCAGACTATTTTCGGTGTCAGTCATGTATATGTTCATGTTCTTTCTGTGGTATCCCACGTTTGAGGTGCGTTTAACACCTTCCTATCTTGATAGAGTACTCTGGATAATCGGGCTCATACCGGCGGTAGCGTACTTGCTAAGTGTATTAGGCAAATCAGAACCGGTGGAGTCAGATTTTTATTTCTTTTTTCTTGTGGTGTATTCCTTGCTTTTTGCACCACCTCGAGGTGGTAGTTTCGAATTTGCTTTACTAGCGTTGGTTTCATTCCCATGGGCTTTGTTAGGTAATATGGCTATTCCCGCTGTACAAACGGTTGTCTCAAGTGGTCTTCCTCCTTCGGTAGGTTTCCTTTTTAAGACTGCTGGATTGGCTTCTATGTTCATAACGGCATCTACTGTGGCCATAGTGCGGGTCTACATGCTTTTCTTGTTAGTAGGGTTGTGTTACCAGGTCGCGTTGCAGAGTAGTAGAAAAGGTGTTCTGTCCATAATTGTTAGCGCCATTTTGCTATTTAGTGGAATTTTGACTGGTTTTGCATCGAAAATTGCTGTTAATCTCTACGGGGGCAGTGGAGCGTTGTTTGCCATTGAGAACGTTTTTAATGCAACAAATACTTGGGCAAATGTTAAGCTGGACATCATTAACATGCTTATACCATTTGTAATTGCTATCTTAGCCAGCTACGTATTCTTCGGTGAAGGGAGTTAGCTTGTATGTGGAAGATGTTACTTGTATGGCTTTTGTTTGCGTTAGGGGTATTAGTGGTTCATTTCTTTTCCGTGAGATTCATCTTACAGCAGAGGCGAGAAGATGGGAAACTTGTTGGCCGTAGTGATTTTGTTTTTCGAGACAACAAATTTGTTGTAGGTGTTGCTTTTCTGTGGCTAATGCTCTCAAGCATGGCATTTGAAGGGACGTTTGTTTGGGTACTACCCATAAACGTTGTGCTTATTGCCCTTGTTGTTTCCATGAGTTTTGGATTGCTTCTTAAGGACATACACCATACATGGTCTCGCGTATGGACAGTGCTCATACTAGCTTTGTGGGTACTGGGCTACTTGACAGTGTTTGTCACGCTTGACACACTAGATTTCACCCAGCTTGCAGTGCTCGCTGAAAAGGGCTCTCTGCTTTACAACGTTTTACCCATACCCATGATTTTCATGCTAGTCGCCTTGTTGCTTCCTTTTGGTTCCGGGGCTGATTCGCTGCTATGGAGGGCTTTTTTAGTAACATTTTTATCTCTTCTATGGTTGCACACGTTTTTCTTCTCGATGCCTTTTGGGGCAGTGCTACTAGTTGCATTGGTTCTGTCTTGTGTGACGTCTTTTATTAGTTACTGGTTCCAAAGGATCTTAGAGAGCTAATTAGTCCGATATAGGTAGTTACAAGGTTATCGTAGTTTCGTCTGTGATAGAATATCTTCTATAAAAACTCGTCGTAGGGAGGTGATTTTTCGTGGAAAAACGTGGTCTTCCTGAAGGAGCTTATGGAGTTAAGCCTGGACAAACGTACGTACCTTATGTCCCCGCAGAGAAGGTCATGCCTGAGTTTACGGTTTACTCCATCGTTTTGGGCGTTATTTTGTCCGTCATTTTTGGTGCAGCTAATGCGTACCTGGGTTTAAAAGTAGGTATGACGATTTCTGCTTCCATCCCGGCAGCTGTGATTTCTATGGCAATTACACGTGGATTGCTGCATAGGAATTCAATACTTGAAAACATGACTGTTGAGAACGTAGCATCTGCGGGAGAGTCGCTTGCTGCTGGAGCTATCTTCACACTTCCAGCACTTTTTATGTGGGGTTTGAACCCGAGTCCATGGGTAATGGGTGCACTCACGTTCATAGGTGGCACTCTGGGCGTCCTGTTTATGGTTCCATTGAGGCGGTATCTAATCGTTGGCCAGCATGGTGTGCTGCCCTATCCTGAAGGTGTAGCCTGTGCAGAAGTGTTGGTGGCTGGTGAAGAGGGCGGTGTCAGCGCTTATTACATTGTTGTAGGCGGCTTAGTAGGCTTCATCTACAAATTCTTGACTGATGGGCTAAAGCTCTTCCCTTACGAAATCGAAACGCAGATCCCTGGCTTGAAAAACGCTGCTATAGGAATGGATGTTTATCCTTCATTGTTAGGTGTGGGTTTCATTGTTGGACCAAAGATTTCTTCTTACATGTTCGTGGGAGCAATATTTGGCTGGCTCATACTAACGCCTTTGATTACGTTCTTTGGAAGTGGTGTAACAACTGCCATATTCCCTAGCAGTGTACCACTCGGTGAGATGTCGTATTCAGAAATCTGGGCTAACTATGTTAGATACATAGGAGCAGGAGCCATGTTGGGTGGCGGTGTTATCAGCTTGATAAAAGAGTTGCCTATGATGATTACCTCGTTTAGGGATGCCCTAAAAGGATATGGGCAGAAAGCAACTCAGGTGCTTAGAACAGATGCGGACATGGATCCCAAGTGGCTCATTGTTGGCATAGTTGCACTAATCATCTTCATGGCATTGTTGCCTCAAATTCCCGTGGGATGGCTCGGTGCGGTTCTGGTCGCGATTTTCGGCTTTTTCTTCGTCACAGTCAGCTCTAGGCTTGTGGGTATGGTGGGTAGCTCATCTAACCCTGTTTCAGGTATGACTATTGCAACAATCTTGTTGACAGCACTCATAATGAAAGCCTCTGGGTGGACCGGAGTTGAGGGCATGGCTGCTTCTTTGGCAGTTGCTGCCGTAGTCTGCACAGCTGCAGCTAGCGCTGGTGACATATCTCAGGACTTAAAAGCCAGCTACTTGCTTGGTGCAACGCCCTGGCGTCAACAGGTAGCACAGATTATAGGAATCGCAGCGTCGGCTTGTGTGATAGGTTTTGTGCTCATTCTGCTAAACGAAGCTTGGGGCTTTGGCAGTAAAGATCTACTAGCACCTCAGGCAACGTTGATGAAGATGATTGTAGAAGGAGTGTTCAATGCACAGCTCCCATGGGTGCTTATCATTTTCGGTGTCATACTCTCAATAATGTTGGAAATCTTACAAATTCCCATTTTACCAGTTGCTATTGGATTGTACTTACCCATACATTTATCTACTCCGATCATGGTTGGTGGACTTGTTAGGGGTATATTGGATAATGCCCTGAAGAAAAAACCTGAAGAACAAGAAGCTAGAACGGAAACCGGTATACTTTACAGCTCTGGTTTAATTGCTGGCGAGGCTTTGATGGGTTTGGTTCTTGCCTTGTTGGCTTACTTTGATGTGAGTACGGCGTTGGCTGAGGGCGCAGTAATGCCTTCTTGGGCTTCTCTAGTTATGTTCGCATTAGTCACATGCACCTTGGTTTACTATGCGTTTAAGAAACCTAGAAACGCTTAGTGTGGGAAACTAGTGCTTATAAGATGTGGGGGGCCTTTTTAGGGCCCCCTATAAGGTGAGTGAGGGATAGATTTTGGCGAAGAGGAATGCGCTGGATCTTGTGCCTGTGAAAAAAAAGCACGTCCATTGGGTTGACGAAGGAGAAATTATTAAACTAAAGATATATAGAAATCACTGGTATGATGCTTTAATGCACAGACTATTTAAAACGCCTCTAGAGATTACCATTGATCTGGACAAAGTTGGCTCTGAAGTCTGGCGATTGATTAATGGGGAAGATGATATAAAGACGATAGGGCTCAAGCTTAAAGAGCGTCTAGGAGATGAAGTTGAGCCTCTGTTTCCACGGCTGGTTACATTCGTTACTTATCTGTACAATGGCAACCTGATATATTACAAAAAACCCGATTTAAAGGATAAAGAGAGCCTATGAGTGAAACATGGGGCATGGTAATTGCTGTCTTTCTTTCAGCAATCGCTGGCGCTGTGGTCTTCTTGTGGGGTGTAAGGAAAGAAAGAGAACTACCAAAAATACTTTCTGACCAGCTAGTAGTGAAGGCTTCGGACGTCGTCCTAAAAACGTTGAAGAAACAAAGTGAAGCTACGAAGAAAGACTTAGCAGGCTTACTAGATGGCTTAGTTGTTGGCCCCTTTTGGAGTAGCCGTAAACTGAAAATCACTGACCCTGAAAAGGTTTTGGATATTGTGCTACCTCTATTGGTGGAGGAGGGCAAAATAGAAGAAATAAGGCGTAGTGGAAACACTTTTTACCGTTTAAAGAAGAAGAGCTAAGGGGCTTATTATGGTATACTAATGTATAGTATTGACTTGTTTTACCAAAACTGGTTATACTTAACAATGCCTGCCTAACGAGATAGGCACGGTGAGGCGCAGCGCGGGAGCGATGCGCTATGGAGCAGGACACCGAAAGGTGAAAAACCGGGGACAGGAAGAAGAGGAAGAAGCGGTCGGAAACGACAAAGCGTATCCAATAAGGATACAGTGAATCAAATAGAGTAGGGATTAGACCTAAAGGGAAATGTATATGAAGTAGAGATACACATATATATATCACGGAGGGTTTGATCCCGGCTCAGGACGAACGCTGGCGGCGTGCCTAATGCATGCAAGTCGAGCGGGCTACAGTCTTCGGATTGTAGCTTAGCGGCGAACGGGTGAGTAACACGTAGGTAATCTACCCTTCAGAGGAGGACAACCTCAGGAAACTGAGGCTAAACCTTCATACGTTCACTGGTAGGGATACTGGTGAAGAAAGAGTTACCGTTGAGGTAGCTGCTGAAGGATGAGCCTGCGGCCCATCAGGTAGTTGGTGAGGTAACGGCTCACCAAGCCGAAGACGGGTAACCGGTCTGAGAGGATGTCCGGTCACACTGGGACTGAGACACGGCCCAGACTCCTACGGGAGGCAGCAGCAGGGAATCTTGGGCAATGGGCGAAAGCCTGACCCAGCGACGCCGCGTGGAGGAAGAAGTCCTTCGGGGCGTAAACTCCTGGACTGGGGGACGAGTAAGGACGGTACCCCAGTAGAAAGGGACGGCTAACTACGTGCCAGCAGCCGCGGTAAAACGTAGGTCCCGAGCGTTGTTCGGATTCACTGGGTGTAAAGGGCGCGTAGGTGGTTGTCTGTGTCTCATGTGAAAACTCAGGGCTCAACTCTGAGATTGCGTGGGAAACTAGGCAGCTAGAGGACGGTAGAGGGGAGTGGAATTCCCGGTGTAGCGGTAAAATGCGTAGATATCGGGAGGAACACCGGTGGCGAAGGCGGCTCTCTGGGCCGATCCTGACGCTGAGGCGCGAAAGCTAGGGGAGCGAACCGGATTAGATACCCGGGTAGTCCTAGCCGTAAACGATGGGTGCTAGGTGTTGGGGGGTAAAGACCCTTCAGTGCCGAAGCCAACGCGATAAGCATCCCACCTGGGGAGTACGGCCGCAAGGTTGAAACTCAAAGGAATTGGCGGGGGTCCGCACAAGCGGCGGAGCATGTGGTTTAATTCGATGCTGCCCGAAGAACCTTACCAGGGTTTGACATGCTGGTGGTAGGAACCTGAAAGGGGGACGACCCAACCGTAAGGGAGGGAGCCAGCACAGGTGTTGCATGGCTGTCGTCAGCTCGTGCCGTGAGGTGTCGGCTTAAGTGCCGTAACGAGCGCAACCCTCATCCCTAATTGCTCCTGACAGGTAAAAGGGTCAGAGCACAATAGGGAGACCGCTGGCGAAGAGCCAGAGGAAGGGGAGGATGACGTCAAGTCAGCATGGCCTTTATGCCCTGGGCTACACACATGCTACAATGCAGGGTACAACGGGAAGCGAAGCCGCGAGGTGGAGCAAATCCCCAAAAGCCCTGCTCAGTTCGGATCGCACGCTGCAATTCGCGTGCGTGAAGTCGGAGTCGCTAGTAACCGTGGATCAGCAAAGCCGCGGTGAATACGTTCTCGGGCCTTGCACACACCGCCCGTCAAGCCACCCGAGTCGGGTTCACCAGAAGGCCGGTAACCGAAGAGGGCCGGACGACGGTGTGCCTGGTAAGGAGGGCTAAGTCGTAACAAGGTAGCTGTACCGGAAGGTGCGGCTGGATCACCTCCTTTCTAAGGAGAATTGAAAAAAAGAAACTCCTTTTTCTTCTTCTTTCTTCCTGATCCCGGTAATGCACGCTAAACAACTGGGGAGAAGGTAGAGAAGGCATACAAATACAAAGGCACAATAAAGTAAGCCGTGTGAGAGCAATTGGAAGCCCATTGTAAAAAAGACAAGCGCGTAAGAGGTAGAAGGAAATAGTAAGTGAAGCAAGATATAAAGGGCGCACGGGGGATGCCTTGGTAGCAAAGGCCGAAGAAGGACGTGGCAGGCTGCGAAAAGCCCGGGGTAGGTGCCTAACAACCGAAGATCCCGGGATATCCGAATGGGGAAACCCGCATGGAAGGAAATCCATGCATCGCTTAGTGAAGATAGTAGCTAAGCGAGGGGCACGAGGCGAAGTGAAACATCTCAGTAGCCTCAGGAAGAGAAATCAAGAGAGATTCCCTAAGTAGCGGCGAGCGAACGGGGAAGAGCCCAAACCTAAGCTGTGTGATAGCGGCCAGGCGTTGCAGTTTAGGGGTAGCGGGGCACATACGGAGCCGGCTGGCAACAGGCTCAGCTAGTTACAAAACTTGTACATAGCCGAACTGCATGGGAAGGCAGACCGAAGAAGGTGAAAGTCCTGTAGGCGAAATGTACAAGACTAGCTGGTATGTGACCCCAAGTACACCGGGACACGAGGAATCCTGGTGGAATCAGGGGGGACCACCCTCCAAGGCTAAACACCTTTGCTAACCGATAGCGCATAGTACCGTGAGGGAACGGTGAAAAGAACCCCGGTGAGGGGAGTGAAATAGAACCTGAAACCGTGCGTCCACAAGGAACGGGAGGCGACCCATGGGTTGCCGACCGTGTGCCTATTGAAGAATGAGCCAGGGAGTTCATTCCAGTAGCGAGGTTAAGGTGCTGAGGCACTGAAGCCGAAGGGAAACCGAGTCTGAATAGGGCGACAAGCTGCTGGATTGAGACACGAAGCCGGGTGATCTACCCATGTCCAGGGTGAAGGGCAGGTAAGACTGTCTGGAGGCCCGAACCCGTCAGGGGTAAAAACCTGTGGGATGAGGTGTGGGTAGGGGAGAAATTCCAATCGAACCCGGGGATAGCTGGTTCTCTCCGAAATGCATTGAGGTGCAGCCTTTGGGTAGTAGACCGTGGAGGTAGAGCACTGGTAGGGCTAGGGGGTCGTGAGGCCTACTGAACCCTGTCAAACTCCGAATGCCATGGTAGCTAGCCCAAGGAGTGAGTCTACGGGGGACAAGCTTCGTAGGCGAGAGGGGAACATCCCAGACTATCGGCTAAGGTCCCGAAGCTACGCTAAGTGTTCCAACCTAAAGGAAGTACGTCTGCAAAGACAGCCAGGATGTTGGCTCAGAAGCAGCCATCATCTAAGGAGTGCGTAACAGCTCGCTGGTCGAGCGGATGTGCGCCGAAGATGTAACGGGGCTAAGCGTAGCACCGAAGCCATAGACTTACTTTAGCCAAGGCTGAAGTAAGTGGTAGGAGAGCGTTCTGTGAGGGGCGAAGGTTACATGTGAATGTAGCTGGACTTCACAGAAGTGAGAATCCTGGCATGAGTAACGATAAGACAGGTGAGAATCCTGTCCGCCGGAAGTCCAAGGGTTCCTGGGGAAGGTTCGTCCGCCCAGGGTAAGCCGGAGCCTAAGGTGAGGCCGAAAGGCGTAGCCGATGGAGAAACAGGTTAATAGTCCGTGCCACTGATTATGTCGATTGACCTGAAGGGGAGACGCAGGAAGGTAGCTACGCGTGCTAGTGGAATAGCACGTTCTTAGCAGCGAGGCCTGGGTGTAGGGAAAACCGCACCCGATGCAGGTTAGCGGCTAGGAGGAGTGTCCGTAAGGATGCGAAGGTAGTGATCCTACACTGCCGAGAAAAACCTCGTCAGGGAGACATAGTTAGTGTCCGTACCCGAAACCGACACAGGTGGACTGGTAGACAAACTACCGAGGCGCGCGAGAGAACCCTCGCTAAGGAACTCGGCAAACTGACCCCGTAACCTCGGGAGAAGGGGTGCCTGCGATAGGTGAATCAAGAGATTGATGAGCCGAGGCAGGCCGCAGAGGATAGGTCCTGGCGACTGTTTACCAAAAACACAGGTCTCTGCGAAGGCGGAAGCCGAAGTATAGGGGCTGAGGCCTGGCCAGTGCTGGAAGGTTAAGGTGAGGGGTTAGCCCAGGAATGGGCGAAGCTCCGAGCTGAAGCCCCAGTAAACGCCGGCCGTAACTATAACGGTCCTAAGGTAGCGAAATTCCTTGTCGGGTAAGTTCCGACCCGCATGAAAGGTGTGACGACTGGGACGCTGTCTCAGCGAGGGACTCGGTGAAATTACAATGGGGGTGAAGATGCCCTCTACCCGCGGCAGGACGGAAAGACCCCATGGAGCTTTACTGTAGCCTGATATTGGGTTTTGGCATGTGCTGCGCAGGATAGGTGGGAGGCTGAGAAGGTACCCTTTCGGGGGTACTGGAGCCGACGGTGAGATACCACCCTGCACGTGTTGGAACTCTAACATGGAGCCGTGAAGCCGGCACATGGACAGTGTCAGGTAGGCAGTTTGACTGGGGCGGTCACCTCCCAAAAGGTAACGGAGGCGTCCAAAGGTACCCTCAGGCGGAATGGAAACCCGCTGAAGAGTGCAAAGGCATAAGGGTGCTTGACTGCGAGAGGGACACCTCGAGCAGAGTGGAAACACGGGCTTAGTGACCCGGTGGTGCTGAGTGGAAAGGCCACCGATCAACGGATAAAAGTTACCCTGGGGATAACAGGCTAATGGGTCCCGAGAGTCCATATCGACGGATCCGTTTGGCACCTCGATGTCGACCCGTCTCATCCTGGGGCTGAAGCAGGTCCCAAGGGTTGGGCTGTTCGCCCATTAAAGAGGCACGCGAGTTGGGTTCAGAGCGTCGTGAGACAGCTCGGTCCTTATCCGCCGCGGGCGCAGGAGTTCTGAGGGGAGCTCTTCCTAGTACGAGAGGACCGGAAGGGACCAGGCACTGGTGTACCAGTTGTACCGCCAGGTGCAGAGCTGGGTAGCCACCCTGGGAGGAATAAGCGCTGAAAGCATCTAAGCGCGAAGTCCATCCCAAGATAAGAACTCCCACAGAGATGATCTGGTAAGGGCCCGGGAAGACTACCCGGTAGATAGGCTGGAAGTGGAAGCCCAGTAATGGGTGTAGCTGACCAGTACTAATAGCCCGAGGTCTTGCTTCACTTATAAGAAGGCCTTGAATACCAAAATAAGCGTTTGTAGTAATAAGCGATGGGTAGAAGAAAAGCGCTTACATGGCAAGATGATTGTGCTTAAGTAAAAAGCCTTTAAAAACCTTCTCCAACAGTTGTTTAGTGTGTAAAAAGGGACTTAGTGCCCACGCCCTGGGGAAACGCCCGGACCCATTCCGAACCCGGAAGCTAAGCTCAGGGAAGCCGATGGTACTGGTGTGCGGGAGCTGCCGGGAGAGTAGGTTGGTGCTAAGTCCCCCTTTTTATTTTGTGGTAACTGCGCCTTTTTACCTTACTTAAGTTCTATTGCTATAAAGAGATAAAGCCCACAAGTTCTCAGAATGCTTGCGTGCCGCTTTTAATTGGGTAGTTTTACAAAGCCTTTTAAAGCGTACCTAACAACACTTTTCGCTAGCGCCTCAGTGGAGTCTACCACCGGAATGGGAGGCACCAAGTAGTCTAGAACTAAAGGCAGTTCAGTACATGCCATTATAAGCACGTCAGCTTTTTGATCTTTGTACCACTGCAGAAGTTCTTCTGCTTTGTCAATAACCTCTTTTATACATCCCTGCTTTATGGAATAAATCACCTTCATGAGCTCTTCTTGTAACTCATTTGTGGGCAGAATTAGCTTGTACCCTCTCTGCATGAGTGGTTCATCGTACAGATGCGATGAAAAAACACCCATGGTACCAGCTAAACCTATCGATTTAGCTTGCGAAAATGTCCCCTTTAGTTCATTCAATACACTGTCTACAATGCTTATGAAGTCTACATGAATGTGAGCTTTGATGTCGCTTTCAAAAATGTGAGCAGTGTTGCAAGCCATACAAATAGCATTTACTCCTGCTGATTCCAAAAGGCGTGCTGACTCTAAAATAAAAGGCAAGGGGTTTTCTCCCTTGCCAAGAATGTAGTCAGTTCTGTCTGGTATGGACGTATTATTATCAATGATTAGGTGTAGGTGATCTTGGTCTTTGTTAGCAGGCGTATTCCGCAAAATCTTTCTAAATAAATCCAAGGTCGCTTCTGGGCCCATACCACCAATGATGCCGATTTTAACTTTGTCTTGAGCCATACCTTAGCCTATTTTTCTTCCTGTGGCATGTGTCCCATGGGTCCTTCTTTTAGGTACTTTTCTGGGTCAGCTTTAAAAGCATTCAAGCACGACTCGGAACAGAAGTAGTATGTGGTTCCTTTGTACTCATAGGTGCCTTTTGCAGTTTCCTCTTTGACTACCATACCGCAAACGGGGTCGATGTGCTTCATAAGAATTGTGTACACCTCCTTTCTCTAAAGTTTAATACGATTTAGTCTGAGCGAGTTGGTCACCACATTTACTGAACTGAAGGCCATGGCAATTTCAGCTATTACTGGATGGATAGCTCCCATCATTGCCAAGGGCAAAGCAAGGAGATTGTAAAAGAACGCCCAGAACAGATTTTGTGAGATCTTTTTCGCTGTGGCCTTGGCTATTTTCACAGTCTTTACAATGGTTCCTATGTCGGTCTTGTAAATAACTACATCACCAGATTCAATAGCTACGTCGGTTCCGCTCCCCATGGCAATGCCTACATCGGCAAGTCTCAAAGCGGGCGCGTCGTTTATGCCGTCTCCTACCATAGCTATGATGCTTTCGGGCTGTTCTGCCTTTAGACGTTTTATGAAGTCTAGTTTGTCCTCTGGTAGTGCGTTCGCTTTGAACGTTTTTATACCAACTGCAGTAGCTACGGCTTTCACAACCTCTTCTCTATCTCCGCTCAAAAGTACAGGTTCGATACCCATCGCTTTTAGTTCTTCTATGGCCATGGCAGCATCTTCCCTCACAGGATCATAAAGTGCACAAACGGCTAATAAAACTTGATCAGTTTCATCGTAAAGTGCCACCGTGCTATCTGTTGGGTCTATGAACTGCTGAACGTCTTGTCTTCTTTTAGGCTTACCTAATGAATAGGTTTTGCCACTGAACGTTGCTAGAACACCCAATCCTGGAGTCTCTTTAACATTCTCTAGCTGTAGAGCTGAGTCCATCTTCTTGTTCTCTTCGAAGTAAGCAACTATGGCTCTGGATAGTGGGTGTTGTGACTGCTTTGCCATACTGTACATAAGTTGCTCCGCGTTTTCTTCAAACGCTACTATTCTTCTCACTGTGGGTTTACCGGTTGTTAACGTACCGGTTTTGTCGAAAACAACAGTGTTCACAGATGCCAGTCGCTGGAAAGCTGATCCGTCTTTGAAGTAAGCACCGTGCTTAGCTGCTAAGCCAGAAGCAACTATGACAGCTGTGGGCGTAGCTAAACCCAAGGCGCATGGACAGGCGATCACTAGAGTGGCTATTGAGGCGAAAGCTGCCAAGGAGAATCCAGTAAGTCCTTTGGGGACCCAAGGTAAGATTGAGGAAAGGTAATTATTAACGTTAGCAGCAAGCCCTGGGAAGGCAAGCCAGAATATAAAGGTGAAAACCGCTAAGGAAATCACAGCAGGCACAAAAATCGCTATAACCTTATCCAGGTTATCTTGTATGGGCATGCGAGCAGCCTGCGCTTGCTGTACTAGATCTATTAGGTGGCTAAGAAATGTGTCCTCTCCAACTCTTGTTGCTTTTACCTTTATGGGGCTCCCCAGGTTTATACTTCCCCCTATGACACTATCACCTATGTTTTTTTGCACTGGCATGGATTCGCCACTAATCATAGATTCATCAACGTAGCATTCGCCCTCCAAAAGAATGCCATCAGTGGGTATGCGTTCGCCAGGCCTTACTACCATAATGTCTCCTGGGTCTAGTTGTTGAACAGGTATCTCTACTTCTATACCGTCCACGATAATGCGTGCAGTTTGTGGCCTAAGATCCAATAACGCCCTTATGGATTTTGCAGCACGTTTCTTTGCTGAGCTTTCTAAGTATTTGCCCAGCAAATTAAAGAACAATATCATTGCTCCCACAGACGCAAAGCTGTATACCGATGGATAGACTAAACTTATAGCTCCCGATAGCACTGCCATGACAATGCCAGAAGCTACCAGAACATCCATGGTCCATTGTCCATGGAACAGAGCTTTGAAGGCTCTTGATACGGTCTCCTGACCAGCTGTAGCCACAGCCAAAGCAGAAAGAATAAGCTGAAGTAGTTCCATGTTTGGGAACATGATGCCACTCATATGCATGACCATGAGAATGGTCACGGGAACCATGAATAACGTTGAGGCAATGAATTGCTCTTTTATACGCTGCAACTCCTCGTTGGTTTTTGCCTGCTCAATATCTAGTGCGTAACCAACCTTTGACACGTTTTTGGCAATCTCAACTAAGTCCACCTTTTCTTCTTCGTATTCGATAAAGGCTTGATCAGTGGCTAAATTCACCTCTACACTGACAACACCTGGTGTATGTGCAATGGCTGTCTTGACTGTATTAACGCAGGAAGCGCAAGACATTCCTCTTACTTCTACTACCGCTTTCTTTTTTGCCATATTTTTCACCATCCAAAACAACGTTCTCACTTACAGTATAACCAGAATCAAGTATGAATAAACGGAATACACTTTTTGTTAGTTAAATGCATAGTTGGCTCCATGAATTCACATGTTAAAAATGCGAGTACAATATATAAAAAGGAAGTGATAGCTCGATGCGACTCCTAAGATTAAAAGGGCTGAGCAATGTTTGTTTTTCCTGGGAAGAAGGAGAAGCAGCTGTATCCGGTTTAAATGGTGTGAACTGGAAGAGGTTCAGCTATGAAGATCTGGATGCGCCAATAATCCCAAGTAAAGCCGTTTGTGTGGGGCTGAATTACAGAAGCCACATAGAAGAAATGGGTGAAAAGCTCCCTGAAGAGCCTACATTGTTCTTAAAACCGCGTACGGCCGTGATAGGGCCAAATGACAGTATCTTACTGCCCCCTCAATCAAAACGTGTAGATTATGAAGGGGAGCTCGCAGTAGTCATCAAAGATCGTACGTATTGGGTAAGCGAAGAGGAAGCGCATAAACATGTGCTAGGTTACACCATTGCCAATGATGTTACTGCACGAGATCTTCAGAGCAAGGATGGTCAGTGGACTAGAGCCAAATCATTTGATACGTTTTTGCCTTTGGGGCCCTGGATTGAAACTGATGTGGACCCAATGAATCTTCGCCTCAGGACGCTAGTAAATGGGCAAGTACGTCAAGAGGGAAACACAGCTGACTTAATTTTCGATGTATTCTATCTTGTCAGTTTCGTTTCAAAGATAATGACCCTGGAAGCTGGCGATATCATACTCACTGGAACACCTTCGGGAGTAGGTCCTTTAAGTGCAGGAGACGAAGTGGTGGTAGAAATAGAAGGCATTGGAAGACTGGTTAATGGGGTTAAACCCATGGAGATAGTAGGCAATGACAGATAATAGGTTTCAGGATTCACTTTTCAAGCCTAGTAGCAAATGGATTCCCTTAGCAGAGAGAATGCGTCCACGTACCCTAGACGAAATAGTGGGGCAGGATAAAGCTTTTGGAAAGGGAACGCTGCTTCGCAAATTAATCGAAGAAGATAAGCTCACCTCTTTGGTATTATGGGGCCCGCCTGGAGTTGGGAAAACCTCTATTGCCATGGTGATAGCCAATACAACGAAAGCACGCTTTTTACGGTTTAGCGCTGTTACCTCAGGCATTAAAGAGATAAAGGAAGTACTGGAAGATGCTGAAGTTCAGTTTAACATGGGACGAAGAACTGTAATATTCGTGGATGAAATACATCATTTCAACAAAACGCAGCAGGATGCATTCCTCCCTTATGTGGAGAAGGGAGCTGTAGTTCTCATTTGTGCCACTACGGAGAATCCCTCTTTTGAAATCATAAGTCCTCTATTGTCCAGGTCGAAGGTGGTAGTGCTTGAGCCCTTGGAGGCAGAGGATATCAAGACCATACTTTACAGAGCGCTAGCTGATAAAGAGCGGGGGCTTGGCAATGAGCGTGTGGTCATAACAGATGAGCAGCTGATGCGTATTGCTGTTTATTCCGATGGTGATGCGCGTATTGCCTTGAATACATTGGAGATGGCTGTATTTGGCACTGATCCCAACAGCGAAGGGATTAGGGTGATTAGTGACGAGGTCATCAGCGAGGCCCTTCAGAAGAAGACTTTGCTTTACGACAAGGCAGGGGAAGAGCATTACAATCTCATCTCGGCGCTTCACAAATCCATGCGCAATAGCGATCCTGATGCTGCACTGTATTGGCTTGCTCGGATGCTGGAAGCTGGAGAAGATCCTTTGTATGTTGCACGCCGTATTGTCCGTTTTGCTTCTGAAGATGTTGGCATGGCCGACCCCCAAGCACTCATGCAAGCGGTGGCTGCTTTTGATGCAGCGAATTACATTGGAATGCCAGAATGCACAGCCAACCTGGCTCAAGCAGTTGTCTATCTTTCGTTAGCCCCGAAGTCCAATAGCCTGTATGTGGGCTATGAAAAGGCAAAACAAGATGCTCTGGAAACCATGGCGGAACCAGTTCCATTGCATCTTAGAAACGCCCCTACTAGGCTCATGAAAGAGGTTGGATACGGAAAGGATTACAAGTACAGTCACGACTATGAAGAACACATTGCAGATATGGAATGCCTCCCTCCCAACTTGCTGGGAAAGCGCTACTACTTGCCTTCTGATCAGGGATTGGAGAGCAAATACGGGCAACGTCTTGAGCATCTCATGGGAGTGAAGAAGAAGCGCAGGGAAAATAAATCAAAGAACAACAAAGACGAGAACATCGAGAAATAAAAGGGAGGAACCAGAAACGCAAGTACTTTGGTTCCTCCTCACCGGGTCATGTTGATTAGTTAATTAATGTTTTAGTTACCTTGTGCAGCTAGTTTAACAATGTTAACTATGACTTCCACTGCTTTTTCCATGGATTCCACAACTATGTATTCATAGGGACCGTGGTAGTTGTGGCCTCCGGTGAACAAATTTGGTGTGGGTAGTCCCATGAAGGTTAAGCGTGAGCCATCGGTTCCGCCTCGCACGGGCCTAATAATTGGATCGATACCGGCATCTTTCATTGCTTTTTTCGCAAGCTCGATAATTTCTGGTTTGTCCTTTAGAACTTCATACAGGTTGTAGTATTGGTCTTTCACGTCTATTTCAAAGGTACCATCACCATATTTCTTATTCATCCATTGGGCAGCGTTTACCATATATGTCTTTCTTTCCTCGAAACGGTCCCTATGGTGATCGCGTATGATCCATGTTAGATCTGCGCGGTCAACACTGCCTTCAATGTGGTAAACATGATAGAAACCCTCATACCCTTCTGTGTGGGCAGGTGCTTCAGCAGGGGGCATTTGATTTATGTAATCCATTGCCATGAGAATGGCGTTTTTCATTTTGTTCTTTGCCTCGCCAGGATGAATGCTCTTACCGTGCACAATCACTTTAGCTTGAGCTGCGTTGAACGTTTCGTAGCTCAATTCTCCATATTCCCCACCGTCTAGGGTAAAAGCAAAATCAGCGCCAAATTTTTTCACGTCGAAATAGTCTACGCCTCGGCCTACTTCTTCGTCAGGTGTAAATCCTACCTTTATGGTGCCATGTTCTATTTCGGGATGCTCAAGTAGGTACTCCACTGCAGTCACTATTTCTGCTATACCTGCTTTATCGTCTGCACCAAGTAGCGTCGTTCCATCGGTGGTTATCAGTGTTTTACCAGCATAGTTCTTTAGATGCGGGAATTCTTCAGGAGATAGGACACGCCCTGCGCCTAGTTCGATGGTCGACTGCCCATCGTAGTTCTCAATAATCCTTGGCTTAACATTAGCACCGGGGAATTCAGGACTGGTATCCATGTGAGCTAGAAAACCAATTACGGGGACATCTTTTCCTTGCACATTACCTGGCAGTGTCGCAGTGACATAGCCGTATTGGTCTACGGCTGCGTCTGCAAGTCCCAATGACTTTAGTTCCTCTACTAAGTAGTTCGCTAGTTCCAGCTGTTTTGCCGTACTGGGGTAAGTGCTGCTGTTCTCGTCTGACTGGGTATCGAATGATACATACTTAAGAAAACGCTTCACCAGTTTGTCGCGCATTGTATCAGCTCCTTTTGGCTTCCTTGGCTGTTATTGTATCAACTCTGTATTACTTTTTGTATTGTTTCGTCTTCAAAACCTAATAGTCGCATCATCTCCGCGACTTGCTCAGGTGTGGCCTTTTTACTCTTTATTAGATCGACGAACAAGTCAACGTCTTCGGGGGTTTGTTGCTCTTCTCTGGCAGCTTGCAGCGTAGCAGAGCCGCTCACTGTATTGATTCTAACCGTCGCTACAGGTTTTGGAGCCGTATCCACTGAGCCTTTTACCCCTTTTAGCAATCGCTGGCCCACTTTTATGGTACCTGACAATGTGCTGAATTCAATTCTGCTTGGAGGTAGAACTGCCATGTTTATCACAAGATCGCCTGAAACTGATTTGAACTGGATCGAACGAAAAGTATCGGTAAGCTCTCGTATGACTATGTCACCAGACACAGTTTCCATGCGCGCTTCTCTGAAGCTAATGTCCTGAGCCAATAGATCCCCACTTACCAAGGACACCCTTAGCTGGTTTTTTGCCTTTACATTCCTTAGTCTAATGTCACCTGAAGTAGTTTTTATATCGATTTCTTGGCATTCCACATCGGACATGTTTGCATCACCGCTTATGGCTTTTAGTGTTAGCCTGTCTTGGCAATTAGGTGCTGATAAGTTTACATCTCCGGACACGGTGGAAATGGAAAACTCTTTTGTGGAAGGTAGTGTAATGGTCGCTTTATCCACCCGAAGCGACTTAGATCGCCCAAAGGACACGAGCGCCATGTGGTTTGCCTCGTACTCTAGAGTAATTTCAAGTTCATCGTCAGTGCGTCTTACCTTGGGCTCGTAAACTTGTATTTTTTCAGCTTCGCCCTCAAGTTCCACTTCTAAAACTACTTGCGAGTTCTTACCGCTTTTAATTTCAAGATCAGCAGAGACCGCTAATATTTTTAGCTTCTTTTCTGAAAAGGGTATGGTAAACAGCTTAGTTGTTTTCATGTCCCTTTAACTCCTTTAGTACACGAAGTGCAGTTTCTGCATCCAGTGAACCTTCTCTTAGTTGTTCAAGTATGTCCCACTCTGTGATCTCTTCTTGTACGTCGTATCCTAAGGTTTTTAGTATGCTCTCCAACCGGTTTCTCACTGTCGGATAAGACAGTCCCAATTCCTTCTGCACTTCAGATAAATTGCCTCGTTTCTTTAAGAATAGTTTTACAAAGTCCAACTGTTCAGGCGTTAGCTTAAACAGTTCATCCATGGGGAAATCCCCCGTTATGGCTGTTCCGCAGTCAGGGCATTTTAGTCCAGTTATATGAAGTTGAGAACCGCAATTTGGGCACACTGTAATCATTTTCATCGCCTCCTTTAATAATATTAACACATATGTTAGAAAAGTCAATATGTTACTTTCAAATATAGAAAGATTGCTCCGGTAAGTTTTGCGCACACCGGGGTCAAGAGGATGGGAAATGTTAAGGCTCTCTTTTCAATGTTATGTGCATATTAAAGTGCATATGTTGAATTACGATAGTTTTCTACCTATAATGACCAGAATCATCTGTTTTGTTTAATTGATCACGGGAGGTGTTGTAAAATGAAAGATCGACACTGGTTTTGGTTTGCGCTGATTGTAGTCATCTTTTTATGTTTGCCAGGCTACGTCATGGCCGAAGATTCTACGGTGCTAAATTTCGGCATTTGGTCATTGCTCCCAGCTCTTTTAGCAATTGTTCTGGCGTTTGTCACTCGCCAGGTTGTACTTTCCCTATTTTTGGGAGCTTTTGTGGGAGTTGTCATGCTGGAAGGTGGTAACGTCTTCAGTGCTTTCTTAACACTTCTTAGCAAGTATCTTGTAGGAGCACTTACCGATAGCTTCCACGCTGGCATACTTATCTTTCTCATGGTACTTGGTTCTGTGGTAGGGATAATAGGCCGCATGGGTGGGACTAAAGCTTTGGCTGATTTTATTGGAAGGCTGGCCAAAAATGAAAGAACAGCGCAGTTTGCCGCTTGGTTACTGGGCATTGTGGTTTTCTTTGATGACTACGCCAATGCTGTGGTGGTGGGCCCTACAATGAGGCCTTTGTTCGATAAATACAACATCTCCCGTGAAAAACTGGCTTTCATTGTTGATGCTACTGCGGCTCCCGTTACGGGTTTATTCATAATCTCTACCTGGATTGGCTATGAGCTTTCTTTGATAAAGGACTCCTATGCCAGTTTAGGTATTGCTGCTGCACCATATGATGTGTTCCTTTCAAGTCTGCCTTTTAGATTCTATGAGATTCTCATGTTACTTTTTGTGCTGCTAATTGCGTTCACTGGTAGGGATTTTGGACCCATGTGGCACGCAGAGCACAGGGCTCGAACTACGGGGAAGTTACTTGACGATGATGCACGACCCATAGCGGCTAACATAAAAATGGAGCAAGTTTACCTAGGGAACAAAGAAGCAAGGGCATATAACGCATTGATACCAATTGTGGTCCTGATTGTTTCTTCCCTGATTGCGCTTTGGTACAACGGTGGCGGTCCAAACCTGGGTTACACATTTGATGCTATTAGACAGGCTTTCAGTAATGCTGATTCGTCTATTGCTATTCTATGGGCTACCGTATTCACAGCCATTGTCACAGTTCTTCTGGCTGTAGGGCAGCGCATACTCAGTTTGCAGGAAACCATGGACGCTTTTACTGAAGGTGCTGCATCAATGGTTCCAGCGTTGATGATTCTGACGTTGGCTTGGACAATATCTGGGGTCATTGCTGATGTGGGGACTGCTCAGTTCTTGGTTGGTGTTCTGTCCGAGCATTTGCCTGTGTTCGCAGTGGCTCCGCTAGTTTTCTTGGTGGCTTCTTTAGTGAGTTTTGCCACTGGTACAAGCTGGGGAACCATGGCTATTGTGATGCCACTTGCCATACCACTGGCCTATAATGTTAGTCCGACCATAACTACTTTGGTGGTTGGTAGCGTGCTCGGTGGGGCCATTTTTGGTGATCATTGTTCACCCATATCAGATACTACCATAATGGCTTCCATGTCTTCTGCTTGCGACCACATTGCGCACGTTAAAACTCAGTTACCTTACGCCCTGGCAATTCAGGTTATTTGTCTGATCTTATACGTCTTGGGTGGTTTTATCTCCAGTTGGTGGGTATTGCTTCTTATTGGTGCTGTAAGTGTGCTTGCTGTAGTAAGGTACGTAGGGAAACCTGTAGGAGCGTCAAATTCAAAGCCTAGTTCCGATAGAATTTAAGGTAGCGTCGACATGGTTTCTTGGGTGCTGTCAGCTTCTAAGCTGGCCATGGCAAGATCCTCAACATGTTGGACGTTGTAATTGGCGAACGCCAGGAGCGCAACCGCAATGGAAAGGATTGAGCCCAAAATCATTAAGAAGCTGATGGCACCTGCAGGACCTTGGCCCAATACGTTAGATAGCATGGTCTTTTGGTTGAAATAAGGGACTAAGACGTTATCAACCAGTGGACCGCTAAGAAACATGGGTATTCCACTAAGGGCTTGAGCTATGAATCTGCGCGCTGAGAACACTCTACCTTGCATGGTTATGGGAACAATACTTTGCCATATGGCTTGGCTATGAGTGTTTGCCATAACTCCACCGAAAGAACCTAGCGTAGCACCTATGCACATAGTCGGTATCCATCTGAAGTAACCTAATATTAAGAATCCGACATCGCTTATGATCAGACCAATAAGCAGCGCTGTGACTTTTCTACCTGGCAGGACCCAAAGAGAGAGTAGTAGTGTACCGATTAGGCCTCCGACTCCAAAAAACGTTTCAATAGTTCCTAATGCTAAGGCATTGTTGTTGGTTCTTGCAAGTACATAGGGTGAGAACAAACTGTTTCCAAATCCAGCAAAGAAATTAGAAGCGAGGAAAACCATCAGTAGCATAAGCAGTGGTTTCCTTTGTGAAATAAACTTGAAGCCAAACAATATGTCTTGCCAGAAGCTGGCTGACATATCTCCTTTACCGGTAGTTTCCTTTTTTCTTATGTCAGGTATGAAAACCCATAGGTTTATTAACACAGCTAGCGTTAGGGTCAGAAGGTCTATGGTCATGATACCTTCCAGGCCAATAGTACCTAGTAGCCCACCTGCAAGTATGGGTGCAACTAGTGCTGGACCGTAGTCAGTAATGCTGAACAGTGCGTTTGCCTTGGTGTATTGATCTGGTTTTAACATGCTAGCTAGTGTTACGGAGTAGGCTGGCCATTGAAGAGCTGAAAAAATGCCATTAACAAAGGACATGGTATAAAGGAAGGATAAAGTTAGTGCATTTTGCGTGTAGAGGAAAAGAGCTATTAGCGTAAGCACACCTGAAGCTATATCGGGTAGTATGAGCGATATTTTTCTAGGCCAACGGTCAACTAAGCTACCAGCCGCCAAGCCGAAAATCACTTGTGCACCAAAGAAGAGAATGCTCATAATACTAAATGGGGTGGCTCTACCAAATTCTTGCCAAACCCAATAAGAGAGACCGAATTGAGTCATTGCAGTGCCTGTTATCGAAGCTACTTGGCCCATTGTTATTGTGGCGAATCCTTTCAAGCCTGAAGGTCTTGTCATCGAGTACCACCCCTTTGATATTTATGTAGGTCAACTTGAAAGAATTATAACACAAGGTAAATAAATTTAAGGCTAAAGACACAGATCCTTTATTCAAAGACAGCGGTTCTATGCTGTTACAATGTAGATATGAAGATTTCGGTACTTTCATCTGTAAGCGAGCAGATTCCTGAAGGAAATTTTGTATGGATTGCGTTGGATGTCATCCGTGCCACGAGTACCATTGTTACGTTCCTTGCTCAGGGTGGTAAATCGGTTCTTGTTACAGATTCTATTGACTTGGCTACTAGAGAAAAACTGAAAGATCCATCGGTTATTCTCATTGGGGAGAGGGGCGGAATCAAAATAGATGGTTTCGATTTTGATAACTCTCCTGTGAGTTTGGTAAAACATGCTGATCAACTAACAGATGCCAGAGCCATTATGACTACCACAAACGGCACCAATTTGTTAATAAAGCTCCAGAATACCACTACGAGAATTCTGGTTGGATCGCTGCTAAACCTATCATCTGTGGTGCGAGAAGCCTTTGACATTGTCCAAAAGGAGCAATTTGATGGTATTGGGGTGGCTTGTGCGGGGAAGGAAGGTCGACTCGTTGGAGACGATTTTTACTGTGCGGGTCTTATAGTAAGCAGACTACTAACCTTGAGCAACGCAAACATGGAACTTGATGATGCAGCAAAGGTATCTCTATCTTGGGCTAAAGTAACTGATGACCCACTAGATGTACTCATGCAGTCAGAGAGTGGAGGAAACATATTGAGATACGGCAAAGACGCTGATATAAAGTTTTGTTCTCGAATAGATCTGTATGCTATTGTTCCCGAGGTTGTTGGTAATATTGTAACAAGATGAAATAACGGGGGTGAGTTATTCGTGAAGTTCTTTTTGGACACCGCTTTTGTTGAAGAGATAAGGGCTGCAAAAGAGTGGGGTATTCTAGATGGAGTTACTACTAACCCAACATTGGTTGCCAAGACAGGCAAAGGTTTCATGGAAGTGGTTCAAGACATACTTAACATTGTGGAGGGGCCAGTCAGTATAGAGGTAGTGGCACAAGATGCTCAGGGGATGGTGGAGCAAGCACAGCAGCTGCGTCGTTTAGGTGAACAGGTGGTGATTAAGATTCCAGCTACGCAAGAAGGCATAAAGGCCGTGAAGGTGCTTTCCCAAGAAGGTATACCGACAAATGTGACGCTTATCTTTCAACCGCTTCAAGCGTTGTTGGCTGCTAAAGCTGGGGCTACCTATGTTTCGCCATTTGTGGGACGCTTGGAAGATATTGGACACGATGCTATGGATCTGGTGTTTGACATTAAAAACATATTCGATAATTACGGCTTTGAAACCCAGATCATAGTTGCCAGTATTAGACATCCTAAGCACGTCCTTGATGCAGCTCGCATGGGTGCTGATATTTGCACGGTTCCATTCAAAGTTATGGAACAGCTTTTTAAACACGCGCTAACTGACAGGGGATTGGAACAATTCTTAGCTGATTGGTCAAAGGTACCTGGGCGTCCTTTTTAGTGCACAATGTCAGGGGAGCCTAGGGTATTAGGCTCCCTTTATAAACTTATCAATGTAAATGGCAGCTTTTTTTCCTGCTCCCAGAGCTTCTATGACGGTTGCTGAACCTGTTACAATATCGCCTCCAGCAAACACACCAGGTATGTTGGTTTGGTATTGCTCATCTACTACAATGTTGCCATGGGGCGTGAGTAGAAGTTCTGGCGTGCTGTACTTAAGTATGGGATTTGGCGTTGTCCCAATGGCTACTATAACTTGGTCGCAGTAAATTTCGTAGTTGCTTCCTTCAATGGGTATAGGCTTTCTTCTGCCTCGCTCATCTGGTGATCCAAGCTGCATGGAAACAACTTCTACTGACTGTACCCAACCGTCCTTGCCGTGGAAAGCAACCGGATTTGTTAGAAGCTTCATGTGTATACCTTCTTCTTCTGCATGCTGAACTTCTTCAGCTCGCGAGGGCATTTCAGCTCTACTCCGTCTGTAAACAATGGTCACATTGGCGCCTAAACGTCTTGCGGTTCTGGCGGCATCCATGGCAACATTTCCTGCACCGACTACTACTACTTCCTTACCCTTTTTTATGGGTGTGTCAAATTCTGGGAATCGGTAAGCTTTCATGAGGTTGACCCTGATTAGGAATTCATTGGCTGTAAAAATGCCATTAAGGTTCTCACCAGGTACTCCCAAAAGCAATGGTGCACCAGCACCGGTTCCCAAAAAAATGCTTTTGAATTCTCGTCGCAGCTGCTGTAAGGTATAAGTCTTTCCTACGATAACGTCTGTATGTATAAAGACGCCTAAGTCGCTAAGAAGCATGATTTCATGATTGACTATTTTCTTTGGTAGTCTGAATTCTGGTATGCCATAACTAAGTACGCCACCTGGTAAATGGAGTGCTTCGAACAAATGTACCTCATAGCCTTTTTTGGCTAGATTAGCTGCTGCAGCTAAGCTGGCAGGTCCCGTACCTACGCAAGCTACTGGAATGTGGTTCTTTTTTTCTGTTTCTATTTGCTGTGGCTTGTACATTTCGTGGTCTGCTAGAAATCTTTCAAGTCTACCTATGGCAATAGGTTTTCCCATTTTAGCCAAGACGCAGGAGGCTTCACACTGGGTCTCCTGAGGGCAGACTCGCCCAGTCATGGCAGGGAAGTTATTCTTTTCTTTTATCTTGTAATACCCCTCTGTGAATTTCCCTTCTTGTATCAACCCAATGAAAGCTTTTATATCAATGTTTACAGGACATCCTTGTATGCAGGTCGGATTGGGGCACTGCAAGCAACGAGAGGCCTCCATAAGAGCTTGTTCCTCTGTGTAGCCCAGTGCCACTTCATCAAAATTGGTGATCCTTAGTTTTGGGTCTTGCTCTGGCATGGGAATCCTATCTTTTAAGGGCATAATAATCTCACCGACTTTCGTTGTCCAGCAAGGATAGACTTATAGCTTCTTCTTCCTTGTACATGCTTAAGCGGGGGAGAAGCGTGTTCCAGTCTACCATATGGCCATCAAGTTCGGGCCCCTCAATACAAGTGAGTACGGTTCCGTCTTTGTAACCTACACGGCAAGCTCCACACATTCCTGTTCCGCAAACCATGATACTGTTTAGTGAAACCAACGTCTTGACTTTAAGTGGTCTGGTAAGATCTGATACTGCTTTCATCATTACGGCCGGGCCGATGGCAAGGACCAAGTCTACAACTTCATTGGATAATATTTCTTTCAAGGCATCGGTAACAAAACCTTTTACACCGTAGGAACCGTCATCTGTTGTGATGATGAGCTTTTCCGATATGTCTTGGAGTTCTTTTTCGAAGAGCACCAGATTCTTGCTGCGGGCACCCAGTATGATGGTAATGTTATTGCCGCAGGCATGCAGGTGTTTTCCCAGAGGGACTGCAGTGGCAGCACCTACGCCGCCTGCTATGAGAACAACATTTCCGAACTTTTGACTGGGGAAGGCATGACCAGTTGGCCCCATGATGTCTTGAATTTGGTCACCGACTTTCATCTTACCCAGCAATTTTGTACTCTTACCCACCTCTTGGAACACGATGTGTATGTTTTCTTCATCGGTGTCAAACACCGTCAAAGGTATGCGTTCGCCTCGCTCATGGGGTAACACGATAACAAAATTGCCTGGTTTATATGCTTTTGCAATATGGGGTGCTCTTACTTTTATCTTCCATATGTCTGGTGCTACGAGTTCCTTATCAACTAATTCGTACATGCATGAGCCTCCGTATATGTGAAATCGGTTTCACGTTCATTGCCTATTTTAGCATTTATGGTTCTACGCGAAGCATTCGATTGAATGAATTGCTAAGCAGGGACATCCAAAAAAGAAGCCACCCTCTTTTTGGGTGGCTTCGCCAAACACATTGCTTGAACTATGTATCTTCTTTGTGCTCTTCCTCAAACTTCTTTAGCTTTTGCTCTCGTTCTTGATAAAGTTTCTCCGCGTAACCCTTAATAGCAGGGTTAGTTAGATAGCGTTCCTTCCAAATTCCGTCAAAGACTTCTTTTACCTGCTTGCTGTAGTCGTCAAGGAAACTCTTTATACTGTCGTCAACTACTATAACTTCTGCACCCTCGTGAGTTGGCTTTGGATGTGTTTTCTCAACAATTTCTCTGAGTTTGTCCGGGTTGTCGATGATCTGGCACGGTAGAAGTAGGTTGTCGTCGAAGGGTTGGTGTGCTCTTATGGCTTTCATGAAATCGCTACTTAGTGCCTCTTTGAGTGATTTTTCTTTGATGTTGTCAGTGGAGAAGTGAACAAAGATACACGGCTCCACATCCCCCTTAGAGTTAATATGAATGTAGCGGCGTCCTCCTGCGATACAACCGCCAACGTAAGGTGCGTCGCCCCAGAAGTCCATCATGAACAAAGGTTTTTCCAATCTAACGCGCTGAACAGTTTCGTAAAGTTTCTTACGTTGCTCAGGCGTGGGCATCAAGCTGGTATCTGGGTCTTTGCCTACGGGCATGAACAGGAAATACCATCCAAACAAGGCTCCCTTGTCGATAAGAAAATCATAAAACTCATCGGAGGTAACTGTGTCAGCATTGAGGCGGGTATAAGTAATCGATACACCAAAGGGGATACCATTGGCTTTAAGTGTGTCCATAACCTTAACAATGTTAGCAAACATGCCAGCACCTCGGCGCTGATCAGTTTCTTTTTCCCAACCTTCTATGGATATAACGGGAACAATGTTGCCAACTTCCTTAAGTTGTTCGATCATTTTGGGGTTCGTAAGCAAAGTACCGTTAGTGAACGTGTGAAATACCACATCTGGATGGTTCTTGGCCACTTCAAACAAGTGAGGGTAAACAAATGGCTCTCCACCCAAAATGGTATACAGGTAAGTGCCAAGTTCTTCGCCTTCC
This sequence comes from Coprothermobacter proteolyticus DSM 5265, assembly GCF_000020945.1. Taxonomy (NCBI): domain Bacteria; kingdom Pseudomonadati; phylum Coprothermobacterota; class Coprothermobacteria; order Coprothermobacterales; family Coprothermobacteraceae; genus Coprothermobacter; species Coprothermobacter proteolyticus. Next base: position 1,112,072 of record NC_011295.1, on the reverse strand, counting down.
CTGATTATGCGGTCAAATAATTCAGGGGGCATGTCGTCCTCGCGGGTATACAAGCCGGCATAACAGCCTACACAAGACAAATTACATCTCATAGTAGGGCTTATCAAAATCGTGAAAGGGCCAGGAAAACCATATTTCTTTTCGGTGTCAATTTGCTTTTGTACGCCGATAGCTAATTGGTTAATAAAGAAATTGTAAGCAAGACGTTCCAAGAAAACAGGATCGACCTCATTGAACACTCTCATAATGAGAGGGTGGTATACTCCACCTGGTTCGAGATAAGTTCTTGCAACCCGCAAATTCTCCTTATACCTCTCTGGGAAAAGTGATTCCGCCAGGTTAAGGATCTTCGTTAAATTCTCCTCTGGGTTCTGCTTCACATACCTTAATGTATATTTCAAAGCAGTACCCATAGCTGATGTTTTCAATGACATACTCTTCACCACCTCTCTTATGGATTATATACCCTTAAATATGTTAGTTATTCACGTTGATTGCAAAGAACTGCTGAATAGTCCTTATTCTAAATAACTAAAAGTTGTTTTTGTATACATAGATTAAGGCCTTTTTGTTTCAACTACTAAAACAGGATCCTCAAATCCAGTGTTTGTTAAGAACGAGTTGAAAACACTGTCTATGGAAGTTGACGTCGCTGAGAAATACCAGCCTGGACTTAAGGTGCGGTACTGTAATGCCCCAAGTAACCTTTTTTGATCTACGATCCATCCCTCATGGTTAAGGTAATCTGGAACTGGGATAGCATTCAGTTCCTCGAGTAATGCTTGAAGTTCGTTTGTAGGTGCATTTATTTGATATAAGGTTGAGGGTATTACTACTTCCTGTAAGCCAAGTCCGGAAGTTTCAAAGGGCGATTCGAAAGTGCTTTCTAGCCGCTGTTGTCCGTTCCCTGCTGTTTTGTAAACCATGGTCAGTGGGGTCATATGAGCGAAGGTATTGGTGAAGAGAAACAATGCAAGCGTTGTGGCAATAATTGTCCCAAGTACTCCTGTGCTGTATTGAACTGTTCTACCGTAACTTTGCTCTGGGCTAGTTTTTATTAGAGGAATAGCTACTATTAGGAGCTCGCTGAATTCTTTTTTCCATGAAGTGGGTAAGAATACCCACCACCAGGGCAATACGATTTGCTGGTGTTTTTCTATGGATTCTAAGATTGTGTTGAGTAGAAATGCCTTAATATTCTCCATCATTGTTAAGACGCTCCAACTCATCAAAAGGTTTCACATAGTCCCTAAGTGCTCTTAGGGCTCTGTATTGAAGCATTTTCACCGCCTGAGGAGTTTTTCCCATTATCTGTGCCGTTTCCTGCACAGTATAGTTCTTAAAAAACCTCAGTTCGATGACTAGTTTTTGAGGCGCTGGTAACTTATCTAGAGCATCATGCAGATCCATGAATTCTTCTTGATTTTGAGATGAGCAAGCTGCAACGTTGCTTTCCCATTGTTCATCTTCTTCCTCGATAAGTAGGCCTTTATGACGGTAGTAGTCCATGAGCACATTCCTAGCAATTGCAAACAGCCAGGCTTCCATTTTTTCGATATTCTTTAGAGTGAGTCGCTTTTCCCATGCCTTTGCCATGGTCTCCTGTGTGAGCTCTTCTGCAACATCCATATTCTTGACAGACCCAAGGAGAAAAAACTTTATACGTTGATACAAGACCTCATCTGAGAACAAATGCTGCCAGTTTATTTCAGGCATAAGAATCTTCTAGCTAGAAACGCTTAAGGACCTCATTAAGAAGTCTTGTAAGTTCTTCGGACTCCTTTTCAAGTTGTTTGCGAAGCGACAAGGCCATTTCCTTGTTCCCATCTTCGTACGCTTTTTTCAGTTGAGCAGCCGTGCTGTGTAGTTTTTCATGTGCTTCACCGATGCGTGGCCATAGATCTTCGTATTGAGATCTCGGTGTGGCCACGTCATAAAATAGCCCGAATATGCAGAAATGAGGGTCAACAATGGAGGTCCATACTTTCCCAGATGTTATTGTGTCTAGGATTTGGTTTAGCCAATCTTTGTGGTATTGGACGGCTTCGGCAAACATTTGCTTGGTTTCTTCCTCGGTAAGAGCCTTGAAATCAAGGCAACTTAACATGCCATCTCTGAGCCGGGTTGCCGCAGTGGAATTCTGTTTGTACACAGTCTGCAAGTGCCTTTGCAGTTGTGTCATGGCATTCTTCAGAGCTTCCGAAAGCTCGGCAACTTTGGCCGTGTCTTCCGCTAACGATTGAACAGTTATGGCAGCTTGGGAAGTTGCTCTATCCTGTTCTTTTACGTTATTACTCACTTCAGCCACAGAACTTGAAATTTCCTGCACGCTAGAGAGTATGACGTTGAGGCTGTTAGAAAGAACTCTTGTGGTATCGCCCATGTTGGTGATTAACTCTAATACGGTTTGCACGGATTCTACTGCTGAGCCAACAGTATTTGAAAAGTTCTTTAGCTGAGTTGCGATTTCTTCAGCTGCGTCCTTACTTTTTTCTGCCAGTTTTCTTACTTCATCAGCAACTACTGCAAAGCCTTTTCCAGCTTCTCCAGCTCTTGCCGCCTCAATAGCGGCATTTAGTGCCAAAAGGTTTGTTTGTTCCGAAATATCTGAAATAGCTTCAACTATGCCAGAAATATGTTGGGAGAGATTTTCCAATTGATCAATTTCCTGCTGTACCGAAGTAACTTTGGAAAAAACTTGATCGAAACTTTCAATGGTATTAGAAATGTTCTTGATTTGTTCTTCTACGTGTTCCTTTATTCTTTGAGATAGCCCGTCCAGTTGAACAGTGCTATCGTACACATTACTGCTTGAAGCTGCCAGTTCCTCAGTACTAGCACTTAACTCTTCCCCACTTGCTGCCAGCGCTTGTACTTTGTCTGCTATCTCTTCTGCCGCTTCCATATTTCCATAAGCGAGCTTCATAGAATCCTCCAGCAGAAACTGTGCCTGGTGAACGTTGGACGTGGCATCTCTGAAGGCGAAGAATGTATCTCTCACAAACAATCTGATTTTTTGGACTAGTTTGTCAAGGGAGTCCAAGAAACGACTCCAAAACGTGGTAGTTACTGGCTTGTGCAGAGTTAAATCCAGATTACCAAGGTAGTTGAAATAAGTGGAAATGTCTTTCGGTACTCTTTGTTTCCAAATCAAAAACCCTAACAATAAGCCAAACGCTAATCCAACTAACAAACTTACGAGAATCATAAGATTACCGTTCACATACACCCCTCCCACATATTAAAATTTCACTATAAAACTTTTGTATTGCCCTGTATAAGGTTGGTATTCAACGTCCACACGTTCTACAATAGCACTGCTTGGTCCGTGGTGTAACCAGTTTAGAAACTCCTTGAGTTCTTCTTCTGGCCCCTCTGCGACTACTTCAATAGTGCCATTGGGTAAATTTCTTATATAACCTGTTATGTTGCCGATTTTATCGGCCATTCTTACGGCAGAGTATCTAAAACCAACCCCTTGTACATAACCTCTTACAATGGCCCTAAAAGCTTTCATGTTCCAATTCCTCTACGTGGTCTTTCTGCCAGAGCAGTACTACGGGGGTCATGGATTCATCGTTACCCGCAGGGTTGTCCGATAAGGCACCTTCAATCCATCTTTTGTCTAACCCTTTGCAGCATTCTACTACTTCAGCTCCGAATACTGAGTTAACATCAACAATGGCAAAAGGTATGTTTTGGCTACATAGCTGCGATGTGAAGACCTTTGCATTCAATGGGCCAGGTACCAAGCAGCTATCGTAAGGTGCTATTTTGTCGCTGTCTACTGCTTTGGCTACTGGTCCTATGACTCTGTAAAACCATCCAGATTGCCCGAAAAGCTTTCCAATAGCAGCTATCAAGGTGCCAAACAGTACAGGAATGGTACCACTGAGCTCCAAATATGCTTGCAATTTCCAATCGGCAACTATGGGATATGTATAGAAGTGGATCAATGGACCTTTCGCGTGCTCCGTAAATGGGCCCAGAGTTCGTGCAAGCCAGCAAGGTTTAAACGTGCCTGCCCAAAGGAGGGTTCCTTGCATAATAGTCAGAACTGAAGAAGCCAATGTAATAATCGCATCTGGATGAAGCTCATGGATAGCCTTTATTAAGGTTTCAGGGTCAGTATCTTCTTTTAGAAGCCCTGCGTTTAATGGTTTTCTAACGGCGTTTTCTACCTGAGGTTTCTTCTTTTTGTAGTAAGGAACTTCTAAGTTCAGTTCTTCGGCTACTCTGGTCAAAATAGGATCTTCTCGGTACAGATACATGCACACGTTGAGCGTTTCTTGAGCTCTTTCTTTTTCGCCCTTCTTGTAAAGAAGTTTTATGTAGTCGGCCATTTGTGATTGCCTAAAATTATCCACATCCAGCTCAGCCCATTTTTCTAAGAATTCTGCGTCTTTCGTTACCATGTACAGTCGTTTAAGAAGATTCCTCGCTGGGTTGTCCCATTCTCGGGCAGTATTCCAATCTACTTTTTCAAAAGCGCTTTGCCATGCATCCAGAGCACCGCCAACATCATTTAGAAAGTAATATCTAATATCTCCTAAGTAAATTTCTTCCCACATATTTGACGGTCTTTGGTATAAAGCTTCTGCCTTTTTTGGGTTTTCTCTTAGATATAGTGTGGCTAAAAGCCTCTTGCATCTGTAATAGTTGTTCCTCTGGACTTTCTTTTCCAATATTTCCATTGCCAAGTCGGACCGATTGTTCAAAACAAGGTAAATCGCTCCCCAGAAGCTAGTGTAATCATTACCTGGATCCCATGAGAAAAGTGCCATGGCTTTGCGTTTGAAACCGAAAAAATCCAAAATCCTACCTAGAAAATTGATCACCATATGTTCTTATTTTATCAGCGGTCTTGTATATAATAGTAGCCATGGTTCGATTGATTTCCAAGGATGTTGACCTTAGGGAGCTCTTAAATCAGATTGGCAGCGATCCTGCCAGCTATGGCATCTTCCTTGATAAAGATAGTCACCTTCGAGTGTGGATTGACGAAGTGTATTATCCAGCGGCTTCGGTGATAAAACAAGAGTGTCTTTCCTGTGGAGCTGATGCCGCTGTCCATAAACATGTCATCACTGGAAAGGTTGAAAAATCTTCGGTGCTCATATTGGCAAATGTGCGGCAGCTCAAATGCCTAGTTGACAAACTTAGAAGGATGCCATACTGGGGTCTTAATCAAATTGCCGACGAAATTAAGTCTGTCCTCGAGGACAGAGAGGCTAGGACTTTTGTTTTGACAATGCCAAATGGGACTCTAGAGCTTAGAAGAACTAAAGTAATGACCATATTGAACGCTACACCTGACTCTTTCTTCCCTGGTTCTCGAGTGGATCTTCACACAGGACTGGAGCGCGCCGTAGATGCTGAGGAAAATGGGGCGGCTTTCATTGACATAGGAGGAGCAAGCACAAGACCTGGTGCTGCAGAGATTGGCGAAGATGAGGAGCTAAGACGTGTAATCCCGTTGCTCCGTCAAGTACGAGAACGCGTGAAGCTTTTCATTTCTGTTGATACGTACCGTGCAGAAGTAGCAAAACAAGCTTTGGAGAACGGTGCAGACCTAATCAATGACATTTACGGGTTGCAGTTTGACAAAGAAATGGCCAACGTCATTGCTGATTACGGTGTGCCGGTGGTAATAATGCACATGAGAGGGACTCCAGCTACTATGCAGGAGTACGCTTCTTACGATGATCTGATGAAGGAATTACATACGTATTTTGTTGAACGGGTTGAATACGCGCTGAGTAAGGGGATTAAGGAAAATCAAATAATCCTTGACCCAGGCATTGGGTTTGCAAAGTTGCCTGAACATAACTTAGAAGTTTTGCGTCGCATCGAGGAGCTATTCACACTGGGTTTTCCAGTGCTTGTGGGACACAGCCGGAAAAGTACAATGGGTAAAATCCTTGGAGGAGTACCTGCTGAGGAAAGGCTTTTCGGAACTGTAGCTTGGACCTCCTACCTGACGTGGAAAGGCGTCCACATCGTTCGTGTCCATGATACAAAGCCTAATGTGGATGCCGTCAAGGCTGTCGAGGCTATAAGAGAAGGAATTTAACCGTCATGGCAACCGTTTATGTTTCTTTTGGTTCTAACTTAGGGGATAGAGCTTCTCACATAAGAAATGCAATTGATTTAACCTCTGAATTTATAAGTTGGCAGTTCATAACACCGATGGTAGAGACAGCACCATATGGCAAAGTTGATCAGCCTACTTTTCTGAACGCTGTAGGAAAAGGTGATACAGGACTGACGCCTGAAGAACTCTTGAGGGCGCTCTTGGATGTGGAGAAAAAGCTTGGTAGAACAAGAGAAATTCGCTGGGGGCCTCGCATAATAGACCTCGACATATTAACCTATGATAATCTTGTTTTGCACAGCGAAGTTTTGACTGTGCCTCATCCTGATCTTCACAACAGAGATTTTCTTTTGAAGCTTCTCTGTCAGTTTTTTCCTGAGTGGTCTCATCCAGTACTTAAGAAAAACGCTTGTGAACTACTCGACGACTTAACCACGCGCATGCCAACAAGTTTTAAGAACGAAAATTTGCGGAGAGTTTTAGGGGCTCTGGGCAATCCCCACGAAAAAGTAAAAACCATATATGTTACAGGTTCTTCTGGAAAAGGTTCAGTAGCCGCCATGGTTGCAGCGCTTTTTAACAATAATGTAGGTCTTTTCTTGTCTCCCTTTGTTTGTACGTCGGCGGAGATGGTTATGATCGACGGAAAGCAAGCAGACCTAAGCAGTTTCAAGCAGCAAGTTCTCTCCGTGGCTAAAGATCTTAATGTGGAACTGACCCCGTTTGAAGTGCTTACTGGTGCGGCTTACTTGGCTTTCGAAAAGGCGAAAAAAGAGTGGGCCGTGGTTGAAACAGGTATTGAATCACAGCACGACGCAACAAACGTAAAAAAACACGATATAAGTGTGGTAACAGCCTTAGGTATGGATCACTTTGACCTGTTTCCTGATTATGATTTCTACTTAAGGGAACTTCTCAATAGTCTATCAGGTCCAGTAATCTCGTTGGAACCTTTGCCAGGTGTGGATGCTGACGTTGTGGTTCAGGCAAAATACGGCATTGAAGATTCTCAAATTACGCTGGATGGCACACAAGCATACGTGACTGGAATGGGGACAGTTCGGACACGGATGCTTGGTTTGCATCAAATATGGAACGCCCTGCTCGCTGGAGAAGCTTATAGAGCAGCTACCGGTAAAGAACCTGAGTTTTCATTATTGAGTGATGTTGTGTTGCCTGCACGGATACAAGTAGTCAGGAAAGATCCACTTCTCATTGTTGACGGTGGGCATAATGCACCTGCTTTCAAGAGTCTGGTTGAAACGATCAACGATCTTGGAGTAAACCCAATGCGTATCATTCTGGGTTTGGTTAAGGGGAAAGACCATGAAGTGGCGTTGAGTTATTTGAAAAGGCTTGGTGGTCAGATCTTTTACTACCCACCGTTTTCTGACCGCGCTTTAACTGAGTTGCCTGGAATACCTACGCTGCCTAATCTTTACGAAGCTTTAGAGGAACCAACGCCGACTTTAGTAGCAGGCTCTTTCTACTTAGCTGGTCCTGTTTTAAGGTATTTCAATGCATGCCATCTAGGTTAAACTCCTGAGCTTCCAAGCCCTCTAGTCCCTCGTTCTGAAGACTGTTCAAATTCTTCTAGTGTTCCCTGAAATGGTGTGGGCTCTAAGTTCATAAAAGGCAGTACTATGAGCTGTGCAATCTTTGTTCCTTTGGGTATTTTCACGTCTTCGTCTTTAAGGTTGAGGAGTATGAGTTTTATTTCTCCCCTATAATCCTCGTCTATGATTCCAGGGGAGTTAGCTAAGGTAATGCCCCATCTTATGGGAGTACTTGAGCGCGGTACAACTAGTCCAAAAGAGCCCTCTGGCAATGCTACTCTTAACCCTGTGGAGGCTACTACGATGCCGCGTGCTGGAATGTATTCCTCCTGTGCTAAAGGAACGTCAAATCCTGCACTTTGACGGGTGGCTTTAACCAATTGTTCCCCGAAGTAAGCAAGCTCTTTCATATTCTTATCATGCATATTTCTATATTATCGCTGTAAAATGTAAAGGTGCAACATACGTTTAAAAAAATCTGCGTCTTATTAGTCTTTCTACTCCTTTTGCCGTTGCAGGCAAAAGCGGATATTGTTTTCTCTGTGCACGCCAACAATCCACCTTTTGTGTATGTTGAAGGCAAAGAACTAAAGGGATTTGCGGTGGATCTGGCCAAAGAAATTGGAAAGGTGCTAAACGAAAAGGTGGATTTTCTACCTACCTCGTATCAGAGCGAAGCGATTGAAGCAGTGAAAGATGGAAGAGCAGATGCTGTACTTGTTATGGGATTCTACGAAGGTGCAGGTAACTCCTTGGTGCCAACTGATCCTTACTTCTATCCGTATTATGTGATGGCTGTAAGGAAGGGATCCAACCTCAAACTAGATGACTTGAAACAAAAATCGGTGGCAGTGGTTGGAGGGAGTGCACTTGAGTCGTACTTGATTTCCAATGGGTTTAAAAATGTCGTGTCGCTTGCGAGTCATGAAGAAGTCTTAGAAGCACTTGAAAGCGGACAAGTTGACGGTGCTTTCATGGTAGAGCAGTCTTATGGCTACTTAACCGAGAAGCTTGAGATTAGTGACACCATACTTCTGCCGGAAAAGGTTCAGTTAGCCCAGTATGCCATTGGCGTTAGCGAAAAAAACAGTATCCTTCGCGTTCGGCTGAACGATGCGATTAGGCAGCTCCAAGTTTCTGGAGTATACGATCAGCTTGTAGAACGCTGGCTTGGAAAAAACGAGCTCAGCCCAGCTTTCGTTAATACGTTGGTACGGAATATTGCCATAGGAGCTGCTATTGGTGCCATTGTTGTTGCTTTAGTTTTCTATTGGGTATTAAAAATGCTTCGATCCAACAGAAGAGAACTTGCAGCTGCGTATGAGCAGCTGGCTGCAGAAAATCAACAGCTTTTGGCGTCTTATGAGGAAATCTTGAACGCGAACAAAGAACTGGAAGATATGAGAGCCAAAGAAAAAAGCCTTTTAGGACTTATGGGGCAGCTGCGACCAGATGTTGAGGACGAGTCTTTTTACAGTTACCTTCTGGAATTGGCTTTGTCTCTGGTTCCTGAGGCTCAAGCTGGTTCGATATTGGTAAGAGATGATGATGGTTATGTGCGGTTCCGAGCAATCAGGGGCTATAGCTCCTTGTTAAGCACTCTGGACCTTAGACCTGAATGGGTCTACAGACCTCAGGGAGTGGAGGTGGTTAGAGAACTTCGAGACAGTGCTATGCCCCCAGAGATTGCTGCAGTATTTAGCAGTGCTAGACCTTCGCCCATTGTAGTATCTTTGGCTGCGCCCTTAATTGTGAATAAGCAGTGGTATGGTTCAGTTTTTGTCGATAGTTTTGAGGAAGTAGATTTCAATGAACAATCCATTGAGTTATTTGAATCTTTAACCAGTTTAGCTAGTGCGTTTACAGCTTTGAAAGTTCACGAACGAACAGCAAACAGGTTCTTAAAGGAGATTATTCTCATTTTGGTGAAGGCTTTGGAATACAGGGATCCATACACGGCTGGTCATTCTGAAAGGGTAGCAAAGATAGCTTCTGATTTTGCTTCTTTTATTGGTTACACAGGAAGCACCTCCGAAGATATTTACTGGGCTGGTATCCTGCACGATATTGGGAAGGTGGGCATACCTGACTTTGTTTTGAAGAAACCGGGGAGTTTGACGCCTGAGGAATACGCCGAGATGAAGAAACACCCCGTGTTTTCTGAAGAAATTTTGGAAGGTAGTGAAACCCTTAGAAAATACGCCAAGTGGGTAGAATCACATCATGAACGGTGGGACGGTAAAGGATATCCCAAAGGTCTTATGGGAGAAGAGATTCCATTGGAAGGTAGGATCTTGTCCCTCGCTGATTCCTTCGACGCTATGAGTACTGATAGACCTTACCGTAAAGGTAAGAATATTCAAGAATCTATCGAAGAGATTCTAAGGTGCAGCGGTACACAGTTTGATCCTTATTTAGCTACACAGTTTACGCATTTCTTGAAACGCTACTTTTTGTAATTCTTGTTTGGTCAATGAAGGAGGATTTAGAAGTGTGGAATAAATGGGCTGAAGTATCCAGAATGAACTTGAAGAACAATGTGGAGCTCATAAGGCAAAAACTACCTGACTTGGAACCAATTGCGGTGGTCAAGGACGACGCTTACGGTCATGATGCTGCTGTTGTTGTTCCAGAGCTTTTGAAAAATGGTATAACAAAGTTTGCAGTGGTTTATGCAAAAGATGCACTCATGTTGTCCGAGTTTGGAGCAGAATGGATATTAGTGTTAGACGATCCACCTCTGTCCAACATGTGCTCTGAATATGAGAAGAGAGGTATTAGATTCTGCATAACAGATTCAAAATGGCTTAGCGACGGATTACTGGAATTGCCTATTAAGTTTCATCTTTTTGTGGACGTTGGGATGCACCGTGAAGGTGTACCGTGGTATGAGACAAATACGATAAGAGAAATATGTAAGGTGGTTGGCAATAGGTTGGAAGGCATTTGTTCGCATCTATCAAACGGGCTGTCCGATTCGCAGGCGTTGGCTACCGAAGAAGAAAGGTTTAGAGAGGTTTTAAGTATTGCACCAGAGGGATTGATGGTGCATTTGTCCAATTCTGCATCACTTTATAACGCTAAGTTTCCTTATGCCACTCATTTCAGACCTGGCATATCGCTTTACGGCTATGGTTATCCTGGTTTAAAACCTGTGCTATCTCTAAAGGCTCGTGTCATTCACGAGCATATCTTGGAACCTGGTGAAGGACTCTCGTACGGTTGGACTTGGAGAGCAACAGAGCCCACTCACGTTGTTACTGTTCCTGTGGGCTACGGCGATGGATATAACAGAAAACTAAGCAATAAGGCAATTGCCGGTTCGAAAGCTGGTAACCTTCAGCAGATAGGGACAGTGACAATGGATTTTACAATGTTTGAAGCTCCGAAGAATGTTACAGTAGGTGATGAGATTGTTCTCATGGGGGAGTGGGAAGGAGGGCATTTTTGGGCCGATGAGATGGCGCAGCTTGTTGGGACTATTCCCTATGAGGTTTTGACAAGCATTAATCCAAGAGTACCCAGAGTACTTGTATGAAGGTATGAAGGTTGCCACTTTTAATGTAAATGGTATAAGAGCGCGTCTAGATTCTATCTCGGAGCTTATGCAGATGGAAGCTCCTGATGTGTTGTGCTTGCAGGAGATAAAGTGCGAAAACGACCTCTTCCCGTACGATTTTTTCAAGGATTATCAGTGCTATGTTAATGGACAAAAGGCTTACAACGGAGTATCTATTTGTTCCCGCAAGGAAGGCGTCCCTGTGGTTGTTCTTGAAGAGGTAGAAAGCCGAACGTTGGGTCTAGTTTTAGGCGACACCTTAATAGTGAATGTTTACGCACCCCATGGTGACCTTCGTGGCTCCCCCAGGTTTTTCCAAAAAATCCAGTGGTACAAAGCGTTCTCAAAGCGTATGGAAGAGCTTTTACGCAGATATCCGAAGGTTCTAATTGTAGGGGATTTTAATATTGCTCTGAAGGATAATGATGTATGGGACCCCATTCTCTTGAAAGATACAGTAGGAACTTTTCCTGAAGAAAGGGAAGCCTTAAAAGCTCTTTTGTCAGTGGGCTTTGTTGATGTCTTTAGGGCGATTTATCCAGAAAAAGTACAATTTACGTGGTGGGATTACAGGCAAGGTAGGATGTGGAAAAACCAGGGTATGCGTATCGACTATGTGTTTTCTAGTGAAACACTTATGCCCTCAATTGAGGATGTCTACGTGGTTGAAGAGATAAGGAAGAGACGTAACCCGAAGCCTTCAGATCATGCTCCCGTCGTATGCGTTGTGAAATAGTATAACAATGTCGACAATGTACTTGCTCTAAGAAAAAAGCAGAACAATTCTTATTGGACTCTTCAGAAATACTCGTGTGTATTTTCGGGTACCACCGTGTAGAACGGCTAATCTACGTGTTTAAACTTTTCACGGCCTACGCCTTTGTGTTTTGCATAAAAAAGGCTTGCCATGAGAGCTGTTAAAGGTATCGTCAGAATGAGGCCAGCTGAAGCTGAAAGTGCTCTAACTACATCTCCCACAAAAAACTCTCCTGTAATGTACTTAAAAGCGGTATTCTCTCCAGAACTGTATAAATACACCAGGAGCCCTAACTCAGAACCGGCATATGCGAAGATGAGTGTGTTGACCATCGTACCGATCATGTCTCGTCCTATACGGGTCAAGCTGGAGAAAAGTGCCAAGAATTTTATATCAGGATTTTGCAGTTTAAGTTCTCTAGCAGCGGAAACAATAGAAACTGCTACATCCATGACTGCGCCGAGTGCTGCTATCATGATCGCACTAAAAAACAGAGTTAAAGCGTTAACATTTTTCAGTGCAGAAAACTGAAAGAAAGAGAAGATCTCGGATGTAATACCGTGAATGGAAGTCATCTTTGCTGCCACAAGCCCAAACACATAAGCACTTACTACGCCTAAAACTGTACCAGCACTGGAGAGCATGATTTTATCCAAGCTGTCCATAACCAAGGTTATAGTAGCCACTGTGCCTACAATGACTGTTAGGATTCCAACTGCTAATGGGTTTTCGCCGTGAGCAATCATTGGAATAGACATTTTCCACATAAACAATCCAGTTAAAAACAACCCTAGCAAAGCATCCAGGCCTTTAAGATGAGCAATTAAGAGCACTATCAAGGAAAAGATCAATACGGTTGAGATGGTTCCAGAAAGTCTGTCTAGGTCTTGAATGTATGCATCAGTTACCTTTCCGTTGTCCATGATTACGTAAACAAAGACCTTATCTCCTGGCGAGACTAAGAATGATCCGTACATGGAGCTTTCGTAAATGTTCTGCGCATATATAACCTGCCCCTTTAAAGGTCCCTCGGAGATTTTTACCGAAACAAGTTGTATTGTACTGGATTCCTGTGGAAGTACTTGTTCAACCGCTTCCACAGAGCCCCTGTAGAAAGCTTCTTGTTGCTCATCTCCGGTGATGGATCCTGACATACTAAAAGATGGCGCTTGCCAAAGAAGTACAATTAAAACTATGGCAATTATCCGCTTTATCCAGGGCATTAATCTACTCATACGTGAGCTATTATAACCCTGTGGGCATTGGCTGATGTTATTATTAATAAAGTAATTGCTGCTTAGTTGTCATACAAAGTTAAGGAGGTAAAAAGTGCAACCTTGCAAACATTTCGCAATTTTCCTGGATCTAGAGAATCTGGCTAAAAGTTTGGAGAAATATGATAAGACCCCCCAAGAGCTTCTACAAAAGATCTTAGATACTTTTGTTAGTATGGGTAAGATCGATGTGGCAAGAGTTTATACAGGTTGGGGTGTTTTTGCATCACTCATACCTTTTGCTGTGGATATGGGGTATGAAGTGGTATTTGTATACGCTCACAGAAGTGGTAGCGTTGTAAAGAACATGGCAGACATGCAGATAACAGTGGATGCTCTAAAGTTAGGGTATGAGCGGGACAGTATTGATGCCTTTGTGTTTGTGTCCGCTGATCGTGATTTCATACCGGTTATTAAGGCTCTTCAGGGGCTGGGTAAAGAAGTAGTAGTCATAGGAGACGAACAAATAACGTCGGAAGCGTTAAAGAATACGGCCGACGCTTTTGTGTCACTCAACGAACTTGCGGGTGGATTAAAGAGTTTAAGCAAGAACAGGGCTGGAAAGGACTTTGAGAAATTCTTCAAGACCATTGGTGGCATCATCAAGTTTGTTGATTTTATGAACTATGAACTTTCTCCGTCCATTCTAAAGGAACTGCTTACCATGGTTATGCCTGACTTTACTGAACATGATTGGGGTTATCCCAATTTCAAGGCGTTGGTCAAGGACTTAGAAAAGAGAGGGCTGGTTGAAATTGTTGACTCCAGCAAGATGAAAATGGTACCTACGGCACGTATAAAAGAATATGACTTCGTTGTCCCTGAATTAGATATTCAGCGTGTAAAAGAGAGAATAAGCTCGGAGACTAGCTTTTCAAAGTTAGTGGAGGAACTTAGAAACATAGAAAAACAAGGAATACGAGGAGGTAAAGATTACTGGGAAGCTTTGATAAGACTTGGAAACGACCTTGGTTGGTGGGAAGTTAAACTAGGAGGTGCAGAAGTTGAAAAGTCGGAGTAGCAGGAAAAGAAATTTAGGCTTACTTTACATTGTCATTGCTGTCATAGTTGTTTTGGTAATTGTTTTAACTACATGGTTTTTCTCTGGACAAAAGACTCCTCAGAAGGCGGCTAGAAAATTTGTAGAGGCTTGGGCAAACTATGATCTTTCAGGTATGAAGTCAGTGAGTACAAAGGAAATGAGCGAAGGTATGGTGAATGCTTACTTTCGATCATTCTTGAACTCTTTAGAAAGTATGAGACAGATTACTGCTGATGTTGAAGGAATACCTGTTGCCTCTGTGGAGTATCCGCTTAGGTGGGAGAATTGGAAGCTTAATTACAGTGTGGTGGATGATGGGGTAGTGGAGGTAAAAGGAACCGTCAACTACGTATACAATGCGTATGAGGAGACCACCACTGTTTCAAGGAACATACACTGGATCGTCAGTACCACGAAAGAAGGCTCGGATTATTTAGTTAGTGGTGTGAAGATCATTGCAGATAATCCCATGGAGGCAGTTTGGACCTTCATGGATGCTCTCATGTCAAGGAACATGTTCTATGTGGAAAAAACTGTAGCGAACGAGCCTGATGAAGGTTTAGCGAACTTTTTAGCCAGTATGGGTCTTGAGTTTACCAGAGGTTATGCCACTAGGGGGCTCTTTCTCCTTCCGGCCTTGTATGATGCAGACGGGGCAGGAAAGGTTCACGTAAGTTACACCAGAGTTGGCATAGGTGGGACATCATCTCTTACTAGTGACGTTGCCATAGTAGATGCTACATTCGACACAGTACGTGAAGGTGACGGGTATGTAGTTAGGGATGTGCAGTTTAAAGAAATAGGAGAATGAGGTTTAAATGTTAAAATGTAATGTTGTGTGTTTTTCGAAGTTTTACTTCGTTCGAGTTAGAACAAAAATTCTATGCATAGTTTGAGGAGGTAATGAAAGGTGGAACCCCGTGAAGAGAATTTCAATCAAGAATTCGACGTAGAAATGGCTGAAAGAGGGGATCTCGTAGAAGGTACAGTTTTGCGCGCTGACGTAGATGGATTGTGGTTGGACATTGCTAGTAAGTATGATGCTTTTCTCCCACTGGACGAGTGTACTAGTGAGTTAGCACGTCAGGTGCAGGAAGGTAACGTGCCGACCAGCGTGGAGGTTGTTGTTACCAGAACAAATGACGATAAGGGATATATCTCAGTTTCTCAGAAGAGAGCTGCCTACAGAAAACTTTGGAAAGATGTAGAAGAATGGGAAAAGA
Source organism: Coprothermobacter proteolyticus DSM 5265 (assembly GCF_000020945.1). NCBI lineage: Bacteria > Pseudomonadati > Coprothermobacterota > Coprothermobacteria > Coprothermobacterales > Coprothermobacteraceae > Coprothermobacter > Coprothermobacter proteolyticus. The sequence goes on along the minus strand of NC_011295.1, from coordinate 1,096,567 downwards.
GCGGAGAGTCTAGAAAGGTAAAAGCCGTGGGCGCTGATGATAAAGGTGTATTCGTGGACCTTGGCGCTGGAATTCTTGGTTACGTACCCGCATCTCAATTGGAAATAAGGTTTGTACGCGATACGAAGAAGTACGTGGGACGCTCATTGCGAGTAAAAATACTTCGTGTTAACCGGAAGCGAAATCAGATCATACTTACACAACGACAGGTGCTTGAAGAGGAGCAAAAAGAACGAGCAGAGAAAGCTTGGTTAAGGCTTAAAGACAGTGACATCGTACGTGGTCATGTCAGTCGGATTACTGATGAAGGCATTTTTGTGGATTTGGGCGACGGAATTGAGGGTTTCGTACCCAAAGACGAACTTGACTGGAGACCAATCAAGAATATTGCCAAGGTTTTCAGACGTGGCGATGTGGTTAGGGCAAAGGTGCTTTCTGTGGATGAAGAAAAGAAGGAAATGGTGCTCAGCATCAGGCTTGCAACACCCAATCCATGGCAACTCTTTGCCGAGAAGCACAATGTGGGAGACGTAGTTAGTGGGCGCGTACTGCGGTACCTCAGAGGAGGGCTTTTACTGTTGGTGGATCGTGTTACCGGACTGGTGCCTGCCCAGGAAGTATCGTGGAAACGTGGGGCAAAGGTGGAAGACCTGTATAAAATAGGTGATCACGTAAAAGCGAAAATCTTGAGGTTTGACCCTGAAGCACAGGACCTCATTTTGAGTGTCAAAGAAGCTCTTGGAGATCCATGGGAAAACGTGGAAAGGGACTTCCCAGTTGGTTCGAAAGCTGAGGGAACTGTAGTAAATATAACGGACTTTGGCGTTTTTGTGGAATTAGCACCTGGAATAGAGGGCTTAGTTCCGCGAAGGTATGTCAGTTGGAAGCGGTTTAAGGACATAAACGAGGTTGTAAACATAGGTGATCAGGTGGAAGTAGTGGTTCTGGGTATCAACATAGTTGACAGAAAGATTACGTTGTCAATGCGTGACACAAGGCCAGACCCTTGGGAAGAAGTGGTTAAAAACATACAGCCAGGACAGCTTGTGCGAGGTAAGGTTGTTACCATAATTCCTCAAGGGGTGTTTGTGGAAATTGCTGATGGCGTTGAGGGCTTCATACACATCTCTCAGCTATCCATTAGGAGAGTTGACGATCCTCGGGATGCCGTGTCTGAGGGTGATGAGATTGTTGCAAAAGTCATTGGTATTGATGAAGAGAGACGTCGCATTTCATTGTCTGTAAAAGCCATTCACGTAGATAAGGAAAGGGAAGAACTGCAAGATTTTCTGTCTCAACAGGGTGAAGACAAGTTCACTCTTTCTGATGTGCTGGGCAATTTATTGGGCCGGGAGGTTTCTTTCTGAAAAGCCAATCGGTAAGCCAGATGCTGGAAGACGTTGGGGCTTCTGTTGACTGGAAGAAGATCGAACAAATATACGAGAAATACAATTTACCAGAAAACGTAAGGCATCACATTGAGGCTGTTACTTTAGGTGTTGCCCGGGTTGTAGAAAAACTGCAGAAGCGGGATGTAACAGTAGACGTTAATTCACTCATACTGGGAGCCCTTCTGCATGACATTGGTCGCAGTGTGACTCATGACATCTCTCATGGGGTTATTGGTTCGACCATTGCCAGAGAAGAAGGGTTCTCAGAAAGAGTTTGCTTGTTGATCGAGCGTCATTTGGGTGCTGGCCTTACCCTGGAGGAAGCTCGTAGTTTCGGACTGCCAGAGAGGTCTTACATGCCGGAAGCGCTTGAAGAAAAGATACTAGCTGCAGTGGACAATTTGGCTTCAGGAGATGAGCTCATAACTAAGGAGGAGTTTATAAGGGACGTTGAACTTAAGTTTGATAATGGAGAGGTAGCGCGTCGGTTTTTTGCTCTTTATGAAGAAGTAAGCAATCTGCTTGGTGAGGATCTATCGGTTGTGGTACGTGGAGAGAGTTCGCTCGATTAAGCTTTATAATTTTCGCAACTTATTGAACCAAGAAATAGAAATTCCTGATGGATTAACAGTTCTAATGGGGGAGAACATGCAGGGAAAGACATCGCTTCTGGAATCTCTGTTTATAGTTTCTACTGGAAGATCCTTCAGGACAAGAAACATTGGTGACATAGTGAGATGGGGTGAGAACCAAGCCCAAATTGAGCTTTCGGTAGATGGGGCAAATGTCGTTTTTAGCGTCTCTTTGGAGCCCAAGGCAAGAAGTCTACTCCTCAACGGTGAACGCATCTCCAGCTTTGAAAGTCCTTTAGCGGGAAAGGTACTTTACTACAGTGATGAGTATTTAGATCTAGTATCCACTCCTTCAGGGACCAGACGTCTTTTTGATCGACTGCTTGAACTTAGTGACAGAGAAAATATGCGGTTGGCTGCGCAGTACAGGAAACTAGTCTCTGAGAGAAACTCCATGCTGTCATCAGGTTTTTACAATGAGCCGCTTGATGAAGTACTTTCTGATCGTATTGACAAGATTTCTCAGAAATGGAGAGAAAAGCGACAAGCGTTTTTACAGCTGGTACAAGCATCTTTGAATTTACGCTTTCCTCAAGTATTTGATAGTAGTTACAGTTTTAAGTTTTCCGTGGAGACTTCTGACATCAAAAACCTCTCTTTGGAGATGTTGAAGAAGACGACGTTATTTGGTTTTCAGCGTGACAAAATCTTGTTGGATGTTAATAACAAGGAAGTAAGTACTGTCGCATCTAGAGGTTTCTTGAAGATTCTGCTTACCTTTGTCTTTGTAAGAACGGCAGAACTCATTCATGAAAAGCAGGGTTACGTTCTTCTTCTTATGGATGACTTCAATGCGAACATTGATGAACTTCATTGGAAAAAAGTTCTCGAACTTCTGCCTGAAAGGCATATCATTGCTGCTACTACGAAAACCTGGGAGAAGGCTGATTTGGGCAGACCATACAGCATATTAGCCTGCGAGCAAGGTAGAGTTTTTCCTATCTAGGTAGGAAAACAAATAAAAACTTGTCAGCAATTTAACAATTCTCAAACTACTGTGTGCTATAATCCTTTAGCTTGATTTATCGCTGAGGAGGTGTTAGCACTATGTCGTTGCAAATGTGGTCGCTCTTGGTTCTCTTGACAATTCTCATTTTGATCCTTTGGGTAGTTCTGCCGGTTACGGTGAGTGTGGATCCCGTAGCGGCTGAAACAATTATCATGAGTAAGCCAGCAAAGTATTGTGAAATAAGTCTGAATGCCGGAGTATGGACTGGAGAACCTTCTCGAAGTGCTCCTTTCCTAGTAGAAAAGATGGCAATCCAAGCTGGAGCTAGTGCAACTGTAGCTTTAGCACTTGGAAATGCTTACAGGGACTGTAATCCGAACGAGTTGCCAGCTGAAGTGTTTATCGGTGTGATAAAGACAGAAAGCAATTTCAATCCCAAAGATGTTTCATATGCTGGAGCAAAGGGGATCATGCAGCTATTACCAAGCACATTTAGAATTTATCTAAAGGCATACCCTTCCCTTTTTAGTAAAGGAGACATTTTTGACCCTTATGAAAATGCGTGTGCTGGTTTACTCTACCTGAATGACAACTATGAGGCATGGGTCGGGCATGTAAAGGACAGGTCCAAAGCCATTGATCTAGCAGTTGCCTCTTACCTTACTGGTGTTACCAAGCTTAAGAATTCTGGTTACAGCGGTAGAATTTACGATGGGAACAACTATGTGAGCAACTACCTGAATAAGGTTAAAACTTACGCAAGGAGTGCCATGCAAGTAACAGCAAGATGACGTTGAGAGAATCCATTGAGCAAGCACCGCACAGTCCGGGTGTTTACCTATTTTATGGGAATTCTGGACAGGTTATTTATGTAGGTAAAGCTAGTGACTTGCACAATCGCCTGGCTGACTACGCTCGTAGCCAGCCAGGCCAGAAAGAACACCTTATAATGAGCAATGCTTCTAAGGTGAGTTGGATCATAGTTGCCAACGAAAGGCAATCTCTTGAACTGGAAGAAACACTTATAAAAAAATATGCTCCACCTTATAACGTTCTTCTCAAGGATGGTAAGGGCTATAGCTATTTACGCATTGACTTAAGCCAGGAATATCCTGCTGTAGAGATTGTACGCATAAAGCAGAGAAAACCAAAGCCTGGACAATTACTCTTTGGCCCGTTTGTTCCACTTCGTGTGCCTGACATGCCTGGCAAAGTAAGGGGTGACTTGAAGAACTTAATACAGATAGCTGAAGAGGTTTTCGGTATTAGGTCCTGTAAGGGTCCGCTCAAGCGAAGGATGCGTCCCTGTGTCTATTACGAGATCGGCAGGTGCTCTGGCCCATGCATAGGCAAGATAAGTCCTGAGGAGTACAAAGATCGCGTTCAGTTGTTCATCAAGTTTCTAAAAGGGGATACGAAAGAGGTTGAGAATCGCTTAACTAAGATGATGAAGGAAGAAGCTGAGAATTTGAACTTTGAGAGAGCTGCCGAACTTCGCGATCTTCTTTACACGGTGAAGAGGATTGGTATGCAGAGAGAAGCCAACGTCGATGGCAGCGCTGACCTTATTGCCTTTGCATTGAAAGAAGATCAGGCCTCTGGTTTTGTGGTCTCTGTTCGAGATGGCATGATAACCAATGTGTTTGGCCTAAAGTATTCTTCAGGAGCCACTATTGAGCCTTCGGAAGTCATGGAGAGCTTTTTTAGAGACTATGTGCGACTCTATCACGAGCAAGGCGTACTTGCCTACGTGAATGGCGCTGTAGCTGAAACGCTAAAACCATTAGGATCGTTGCATGGTGTTCAGGTGGAAGCTGTTCCGGATCACTGGAAGGCTTTGCTAAGGGTTGCTGAAGAGAATGCTGAGAGCATCTTAGAAAGAGATGAAGGGACTGAGAGGATTAAACGTGGACTACTCAGAATAAAGGAAGTGCTACGCTTAGAGCATATCCCTACGCGTATTGAGGGATTCGATATGGCTCAACTCTTTGGTTCTGAACGCGTCGGTGGAAAAGTGGCTTACGTTAATGGTCAATTCTATACACCCTGGTACAGGCACTACCGCATAAAAGGTTCTTACAAAGACGATTTTTCCTTCATGTACGAGGTGTTAATTAGGCGTTTGCAGGACGAGAAAACGGGACTGCCTGACCTCATGCTTATTGATGGGGGTAGGCAACATCTCGCGGTTGTTGAGAAAGCCATGGAGCAGCTTGGTGTTACTGTACCTGCAGTTGCCATAGCTAAACCTGATGATAGACTATTCGTGAGTTGGAAAGAAGACCCCATATATTTGCCGCCCGAGGATGTCGGGAAACAAGTACTTCAAACTATAAGAAATGAGGCTCACCGATGGGTTAATTCCTATCATAGGAAGTTACGCGAAGATTTTGGCGACATTCTGCTCGGTGTACCTGGCATAGGCAAAGCTAGACGACGCAAACTTATAGAGACTTTCGGTGGTATGGTAGGCCTGCAAGCTGCTAGCATTGAAGAGCTTACGGTAAAAGGCGGTTTACCACCTAAAGTTGCACAGCAGCTGTACAGAGCACTACATCCCGAAGATGTGGGGTAAAATTTAACCCATGAAGAAGTTTTTGGCGTCTGTTCTGATGTTTCTAGTGCTACTAGCGAGCGCTGTCCAAGGGCAAGCTCCTGTGGAACAAAGATGGTTTAACTTTCTTCCTTCTGATTACGTCTACTCAGCTTTCTCCACAGGGGATAAACTCGGCTATGTAACCACCGATTTTGTTGGCGTATTGCCGACGGGAGCTACTGTACAGCTTTCTACGGATATGGTTTCTTTTTATTTCACAGCATCTACTTTCTTTGTCCAAGATGTGTCTGGGAATGTTAAGTATTTTGCAAATGGTCAATGGACGAATGTAGGTATTTACAACGGTATGGCTTCCTATGAGGATAACCTTTGGCTATGGAAGGGCAATACTGTTAGCCTAATAACTAAAGATCCTAAAAATATAAGAGTTTTTGCTTCAGTACCTAACGAGGTTACATATGTTAGTGGTTTGCCCGCTAATGCGCTGGTTTCTACTAATTTTGGTGCTTTCAAGTGCACTGAGAATTCCTGTGAGCGGGTTGACCTGCGCTCATGTGATAAAGCTTGGGAACTAAAGAATGGTGATGTTGCCTGCTTAAAAGGAAACGTGCTAAGTTTGGGACAGCAGTTTTTCGACAACGTATCAGGTGCATCTTTTTCCAACGGTTTACTGTATTTCCTACAAGGAGACAAACTGTATGCGTTAGAGTCTTCTGCTACACAAATATCCAAAGTTGCTGCTAATTCCGTACTCAGTGGTGATTTTTTGATCACTCCGGCCGGTACATTCCAACTAAAAGGGCAGACTCTACAAAAGGTTTCTAGTAAGGTCAGATTGCCACTTTTGGGTAGTATAAGTCCTGGTCCTACGTTCATTTCGGATAATTACCGGTTGGTGTTCACTGATAAAGGTTGGACTGAGGAAATTCAAGACGCTAATGGTTTAAAAGTGAATGGTCTCTTGATGTGGGAAGCTGGTGGTCAGAGTTACTCGTGGGGAGAGACTTCTAGAACAATTAGAGGTACCATCATCGATGGTTTTGGGGACGATCAGGAAGGATATCTGCTGGTGGTCAGTGGCGACCATATGGGGCGTAAGAATCTCTTAGTGGTAGATGCTGTTACAGGTAAACCACTTGCTGGTATGGGTGTAAAACCAATCCTATCTTATGGTTACACGGGTGAAGGTTATTACGTGTCAACATCCAGTGAAATCAAGCTCCTTTCTTTAGGAACCATTACGAGTTTCGAAGCTAAGGTACCACCCCAAGATGTGGTTCAATGGAACGGGTCTGTGTACTACAGCTATGGAGAATATCTGGTGGGCCCTTTGGTTTATAAATTCTCAGACGCAATAACAGAGATTGTACCATCAGAAAATGGTGTTCTGGTCGTTACAGCTTCCTCGTTGTATCTGGTATCGAGTGATGTAAAGGATCTGGGCCAAGTATTTCCCAACTATCCTGCGGGTAAAGTGCTCGATGTGGCTACGGAGGGGGATCGTGTTTTCTTACTTACTGGTGATGGCATTTACACATTGCTTCCACAGGTTCATGTTGTGTTACATGTTGGAAAGAACACATACACTATAAACGGCGTCGAAAAGACCATGGACGTCTCGGCTACTATTATTAACAGCCGAACGATGGTACCCATAAGGGTAATATCGGAAGCTTTTGGCTACAGCGTGCAATGGGATGATAGCCAAAAGAAAGTAACCATTACAGGCCTTGGTCACAGCATTGAGCTGTTCAACGGGAAACCAACTGCATTTGTTGATGGAGCTCCCATGGAAATTGACGCTCCACCCACGATTGTGCAGGGTACGATGTTGGTCCCTGTTAGGTTCATTGTCGAGTCCATGGGCTTAAACGTGTTATGGGATCCGAATCTTAGAAAGGTGGAAGTAACACTACCATGAAGGTTTTAGTAGTAGGCTTGAGTCCGGCTCTGGATCAGGTGCTGGTCTTGGGCGAATCGGTTGAAGAGGAAAAAATATTCAGACCTGATAGGCGATACAGAAGTGCGGGTAGCAAGTCCTTGAATGTAGCAAGGTTCTTAGCCAGGTTAGGGCATGAAGTTCATCTAATTGGTTTCTTTGGCGATTACATTGGTCAGTGGTTATTGAGTCAATGTCGCGCCGAGGGTGTGAGTGTGCTTCCCATTCATTGTGATGATGACAACAGAATTAACGTTACCATAATTGGAGCGGGCAAAGAGTATGTTATTTCTGACAGGTGGCAAGAAGTCACCGATCACGAGTTGCACGTCTTACAGGAGCATTACGGTCACATAGTAAATGATTTTCCGTTTGTTATCTTTGCTGGTTCTGTGGCTAAAGGTGTAGGTTTGGACGACTACGAGAACATGGTAAGAACTGCAAAGGAAGCGGGGGCAAAGGTCATTGTAGATGCTAAGCCAAGCTTCCTACAAGTTTCTCTGCCTTATGCATGGCTCATAAAGGTGAACCAGTTTGAAGCTCGCGGCTTGAATGTACAGCAATTTCGAGGGAATTTGGGAATAACGTGTGAGAAATCTGGTGCTTTTTTTAAGAGTGAAAATGGTTTTGCACTCAAGGCAGAAGTACCACAGGTACCTTGCGTTAATTCGGTGGGCGCTGGAGACATTTTTCTTGCCTATCTGCTACATGTTTACTGGGCAGAGAAAGACTGGAAAAAAGCATTGTTAGTGAGCTCAGCAGCTGCTAGCAGTAGCGTTAGCACGGAAGCCATTGGAGAGACAAATGTCTCTTTGTTTGAAGAGCTAAAAAGATCTATCTCTGTCAAGGAGGTGGGTCTTGATGGCTTTAGTGAAGGTCCATTTTATGGGCGGTTTTGCTGAGCTTGGTTGTGGTGATTTAGAGTTAGAAGCTTCTAACTACGCTGATTTGGTTTTAAAGGTGGCTCATAATTGTCCAGGTCTGTCAAAATATCTTCTAGATGAGCCTGAAGGTATTAAGTCTGATTTTCTTGCTTTTTGCCGGGGGAGAGTTATTTCGGACCTTAGTTTTGTTTTCGAGGACGGTGATGAGATCGCTTTTTACCCACCCGTAACTTGGTAATTTGGTAACCCCCTCTATTTTCAGGTCGAGTTTTTATGATAGACTTAATATATGGAAGTATCGATTGAATCTTTACTAAACAGTTGGAAGAATCGTAAGGATGAGTTTAGGAAATCCTTTGTAAAACCAAAGGATGACTACATAAGTGCATTACGCCTTGGCGAAGCTGTTGGCGACAGAGATTTAGAGGCACGTTTTGAGGCATTGCTGTCTCTGCTTGCTAACTACGGCTTAGTGGACATACCTGATGCCATCCTCAATAGAATAGTGGAACTGATAAAGCAAATTTGGAAGCGTCAAGCCGTGCTCGGTATGACTGCTGGAGTTGCTTATATTCACTCTTTGGTGGAAGACCTAAGGCTTATACGAGCCAAAAATGACGCTGATGCCATTTTTGGTGAAAGCTCGGATCTGGTTCTGCTTTATTCATTGATGGATGTTCTTAGTAGAAGGCGGCACGAGGCTGGAAAGATTTTTTCGGCCATACAGAAGTACGATTGGAAAATGAAAATCGGTCCACTTGTAATTGCATTAGCACAATTCCTTCCAGTTACGAGATTAGGAGAATTGGTGGATTTTGCTACTACTAAGGACTTAATCTCTGCGAAGGATTTGGCGAATCTATATGTGGTTTTATACAAAAGGACCTCTGATATAAGCTACTTGAAGAAAGCATTTAGGGTTTACCTAGGTGTAGATGAGGAAAAGGCTTTAGAGGTTTTTAAAGAGCTACTCTCCGTTAGCGACGACCTTAGAAGTGTCTATAGCGACCTAGAGAGTGTCAAGAGTCCTGGCAGATTTAACCTCTTTGTTGTTTTGATCTCCGAGGTTGTTAAAAGGAAAGACTTTGATTTTGCTAAAGAGGTGCTTTGGGAGAAAGAGGGACACACGCTTACTGTGAAGCAGGCTCAGGCTTTGGGACGAGAACTCGGGTCAAAATATCCAAAGGCAGCTTTGGAACTGCTAAAAGAATTGCCTGGTGAAAACGGACTTTATGCGTTGCTCGGGATTCTATCGGGAACAAAAGACCTGGATGTGGCCATAGCTACCATGGAGCATGTGCTTGACAGACTCAAGACATACTCCGGAGACACTCTGCTCATTCTGAAACAACTAATAGCTGTTAGTATAAAACTGGATATATGGGATGAGCTTATTTTGTCTGTTCCCGATGATGCTCCATGGCTGGGAGATTTTGAAAACATCATGAGCGATGCCCTAAAAGTGTTGCAAGGCTCAGGGGATACAGAAATTCGTTTGGCGAATTTAGGGACTCCTATAAGCAATTTGGTGCTCCAACGAATGAAATCAGGAGGACCGCGAGTAAATGAATGGTTTGACCCAACTTGGTTTAGTGATGAGGATTAGAAAGGCTTGCCTAATAGATTGAATCATTCAATAGAAAACGCCCCGTCGTCGCGGGGCGTTTTCTTAATGGCGTTATGATTAGAGTCCTAGAAGGGTTTCTACTTCTTCTTCGTGCTCCATTTCTTCCTGCAGGATGTGCCTTATAACGTGGAAAGTGACAGGGTCGCCATTACCCGCATGCAAGAAATCAACAAGTTTCTCGTAAACTTCGATGGCTCCACGCTCGGCCTCCAAAACTGATTTTAGGAAGCCTTGCCAATCTGATCTATCAGCAGGATAAGTTATCTTAGGATAATTTGCTTGTTTTAGTATCTCTTCCCAATCATGAATAGGTTCTCCGCCCAGTTCCACAATACGTTCGGCTAATTCCTTTCTGTGTTCCTCTTCGTCTTCAGCCATTTCTTTAAGCTGGTCAGCGGTTATTTTTCCATCTAGTGTCTTTACAAGCTCTGCGCCTACCTCGTAATAGTAGTAAGCTATCCACTCATCTGCATAAGCCTTGTTTAGGAGGTCAATCAGTTCGTCCACATTTCCTTTTGTGTACTTCCTTGCATACTCACCCATGTGTATCTACCTCCTTTTTTACTCACTTACTTTAACGTCTGCCGAATTTTCCCAAAGTCCGTGAATGTTGCAATACTCTAGTGCGATAAGCTTTCCATTCTTCGGCACTTTCATAGTGAAAGTGACCTTTGGTTCAGCGTAGGTAGGACCGAGGTCAAAGGTGGCAATGTGAATGGGGTTAAAAGCTCGTCCTTCTTCTTCGAAAAACACTTGGATCCACTTAATGTGGTGTTCCACCAGATTCGGATGTGGAATGTCTTTCCCTACTTGTACTGTTACCTGAAATGGTTCGTTTGGTTTTACTTCAGATGGAATTTCAATGTAAGGAGTGTGTTTTTCTGTTTTACTGGTGTCATTTTGAACTTCATACGTCTTCACAGACGACCCCTCCTTTTTAAGTGAATCTAAAGAAATATTACCACAAACAAAAACGATCTATGCATAGCAACTAAACAAGCTCATTTTGGGTATATGAATAGTAGGAAAGAATTATTTTGAAAGAATGAGGTGATTAGATGAGCGGAATATGGACATTGTGGATGGTTGAATTGATGCTGAGCATGGTATGGTTTATGTTAATGAATTACTCGCCCCGCGTGGTGGAGCAAGAGTGGTAATAAGTCTATCTAGGTCAAAGCTTTTTTAGGGAGCTCAGTTTTGCATGGTCTTAGGGAGGTTAATGTGAGCAATAGGATTTTTAAGAGAATTCTGCCTTTTGTAGCTCTGGCTTTAGGAGCGCTGGTTGTTCTAGCTGGTTGCTCCACGGGGCCGGTGGAAGTAAAGACAGCTCTGGTTCAAAATGGTACTTTGGAACAAACTGCTTATGCCAGTGGTACAGTTATGGCTAAACGCGAGTATCCCCTTTATGGACCATCTGGAGTTAGCGTAAAGGACGTTGGAGTAGAGTTAGGAGATCGTGTTGAACAAGGACAGACCTTAGTAACCTTTGATGATAGTGATATAAAAACGCAGATTTCCGTAGCGCAAAACCAGCTTGACATATTGCAGATTCAACTTGACAGCTATAAGAAGATGAAAGACAGCGGTGGTAGCTTGGGGGGAACTCAGAGTGCTGGTACGTCTTTGGATGATCAAATTGCGATGCAGGAAATCCAAATCAAAAATCAAAAACTGAACATAACATCACTACAGAGCAAATTAAAATCATTTACGGTAAAAGCACCAGTAGCTGGCATTGTAGGTCAGCTACTGGTTAGTCCTGGTATGCCTTCTCCCATGGGGCAACCTGCTGCAGTTGTATATGACGTTTCTCAGAGGAAAGTTTCCATGATGCTGAATCCTGTAGATGCAATGTCCGTAAGCGTTGGTCAGACCGCTAGCGTTTATTTTGGTGATCAAACATTCGATGCCGAGGTGTCTTTTGTGAGCCCTGTCAGTATGAACAATGCCGTTAGTTTAGAAGTCACTTTAGGTGATGGTACTGAAATCCCAATAGGCTCTTCTGTAGATGTGGAAATAAAAACTGCTCAACAAAGCGGTCTCATTATTCCATTGTCGGCTGTCATTTATGCAGAAGATGGGACGGCTTATGTAAAGGTTGCTGAAGATGGCACAGTGAAGCAAAAAGCCATAAAGATAAGTGCACAAAATGCGAGCCAAGTTCTTGTTGAGTCTGGGCTTTCCGAAGGAGAAAAAGTTTTAATGGATCATCTAGATTTAACCGAGGGCCAGAAGGTTGTAACGAGGTAAGAAGATGGCAGACGTAGAAATACAACTGAAGGGTGTACGAAAAGTCTATGGAAAAGGAGAAGCGGCTTTTGAGGCCCTCAAAGGTATTGATCTTGAAGTGCAGAAAGGCGAGTACATTGCTATAACAGGGCGGTCTGGTTCGGGTAAATCTACACTCATGCATGTCATTGGCTGTCTGGACTCACTTACTGATGGAAAGTACTATTTGGAGGGCCAAGACGTATCGAAGCTGTCTGACGACGATCTAGCAAGGATCAGGAACAGAAAGATAGGTTTTGTTTTTCAGGCTTTTAACCTTTTACCTCATTTGAATCTCTTGGAACAGGTCATGGTTCCCATGTACTACGCTGGCATTACCGGCAACAAGGCAAAGAACAAAGCCATGGAAGCTTTGGACCGGGTAGGTCTATCCAGTAAATGGCATCGGCATGCTACACAGATCTCAGGAGGAGAAATGCAGAGAGTCGCCATTGCTAGAGCAATTGTCATGGATCCAGGACTCTTACTTGCTGATGAGCCAACAGGCAATTTGGATACAGCTACATCAGATCAAGTGATGGATATTTTTCAGGAGCTAAACAAGAGTGGCAGCACCGTAGTGTTAGTTACACACGAAATAGATGTAGCATCCAGAGCCAAGCGAATTGTCCATTTGAAGGATGGCTTAATCGAATATGAGGAGTCGAAAGCATGAACTTGTTGCTTAGGCAGGTTAAAGAAGCGTGGTTGAGCATATTAAGAGGCCGATTACGTTCGTTTTTAACGGTTCTTGGTGTTGTCATTGGCATTGCATCTGTGTTCACTATTCTGACATTGAGCGCCGGTGTGACAAGTACTGTGAACAGCGAACTTGGACGATTGGGAAGCGGTGTACTTCAGCTGACAGTCAGTCCAGCTGCAGGGAATGCAAGTTTCACTGAGCTGGACATGCTGGCGCTAAGAAACGCATCACCGTCTGTGAAATCCATTGTGCCCATACAGAATGTGACTGGTTATTACAGCGTTGCAGGCCGCAGTGGTATCGCCATGGTTTTTGGCACTAACTCAGAGTACTTTGGTTCATTCGGCTTAACATTGGATCAGGGGCAGTTATTTACTGATGCAAACGTTCGAAACGGTGACCTCGTGGCAGTGGTTGATAAAATGGCTTTACAACAAGGCATCCTGCCTTCTGATATAGTGGGCAAAAGGCTCCAGGTAAATGTTGGTGGAAGTACTTTTTCTCTTCGAGTGCTAGGTGTGGTAAAGAGTGGGGTTAGCATTGGAGGAGGCAATGGGTCAATGGTTAGTGTAGGTATTGATGAAAGGAATATTCCTATTACCGTTTATGTACCCTATACTGCACTAAAGAATGCTGGTTTATCCACTGAAATTACCAGTTTGGCTGTTTCGCTATCCTCTCAAGAAGAAGTTGAGCCTTTCGGTAAGTTGGCAGTGAACTTGTTAAACAACATTCATCACGTCCGTGGAGGATTCCAAGCAACGTCTTTGGTATCAGCTTTGGATGCTGTTAATAACATTCTTAATGTAATTAGCCTAGTTTTGTCAGTCATAGCGGGCATTTCTCTAGTAGTAGGTGGTATCGGTGTCATGAACATTATGTTGGTTTCAGTTACTGAGAGGACTCGTGAGATAGGCATACGTAAAGCGTTGGGAGCTAGAAGAAGGGACATTTTAATTCAGTTTCTTATCGAGAGCCTTATTCTGACACTCAGTGGTGGTGTGATCGGCATAGCATTGGGCTGGGCACTCAGCTCTGCAGCTAGTAGTGCTGCATCGATACCCATGCTGGTAACTTGGCAGAATTTGTTACTCTCAGTCTCGTTTGCGCTCCTAGTAGGATTGTTCTTCGGTATTTACCCAGCTTACAGGGCAAGCCTGTTGAACCCCGTAGAGGCATTGCGTTACGAGTAGACTGATCTCAGTATGTTTGCGTATGACACGACATCTTAGGGTGGACTTGTCAAAGGAAGAAAGCTATCCTAGCTAAGTACAGGCCCCGCTTTCTTCCTTTATCTTTTACGTAGTGCTCTGCTTGTCACTTTCTTTTTCAATCTTGCACGTATCTGCTTGGCCTTTACTAATGTGTTTGGGAAATTGAAGCTCATCTTAGCCCAGGCTTGTGTTAAATTATTACCATAAGAATATTAATACTAAGGGAAGAAAGGGGAGGCGAAAATTTTGTCGCGTCGCATTCAAGAACATCCTATTCTCGAATTCCCCAGTACTAAAGAGGTTACCATCTTCTTTGAAGGGCGCCAGATAATCGCGCATGAGGGAGACACTGTTGCTTCAGCGCTGATTGCAAACGGTATTGACGTTTTACGAGAGAGTATGAACCTACATAGACCCAGAGGACTCTTTTGTGCTATTGGAAACTGCAGTAGTTGTCTAATGGTTATCAACGGAGTTCCCAACACGAGGGCTTGTGTTACCCCTGTTACCGAAGGCATGACTGTGCAGCGTCAACGAGATAAGGGGATGATGCCATGATTCAAACAGACGTCATGGTAATAGGCGGTGGTCCAGCGGGTATGAACGCAGCATTGGCGGCAGCTGAGAGCGGGGCGCAGGTCCTATTGGTTGATAAATTTCAGAAACTTGGTGGTCAATTGGTCAAGCAGACACACAAGTTTTTTGGTTGGGCCCAGCGAGGTGCCGGTACCCGTGGGTTTAACTTGGCGAAACAGCTTGCAGCTCAGGTGAATGCCCAACCAAATATTAGGACTTTGTTGGGGTACGAAGTAGTAGGTGCATACCCAGATCAGACGTACTTGGCTGCTTCTTGGGAGGATCACGTAAAGATATCTGCCAAAAAAGTTGTTGTCTGCACGGGTGCTGCTGAGCGGATGATATTATTTGAAAACAATGACGTGCCTGGAGTAATGGGTGCAGGTGCGGTCCAAACCCTTATGAACGAGTATGGTGTGCTTCCAGGTGAAAATTTTCTCATCGTTGGCAGTGGAAATGTTGGCGTCATATTAGCCTACCAGTTGCTTCAGGCAGGAGCTAATGTGGATGCCATCATTGACGTATTACCCAAGCTTGGCGGTGCATACTGGGTACACGCTGCTAAGGTTCAAAGGTTAGGGGTACCCCTTTTGTTAAAGCGTACGGTACTTGGTGTCTATGGCCGTGAGCATGTCGAAGAAGCCGTTACTGTTGAAGTTGGTGAGAACATGGAACCAATTCCTGGCAGCGAAATGCATCACAAGGTTGATGTAGTGGCACTGGCGGTGGGATTAATGCCTATGGCGGATTTGTTCCAAATGCTCCAGGTTGAGACAGTTTATATTCCTGAGCTGGGTGGCTTTGTACCGTGGCATGACGAGTTGGGTCACACTACTAATCCAAGCATTTATGTTGCTGGAGATGCAGGAGGTATTGAGGAAGCTACCACTGCAAGTTTAGCGGGAAGTATCGCTGGTTTAGTAGCTGCAAAGGAGCTTGGTTTTCCAATTAATGAAAACTGGATTGACGAATACCTACAGGCTCTTAGTAGTTTCAGGGAAAGCTCCCTAAGTAGAAAAGTGCTTGAGGGGATTGAACGCATGAGAGGTGATAGCAATGCTTGAGATGGACGGTGTCCCCACTTTAGATGATGTCATGGGGAATTTCCCTAGTGAAGAACGCCTTCTTAAGGGATTTGTGGCTGTACATGAATGCTATCAAGATATCCCTTGCAATCCATGTGTAGAATCTTGTCCCGTGCACGCAATTTCCATGGAAAAACTTACCTCACCGCCGGTGATCGATTTTGATAAATGCACTGGCTGTGGCAACTGTGTGGCTTCTTGCCCAGGGCTAGCCATATTCTTACTTTCTTTGAAGAATGGCGACGCACAGGTAACCATACCTTACGAGATGATTAACGTTCCCGAAAAAGGAGAAAAAGTGGACGGTCTTGATCGATATGGAAAGAAAGTTTGTGATGCCCAGGTGGTTCGCGTAGTTAAACTCCCTTCTCTGGATAAAACTAGCAAAACTACTTTGGTGACGCTGGAGATTCCAAGAGAACTGTTGCCTGTCGTGCGCTCCTTTAGAAGGAGATGATTAAGGATGAATGAAGAAAACATTGTAGTTTGCAGATGTGAGGATATCACCCTCAGAGAACTTAGAGAAGCCATAAAGGAAGGTTATGACTCTTGGGATAAACTAAAACGTTATTTAAGAATCGGTATGGGCCCTTGTGGCGGCAAGACTTGCAGACTTCTAGTGTTTCGAGAATTGGCCATGGTGAAAAATGTGCCTATATCCAAGCTTTACGTGCGAAAAACCGTAGTTAGGCCTCCCATAAGAAGTGTACCTTTCAATGCCCTGGAGAAGGAGGCGAGCTTATGACTTATGACGTGATCATAGTAGGTGGTGGCATACAAGGTGTAGCGACAGCGTATGAGCTAGCAAAAAGAGGTGCTGGTAAGATTTTGCTTCTGGAGAAAACAATTCTAACTGGTGGGTCAACGGGTTCGTGTGCGGCTGGTATAAGAGCCCAGTTCGGCTCCGAATTCAATGTGCGCCTCATGGCACGAAGTTTGGAAATATTTGAACACATGGATGAAGAACTCGGTTACAGCAAAGAATATCTTGAGCTGTGGCAAGGTGGGTATTTAGTGTTGGCTTACTCGGAAAAAGAATTTGAAGGACTGAAACGTAATGCAGAGGTTCAGCATAGATTCGGCCTGGATACAGCCATACTGTCTCCTGAAGAAGTTCAGAAAGATTTCCCACGTGTCAACATAGATGGTGTAGTTGGAGCCACGTATCACAGCCGGGATGGTCATGCAGATCCGTTTCGTGTTACGTTTGCCTACGCAGAAGCTGCACGAAAGCTGGGAGTGGAGATAAGGGAATGGACTCCTGTTTCAGAGATTCTCGTGGAGAATGGTAAAGTGCGTGGCGTGAAACTTCAAGACGGTTCTGAAGAGTACGCTGATAGAGTTCTAGTAACCGCTGGTGCCTGGACTACAGCGCTGCTTAAGACGGCTGGTGTAGACTTGCCTCTGTGGGGTGAAAAACACGAGATTCTGATAACAGAACCCTGGGAACGAGTACTCGGTCCCATGGTCATATCTTTCTCCAGAGGTTTTTACATACAGCAACGTCCCCATGGGTCATTTATTATGGGACTTCCTCCAGTAGATCCAGAGCATTGGTATGAGCCAGAAGCGTTTGATTTCTCAAGTAGCATGGATTTCTTGATGCGGATGGCCAAGGAGGCAACGCATGTTCTTCCTTTCCTTCAGGGTGTGAACATAGTAAGGCAATGGGCTGGGCTCTATGAGATGACTCCAGATCACCATCATGCAATTGGTCCCGTTGATGAGGTTGAAGGACTTTGGGTTGCAGCAGGTGGATCTGGTCATGGATTCATGTTCGGTCCTGTCATGGCGGAGCAGCTTAGCAAATGGATGACTGGTAGCTCCATGGATATTGACCTAACGCCTTTGGCTCCTGGACGCTTTAAGAAAGGCGCTCTTGTTGTGGAACCTGCAGTGGTTGGATGAATGAAACACATTTAACCAATCAATAGGTTACGTCTGACTCTGGACTAAGCAGTGAGTTTTTTTTGTCTTTTAGGAAGGCTGCTACGTTATAGGTGGTTTATCTGTGTCCTATTGGCTGTTTTTTGTAGCGTTGTATAATCTAAAGCAGTCGTTTTGTGTTGAGCGAACTTCAAGACGCGGAGGTGTTTAGTAAAGTGCGAAAACTAGTCGCCATATTGGTTTTAGTTATAGCTGTGGCAGTTCCATTGGCTGGCTGCACTAACAGCAGCCAAGGTGACAATGGCAATGCCCAGGTTACCTATAAGATGAGGATTTACGGGACCGAGTCGTGCCCTTATTGCCAGCGAATGAAAGATTTATCCATCGAAATGTTTGGTGCAACCAATACCATTTTTGCGGAGATTAACCCTGCCATTACTGGAACGGAAGCCAATCTGCAAAAGTTTTGCATACTTGGGTCAGTTTTAGCTGCTGGAGATTGCAGTGCTCCTACCCCCGTAGTGGTTCTTACTGATGGGGAAGACCATTTGCTGGCTCTGTGGATAGGTTATGTGGAAAAAAGTGAGCTGCAAAAGATTCTGGACAATACGTCTGTGGATAGACCTCTATACTGGCCATACAATTCGGAGGGCTTCATACCTTTGACAGAAGATAAAGTCAATAAGGTAAGGGAAACACTTGGTTTAAAGTGATATACTCTTGGTCGCTACATAGAGCCT
This sequence comes from Coprothermobacter proteolyticus DSM 5265, assembly GCF_000020945.1. Classification (NCBI taxonomy): domain Bacteria; kingdom Pseudomonadati; phylum Coprothermobacterota; class Coprothermobacteria; order Coprothermobacterales; family Coprothermobacteraceae; genus Coprothermobacter; species Coprothermobacter proteolyticus. Next base: position 1,078,112 of record NC_011295.1, on the reverse strand, counting down.
TTTTTTTAGCAGAAAAGGGTATTGAGCTGCTACTGCGGAGAATCATCAGTGCTCGCGGCTGACGGCAGGTTAATTCTTCTTTTTGTTACTGAATAACTATTTCTCCATTTAGTCTTTTGGAAATGGGTAGCCCTTCTAACGCACTGTTGGGAATGAGATCCCAAGGATAAATTATGTCGTTTTCGCTACTTTTGACTGTCTTCCTTACGCACGAATGACTAAACGATAAGTCCTCCAAGTAAAGTTGCAGTTCTTTCGCGTTTGCAAGCTCCATAATAGATCTAGCTACTAAGCGCTGTTGGCTCTTTGGTGTAATGATGACAAGGCTGTCACCTTTTTTAAGAAATAGCACGTGATCCAAACCAATACACAAAATAGGTTTCAACCTAAAGATGGCAATGTTCTCTAAAAGCTCGAAACTGTATTCTGAGTGATACCATATTGGTTTTTCCATAATACAATAATACATGTATGATGACACAGTACCATTACTTGCCTCGCAAGAAGAATAAAGCCAAATTTCCTTGGTTTTTGTTATGGATTTTGCTTTTAGCCGTTGTAGCTCTTTATTTCCTCAGCCCATGGAAGGTTAACGTATTAAACGAACTTGTTGTGGTGCCTGTTGTAGAAGGGGTACAGAAGAACTACCAGGCTTCTCTCAGAATCGGTGTGAACAAGCCAGGCTTGGTAAGCGTAACCCTAATTGATCAAAGTACGAGTTCCACTGCTACGGTGAGTCGTGATGTGTTCTTCGTTTGGAATCATAAGGATGTTACCGTTCCTTTTACCGTTGATAAACCAAGCACGTTAAAAGCTAACGTGGCTTTTTTGCGTACTAGCACGATAATTGATGTGGGACTGGGTGTGTCCTTGAAGGATGTTTACGTGATGGGCTCCTACTATCAGGGAAAAGTAAACCTGTATGAGAGGCCCGAAGGGTATCCCACATTCAAAGTAGTGGGAACTGCCACAGCAGAGGATGGCTTTATTCCGCTTACCATTTTAAAGAATTATGGTTTTGAAGTGCAAGGGGACGCAACTTCCATTTCTTGGGATTTGGATTCACAGATAAAAGTTACTTTGGATGTTCAAGCAAGGCAAATTCGTTTTTCATCAAGAAAATATAATGATTTGTATTACGCCTTACCACTGAGTGGAACTTTTGAAATAAACAAGAATGGAGCTGTTAAAGGAGAAGGAGTAGTTATACCCCTGCCAGAGCAGGTTACTTCGGCTCTTGGAGCTAGGACATTTCCTCAAGTTGGTCTTGTTTTACATCGCGGATATTTTACCGTTGAAGATAGTCCAGTACAAATCTTCGAGTACATCGATAAGTTTGGCATCTATCTTCTGGACAAAGCTACTTTTGACAAAGACGCTCGTGCTCGTGAAGTTTACGCGCATGTGAATACATTGAAATTAGAAATAGAGGAATTGAGCAAAGATTTTTCTCAAGTCTGGCTTAAAGACCGAGAGGATACGGAGGCGCTCTTAGCTCAATTTGTTTCTCCAAATGATAGGTCATGCGACCTTATCTCACCCATTCCGAACCCCATTGTCACATCCTATTTTGGCGAACGAGAGCATCCTCTATTAGGTACCACTGTGCTTCACAGTGGTATCGACATATTAGCCATGGCTGGCTACCCTGCCCGAGCAGCTGCCGATGGCCAGGTGGTTTACACGGGCTACAGAAGTCAATGGGGGTATTTTGCTGTGCTCAAGCATTCAGGGTGTGCTACCGTATATGCTCACTTGCTTAGACTACCGCAAAAACAGGAATACACTCAAGGAGAGGTTTTTGCATATACAGGAGCATCAGGTTTTGTTACTGGTCCCCATTTGCACTTCGAGGTAAGGATTGGTGGCAAACCAATGGACCCAAGACCGTTCATTGGTATCAAATAATGGGAGGGATACACGTGGGTTTTGAAGAGAAGATGCAGGAGATCAAAGGTTATCTGAGGCGCATCGAACTTTTGGGCAACGCTATGGGGGTCTTAAACTGGGATCTCGAAGTTAATGTTCCTCCTGGAGGAGTGAAGGGTAGGGCAGAAGTCCTAGGCTACTTATCAGGAGAGATGTACAAATTAATAACTGCACCCGAAGCTGGAGAGTATATTGCGTGGCTTGAGCAGCAAAATCTTACCGATCCAGTTCATAAGGGCATGTTGCGCGAAATGAAGAAAAGTTACGAGCGTCTGGTAAAGATCCCTGCTGACAGGTTCGTAGCTTTCTCACGACTCACTTCAGAAGCGCAAGCAGTGTGGGCTGAGTCTAGAAGAAGAAATGACTACGAAATGTTCAAGCCATACCTTAAGCAAATTATGGATTTTGAAAAGGAATTTGTCGGTTACCTGGGATACAAACAGAACAAATACGACACATTACTGGATCAATATGAGCCGGACATGACTACAGCTGTCTTGGACAAGGTTTTTGGCGACCTCAGGGATAAATTGGTAGAGCTGCTTACTGGGCTAAGGGAACAGGGTAAAGCGCCCAATAACGATTTCTTGAAAGGACATTATCCAGCAGACAAACAAAAGGCATTGAATAGGGAAGTCCTAAAGCTTATGGGATTCGATTTTAATCGAGGCAGAGTAGACATAAGCGCTCATCCGTTCACCACGTCTTTCTTCAACGGGGATGTGCGTATAACTAACCGCTACGATGAAGAGTATTTCTTGTCTTCATTCTTTAGTGCCATGCACGAGGGAGGTCATGCTCTGTACGAACAAGACATTTCTGACGAACTTTATGGTACGGGACTCGCTACTGGAGTTTCTATGGGTATTCATGAATCGCAGAGCAGGTTCTACGAGAACATGATTGGTCGGAGTAAGGGCTTCTGGGAGTATTTCTTCCCAACGGTGGTTAAAGAGTTTCCGAATCTTTCTGGTGCCAGACCTGAAGACATGTACAAGGCAGTGAACACTGTGGAGCCTTCGCTCATACGCACAGAAGCAGATGAGCTGACCTATGCCATGCATATCATAATTCGGTATGAAATGGAGAAGGCGTTCATAAATGACGAAATCACTGTAGATGAAGCTCCCGAAGTGTGGAATGAAAAGTATGAAAAGTATTTAGGCATACGTCCAAAAGACTACAGTAGCGGCATACTTCAAGATACACATTGGTCTGGTGGCATGGTAGGATACTTCCCATCCTATGCACTAGGCAACCTCTATGCGGCACAGTTCCTTAATACAATGAAGAAGGATATGGATGTGGAAGAGCTGCTTAGAGAAGGGAATTTAGAACCCATTCACCAGTGGCTAAAAGACAAAGTGCACAAACATGGTGCTGTCTACACACCTTCTGAGCTAGTAGAAATGGTTACAGGGGAGCCACTTAACCCTCAGTATTTTGTGGATTACTTAGCAGCTAAGCTTAGAACCGTTTACAACATAGATTAAGGAGCAAAAGGGCGGGGCTTTTGAGTAGTACTACTGTAGCGTCTACTTTGAGCCCCGCGAATATTCCAGAATTAAGTTGAGTTTTTCTTTTGGTCTTTCTTTTCTGGTTTCTTAGACTGAGGGGTTTGGTTCGGAGTAACTGGTGAAGTTGGTATCTCCTGTTCTTGCTGTTCTTCTTCTTCTGGGAGCGGTTCAGGTATGAATTCACACTCTTCCAAAGGTGGTTCCTGTTTCGTGGGTACTGGCCATAAAACTCTTACAGGCTGAAATGTGGAGCAGTCTGCATTGTAAGTCACTGTTAGATCTGCACTAAGCGACAACGTCTCCCAACTCACAGGAGACGTTTGTAAGGGAACTGCTTCTGGTTTTGTGATGCTGCTAACGGGTTTCTGGCTACCTCCACCTAGTAGCTCTGAATCCTTAAGGTTCACCGTTACGCTTACTATGTTTTTGGGTTTACTCAAAGCTGGTCCAACTGGGATAAGTTTTGCCTTGAACAGATCTCGTGCAGTGTATCCCCATAGCCACATACCAGGATGTTTTGTGGTCATGTTTTTATAGGCTCCCTTGACTTCTGGTATGTCAGCATCTATGCCCACTGTGAGAGCGTACACAAAGTTGGTGGAATAACCCACATACCACGAGTCTTTCCACGAACTCGTTGTACCGCTCTTACCAGCTAAGAACCTGCCGTCAACAGCAGCTTTAGGCGTATAGGCATTGCCCATAAACATGCTGTGAAGCATGTCACTCATCACATACGCTGTGGATTCGTCAATAACTTTGTATTTCCAGGGTGTTTGTTTGTAAATTGTTACTCCTACGCTGTTCTTCACTTCCTTTATGAAAACAGGTTCCACGGCGTATCCACCGTTGGCGAAGGGTGCATAGGACAGTGCCAGGTTAAGGGGGGTAATTTCATTTACCCCAATGGCAGTGCTTGGAACCGGCCTGACCTCTTCAGTGATGCCGAATTTCTTTGCATAGTACTGTACTGCGTCGATGCCCACCAACAGTGCTGTTTTAACAGCGGCTATGTTTGATGATCTAACGATAGCTTCTCTCACGGTAATTTGCCCCCACCAAGTGTTGTTGAATTCGTGGGGACTCCAGGTGTCACCTGGTATGGGCACCTTAATCGGTTCAGAAACCCATGTGTCGAATGGTGTAAGCATGTTCATTTGAACTGCTGCCGCATACTCAATGGGTTTAAATGAGGAACCCGTTGATCGTGGTGCCATCGCTCTGTTGTATTGGGTTTCTGAGTATTTTCTTCCACCTACCATGGCGAGTATTTCACCATTTCGCGGATCTATTATGATTGCTCCTGGTTGGGGTTGCCTAACGCCCTTGTCATCCAAGACTACTGTCCCAGTTATGGATTTATCACGTTCGTCTAAGTATTGTTCTATGGAACTTTGCAGTCCTTCAATGAGTTTTACGTCAAAGGTGGTGTATACAGACAATCCACCGCTAAATGTGAGATCCGCCCCAAAATTCTCAACTAAAAAGCTCCTAATGAAATCCATTGCGTAACCTTTAGCATCAAGTTCCACCAGAGAAGTCTGGGAAAGCTCAATTGTTTGGTTCTTTGCTTCTTCGTATTCCTCCTCAGATATGGCTTCTTGGGATAACAGTTTATTTAGGACAACATTTCTGCCATTTATGGCAGCCTCCAAATTACTTGTAGGGGCCCGTACAGATGGCGCAGGTAGAATTCCTGCAAGTAACGCAACTTCTGACAATGTTAGCTCACTAGTGTGCTTGCCAAAATAGTGCTGAGCAGCAGTCTCAACACCATGGCATCCATCGCCAAAATAAACCATGTTCAGGTAAAGTTCCAGTATTTGATCTTTGGTGTACCTTTGTTCCAATCTGTAAGCAAGTACAAATTCCTTTAGTTTTCTATCCATGGATGTCTCCATGCCCAGGTTGAACATGACACGAGCTAACTGCTGGGTTATAGTGCTTCCACCTTGCTGTATAGATCCATGCATGAGGTTGGTCAAGGTTGCTCTTACGATACCTACCCAGTCTACTGGGCCGTGATTGTAGAACCTGTGGTCTTCCGACCCCACAAATACGGTCTTTACCAGGGGACCCATTTCTTCTAAGGAAACATATTTGTATGGAGCGCTACTACCTAAATAGCCTAGTACTATGCCATTACGATCGTATACTGTGCTGGGTTCCTGTATGTCGAGCTTTACTTCGTCAGGTTGGGGCAAATCAGCTGCTAAAGTTCTAATTATGTTCACTGCATAAACTGCTATCGCTGACGCGATTATGGCGAAGATAAGAAGAATTACTCCAAAAACCCTTGCCCACCTAATACGGCGCTTATTCTTTGATTTAGCCATAGTAGAATAACATTATAACGCACTTCACAACAGGAGGTTTTCTCAAATTGGACATATCAAAGCAGGTTGAAATCCTTAAGAAGAATGTGGTTGATCTTATCACTGAAGAAGACCTAAAAAGCAAGCTGGAAAAGACAAAAGCAGAAGGACGACCTTTGAGGGTAAAGTTGGGTGCAGATCCTTCGGCCCCTGATCTGCATTTGGGTCATTTAGTGGTCTTACGGAAACTTCGACAGTTCCAGGAATTCGGGCATCGCATTGTTTTTATTATCGGTGATTTCACTGCCTGCATAGGTGATCCCACAGGTAGAAACAAGACCAGACCGCCTCTTACTGAGGAGGAAGTAAGGAAGAACGCTGAAACATACCAGGAGCAAGTCTTCAAAGTTCTTGACCCAGAATTGGTGGACATAAAGTTCAACAGTGAATGGAACGCACCATTGAGCGCGCGCGATGTCATACTAAATTTGGCTTCGCGTTACACAGTGGCTAAGCTTTTAGAAAGAGACGACTTCAACATGAGGTACAAAAGCGGTATCCCCATTTATGTGCACGAACTTCTGTACCCCCTGTTCCAGGCTTATGATTCTGTTGCCATCAGAGCCGATGTGGAACTAGGCGGTACGGATCAAGTTTTTAACCTACTGGTTGGACGGGATCTCCAGCAAAGCCATGGGCAGGAGCCTCAAGTTGTGATGACGCTGCCACTACTTGTTGGACTTGATGGGGAAAAGAAGATGTCAAAATCCTTGGGAAATTATGTGGCATTTAACGATCCGCCCAAGGACATGTTTGGCAAGCTAATGAGCATTCCGGATGATCTCATGCCCAGCTACTTTAATTTACTTACTGACTATTCTGAAAACGAGATTAAGAGAATACTGTCTGGACATCCACGAGATGCAAAGTTAAAACTTGCATGGACCATAACTTCATTCTTTTATGGTGAAGAAGAAGCCTCATACGAGCAAGAAGAATTCCTAAGAGTTTTCTCGCGTCGTGAGCTTCCTGAATACATGGATGCATATGAAATTGAAACGTTATATAATGAAGGAGTGAGAACAATAACAGACCTTTTGGTATTCATCGGTGCCGCGTCCAGCAGAAGTGAGGCAAAAAGATTAGTAGCAGGAGGAGGCGTACAGCTCAATGACACCAGAGTTGATGATCCCATGGCTCCCCTGCAGCTCACACCTGGAAGTGTGCTTCGGGTAGGTAAAAGGAAGTTTTTCAAATTTGTTTAGGAGGTGACTGTGTTGTTAGAGATTAGATGGCACGGACGTGCGGGACAAGGTGTGAAGACTGCCGCATATTTGCTAGCAGAAGCTGCCATGGATACAGGTAAGTACATACAAGCTTTTCCAGAATACGGTGCTGAAAGATCAGGTGCTCCCATTGCTGCATTTACCAGAATTGGCGATGAGCCCATCAGAATTCATTATGGTATTAGAACTCCAGATGTTGTGGTAGTAGTGGACGAATCACTCATAGGCGCCATGGATGTGACTTCTGGCTTGAAAGAAAATGGGATTTTACTCGTGAACAGCAACCAATCTCCGGAGATCTACAGACAGAAACTCCCTTCATTTCATGGGAAGATTGCTACCGTAGATGCAACGCAAATAGCATTGGACTGCATCGGCAGACCCATACCAAACATTCCCATCATGGGTGCTCTCATAAGAGCTTCCGGAATCGTTTCTTTGGAAGATTTGGAACCCAGGCTTCGCCATAAATTCAGTGCAAAGTTCAGCGAGCAGGTAGTGGAGGGGAACGTAAAAGCACTGAAGCGAGGTTACGAGGAGGTGAAAATACTGTGAATGAGCAGAAGTGGAATGAACTTCCAGAAGGTGTGATTGTTCCTGAAGGCGGAAATTCTCAGGATGTTTACATAGTTGAGGGGTGGAGAACGTTTAAGCCTGTCGTTAATCTCGAGAAATGCACGCATTGCATGACTTGCTGGGTTATGTGCCCAGACAATGCAGTGAACGTGAAGGGTGGAAAAATGCTTGGATTCGATTACCTGGCTTGCAAGGGCTGCGGTGTTTGCGCAGAGGTATGTCCAGTGAAGGTAATCGAGATGGTGAAGGAGGAGCGATAACCATGAAGGTAGCTTTAGAAACCAACCAACTCATTGCCTTGGCAATGAAACAGATCGAGCCACATGTGGTTGCGGCATATCCTATCACTCCTTCCACTGAAGTTGTTCAAGAGTTTTCTCAGTACGTAGCTAATGGTGACGTTAAGACTGAATTTGTACCCGTAGAGAGTGAACACTCTGCAATGTCTGCATGTTTAGCTGCGTCGCTTTCTGGTGCTCGTGTCATGACGGCAACAGCATCTCAAGGACTGGCTTTCATGTGGGAAATGCTTCACATCGCTGCAGCTTCCAGGGCTCCCATTGTTACCATAGTGGCTAACCGTGCACTTAGTGCGCCTATTAACATTCATGGTGACCATGCTGATGCTATGGGCGCCAGGGACACCGGATGGTTACAGCTTTGGGCTGAAACTGCTCAGGAAGCTTACGATAATACCATCCAAGCCATAAAGATTGCTGAGGATCCCAGGGTTCGTTTTCCCATGTTAGTGAACTACGATGGTTTCACCACGTCCCACGCAGTAGAAACCGTGGAAATACTTGAAGATGAACAGGTGAGGAGTTTCTTGGGTGCTGCTCCTAAGCCGAAATACAGCTTGCTAGATACTGAAAACCCTGTCAGTTTTGGTGTATTGGCATTGCAGGACTACTACATGGAGTTTAGGAGAGCACAAGCGGAAGCTTACAAAAACGTGAAGGATGTGGTCCTGGAAGTGGCAGAGGATTATGCTAAGCTAACGGGTCGTAAGTACGGCATACTGGAGGAGTACAAGCTGGACGATGCAGATGTTGTTCTGGTCGCCATGAACAGTGCTGCCGGTACGGCCAAGGAGACTGTGGATTTGCTGCGTAAACAAGGCAAGAAAGTGGGAGTTTTGAAGATAAGACTATTCAGGCCATTCCCCGTAGAAGAAATTCGCTGTGCCTTGGGCAATGCTAAATCTGTTGTCGTCATGGACAGAGCGTACACTTACGGCGGCCCATCGGGTCCATTATTCGAGGAGATAGCAACTGCTCTGGTTAATGAGACGAATAAGCCATTGCTTGGTAATGTGATTGCCGGGTTGGGCGGAAGAGATATCACCATGGAAGACATTGAACACGTTTTCGACCTTGGCTTCAAGGCTTTGGAGAAAGGTAACTTTGAGCCTTTGGTCAGCTGGGTCGGAGTAAGGGAGTGATGAGAGCATGGCGGTGATAAATATAAAGAACCTCACTGATTTGGAGCCGCGTTTCGTAGGTGGCCATCGTCTGTGCGCTGGCTGCAATGAGGGAACCATTGTTCGTCAGGTTTTGCTAGCGGCACACGAATACGAAGTGGTTGTATTAAATGCTACTGGTTGTTTGGAAGTAACCACTTCGGTTTATCCTTACACCTCGTGGAACGTGCCTTGGCTTCACGAAGCTTTTGAGAATGTAGCTGCGGCAGCCAGTGGTGCAGAGGCTGCTTACAAAGCGCTGAAACGTTTTGGGGAAATTCCTGAAGATAAGCAGATAAAGTTCATTGCTTTTGCTGGTGACGGAGGGACCTACGATATTGGTCTTCAAGCTTTGTCAGGCGCTTTGGAAAGAGGTCACAGCTTCCTTTATGTACTTCTAGATAACGAAGCCTACATGAACACAGGAATTCAGAGATCTTCTTCAACACCCAAGTTTGCTTGGACAACCACATCTCCCGTGGGTGAGGTAAGTCCTGGAAAAACGCAGCCTAAGAAGAACATTGTGGAAATTGTTGCTGCTCATGGTGTACCTTATGTGGCCACTGCATCTCCAAGCCACTACGTGGATTTAATGACCAAGGTTCAGAAAGCTCTAAGTTATGATGGTCCCACGTTCTTGGCTGTGTACTCTAACTGCAACAGGGGACACAGAAATGACACGGCTCTTTCCATAAAGGTAGCTAGAATGGCTGTGGAAACAAACTATTGGCCACTGTATGAGATTGAAGAGGGCAAATACAGAATAACCTACAGGCCTCGTAAGCCCCAGCCCATCGAGGAATGGCTAAAGCTTCAGGGACGTTTCTCGCATCTGATGAAACCTGGAAATCAAGACAGAGTTAAAGAACTTCAAGATTGGGTTAATAGCAAGTGGGAACTGTTACAAAAGAAAGAAGAGTTTAGTAAGACTTTGTAGTACCGTTGAAATTAAGGCTTTAGCAGTTGAAAGGAGGGGACTCTTTAGGAAGCCCCTCCTTTTTATTGAGTGGACACTCCACACAATGGGGTTTTTTCTTGCAATAGTTCTTAGCTACTTCCACGAACGCAGCGTGAAGCCTTTTAAGAATATCTACGTTGGTAGAATCTTGGCCCAAAGTAGTTATCAGTAACTGTTTTATCTGCTCGTAGTTAAATGGACCATTCACTAAGCCACAGTTTCTTAAAACACGGTACGTGTATGAGTCAACAACCATTTCTGGCTTCCCAAGTGCGTAGAGCAAGATACTATCTGCTGTTTCTGGTCCGATGCCCTTCACGTTCAAAAGCTCCTCCCGTGATGGTATGGGATCTTTTTGCATCAGCATCGCTAACTCTCTTAAGGTGGTAGCTTTTCTTCTGTAAAAGCCGGCAGGATTTATTATGGTTTCCAAGTCTTTTGCCTTAAGAATTTGTTCCCAATTGTTGATGCCCGACTTTGCGAGGCGTTCCATGGCTTTTGACACGTTGTTCCAACTGGTGTTCTGAGTAAGCACAGCTGATACAGCTATCTCAAATGATGAACTTCCGGGCCACCAGTTTGGGTCCGGTTGAAACGCCAGAAGAAGGCTTATGAGTGTATGCAATTCTCCCTTCATAAGTGTTAGAATAATATTGTCAGCTTAAAGTAATCTTAACACAAACAGGAGGAGACGCACATGGCACACTTAGCGGAAAGGCTTAATAATCTGGGTAGTGAAGGAGCTTTTGAGGTTTTAGCGAAAACGAAGGTACTTGAGGCTCAGGGGAAAAAGATAGCGCACTTTGAAATAGGCGAGCCTGATTTTGACACACCGGAAAACATAAAGAAGGCTGCCTATGAAGCTTTGGAGAAAGGCTATACTCACTATGTTCCTTCTTTGGGCGTTCCTGAAGCCAGAGAAGCCTATGCAAAATATGTTTCCAAAACCAGAAATGTGGAAGTGGACCCAGGACAGATCATTGTGACAGCAGGTGCAAAGCCTCTCATTTTCTACACCATGATGGCTCTTGTAAACCCAGGTGACGAAGTAATTTATCCTGATCCTGGTTATCCCATTTATTCGTCGGCAGTGAGGTTTGCTGGTGGTGTACCAAAGCCTATCGTGCTTAGAGAAGAGAACAATTTCAGACTCGATGTGGATGAACTTAAAAGGATGGTAACACCTAAGACTAAGGTCATAATCGTAAACAGCCCTCATAACCCAACAGGCAGTGTACTCAACAAGGAAGAGCTCAAAGCCATCCTTGATTTGGCTGATGGGGAGCACCTGTTCATTTTGTGTGACGAGTTATATCACCGCATTTACTACAACGGTGAAATGGCTCCTTCCATGTATGAATTCCCTGAAGCAAAAGAAAAAGTCATCCTCATGGAAGGCTTTTCAAAGATTTATGCCATGACTGGCTGGAGGCTGGGTTATGGTGTACTTCCCCCTGATTTAGTTCCATGGTTTAGCAAACTCCAGACAAATGTTTATAGCCATGCTCCGGCTTTTGTGCAGGTAGCTGGTATTGAAGCCTACAACGGCCCTCAGGATGCTCCAAAAGCCATGGTAGAGGAGTTTAAGAGAAGAAGAGACTACATAGTCCCCAGAGTGAATTCCATGGATTTGGTGCACTGCGTAGAACCTCAGGGTGCTTTCTATGCTTGGTTGAACATAAAGAAACTGAATAGGCCTTCAAACGAAGTAGCTGAGTACTTGCTTAACGAAGCGGGGGTAGCTGTGCTAACAGGCACCTCTTTCGGAGAGTCCGGAGAAGGCTACCTGCGTATGTCCTATGCAGCATCCATGGAAGATATCAAGTACGGTTTAGATCAACTGGAGAAGTACCTACCGAAACTGGTGAAGTAGATAACATTAGTACCATGGAGGAATTAGTAAAAAGGGCCCCCAGTGCGGGGGCTCTTTTTTATAAAACAATCTAGACTTTTTGCTGCTTACTGTCTTTTGTGGCCCTCTTCTAGGGTACGTTTCTTTAAAGAAAAACACTTTCTTTGTTGACAAAGAGTCCGATATGGAGTAAAATGAGGTTGAAGTCATAGTGTTAACACGTTGACACTATGACATGATAACCCAGAAGAAGGAGGTGGGTCAACTGGTAATCAACAGAAGTCAGCCGGTTCCACTCTATTACCAGGTAGAATCTCAAATCCTAGATGCGATTAGGAAGGGAGTGTACAAGGAAGGCGACAGGTTACCCAGCGAGGCAGAGTTGCAGAAGATTTTCGGCGTCAGTATTACTACAATAAAAAAGGCTTTATCTGATCTAGTGCAAAAAGATGTTTTGTATCGCGTTCAGGGTAAAGGGACTTTTGTCGCAAGACCTAAGATTCAACGGACTTTAACTCTCTTAAGCTTTACGGAAGAGATGAAGCAGAAGGGAATAAAACTTACGACAGAATTGCTGACATCAGAGCAACAGAGTGCGTCTGGAGAAATAGCTGAAAGACTACGGCTGGCTGAAGGTGAAAGTGTGTGGGTTCTAGAAAGGCTTAGGTATGGCGACGGTGAACCGATTGCACTACAAACCAGCTATTTGCCTTCTAAACTGTTCAGCGATTTCAATCCAGCTTTTTTCGACGATAGCCAGTCGTTGTACGCCATTCTAAGCGATAAGTACGGTGTTACTCCTCACAGGGCATCAGAAGTTTATAGCGCGATAAACATCAAAAGTAAAACTACTGCTGAAAAGCTTGGAGTAGAACTTAATGCAGCAGCTTTTTTAGTCAAGAGGACAACTTATGATCAAGCTGGTATAGCTTTCGAATACGCTGTTTCAATTCTGAGGGGTGACAAGTATTCTATCTCTGTGGATCTTAGTCCGAGGGAGGAGGGGAAGGTTGGTTAAACTTATCAGGGTAGATGATAGGCTTATCCATGGCCAGGTTATAACTAAGTGGATAAGGTACACAGATGCAACTTCAGTAGTAGCGGTGGATGATGAAACAGCCAAGAACCCAGCTCTTAAGTCAATTGCGGCGATGGCAGTACCAAAAGGCGTAAAATGTGCAGTTTGTAGTCTAGAAGAGGCTGTTTCTGTAGTTGAGGCCATGGACGGAGAGAAAGAGAAGATAATGGTGATTGTAAGGTACATTCCAGCGGCCTGGGAGCTTGTTAGGTCTGGCCTTAAACCGGCGAGGGTAAACATCGGGAATGTAGCTAAGAAGAGGGACGTATCTCAAGGGGTATTCGAGGTTACTCACACCATATTCATAACTCGTTCAGACATAGAGAGCTTGTTGGAGATTGAAAATGCTGGTATCGATGTAGATTTCCAACTTTTACCCGAGACACCTTTGTACTCGTGGAAAAATGTAAAAGCCAGTTTGAATGGCGTAAAAGGGGGATAAAGCCGTGCTTTGGAAGATAAGTTTGATTGCTTTGCTGTCTTACCTGGGTGCCATTGGAGCACCTTGGTTTTTCGGAACAACTGGTGGCTTTTACACTCTTGGTAGGCCGCTAGTTGCTTCGGCTCTTGTTGGTCTGATTTTAGGCGACATGAAAACTGCTTTAGAAATTGGAACAGTAATTCAGGCAATGTACATTGGAGTAATTACTCCTGGTGCTGTCATGCCTTTTGACGTTGACTACATTGGATATTTGACACCAGCTTTGATAATACTTTCCGGTGCCGAAGCCGGGATTTCTTCAGCACTTGCTGTAACAGTTGGACTGATCGGTGTAACAATCTGGAACATTATATGGGTAGTGAATGTTTATTTTGCTCACAGAGCTGATAAATACGCTGCTGAAGGCAATGGTGACGGTATAAAAGCTATGAATATTGGAGCTCAAGTCGTGAATTTTCTAATGAGGTTTGTACCAGCTTTTCTAATCTTGTATTATGGTCAAGGCTTCCTTCAAAACCTCTCCACAATCATCCCACCGTTTGTTACAAGTTTTCTTAACGTGCTTAGCGGGATGTTACCTGCGTTGGGCATTGGTCTTTTGCTAAACATGATAGTCACAGACAAGATATATCTTGGTATTTTTGTACTAGGTTTTATGTTAGTTACTTACCTCCACTTACCCATAATCGCGGTGGCTGTTATGGGAATAGTGTTCTCACTGCTGTTGTTTAGGTTCCAGGGAGGTGGGCAGCATGTCTAACGGGACTGATGAGGTTAAGAAGTTAAGTCCAAAAGCACTGTTTAAGTCTTGGCTAACATGGTTCTTTTTTAACGGTTCTTCTCAGAGTGGTGAACGTATGCAGGGTATAGCTTTTTGCCATTCTATGTTACCCATAATTGATGAACTTTGGGAAACTAAAGAGGAAAAAGTTGAGGCCCTACAGAGGCACATGGTTCTATTCAACGTTGAGCCTCAAGTAGGCACTGTAATTCACGGTATAACAGCTGCTATGGAAGAACAAAAAGCTAACGGCGCTGATATCTCCGATGACGCCATAAATGCTGTGAAAGTTGCTCTTATGGGCCCTCTTTCAGCCATCGGTGATACTCTTGTTCCTGGGACGTTGATACCTATTCTTTTGGCTATTGCTATCGGTATCACTAACGTGGCTGGGGTTGCAGGCCCACTATTCTACGCTGTTGTTTATATACCAGTCATAGCATTGCTTTCCTGGTACTTATTTAGGCTGGGATACAATGCTGGGCTTGGTGGATTTCAAGAGATTTTGCAAAGTGGACAAATAGAAACGTTAACAGACGCCTTGAAGATGTTAGGGCTGCTAGTTATGGGGGCTCTCTCTGCAAGCTATGTTAGTCTCAGCACTCCCTTAAAGTTCACTTCAGGAGAAATGGTTATAGAGCTACAGAATATATTGGACAACATATTTCCTGGGCTGCTCTCCTTAGGCGTTGTAGGCTTGGTTTGGTACTTGCTTTCTGCTAAGAAAAAATCTCCGTTGTGGGTGATGGGCTTCCTAGTTGTCCTGAGTTTTGTGGGTGTTCTTTTGCATATTTTTTAGAGAAAGAAGGTGTTTGATTTGTCACAAAAAACGTATCAGGATGAAGCACTAGAGATATTGAGAAATATCTCAGCTAAGGAAAAAGAAAACATTGAAAAAGCGAGTACCTTAATGGCTGAAAGCATAAGTGGAGGTCATTTAGTCCATTTGTTTGGCAGTGGTCATTCTGCTTTGCCAGCATTAGACATCTTCCCAAGATACGGTAGTTACGTGGGGTTTCACCCTTTGATTGATCCTAGACTAGTTTGGTTCAATGTGATTGGACCAGGTGGAGCAAGAGAACTGCTTTGGATTGAACGCCAAGAAGGGTACGTTCGAAACTTTCTTCAAAGCTTTACCTTCTATAAAGAAGACACCTTTGTAGTTTACTCGCATGGAGGCGTGAACGCTGCTCCAGTAGAGGCTGCTATGTACGCAAAGGACTTTGGGATGAAAGTAGTGGCTATTACCTCCATGGACAATTACAGGCATAGTAAACCCATGCACTCCAGTGGAAGAAAACTTGCTGACTTAGCTGACGTGGTGATTGACAATTGTTGTCCTTTGGAAGACGCCGTGGTCACCGTAGAGGATGGGAAGCCTAAAGTTGGTGCAACTTCTACACTCGCAACAGTTTTTATCTCTATGTCCCTGCTGTGTGAAACTGCTAAGATGTTAGAGGGTAAGAGCTTCGATTTGAATATTTTCGCTTCGCCTAACACAGAAGCCGTCCCAAAGAATAATAACGATATGGTTTACGAAGTATACAGCAAACTTGTCAAGAGCTTAGGTGTGTGAAAGTTAAATCGAGTTAGCAATGGTAGACATGGTCTAGATCAACTGGAGAAGTACCTACCGAAACTGGTGAAGTAGATAACATTAGTACCATGGAGGAATTAGCAAAAAGGGCCCCCGCAACGGGGGCCCTTTTTTAATATCTTTGTTAATGGGTTCACATTGTATTGATAGGGTAGCCAAGTAATGCGAAAGCAGACTCTTTTGCTACTTCTGATAAGGTGGGGTGTGCATGAATGACCTCAGATAGTTCTTTAACCGTCATGTTTTGTTGAAGGACTACGGCCATTTCGTTGATTATGAGATCGGCACCCACGCCCGCCATCTGTACGCCACGCACTTTTCCTGTGTCTGCTGCCACGATGAATTTGCAGAAGCCTTCTGTTCTGTTCTTTGCCACGGCGGCTCCCAAGGCACGATAAGGTAATGTATAGGTCTTTACCGCTGTTCCGGCTTGAGTGGCTTCCTTTTCCGTTTGTCCTATGGCTGCCAGTGGTGGATCAGTGAATACCACCCAGGGGACTGCATGCCAATCCATTTCCTTTGCCTCCCCTAAGATGTGCTTAACGGCGAAAATGCCTTCATGAGAGGCTACATGAGCTAAGGCCCCTCTGGCAATAGGGGGCATGGCTACATCTCCAATGGCATAGACGCCTTCCTCGGAAGTGAGTAAGCTCTTGTCTACTTTGACCTTTCCTTTTTCCACCTGAATTCTGTCTGTTTTGATAACCTCGACGTTCGCTGTACGTCCTACTCCTACAACGATTTGGTCTACTTCCAGTTCTTGATCGTTTGTTAAAGTCACTTTCAAATGACTGTCCTCATGGTCAATGTTTTTCACTGAATTACCCACAATGAACTTTATACCTTTCTTAGAAAGTATTTTGGCATAGTTAGTGGAGGCATCACTGTCTAGCAGTGGCATTACTTGTGGCACTAATTCCACCACAGTTACTTCGGTACCGAAAGCTCTTAAAATATCGCTCAGCTCTAAACCAATTGCCCCTGTACCTACGACCAAAGCTCTTTTGGGCAGCTCTTTTCGTGTAAAGAAGTGATTGCTGTTTATGATCCATTTCTTATCTGTGGAGAGACCAGGCAATTCTGCTGGTCGTGAACCGGTGGCAATAATTACATAGTCGAATTCATATGTTTCTCCAGCGACTTCTACTTGGTGATTGCCTCGATAGAACGCTTCACCTTGAACCAAATGGACTCCACGTTTCTTTAGCAAGAATTCTACTCCTCTTCTAAGTTGAGCAACAGTCTTTAGCATGCGTTGTTGAACTTGTTGCCAGCTAATCTGTGCGCCTTCTACTGTTACGCCAAACTGAGATGCTTCTTTAATATGGGAATACAGCTCGGTACTTGCAAGTATGGTTTTTGTGGGTATGCATCCCAAGTTTAAGCAAGTACCACCCACAAACTGTTTTTCAAACAAGGTTACATCTATGCCGCGCTGTGCTGCATACAGTGCTGCTTCGTAACCACCGGGTCCTGCACCAATTATGCCAAGTTTCACCGAGGAAACACCTCCTTAGAGCTTCTTGGCTGCATTTTACCATAATTTATTGGCTAAAAATTTCTCAATAACCTTTTGGCACTTTAAGTTATAATTAAAGCGATATGAAGGGAGTGTGCATATGTTAGCGATAAGGAAAGGTTCAGCTACTAAGGGTGTTGCCATGTATGAAATTGACGAGCCTGAGCCACCTGAAGGTTGGGCTCTAGTTAAAGTCCTAAAGGCTTCAATTTGTGGGACTGACGTTCATATTTACCAGTGGAATGAATGGTCCCAAAAGCGAATGAAACCGCCTGTGACCATAGGTCACGAGTTTGTGGGTGAAGTTCTTAAGGTCAACAAAGGTTCTGGTAGAGTTCACGAAGGAGACATCGTTTCGGCTGAATCTCATGTGGTATGCCACGTATGTCGGATGTGCAGACGAAACATGTACCATGCTTGCGAGAATACAAAGATCATAGGAGTTCATATGGATGGAGCTTTTGCTGAGTACATTGCCATTCCTGAAGAAAACTTGGTGAAGCTACCACCGAGTGTTCCTTTAGAAGCAGGTTCAGTATTAGAACCTTTTGGCAATGCTGTGCACACGGTACAAGCCGTAGATGTCAGGGGAAAGAGGGTTGTGGTTACTGGAGTGGGGCCCATAGGGGTTATGGCCATACCTGTGGCTAAAGCGCTGGGTGCTGTACAGATTGTTGCCACGGATCTGTCTGATTACAGGCTAAAGTTGGCTTCTGAGGTGGGAGCAGACGTTGTCATTAATGTCAAGGAACAGGATCCGGTTAAGGTTGTGCAAGACTTAGGTGGTGCGGATGTAGTTCTAGAAATGAGTGGTAGTGAAAAAGCTTTGAATCAGGGGCTTGAGATGATCATACCTGGAGGAGAAATGGCCATATTAGGTCTTCCTGATAACCGAGTTTCCTTGGATTTGGCAAACGATGTGGTCTCCAAGGGCATAACCATTAAAGGTATAACCGGACGCCGGTTATGGGAGACATGGGACTTAGGGGTGTCATTGGTTAGCAGTGGCAAAGTGGACTTAAAAAAGGTGATCACGCACCAATTTGACTTCAAGGACTATGAAGAGGCATTTTCTACTATGATGTCTGGTAATTCTGGGAAGGTGGTTCTGAACATAAGTCAATAGGCGGCGCTTGGCCCTCGTGATAAGTAGCCTGTAAATGCTATAATTGAAAAGTGGAGAGCGGTTTTCTTAATATTGGTTTTAGTTCATACATATCTGTATCGAAAATAATTGGTATCGTCAGCCCTGATTCTGCTCCCATAAGGCGTATGATAAGGCTTGCTAAGGAGCAAGGACGACTTGTGGACGCCACCTTTGGGCGCAGAACCAGGGCGGCCATTTTGACAGAGGGCGGCTTTATCGTGCTTTCTGCTGTGCTTCCAGATACTTTGGTGAGTCGTCTGGAGGAAGAGGAGGAAGAAGAAGAAAGAACAGAGCCCATCACTGAGCAAGAAGCAGAGCTGGAAGAGGAATCAGGAGAGGACGTTTAAGTGGGCGGTAGACTCATCGTCATCAGTGGCCCTTCCGGTGTAGGGAAGGGAACCGTGGTAAGCGAGCTTCTAAACAGAGATAAAGAACTTGTGCTCTCTATTTCTGTGACCACTCGCAGCCCTAGGCCTGGTGAGGTTGACGGCAAAGATTATTATTTTGTCGATTACTCCACATTCAAGAAGATGGTTGCCACGGATAGATTGCTCGAGTGGGCCTATGTTCATGGTTCCTACTATGGAACTCCTAAAGACTTTGTGATGCAGCACTTGGAGCAAGGCAGAAAGGTGATCTTGGAAATTGACATGCAGGGAGCCATGCAAGTTCGAAGGAGGTTCCCAGATGCTATTCTGATATTTCTGTTGCCTCCTTCTTTGGACGAGCTTAAGCATCGTTTGATGAAGCGCGGCACTGAAGAGATGGACGAGCAGCAGCTTAGGCTGCTTCGTAGCTTACAAGAGCTTGATTACCTCAGGGAATACCATTTTTTCGTGGTCAATGTGGAGGTAAATCAAGCCGTGGAAAACATAATGAAGATTCTGTCCTTGGTGGACTTCGTAGTTACTGAGGACAGGGCACGCACCATGGTGGAATCTCTAAGAAAAGGAGGTATTTTTGATGAAGCAGGTGACATTAGAAGAGCTGGAGAGAATTACTGGACTCCCTAGGTATGCCGTGGTGGTTGCAGTAGGCTTAACGGCTAAGAAAATACAGAAAGAAATATTATCTCAATCTCCCACCTATGAGGTCCCTGTAGAACGAGCCATTCGAGACATAGCAGAGAGAAAGGTCACAGTCGCTCTACGCATATAGTGAATTCTATGTGGATTTCAGGTAACGTATTTCGAAGAAAGAACATTCTCTTGGGAGTTACTGGTTCTATTGCAGCTTTTAAGGCTTGCGCTTTGGCTTCTACACTGTCCAAATATGAGGCACACGTTCGAACGGTTTTGACGCCATCGGCCTTGAATTTCGTGGGGTCAGCGAGCTTCGTTTCACTTACCAATGATGCGGTTTACACCGATCAGGATTACTGGTCATCAAATATACGCAGTTTACACATTGAACTTGGTCGTTGGGCTGATGTGTTGGTTGTTGCTCCAGCCACGGCAAACACGCTCGCAAAAATAGCCAATGGATTGGCTGATAATCTTTTAACCAGCACCATATTGGGCTCTGATAAGCCCCTAGTATTGGTCCCGGCTATGAATGTGCGCATGTATGAAAACAAGATCACTCAGGAGAATCTAAAAACGCTTAAGAACCTGGGGTACATTGTAGTAGAACCCGAGGTGGGACATCTGGCTGATGGAGAAGTGGGTAAGGGCCGTTTCCCTGAGATCGATACGATTTTGTTTCACGTTGCGAAAACCATTGTGCCCCAGGATCTAACAGGAAAGAACATAGTAGTGACCGCTGGACCTACCAGAGAGTATATTGATGATGTTAGGTTCATATCGAATCCATCCAGCGGCAAAATGGGCTATGCCTTGGCTCAAGCTTTAGCACTCAGAGGTGCTGATGTTACTTTGCTAAGTGGCCCTGTAACCTTAGATGTACCTCAAGGTGTTCGTCTGCTGCAGTTTGAATCTGTTAGCGAGCTTATGCAGCTTATGGAACACTTCCTGCCGGAGGCGGACGCAGTTGTAATGGCAGCTGCAGTAGGTGACTTCACCACTGAGAGGAGAGAAGGTAAATTAAGACGACAAGGGGAACTAGCGTTGACTTTGAAAGCCACACCAGATGTTGTAGGTTCCTTTGCAGCGAAATACGCGAAGCCTGTTTACGTTGCTTTTGCAGCTGGGGGTGCCGATGTTATCAAAGATGCTGAGGAAAAGCTAAAACGTAAACACGTGGATGCCATATTTGCCAACCGTATTGACACTTCCCAGACGGGATTTGCTGTAGACACCAACAGTGGTTGGTTCATAAGCAAAGAAAGAGGTGTGGAAGAAGCACCTTTGCAGTCCAAAGTTGATTTGGCATGGTGGCTCAGTGAGAGAATTGTATGGCTGATAGAAGCAAAATCAGAAACTTCTCCATAATAGCACACATTGACCACGGCAAGTCCACGTTAGCTGACCGTTTCTTGGAGCTTTCTGGGTTAGTGAGACGAGATAAACTACAGAAACAGATGCTTGATAGTATGGATCTGGAACGCGAACGTGGGATCACCATTAAAAGCCATCCAGTTAGATTGCATATTGGTGATTACGTGTTCAACCTCATAGATACGCCTGGGCATGTTGATTTTTCCTACGAAGTTTCTAGGTCCTTAGCTGCTTGTGAAGGTGCAATTCTTTTAGTGGATGCAACTCAGGGAGTGGAAGCACAAACAGTAGCACATGCTTACAAAGCCATGGAGCACAACTTAGCCATTGTCCCCGTCATTAACAAAATCGATTTACCTTCTGCTGACGTGGAAGGTACTAAGAGAGCCATGTCCCAACTTCTAGGAAAGGACGATATTGATCCAGTGTTGGTTTCAGCTAAAGAAGGAATTGGCATTGAAGAGCTTATCGATAGGCTCGTAAAAGAAATCCCTGCTCCGAATGGGGATGAAAATGCTCCTTTACAGGCTCTTGTGTTCGATTCCTTTTACGATACTTATAAAGGAGTAGTTTCCGTTGTTCGCATTTTCAATGGACAGGTTAGAGTAGGAGATCGCATTAGATTCTGGGCAAGCGGTTTGGAATCTGAAGTGACTGAGGTTGGTGTTTTTTCCTTGAAGATGGTGCCCACGGAGAGTTTAGAGGCAGGAGACGTGGGATATGTGGCTGCCAACATAAGAGACATCCGCGAAGTTCCGGTGGGAGATACAATGACATCAGCGGTGAGACCTGCCGATGCTCCCATACCGGGCTTTTCTGCAATGAAACCCATGGTTTTCGCGTCCATTTATCCTACTGAGAACGAGGATTTTGAAAGACTTCGCGAGTCTTTGAAGAAGCTTCAGCTCAATGATGCAGCTTTGGTGTTTGAACCGGAAAGTAGCGAAGCTTTTGGCCCAGGTTTTAGGTGTGGGTTCTTGGGGCTTCTTCATATGGACATCATTAGAGAAAGGCTTGAAAGAGAATTTGATTTGGATCTCATATTAACCTCACCCAACGTGGAATATCATGTGCTAACACGGAGTGGTGAGTACATTGAGGTGCGCAATCCTTCGCAGTTCCCAGACTTTTCTGAAGTGGAGCTGGTGGAGGAGCCTTATGTGAGGGGGACCGTAGTAGTTCCATCAGAGTATGTGGGCTCTGTTATTCAACTTTGTGAGGGCAGACGTGGAAAAATGCTTCACATGGAGTACATATCGCAGCAGCGTGTTTTACTCGAATACGATTTACCCTTTGCAGAAATCATAACTGATTTTTACGATCAACTAAAGAGCGTAACACGTGGATATGCGTCTTTTGACTATGAGCACATTGGTTTCAAGGAAGCCGATGTCGACAAAATAGAGGTTTTTATTAACGGTAAAAAACTAGATGCCCTTACGTTGCTTGCTCCAAAGAGTGAAGTACTAAGGGTTGCTAGGCAAGTAGCGTCAAACTTGAAACATACCATACCAAAGCAGCTGGTGGAAGTTGTAATTCAGGTAAAAGCAGGGGGCAGAATAGTTGCCCGTGAGACCATAAAACCGCTTCGTAAGGACGTTTTAGCAAAGTGCTACGGAGGAGATGTTAGTAGAAAGAAGAAACTTCTAGAAAAACAGAAGGCTGGAAAGAAGCGCATGAGACAGTTCAATCAGGTGGACATACCACAAGAAGCATTCTTGTCGGTGCTTAAGGCTGATACTGAGTAATGAACAAAGGCCTCTATCTTCATATTCCTTTCTGCTACAGAAAATGCCCATTCTGTGATTATTACAGTATTTCCAATGCTCCAGAAACGTGGCTGGACACATTCACTGATGTGATAGTCTATCAGCTTAGGCAACTCCCGACAAAACTGGATACGCTTTATGTTGGTGGAGGAACGCCTTTGGTTTTAGGGCAGTCCAGGTGGGAAAGAATACTCCAAAACTTACCCGAAGCAAGGGAAAGGACCATCGAACTCAACCCAGAAGACGTGAAGAAGGAGAATTTTCCTTTGCTTGCGCACTTTACACGCCTTTCAGTGGGTGTGCAGTCTTTTTCAGACTCTGTACTTAAGACACTGGGGCGTGACAAGCTTGATTATGAAAAACTGCTGGATTTACTAAGTCATTGGGATGTAAGTGTGGATCTTATGGTGGGTGTACCAGGTCAAACCCGTGACGAGGTCTTGCGGGATTTGATTTCTGTGGTTGCGCTTGGTGTACCGCATATTTCTGTATATCCTTTGGAAGTGCATGAGGGAACCCCATTTTGGGGGTATTACCGCGGGTGGGATTGGGACGATGCTGACTTGTTACTCATGGTGGAGAAATTCCTTACGGAGCACGGTTATGAACACTACGAGATTTCAAACTATGCCAGACCGGGGCACCAATGTCTTCACAACAAAATCTACTGGCACGACGAGGAGTACTACGCTTTAGGACCTTCGGCTGCAGGGTACGTAAATGGTGTAAGGTATAAATGGGTGTCAAATCTAAGGCTTTATGTGGAAAGTGCTAAGCTTGGTGAACCCACATATGAGGAGTATGTGGCCTTATCTTGGGAAGAGCAGCTTTCAGAATATGCCATCATGAACCTAAGGCTTCTTAGTGAAGGTATTAGAAAAGAGGATGTGGAAAAACGTTTTGGTGAAAGGGCGTGGGGCATAATACTCAGCCAAGCTGAAGGTAACGCTTTTTTGAATATAGAACCAAATAAAATCACAGTGAAGAACTGGCTTTTCTTTAATAGAGCTGCAGAAGCTTTTGTCTAGCTATTCAAGCTAATTATTGCTGAATGTTGCTAGAGCGGGAGATACTGCTTACTTAATCAGCTCCGCACGCAAAAGAATTTCTTCCACTTTAGCTGGCTCGTCTGTTAGTAAGGGTGGTCTGCACGGAAGATTTACAGGAAGTTGAAACCACTGCGCAGCAGCTTTAATAGCTCCCGCAAATGAGTTACAACGGCTGTATATCATGCTAAAAACAGCTATTTGTTTGGCAAAGCCAGCGAAGGCTTCCATGTCTCCTTGCTCGTAAGCTCTCATGAGTGCTAAATAAACTGATGGAATTACGTTTGCACCGGCTACAATGCCGCCATCTCCCCCGAGTAGTAGATTCGTGGGCAAATAATGGTCAAAACCCACCAGTACCGAAAAAGAAGGGTACTTTTCCTTAATAGCAAGGATGTCCAGTAAATAGGTAAGGCTATCTCTGGTAACCTTTATGCCGGCTGCCAGGTTTTCTTTAGCGAGCTTTTCTACCAGACTGGGAGGCAAGGGGTTGCCAGTAGCACTTGGAATATCGTACAAAATTAAGGGTAGCCGACTTCCTTCTGCAATGGCTTTAAAGTGTTGATACAGGGCTTCTTCACCGAACGCACCGTAATATGGAGGAGCTGCAACTACTGCATCAAAGTTCATTTCTTGAGCTATTTTTGCCAGTTTAACTGAATGTTCAGTATTGTTGCTCGTTACACCCGTAACCAAAGCACTTGAAGCGTCTTCCAACTCCTCTGCCGCCAATCTCATTATCTGTATTTGTTCGTCAGGAGACATGGAAAAAAACTCTGAAGTCGATGCGTTCACGAAAATACCATTCACTCCTTGGCTGAGAAGATATTGTATATGGGCTCTCATACTCTGCAAATCCAGAGAGAAATCCTCATTAAATGAACTTACTAACGGCACTATGATGCCCCTCAACATACCGATAAACACCTCCCTATCTTGTTTACATTTTAATACTGTTCGTTCTCTATGCACAGAGATATATGGAAAAGCCGCTATCAAGGGGCGAATATTCGCTGCGAGCGGTGGCTTTGTTCGGTGCGGTCTTTTGCTATCATATGTGGTATGAGCTATCATGTCTGTCCGCGAGACTGCTATGATTCCTGCGGCATGGTTCTTCAATACGGAAGATTAGTCGGTGACTCAAATCATCCTTTTACCTCGGGATTCACTTGCGGCAAAGCCGCTCTTAGTTTGAGGCAAGTAAGTTATCCGGAGAGGATTACAAAGGCGCTGGTAAGAACGAAGAAAGGGTTTGAAAAGATTTCCATCGATAAGGCTATAAGCATAGCAGCTGAGAAACTCTCTTCGAACAAAGTTTATCGAATTGACTATTCAGGACATATGGGCTTACTTTCAAGGTTTTTCCACCAGCGTCTGCTAAGAAGGCTGGGCGCACCTGAGCTGGTTTGGGACATTTGCTCCACTGCCGGCGATGTTGCTCTGATGGATGGTGTTGGTTCCATATGGGGTTGTGACATAGATGCTATAAAGGACAGTGATTTTGTGATCATCTGGGGAGCCAATGTGGCGTACTCTTCCATTCATGCTTACACCTGGGCTAAACAGGCTGGTGAAGTCTTTGTCATCGATCCAGTCAAAACACCAACAGCAGAATCATTTTTCCATGTTCCAGTAAACCCTGGAGGTGACGTAGCGTTATCACTTCAAATACTCAGAGAACTGGACGCTATGGGATACGAGGTACCTTTTTGTGTTGATGACTTTGGCAATTTGGAGCACATATCAGGTGTTAGTAGCGAAACGGCTCACTTGTTAGCTTCTAAGCTTGCGAATAGCAGTCGTCCATTTGTTTTTATAGGCTATGGCTTTCAGCGGCAGTGGAACGGTGCCATGGCAGTGCGTCTTGTAGCTTCTATTCTCAGCGTAATTGATCAATCTGACCGCTTCTACTTTGATAGGCCTTATCATGGGATAGATGTTGATTATATAAGGCTTAAAGGTCAGGAACCAAGCAAAGAAACCCTAAACTGGACACTGTTAAGCAAGCAATTAAAAGATGTAACAGATGCCACATTTTTGGTTTTGAATGCCAATCCTGTAAACACGCTTCCAGGTCGTCGACAACTCGTAGAAACATTTCAAAACAGCAGGAATACGGTCATAGTGCACGACATGTTTATGACAGAATCAGCTCAAGTAGCGGATGTAGTTTTGCCAGCGAAGCATTACTTGGAGTTTGAAGATCTGGTTGCTTCCTACGGTCATCGGTTCTTGGCGTTTAACGAAAAGGGTTTGGAGCCTCCTCCAGATGCTATGAGCAATATGGAGCTTGCAAGAGAATTGGCACGTCAATTAAAGCTGGAGCAAAGTGAACTTTATGAAACTGATAGGGAAGTCATTAACGGTGCTTTGAGAAATCTGGGCATCGACTACGAATTTATGAAAGAGCACAAAATTTACAGACTCCCTGATCCAGCAAAACCAGGTCCGGTAAATTGGCCTGAAATTGCCCAGATCAGGCACTCTTCATATAAGACAGCAGAGGGAAGCTATATGTTACTGACTCCAGTTGGCAGGTTAAGGATTCATAGTCAGTACGCTAATGTGCTTAAGGAAGTGCCGCTACTGGAGATAAATCCTAAAGATGCTCAAAAGTTGTCCATAAGCAACAAAGAACAAGTTAACATTAAAAACAATAGGGGATCTCTTGAGGTAGTGTGTAAAGTGACAGACAAAGTGCCACCTGGAGTTGTGCGTTTGGAGCATGGGTTCTGGGCTGATGCGGAGAAGCCAAATGTGAATGACTTAGTAGAACCTACTCTGCAAGAATATAGTGGGGGATCACAGATTATGTGGACTTTTGTGAACATTGAGAAAGGAGAATAGGGCGTGTACTTGGAAAAAGTCAAAAATGAGTTAAGGGACAAAAGAGCGGGAGTAAACTACCACATACCCAAGCATTGGATGCCTTGTGGTTACAAAGGGCGTGTTTGTTTTGATGGTGTAAGGTTCAAAGTTGACCCATATGAGTTCTTTGAGGAAATGCTTAACGACCTTGATGCGTACAGCTTTTCCGTGAAGTCAGATAGTATTTACGTTGCATTTCCACGAACCACAAGTGCTTACAACCATAAAGGCTTTGGTCTTTTTGAACCGGAAGATCCTCTAGGATATAGGGAATCAGGTACATTCCTAAAGATGATGGCTGTTGCTCTTCATGCTAAACGAATGCATTTTGACACTATGTATTTATTACCGGTTAGTATGCACAGTGATAGGTTCAAGAAAGGAACTGTGGGGTCTCCGTATGCTGTGAGTGATCCACTGCGCATAGCTGATTACTTAGCAGATCCATTACTGGATTTGAGTGCAGAAGAGCTTTTTGGTGCTTTCGTCGAGTTCTGCCACCGCATAGGGATGAAAGTAATCTTGGATTTTGTTCCAAGAACTGGTGCCCGTGACAGCGATCTTATCTTGGAGCATCCCGAGTGGTTCTACTGGGTTGATGTTGCCAGTGTAGGGAAATATGCTCCACCCAAAGCGCCTGAACTGGGTTTTAGGCAGTTATCCGATGAGGATATGGCCTACTTGTATCAGCGCCAGGATGTAAGGAACTTTCTTAGCTGTTTTCGGTGGTCCCCTTCCTATACTGAGCCGGAAAAATGGGATAACTTTGTTAAAGCTAACAGGGGAAAGGATTTTCTTCCCGAGCTGGTGAAAACCTTCGGCGTCATAACTCCTCCAGGGTTTAGCGATTGGCTTAATGATCCTCAGCCAACGTGGGACGATGTAACGTTCTATCGTCTATTCTTGGACCATCCCGATGTAGCAAAACCCTTTGTGGGGGATGATCAGCCACCTTACGTGCTTTTTGACGTTATTAAAGCAAGTCGCTTCCCTGGTTCGAAACCAAACGGCGAACTTTGGGACTATTTATCAGGCATTATTGCGTACTACATTGAGAGATTTGACATTGACGGTGCACGCATTGATATGGGTCATGCTTTGCCCAAAGAACTAGAGCAGCGAATGATGGAAAAAGCCCTTAAGATGAAGGCTGATTTCATGCTCATTGCTGAAGAACTTAATCCTGAGGGTGATGTTAGGGCTAAAGAGTCAAATTATGGAGCAATTATAGGTAATAGTTGGTGGATGTTGCCACGTCGAGAAAAGATCGTAGAACTTTTTACTGATAGTACAAGAAGGGTTTTGCCTTTGTGGGCAGCTGTGGAGACACCTGACACACCAAGGATTTTTGGTAGACTGCCGTATCATGAAGCACTGCAGCGTTTGGTAATGTCTGCCTTTCTCCCCAACAGCTATTTTGTTGTAAACGCCGGGTTGGAACTCTTGGAGAAACAGCCCATGAATTTAGGTTTGGATGCAACCTTCGACGATAAGTGGGTGCTTCCAAGAGATGACGAATTCTACGGTAAGCTTAGTTTTTTTGACCACTACGCACTTCACTGGGATAGCGAGAAGGATCTAACGTACATAATTGGTAAACTTAACAGACTCAGGGTTACACATTACGATGCCATGGCTAAAATCTGTAGCAACGAACCATTAATGGTGAAACACAAAGGTGCAATGTTTGTATGGAACAACACGGAAAAACCCATAAGTTATACGGAAGCACCCTTACTGTGTGTGGGAACCGCAGTTTTGGATACACTTCAAACCGACGGAGTTGCGCTATTCAAACATGAGTAGAGAACTAAAAGCCCTTGGGATGGGATACTTGCTTTGGGGGTTTTCCATTGGGCTGTACACTACTCAGTGGCCAGTATTTCTGCTGTATAAGTTGGGTGATCCTGGGCAAGTTGGTTTGGCTAACGGGCTCATAAGTGCTACTGCGGTGCTTAGCTATTTTATAGGTG
Organism: Coprothermobacter proteolyticus DSM 5265; assembly: GCF_000020945.1. Taxonomy (NCBI): domain Bacteria; kingdom Pseudomonadati; phylum Coprothermobacterota; class Coprothermobacteria; order Coprothermobacterales; family Coprothermobacteraceae; genus Coprothermobacter; species Coprothermobacter proteolyticus. Next base: position 1,049,604 of record NC_011295.1, on the reverse strand, counting down.
CTTGGATGGGTAACCATTTCCCTAAGAAACCTTTGTTTATGCTCAGTTGGGGTGGTAGTGCTATTGCTCCACTGCTCTGGGCTTTTGGCAGCAGCGATTGGACTATTTACCTCGGTTGTGCGCTTTTTGGGTTCATAAGCAGTTATTCCAGTCCACTGATAAACTCATACTTTCTAGACGAACTTGGTGATGAGTTTATGAAAGGAAGCATGTATACATCAAGTACTTACAGTATTGGGATGATGGTAGGCCCTTTTGTGGGAGGTGTGCTTAAAGATATTGGTGGATATGAATTATTGATGATTGTAACAGCGATCTCTTTTGTTTTTTCTGCGGTTCCTCTGGCTTTTCTGAAAAAGGATGAGCCAAAGAAGAAAAGTCTGATGCTTCCAAAAGATCGTTCATATTATCAAGCTTTGCTATGGGCGGCTGTGATGAGTTTTGCCATGATGATCACTGTACCTTATGCCCCATTGTATGCGAAGGAACGTTTTGCTCTTTCAGGTACCATGCTTGGGCTTTTGGGAAGTATTTCTGCCATTGGAGCGGTACTTCTAGCCTATTTGGCTGTGCGTGTGTCCCATCGTTCCATCATACTTAGGATATCCGTTTGGTGCGGCATCTTGGGAACGATGCTTCTCATCAGTAATAGGTGGTTTTTGTGGGTAGCGTTTTTCTTTAGAGGCGCTTTCATGAACACGTATTCGCTGATAACCAGCGGTGTGTCGCATCGTGTTCCTAAGGATTACTCATACATTGGTTTTGCTCTCCTTACGGCCACTATTGCTGCCTTTAACAGTTTAGCTTCGGCTGTAGGTGGGTACATTTATAATACAGGACCAATAGTCTTGTTCTTGCTTTCGTCAGTGTTGATGTGGTTCAGTTTGCATTTATATAGGCTATTGGCCGAGTCACGACAGTAAGTTTGGATTTTAAAGTTTAGTAAAGGGGTGATGCTTGTGAAAAGGTACGTAGTAGATGGGATTTTCAAACCTACAGGCCCCTATGTCCATGCTGTAGAAAGTGGCAATCTTGTTTTTGTTAGTGGTCTGTTGGGTGCAAAACCTGATGGAACGTTACCAGAAGATCCTGATTTGCAACTTTCACAAATGTTTGCTAACGTTAATGAATTGCTGAAGGCCTTAGGTATTGCGAAAGATGCAGTTGTGAAAACCACGGTTTTTATGAAAGACATGTCGTATGCTGCAAAGCTTAATGAGCGCTATGCAGCCTTTTTTGGAAATGATTTACCAGCTAGGAGTATGATACAGGTAGCAGGATTGCCCATGAATGCTTTTTTTGAGATGGAGCTAGTTGCGCAGAGAAGTGAGTAACTTAAGTTGAGAAGAAAGGAGGTTCACACATGGCAGGGAAAATAGCCATATTGCTGGATGATGGTTTTGAGGACCTGGAGTTCTTTTATCCTTATTTCAGGGTGCAGGAAGACAACTTTGAGCCAGTAGTGCTAGGTGTTGAGCCCAAATTAGCGAAGGGAAAGAATGGCTTGTATTTTCAGATAACTGAAACTTTGGCAAAACACAAGCCAGAAGAATTTGTTGGGCTTTATATTCCGGGCGGGCATGCCCCCGATCGCCTTCGCCGCTTTGACGAGGTCAAGGAATTCGTTTCAGCATTCTACAAGTTGGGTAGACCTATTGGAACTATTTGTCATGGACCTCAAGTGCTCATCTCAGCGAAAGTAGTTGAGGGAGTAACTATGACTTCAGTATCTGCCATAAAAGACGACTTGGAAAACGCAGGTGCCATCTGGGTTAACCAACCAGTGGTGGTGGATAAGAACATTGTTAGTAGCCGAGTTCCCGATGATTTACCGTTCAATCTTCCAGCTTTACTAGCTCTTCTTCCCAAATAGCTTACGGATAAAAGCGAATATTTCATCTTGTAACAGGGCGAAGAGTATTACAAATAGTATTAAGCTTACAAAAGCGTTAGCATATTTGCCTTCGTTCGTTGGCGGCACAAATATGGCTAGCGCCGCTGTTATCAGAAATCCTGGGAATACAATCATTATTCCAAGAACCTTGAGCAGAAGTGCGGCTTGCTTCCGAAGTTCTTTATTGACGTCGTTCATCGCTCACCTTCTCTCCATGGATACGTGAAAAATTCTGCACTACATTAAGGCAATGGTCAGCCACACGCTCTAAGTTGGTTAAAATGTCCACGTAAATAACTGCAGCACTTACAGAAACTTCGCCTTGAATTAAGCGCTCGGTTCTTTCGTTTCTGAGTTCCTTGACTAAAGCATCAATCTGTTCTTCGGTAAGGACCGTAAGTTCTAAAATGCTTTCTGAGAAACCGTTGTCAATTACCTGTTGTGCTCTGTCCAAATTAGCCTTTACTAGACCAAAAAGCTGTTTTAAGGATTCTTGACCTTTGGGGCTAAAGTGCACATCATTTTCGTACACGAATTCAGCGAACTCTATCAAGTTAGTCGCGTGGTCGCCCCATCTTTCCACATCGTCCATGCTGTGAACAATGGCAGCTAAGTATGCCACTTCTTCTTCTGACAAGGATGTCTGTGCTAGTTTGTTTGCATACTGCAGGCCATCACTGTAAAGGTCGTCAACTAAGTTCTCCATATTCCAAATTTCTTCACCATTATACTTTTCTTCCTTGAGAATCATTTCGACAACAGAGTTCAGCATGCTAATACTCACATCAGCCATGTATTTTAAGGTACTTCTAAGAGCATCTAAAGCCAAAGAAGGAGCAGACAACAAGTTTGCGTGCAAATACTCGGGCTTTGTGAAAATCTTTTCCTCACCTTTAACTAGCCACTTTACGAGCTTAGCGAAGTTATTTACCTGGAAAGCCCAAAACAAAGCCCAGACGACGTTGAACAAAGTATGGGAATTTGCTATGAGGCGTGGTAAGGAAACATCGCCGAAAATTTCAGAAATGCTTATTACGGCGTTTTGGTAAATTCCTGTAACAAGAAAAGGATATATCAAGATGACACCGACAAGGTTGAAGAGCAGGTGAGCCACAGCCGTTCTTCTAGCACTTAGTTTGGTTCCAATAGAAGCCAAAAGAGCGGTTACGGTGGTACCGACATTTGCGCCCAGTACTAATGGTACTGCTGCGCCGAACGTCATTAATCCTTGACGTGCCATCGCCACAACTAGTGATGTTGTCGCAGATGATGATTGTATGATGCCAGTAAATACTGCACCAGCTAATATACCCAGCCAAGGTTTAGTACTAAACGCTACTAAAAGACTTTGCAGATAAGCAGATTCCTTTAATGGGCTAAGCCCTAGTTCCATTAACCATAGACCTGATAAAAGGAGTCCAAAAGAAAAAATCGATAGACCAATAGTCTTTGCTCTTTTCTTCTTGCCAACCAAATACGTTATCAAACCTATGGGAAGAATGAACAAACCCCACTGTGTTATGTTGAAGGCAACTATTTGAGCAGTAATAGTAGTTCCGATATTGGCCCCAAAAATCAAACCTAGAGCGGCTTCAAATGGTAGCATACCCGCATTTACCAACGCAACTGCAACTACTGTTGTTACCGAAGAAGACTGCCAGAGAGCGGTTACGATCAAACCCGTTAATAGTGCTTTCCAAGTTGTTCCGCTAATTCGAGTGATGATGGTTCTTAGGCGAATGCCTGCTAATTCTTTTAAATAGTCGCTGAAGGCAAGCAAACCATACAAGAAAACAGAAAGGCCACCAAGAGCGAGCCCAATATATTGCAGTGGCTGCATTAGTACCTCCTTATTTTGATTGGTGGTTATATTAACTACTTTAGATTCTAACACGCCGAAGAAAGGGTAGTACAATGTTAAGTGGAGGTGAACTTAATGTCATTTCTAGATGAAACGGGCTCTGATCTTTTGTTAGGTAATGAAGCCATTGCTAGGGGGGCTTTGGAAGCGGATGTAGCATGCGTAGCCGCTTATCCGGGAACTCCTTCCACAGAGGTCACCGAGACGTTGAGCAAATATGCGAAGGAGACGGGTGTATATGTGGAATACTCTACAAATGAAAAGGTTGCCCTGGAAGTGGCTACGGCTTTTTCGTGGTCAAACCTAAGAGCCATGGCAACCATGAAACATGTAGGGCTTAATGTTGCAGCAGATACGTTCATGTCGCTTGCCTATCAGGGAGCGGTAGCAGGCTTAGTGATTTTGACCGCTGACGATCCAGGAATGTGGAGTTCACAAAACGAGCAAGATAACCGAATTTTCGGCAAATTCGCAGGAGTTCCTGTACTTGTTCCTTCAGATCCTCAGGAGGCTAAAGATTTTACTAAGATAGCTTTCGAACTTAGTGAATCGATTGGTGCACCGGTTCTTCTAAGGAGTACAACCCGAGTTAGTCATACGCGAAGTCCTGTAACGTTTTCCTCGTTAGGTGAAAACGTTAGGCAAGGAAACCGGAGGAAGGGAACTTTTAAGCCCGACATTGTCAGGTTCGTAAGTTTACCAGCCAACGCCAAGAAAAATCATCCTAAAGTGCTGCAGCGGTTGGACCAAGCTATCAGTTTTTCACGTAACCATGAGCTCAATAGGTTAGAAGGGTCAGGTAAAGTTGGCGTAATCACACAGGGCGTGGAGTATCTCTATGTAAAGGAAGCGGAACGTGACTTAGGCACCCAGTTAAACATACTTAAACTGGGCATGGTTTATCCGCTGGATAAAGAATTGATAGTTGAGTTTGCCAAACAGTTGGATGTCTTGCTGGTGGTAGAGGAGCTAGAACCATTTTTGGAAGAAATGATCAAAGCAATACTTTACGAAGCAGGGTTGAGCGTGCCGGTGCATGGGAAAGACGTGCTCCCCAGAGTTGACGAGCTTAATTACTGGAAAGTCCGCAATGCTCTAGAAAGGATTCTGAACCTACCAGTGACAGAGCCACAAATAGCTCAGGTGCCTTCACTTCCTCCTCGACCTCCAGTGCTTTGTCCAGGCTGTGCGCATAGAAACGTTTTTTACATGGTTAAGAAAACGGAAAGGAAATCTGTTAAACCCTCAGACATTGGTTGTTATACCTTAGGTGCATTGGATCCATTAAAAGCTATTGATACATGTATTGCTATGGGCGCATCGGTAGGCTTGGGGAGCGGTATGGCAAAGGCTCAGGAGGAAAGGGTCATTTCTACCATAGGTGACAGCACATTTTTCCATACGGGTTTGCCTGCTTTGGTGAACGCAGTATATAACAGGAGCAAACTCACACTCATCGTATTGGATAACCGTATCACAGCTATGACAGGCCATCAACCTAACCCATCTACGGGTATAACAGCTTCTGGTGACATTGGTGCTCACTTGGATATAGAGCAGGTAGCTCGTGGGCTGGGTGTTGATTATGTAAAATCTGTGGATCCATACGATTTACAGGCTTTGGAAGAGGCTATTAAGGAAGCAAACGAATATACCGTGGCTGTTATTGTGGCTAAACAGCCATGTGCACTGCTAAGGCAGAGGCAACTTCAAAGAAGAGGAGAACGTGCTCCTCTGTACGCAGTAGAAGAAGAAAAATGTACTGGGTGTAGGGTGTGTGTGAACCTGCTGGGTTGCCCAGCCTTGGTTTTCGACCGAGACAAAAAGAAAGTTTCCATTGACGAAGATCTTTGTGCGGGTTGTTCTGCCTGCGCACAAGTGTGCCCTTACAATGCCATTTACGAGAAGAGCATTGAAGGGGAGAAGAACTTTGATGTTGTGAGTGACGAATCGAGAGCGAGGTGGCAGCAGTGGTATACAACATTGTTTTAACTGGCGTAGGTGGTCAAGGCATACTTACTGCCGCGAAGGTTTTGGGAAAAGCCGCAATGATGGCAGGCTACTATGCCGCAGTGGGTGAAATTCACGGTTTAGCTCAAAGAGGGGGCTCAGTTATTGGTTTTGTTCGTATTTCGGAAAATCCTGTTGCCTCCACAGTACCAGAGGGTACTGCAGATTTGCTTCTCTCTTTTGAGCCACTAGAAGCCATTCGCTACATAAACTATGCTAAAAAAGGTACCACATTCATAGTGAACGAGGCTAAGATGGTTCCTGTATCGGCAAACCTGGGTAGCACTGTCTATCCGTCGTTAGAAGAGATTCGCAAAAACCTAGAGGAGTTTGGGCCTTGTCATATGTTTGATGCTACGGCCTTGGCAAAGAGCCTGGGAAGTACCATTTACGTGAACAGTGTCATGCTGGGAAAGTCTGCTTCTGTACTGTCATTCTTACTTCCCAAAGAAGTCATTGAAAAAGCGCTTGAAGAAGTGCTGCCAAGAGACCTCGAAAACAACTTAAAGGCTTTTGATTTAGGCTACCAAGTTAGTTAGTAATCTGGAGTTTAAACAGCGCTCATCTGTTGTATATACCCCCCTCCATGGGGGGTATAATATTTTTGGTGATGCTTCTATGAAAACAAATGACGGACCTGCTTATGGAGATGAAGTACTTCAAATGGTTAAAACAGCTGTAGGGCAACTTTCTGCGGTGGAACGCATGCTTTCTGATGGTGTTTGCTGCACTGAGGTCGCTACTCAAATTGCTGCTGTGCAGGGGCTTATGAAGAAAATAGTTTCTCTTATGGTCCGAGACCGTATGGCTAAATGCTTACCCGAGAAGGGCAGCGAAGAACTATCAAAAGCTTTGCAGGTCCTGATTGAAAAAACAAGTAAGTAAAACAATGTGTATGTAAATCAGAGAGGAGTGTATGAGCAGGTGAGAGCTTATTTTGACCACTGCAGATCCACTTATGTGGATAAAAGTGTTATTGATGAAATGATACCATGGTGGACCGAGAAGTACTGGGCCCCGTCTTCCTTTACCTATACCGGAACTACGGCAGCAGAAGCTATTGAGAACAGCCAGATGGCTTACGCAAAGTTCTTTGGAGGAAAACCTGACGAGGTTCACTTTGCACCCAGCCACGCTGTGGCCAATAACATTGCCATCCAGGGTGTACTTAATAACGTTGAAAGTGGTACGGTTCCCCACGTCATAACAACGTCTATTGAACACGGAACTACCATGGATTTGGTGAAGCAACTTGAGAAGCTCGGGAAAATCAAGGTTACTTACTTACCGGTGGATTCAAACGGCTTAGTGGATTTAGATGCGCTAAGTGAGAGTCTTGGAAAAGACACAGTGCTTGTAACCATGGCTGCTGTGAACTACATGGTAGGTACTATTCAACCGGTTAAGGATATTAGTAAGATTATTAGGGACGTAAACCCAGAAGTGCTTATTCATTATGATTTGACCTGGGCTTTGGGAAGATTGGCAGATCTTGCTTTAGCACCCTATGCTGACATTATTACGGCCAGCATAGAAAGAATACATGGTCCAAAAGGTGTCACGGCCTTGTGGGTGAAAAAAGGCGTACCTGTAAAAGGTCCCATATACGGTAGTCAGGCTTATTCGAGAATTGTCCCTGGTACCCCTGACGTGCCATCCATTGTGGGTGCTGCAAAAGCATTGGAGCTTATGCAAGACGGATTGGAACAGAAGATAGAACACATGAAACACATACGCAATCGTTTGATCAATGAAACCATGGAACTGGTTCCAGAAACATTGCTAAACGGTCCTGAGGGGGACTTAAGGTCGCCTAGCAATGTCTGTCTCACCTTTAGATATGTGGAAGGCGAATCAGTGGAGATGTACCTGGATATGGAAGATATAACGGTGGATACTGGCTCCGCCTGTGCAAATCCATTCTTAGAGGCAAACCACGTCATACTTGCCATGTACGGAGACTATGAAAGGGCTCACGGTGCCATCAGGATGACCTTTACGTGGACCACCACTGATGAAGAAGTAGACAAATTCTTGGAAGTAATTCCAGGTATTGTGGCAAAGCTTCGCAAGATTAGTCCGTTAGCACCAAAGGTTTATAAGGAGTGATTTGAGCATGTCGATAAAATACAATCCTAAAGTAATTGAACATTTTAAAAACCCACATAACCAAGGGGTTATAGAAAATCCTGATGCGGAAGCTCTTGTGGGAAGCCCCGCATGTGGGGATCAGATAGCCATTTATTTGAAGATAAACAACGATGTCATCGAGGACATAAAATTTGAATCTTACGGTTGTGCCAGCAACATAGCTACAGCTTCCATTGTTACTGATTTGGCGAAAGGGAAGACCTTAGAAGAAGCACTGTCCATCAAGTGGACAGAGGCAGTCCAGGAACTTGGAGGACTTCCTCCTGTTAAGTACCATTGTTCAGTGCTTGCTGTGGACGGTTTAAGAGCGGCTATCAAGGACTATCTTAGAAAAACGGGTCGTCTTCCTGAAGAAGAACTTAGCTCCGATTTAGTGCGGGAGGAACTTTACCATGTGATTTACCCGCCTCAGGGTTTGGACATAGTGTCTTTGAAGCGTGTAAAATACATTGGAGTTGACGATGGGAAAGTCAGAATAGAAATCTCCTTTGCTCACGATGATCCCTATTTGCAGGAAATTATCGATGAGATAAAAGAAAAAGTCTCTGACTTGCCCGGAGTAAAAGACATTGAAGTAGTAAATCAGGGAAGGGGTGATCTTTAGAGATGCAGGTACAGGTGATTTATGTTAGCAGGCATGGAGCTTCAAAGCGTTATGCTGAAGCCATTGCTGAAGCACTTGATGGTGAAGCTCAATCGGTGGAACAAGTGGAGTCTTTTTGGGGAGATGCCATTGTCTTCGTTGCCGGGGTGTACAATCACAAATTAAATCCAGACATGTTGGAGTTTATACAGACACACAGAAGTGATCTTTATGGAAGAATGTGGGCCGGTGTGGCTATCAGTCTCATCGAAGACGAGAGAACATGGAATGGTGGAAAAATAGGCGGACCCATCTATGTCCGACAGTACTTGGGTCTATTTGATAGGCCTCCTTTGGCTCTTGCCAATTTCCCAGGGGCTGTAGATCTAGATCAGCTTACCGAAGAAGAAAAGTCAAATATTCAAGAACTGTTTCAAATCATGGGTGAGGATCCTCATTCAGTGGACAATGTAGACACCGAGAAGGTTTGGACATTATCTAACCGCATAAAAGAAATAGCTCGTCAGTGCTAATGATCACAGGAATATAAAAAGGCTCCCAGAAGCAAACTGGGAGCCTTCTTATATTCTTAATGTTTCTTGTTGTTATTCAGAGTAGTGCGTTTTTGACGTAGTCAAGCATCAGGTTCTCTGGTACGGCACCTTCCACCTCTATTTTTTCGTTTATGACAGTCTTTGGAACACCGTAGACGTTCCAGCGGTTTGTAAGTTCTTCAAACTCGCTGGCTTCTATCATATTTCCTGTGAAATTTGGGTTGAAATAAGCAAACTGGTGAGCTGTGAAGACTGCTTTGGGGCAATAGGGGCACGTAGGTGTTACGAACACATCCATTGTAACCTTAGTGTTTATGGCAGCCAGTTGAGGTAGCAAAGCTTTATTAAGTTTCACATTACCTGTTGAAAGCAGTATGATGTCGTCCAGAAGTGTTGCAAACTCGTATCCGGCAGGAATGCCATAGAACCAAATGTTGTAGTGTTTTTCTTGTCCATCATCTTCCAAGACAGAGAATGTTATCGCTGGGTACATGAAACCGAGCGAATCTTTCTTTAGGCCGTATTCTTGAGCAGTTTCAGGTTGCTTTAGTGGGTCGATCAAAACTAAGGAAAGTTTATCAGTTGTAGCCACAAGATCTGACATAAGTTCTTTTACTTCGTTGCAGTACATACATTCACGACGTCCGGGCACGATAATATCACTTTCAGGTAAAAATGTAATTACCTTTACTGTTTTGTTCATGACAGCGAGTCTTTTTTGGACCTCTTTTTTGTCAGATTCTTTCAAAATTGCCATGCAGGCACCTCCTACTTTAATAACTCCGTAAATTATTATACCCGTATACCCCACGGGGTATACGGGTACGGGTTTACTTTTTTGGTGAAAAACCTTTTATTCTGCTTTTTCTTTTTCTAATATGGCTTTCCGCTTTTCGATGATTTGTTCAGCAATGTTGGGTGGTACTTCTTCGTAACGTACAAATTCCGTGTTGTAGATGCCACGCCCTCCGGTAATGGACATAAAATCTTTAGCATACTCAATAATCTCTGCGTAAGGCACTTCAGCGGTGATGACTTGCCATTTTCCTTCAGCACTGATTCCAAGGACTCTACCTCTGCGAGCATTTATGTCACCCATTATGTCACCTACCAATTCCTCTGGAACTTTAATGGTGATTTTGTAAATGGGTTCCAGAAGAATGGGCTTTGCGTTCATGAAAGCTTCTTGGAATGCTAAAGATCCAGCAATTTGGAAAGCCATATCTGAAGAATCTACTGGGTGGTACTTTCCGTCGAACAACTTTACGTGTACATCAACAACGGGGTATCCGGCAATAACGCCTTTGCTCATACGCTCACGTATGCCTTTATCTACCGAAGGTATGTAGTTGTTGGGTATGGCTCCTCCAAAAATGGCATCTTCAAATTCGTAGCCAGCTGATCTTTCAGTAGGCCAAATTTCTATGAACACTACTCCGTACTGGCCGTGACCGCCCGTTTGCTTTACGTATCTACCCTGGGCTTGCGCTCGCCCTTTTATGGTTTCTCTATAAGGTACTTCTCGTGGTGCCAAAGTCACTTCAACGTGATAGCGATCATGTAGTTTTCCTAATATTGCGTTCAACTGCATTTCTCCTTGAACTTCGATAACTGTTTGCTTCATTTCGCGATCGTAGAAAACTATGAAGGAAGGATCTTCTGTTTGTATCTTATGTAAGCTACTTAGCAACTTCTCCTGGTCTGATTTTGTTTTAGGTTCAATGGCTTTTGGAAGAAGTGGTTGTGGTACATCAAGGCGTGGTACATCCACTTTCACGTTGGGTGTACAGAGTACAGAGTTAGTTGCCAATTCCTCTACCTTAACTATGGCGCCGATGTCGGGAGCCGCAACTGTTTCTGCATCGACTATTTTCTTACCCACGATGAATGAAACCTTGGGTATGGTTATCAACTGTTCTGTGTCTGGATTCCAGAGCTGAGATCCCGTAGTTAGTGATCCCTTCAGCATCTTTATAACGCTTATGCGACCCACATAAGGGTCCATATAAGTTTTCAGGACTATGCCCACGGTGTCAGCATTAGGAAAATCAGACACAGGTAGAGGAGATACATTCTCTGAAAGGAAATCCAGAACATTCTCTAGGCCGCTATCATTGATGCATGAGCCTGCCATTATTGGGAAGAAATTTCCGTTTGCCATGGCACTCTTGAAGCACCTGCTAAGCTCCTCCTGGGTAATCTCTTCTCCGGACAAGTACTTTTCTAATACAACATCATCAGCTTCTGCCACTGCATCTAGAACCATTTCTTTGTACTCAGCTGCAGCGTTTCTCAATTCCTCTGGTAAGCCTGATAAGTCGTCGAAGACGCTAACAACTTTATCATTAGCGTGTACAGATAAAGGTGCAGCTCTATTGGAGAGTAGTGAACGTATTTGATCAACTACTCTACTTTGATCTGCCTCGGCCTTATCCATCTTATTTAGGAAAAATAATGCCGGTTTCTTTTGTTCAAGGTTTAGGTAATAATCCCAAAGCATTTCTGTAGTAACACCGATGTCAGATGAACCGTCCACCACGAATAGGACTGCGTCAGAAAACTTGATTGCTGACATGGAATCCATTTTGAAGTCCAAGAAACCTGGTGTATCTAAAAAATTGATTTTTACATTTTTCCAAACTAGTGGTTCCACTGTCAGGTTGATGGAAATCTGTCTCTCCTGTTCAAAGGGATCAAAGTCGCTCACAGTGTTTTTCGACTCGACCTTGCCTGGTTTGTCGATCACCCCTGCCTTTGCTAATAGGTTCTCTACAAGAGTTGTTTTACCACTCTTTACTGACCCCACTACAGCAACAGTAATCGTTTTTTCAGATAACCCCATACCGGAAAACCTCCATTTTTTAAGGCTTTGTTAACACATTCTACTTTTCCATTATATCATGCAATTTCTCCTTTATCTCGAACGCTCCTACATCATCTTGAGCAAGAACAAAGACCGTATCATCACCAGCTATGCTCCCAATGGCTTTCTTTAGCTGCAAGGAATCTATAGCACGCGCTACGCTTCTTGCTGTACCGGGTACCGTTTTTATAACCAATATGGGGGAGCGGTACTGCATGTCCAAAATACTTTTCTTTACAATGGTTACAATGCGTTCGTCAATAGTCAGTGAGGTTGCCTCAGGCAAGGTATACTCGTAGGTACCATCAGGTAAGAATACTTTCATTGCTCCTATTTTTTTGAGGTCCCTTGATACTGTACTTTGGGTGACTTTAAACCCAGCTTGCTTTAATTTCTCCACTAACTCCTGCTGGGTAGATGTAGGTTCTGTCTTGATGATCTCTCGAAGCGTCTTAAGTCTTTCCGCTGTAGTTCTCTTGCTCCGTTCCATGGTGTACCTCCTATATTAGGAATATTTATACATTCACTTTTACATTTTACACCATGGTTGATCAAATATGAAATGTATAATAAGGTTAATGCAAATTATCGCCGCCCTAAGAAGATACAGAACAGCGCTAACAGAGAATCCTGCGCCGCTGCTATGGTTTTCTGTTGCTAGTTTTTTGTATTTCATGGGTTTTTCGTTTTACTTCACAGTTTTTAACTTGTACTTATCTGAAATTGGTTTTACTCAGTCTGTGATTGGCACGGTGCTAAGTGCACGTTCATTTGGGTCCGTGTTAATGACCATACCAGCTGCCCTGATAATAAACAGAATAGGTTACCGCTATAACTTTCTAACTGCCATGGGCCTTGCTGTCGCAGTCCAGGTTTTAATCCTCCTAACAAAGTCAGTTCCCATGTTGGTATTATTAGGGGGGCTTTTGGGGACGGCAGATGCTTTGTTCATGATAGGAATTTCCCCTTTTATTATGGACCACACCAAAGAGGAGTACAGGAATGAACTTTTTTCCTTGAACAATGCATTACACACCTTTGCTTTTGCTGGTGGTTCTTTTCTCACATTTATCTCTGGTTTCCTGGGTGTAAGAGATCCTATTGCCCTTTATAGGGGAATCATGTGGACTGGTGTTTTGTGTGCTTCCTTGGGCATGGTGATCGTAACCTTAAAGGTGCATACTTCATTGCGAATATCACTGAGCAATCCTTTCACCAGAGAGCGACTTGGGAGCCTTCGTGGGTTTACGCCTTTACTTATCGTGCTCATTGTACCAAGAACTTTAGTTGGTCTCGGCGCAAGTTTGATTATTCCATTCATGAATCTCTACTTTAAGGATATTTTCACTTTACCCGGTCCTCAGATTGGGCTCATCTACACTCTTGGTCAGTTGGCCACGGCGGCTGGAATGTTATTAGTTCCACTAGTAGTGAGACGCCTCGGCAAGGTACGTACAGTAGTAATCACAGAGCTTTTCTCTTTGCCGTTCATGTTTATTCTCGCAAAAGCCGGTTCTCTGGCATACGCTATACCATCTTTTCTTATTAGGCAAGCCCTCATGAACATGTCTACACCGGTTTCTCAGCAGTTTAATATGGAGAATAACGCCTGTGCATTTTAGAACTATAACCAACGGGCTTATGAGCATGGGGGACAATCTATCACGTGCGTTAGGGTTCGCTAATCGCTGGTTACATAATTCAATACAGAGGGTATTCCTACTCTTTCTATGCAGCCATGGTTCTGTATTTTATATCGGCTGTTTTTTATTATGTCTTTCTTTCTCCTTGGGATCGAAAAGGGAGTTCATAAGAGCTTCTAGCGTTTCAGTGTGTAGAAAATGTTCCATTTTGCAGGCATCCAGTTCTGCAATATCCTCAGGGGTACCGCTCTTAATGAGTATTTCTTTTATTGCTTCATGTCTCCTTAAGATGGCTTTTGCCTTTTCAGTACCCTGCTTAGTTAGGAAAATCTTTTTGTAAGGTTCTCTTGTAACTAGCCCTTTTTCCTGCAGCTTTTTTACCATTAAGCTAACCGTTGGTTTTGCCAACACCAAAGCTTTACATAGTTCGGAAACAGTAACACCTTGGTCCCTGTGTGGGTTGCGATAAATAGCTTCTATGATATCTTCTTCTCGTTGTGTGGGTGCTGTGTCTTCCACCATGTTAAATACATTTTAGCAAATACTCTTGCTTTAATGTCTGCGAGGTGTATAATGAGATTGCCCCTAAAATAGGGGAAGAAAGAAGAGGTAAGAAAATGTACGCAGGAACAGTTAAGTGGTTTGATGCTCAGAAAGGTTATGGGTTCATTACCCGCGACGATGGTGAAGGAGACGTTTTTGTTCACTTCTCAGCAATTGAAGGCGATGGCTTTAAGACGCTTAATGAAGGCGAAAAGGTTGAATTCGAAGTTTCCAGAGGCGCTAAGGGGCCTCAAGCAGCTCACGTTGTAAAGAAATAAACATTTGCAACGATAGAAGCTCGAAAGGGCGGCGTAGGCCGCCCTTGTTTTTTTATTATGTGTTGTTATATAATATGCTCAGCCCCTACGTATGAAGGGGTAAACGTTACAGGAGGTACAAAGATGTACACAGGAACAGTTAAGTGGTTTGACGCGAAGAAGGGCTACGGGTTCATTACCCGCGATGATGGTGAAGGAGACGTTTTCGTTCACTTCTCAGCAATTGAAGGAAACGGATTCAAGTCACTGGACCAAGGCGATAAGGTCGAATTTGAAATCGTTAATGGTCCAAAAGGTCCTCAGGCAGCCAAAGTCGTAAAAAAGTAGACATCGAGATAGTCTGAGCAACCTAAGAAGAAGCCCCACATACTTCGGTGTGGGGCTTCTTTATTGGTAAGTAAGAGGGGACCATTTACAACTGCATTATCCTCAGAACCACCTAGGCTTTTTCACGCTTATTGTTCTTCCTTTCCAAGAGGTGTTTCTTCGGAGCCCTTCGATTATTGAGTGAAATCCTATAAGAGAATTGACTAAGCTAATCAAAGGATAATAAAAAACGATGTGCCTTGGGAGTTTGTAGTTGAGAGATGTTTCATACCAGATGAGCATGGTCATGCAAATTGTCTCCAAGGCTAAAAGCCTGTGTGCTGGCTCTAACAATGAGAACAAAGGGTAAATTCCAACTATTAACATCCATGTCCACACAAACAGTGAAGGAATTATCCTCATTCCAGACAAAGCGAAATAACTATTGGACAGGCCTTTGAATGCTTCTCTAAAGCCTCGGTACATACGGCAAGAAACTAAGTTTGACAGGTTATACATGCCTACCTTCATCCCATGCTTGCAGACAAGTTTGGATAACTCGATGTCTTCTACGATCTCTTCCTTTACGGCAGCATGGCCGCCTATCTGCTCGTAAGCGCATCTTTTGAACGTCATAAACTGGCCATTAGCCACACTAAACATGTTGAAAACTGGTGACAAGTAGCTAAGAAAAATAGGGAAAATGGAAACTATACTGTAGTTCATGAACGGTACGGTAATTCGTTCACCAAAGGTCGTGATGAGTTCTCTTGGTATCCCTGATGCGAAGCTCAGATTCCGTCGTTCCATCTCTTGTACCATTGTACTGATCATGTTCGAAGAGTGAATAGTGTCAGCGTCGGTAAAGATGACGATTTCTCCCGTAGAATTCAGAAACAACCTGTAACAAGCCCAATTCTTTCCAGTCCAACCCTCTGGGAGAACATCTTTTGATTCTATGACCTTAAGCTTTTCGCTGTTTATGTTTTTTAGCACTGTGGTTGTTCCGTCCTCTGAGCTGTCATTCAATACCACGATTTCATAGTTAGGGTAATCCTGCATTAAAAGCGATTGCACACATTGACCAATGTTTTCTTCTTCGTTTCTAGCCGGGACCAGAACCGAAACTCTTGGTGTGCCAACGGTGTCTTCCTGCTGTCTTGGGATTCTAATTAGGAAACCGTTTACTATGCTGTTTAGGAACTGATACAAAACAAATATGAAAAGGCCTCTCATCATATACCAAACACTTCTCTGAACTGAGCTGCAATAAGCAATATAGAATTGATCACAGCTAGGGCAAAAAGCTTGTGGTTGTGAAATGTAAGAAAAACAACGAGGGGTAACATGAGAGAGGCAATAACCACAGTTAGTTTGTCGTTATTAGTAGAGCCTTTGGAGAAGTGTTTTAGAATTATGGAAAGAGTAAAGAAAGAGCCCAAGAAAACAGGTACTTCCCACAGCATCAAACCAGACCATATCCCGAAAGTAGTTGTTATGCCTTTTCCGCCCTTAAACTTAAGCAGTGGAGTAAATATGTGTCCAACTACAGGAGCGATACACACAAGGACAAATGCGACAGGCGAAAGATCATATGTGCTGGTTAACATGAATACAGGAATAGCTCCCTTTAAGAAGTCCAATACTAAAGACGGAATTCCTAATGCGACCCCTCCCGCTTTGAAACTGTTGGTAGGCCCTGGGTTGTGATCTTGGCCAAAATCTCTCACGTCTTTGCCGAACAGTAATCCTATAAGGTAAGAGAAAGGTACTGCACCGCACCAAAAACAAAGTAGAAACAAAATTATGTTTATCATGGTTGTTTTTATTCTAACAAATTAACCACTGGCAGCAGGGCAGACTAAGCGACTTTACATGCGCTAAGTGGAATTCAATCAATTGTGAATACGTTGTTTTTGTTCTTATTGCAGTTGCTGCAATGATGTTGTATTATGGCAAAGCTGCTTAACCGAAAAACATAAAAAAACTAACCAAAGAATTTTCTTGCTATCTGGAGAAAGCTCGAGGGGTCTTCTTTGATAGTTGTCAGATCGTCCAATAGATGATCTTGATTTCGCAAGGTAAACTTGTATAAGCGTTTCAAAGTGTTCTTGGACACAAATCTATCCCAAATACTTCTCAGCAAGGCTTGTTGTTTTAGATATTTAGTTACTTCGGTCTTTTTAAGCAGTTCCACGTAAGAAGGTCCTACATTTGGCTGCTCCACAGCCCTAGCAGCTGCAATCCCAGATTTTACAGCTGTTTGTATGCCATCGCCAAGGAATGGTCCACATAATCCTGCAGCATCACCCAATAGGATGACATCCTCTTTGAAAGGTGCTCTAACTGGCCCGGAGATAGGAATTGCCCCTCCTTTGTAATCGAGCAGAGGTCCGTCAAAGGAAAAGTACTGTTTCATTATGCTTTGAACATCTATTTTTCTAAGAGGTTTTTTGGATGCTAAGCCTATCCTTACACCCCCATTTACTGGAAACATCCATATACCATAAGCTCTCGAAACGGTAGGGTCGACTACGAAGGTTATAAAATCATCCTCTGCTGGTCGGCTAATCTTCCATTCATAGCCGTATAACCACTCTTTAACTAGCGGTAATCCAGACGATTTTGCTACCTTGGATAGCGCGCCATCTGCACCGACCAACAGATCATAGCGTATGGTCGTCTCTGTATAATGTGTTTGGACTTTGGCAGTCTTGTTTTCGGTTTTCACAAAAGAGCATCCCAAAGCCAATGTAAAAGAAGAAGGCAGATGCTCCTCGGCTGCCGAAAAGAAAGAATCCTTATCTAGCAAGAATAAGAAAGGTTCTCTTGAACTCAGCAGCACTTCTCCAACATCTTTGAAAATCACTTTCATAGAGGTGAAAGCCCTTATAATGGGTATGCCAAAGGGAAACACTTGTTCAAGCAGCTTTAGGGTGGGAGGTGTAATTAGACCCGTGGATGGGCTCCATAGACGACGTTTCCTCTCGACTATGAGCGACCTTAGGCCTGGGTTGTGCACTGAGTAAGCCAAGGTTAACCCGCTAAAGCTGGCACCAACAATAAGCAGATCAGTGCTATCAGTGGGCTGGTATTCCATAGTGTTTAAGTAATACGGGCAATGCTTTGCTTAAGGCGTCCATGTCCCGCTCTTTGGAGTGTAGTAGTATGATACTCCCCTTTGGGGCGCTGTAAATATACCTTGCTCGTTCATCAACTGACAAGTTTTTACCGTTAGGTTCTGTTATGACGTTCCAAAGCATGATCCTATAACCGTTTTCCTTGCAAATCCTTATAGTGTTTAGGTCATAGAAACCGCCCGGTGGTCTGAAATACTTGATGTTAGGTCTTTTTTGTTTAGCAAGTTTATAAACATGTTCTATTGCTTGGTCAGTAGAGAGGATCTCTTCTTTTTGCTGCTCAGCAGTGGTGTTTCTGAAGTAAATATGATGATATGTGTGGTTGTGTACCTCGCACCCTAAGTTAATCAGTTGCGCAAAGAGATCTTCGTTGTCTTTCAGAGCCGCTCCATACGGGAATAACAAACATGTAAAAGACGCGCCATATTGTTTCTTAAGGGTGATTAGCTTCTTTAAGGCTGGACGGGAGTATCCATCATCTACAGTAATGGTGAAAGGCTTGCTCTGATCGACGAATATCACGCCCGAGGACGATGGTGGAGGAGTATTGTTCATATTCATATTCGTAGTAGCAGTAGTAGTCTCTGGTATGATCAAAAAGGCCAAGTGAACCAGTGGCTGCGCTTTAACAGGTTGCACCATCAGCAAAAACACGAAAAAAAACGAAATAAGGATTTTCTTCATAAAATAATTCTAACATTAGATACACTCGGAACCATGTAGAATATTCTACATGGCCATAACAAGAACTGAGATAAACCTTAAAGAGTTTTCACACATAAAGATTGGTCCAGAATCATGGGTTTGGTCCGTAGACAACTCCCTCGAGATTCTGGATAACCCCACCTTCGTGGTAAACAAGGTGATTTTAGGCAATTGCTCAAAGCTACTTCTTCCAAATAAGCTCGAAGAAGCGTTCTTAAATGTTGACCACGAACCAGTTATCGAGCACAGTGAAGGACTAGTTCATGTATCTAGTGGAACAAGGCTCAGTGATTTGCTTCAGTATGCCATGGAAGAAGGCTTAGGTGGACTGGATTTTATGGCAGGTATTCCGGGCACCTTAGGTGGGCTGGTATGGATGAATGGAGGTGCCTTTGGCAGGCATGTCTGGAACCAGATTTACCAAATTAGAGCTATTACCTCCACAGGAGAAGTAATATGGTTAAAGCCTGGGGATGTGGATGCTGAATACCGTAACAGCCATTTGGATAAGCTTGGTGTAAAGTTTGTTGTTGATGCTTTTCTCTACTACAAACTTCAAGATAAGCAAGATGTTAGATCGCAGATTCTAAGCAATATTGAATACAGAAAGAGAAGACATCCAGTTGAATATCCAAGCTTAGGCAGTACATTCAAGAATTCCAAGGAATACAAAGCTTGGGAACTGCTGACAGAAGTTGGGTTGGCTGGCTACCGCATAGGCGATGCCATGTTTTCTACGAAACATGCCAACTTCATAATAAACTTAGGAAGTGCTACCCGAGAGGACGTTCTAGGTCTCATTAAATTGGGACAAGCACGGGTTTACAACCGTTTTGGCATTTGGCTGGAGCCGGAGATAGTCATTCTCTAAAAATGATCAGTTCTACAAATTCTCATTCTTTTCTTTGGTCTTTTGGCCCCATGTGCCTTATGTCACTGCCTTCTACTAGGAAGAAGGTTTCTTCAGCAATGTTGGTGGCCAAATCGGAAATGCGTTCTAGATCCTTGCTAGTGAATATGAGGTCTAGTGCTTTGTTTATGTTCCTCGGGTCTGCCAATATGTATGACATGAGCTCCCTAATTATCTGCTCCTGGAGCTGATCCACCAAGACATCTTTCTCGATGGCTTGTCTTGCAAGATGCGTGTCTTCTTTAAAGAAGCTATCCAGAGCTTCCTTAGTGATTTCCTGAGCTGTTTCAGCCATGCGTGGTAAATCGATGAGAGGCTTCAGTAGGGGCTCTTTTATGATCTCTTTTGCCCGCCGAGCAATGTTCTCACAATGATCTCCCATGCGCTCTAGATCTTTGTCAATTTTCAGTACTGCTACGACGCGTCTAAGGTCGTGGGCGACAGGCTGATATCTGGCTAAGGTTATCAAACATTCTTCATCTATGCGCTTTTCGAGTTCGTTTATCCGTGGCTCCAAGTCCTCTATAATTTGATCAGCATCGGTAGGATCTTTCTCCACCATAGTTCTTATTGCTTTTACTATGGCGTCTTCAACTAATCCTCCCATTTCAGAAAGTAAGCTGTTTATCTCTGATACTCTTTCATTTAGCATGGCAATCAGCCTCCTAGCCGAATTTACCTGTTACGTACCTTTGAGTTCTCTCGTCTTTAGGATTTGTGAAAATGATGTCTGTCTTGTTGAATTCTACTAGATAACCACTTAGGAAAAAGGCCGTAAAGTCGGAAACGCGAGCTGCTTGGTACATGTTATGAGTAACTAAGACTATGGTATAGTTCTTCTTTAATTCCAGAATGAGTTCTTCTACTCGTGATGTAGCTGCAGGATCCAGAGCGCTGGTTGGTTCGTCCATCAGTAAGACCTCAGGATCCACAGCAATGGCTCTTGCAATACACAGTCGTTGTTGCTGTCCTCCTGACAAGTCGAAGGCGTTACTGCTTAGTCTGTTTTGTACTTCCTCCCACAATCCAGCTGCTATTAAGGCTGTTTTGACCTTCTCTTGCAGGAGGCGCTTATCCTTTATGCCCTGTAAGCGAAGACCATAAGCCACGTTGTCGAAAATGCTCATAGGGAAGGGGTTTGGTTTTTGAAAAACCATACCCACGCGGCGTCTCAGAATAATGGGGTCCATCTGGTAGATGTTTTCACCGCCTAAAAGGATTTCACCTTCCATCCTAAAGTCCGGAGATAGGTCGTTTAACCTATTAAGTGTTCTAAGGAACGTGGTTTTCCCGCATCCTGAGGGGCCTATGATGGCAGTTACTGTTTTTTCCTCTATGCCCAAGTTTACGTTGTGCAGTATTTGGGCGTTTCCGAAATAAACACTCACGTCGCGCGCTTCAATTTTCAAAGCCATCGTTGAATCCTCCTACTGTAAATGTAAGCAAGTATTCTAATCAGCAAAACTATGATGAGCAAAATAAACCCGGAAGCAGCAGCAATAGGCAAAACTTCAGCAAATTTGCTGTGCTGTGTTGCCAAAATAAAGATGTGATACGGCAGTGCCATAAAACTCTTGCTCGGGTCAAGAGTCACAGTGGGTTGGTAAAACACCACTCCAGTTAAAAGTATGGGCGCTGTTTCGCCGAGTGCTCTACTCAATGCTAAAAAGAGACCAGAAAGCATACCACCTGAGGCGTACTTAAATGAAACGTCTCTCCAAACCTCCCAAGCATTTGCACCCAACGCTATTGCTGCCTCTTTCTGGGCATTGGGAACCAGGCGTAGTGCTTCTTCGGTTGTGGTAATGATTACAGGTAGATTCATCACAGAAAGTGTAAGCGCTGAAGATAAAAGAGAAAGTCTTAAGTTCATAAGACGGACGAAGAAAGCTAGGCCGAACAAACCAAATACAATGGCAGGTACGCCGCTTAATGTCCTTATTGAACTTCTAAGCAAGCGAGTCAAAGTGTTATCAGGTGCAAATTCGGCGAAATAGACACCAGCAAGCACACCTAAGGGAGTTGATATAACTAAAACCCAAAGGGCCAAGTAAAGAGAACCGAAGAGTGGTGCAAATACACCGCCAGCTGTCATACCATTAGTGGGGTTGGTAAACAGAAACTCTAAAGACAGCTTTCCTTCTGAGAGTATGTAAAGGTGAACAGCGACCCAAATAACAAAAATGACTGCAGAAAAATATGCAACTCCGCTAACTACAACCCAGGCTGAATCTGATGTCTTCCTCATTGGATCTTCACCCTAACTTTAGACGTTATGAGGCCAGAAAGATAGTTTACCAGAAGTGCAATCAAGAGAAGTATCAAACCAATTAAAAACAAAACATTGTAGTGTGTTGAGCCAGCTACGGTTTCAGGCATTTCTATGGCTAGGACACCTGTCATTGTCTCGCCAGGCTGTAGGGGACTTTTAGGTACCATTGCGACGTTCCCAACAGCCATAATCACTGCCATTGTTTCACCAATGGCTCTGCCAAAACTAAGTAAGACGCTGGAAATAAAAGCGGGTTTAACAAATTGAAACAAAACTCCTATGGCAGCCTGCCATTTAGAAGCTCCAAGCGCTAACGCTCCTTCTTTGTAAATCTCAGGGATGTTTTGGAAAGCATCGCTTAATACGCTTACCATGGTAGGTAAGACCATAATGGCCAATGTTATTCCACCGTTGAGCATGGTTAAACCGCTACTAAGGTGGAATACCTTAGCGATTAGTGGGGCAATAGCGGTCAGTGCGAGAAATCCCATGATTACAGACGGGATTCCAGCCAATAGGCTAAAGAAGACATCTGTAGCAGAACGTAGTGCTTTCGACATGAACTGGCTGGAAAAAACAGCTGCCAAGAATGAGAGTGGCACGGATATTACCAAGGCAATTACGGTGGTCCAAAGGGACCCGGCTATGAAGGGAAGAATGCCCCAGCTGCTTCCTGAATAACCTCTGGGATTCCATGTAGTACTAAAAAAAGCGCTTAAAGGAACTTGGCTTAACGCCTTAAGTGCTGGCATGCACATAAAGAAGATTATGAGGGCCACAGTAAAACTTGCCAGCACCGCAGCTGCGGTGCTGGCAAATCTGAATACTTTTTCCGCACGACTATTGGTTGAGTAATGCCTCACTGATAGCTCTCTCCTCAGGTCCAATGGGGTAGAATCCGTTTTCTTCCACAATGGCTTGACCTTCCTCGCTAATTTCAAAGGATAGGAAATCTTTTACAGCCTGTGTTAGGGGCATTTTAACATACTGGTACAATGGTCTGGCCAACGGATATAGTTTTTGATCAATAGCTTGAAGGTCAGTGGAGCTGTAGTAGTTGTTGCCATCAGTGGAAACCAAAACTTGTTTTACTTGGTTCTGAGCCTGTTTGAAATATCCCACACCTACGTATCCTATGGCCGTTTCATCCTGAGCTACGGCATTTATAATATCGCTGTTACCGTTCATGGATCTCATGCTAGAGGCATAATCTCCTTTGACAGCTACATCCCTGAAAAATGTGAATGTACCACTGTTGCTCTGGCGTCCATACAATGTTATCGGCATATCTTTTCCACCGACTTCTTTCCAGTTCGTTATTTCTCCACGATATATTTTCCCAATTTGATCCAAAGTGAGTTTCTCAACAGGGTTATTCTGGTGGACAATAACAGTTATGCCATCTCTTGCGTCAATGAATGTTCCTATTTCAATGTTATTTGCTTTTGCCTGATCTAGTTCTTCCTGAGAAATCTCTCTAGAGGAATTTGCAATGTCTATTTCACCGTTGATTAAAGCAGCTATACCTGAGCCGCTTCCACCTCCGGAAACAGAAATGGTTATGTCTGGATGTTGATTACGAAATTCTTCTGCGAGCGCTTGCACCATGTTTACCTCTGTGTCTGAGCCCTTTATCACGATGCTTTTACTTTCTGTATTCCCAGCATTCTCAGGTTGTGTAGTACATCCTGCTAAAAGCAGCGCTGCTACAAGTATAAACCCTACAACGCTAACGTACCTTCTTCTCATGTATTTCCCTCCTTTATTTGTGTAACTAACTACATTCTAGGAACCATTGGTAAAGAAATGGTAAAGATGGCACCGTGGGGTACGTTCGGCTTGTAATCAAGGGTTAAGTTGTTTAATTCGCATGCTTTCTTAGCTATAAACAAACCCAGCCCAACACTCTTAGTGGTGTTAAAAGGTGTGAAAAGCCTATCCAGTACCTGTGGTGGTAATCCGGGCCCATGGTCTTCTACGCTTATCTGGTGCTCATCGATGAAGACCACGGGATCTTCTCCGTAGGTAACTGCGTTGTCAAGGAGATTTTTAATAGCCATGAGAAGCAATTTCTTGTTTACTGTCCACGTTCCTTCACGCTGCATAATTACTGGGACATCAAATACTCCCTTTATGTATTCTGCTACTTCATCAAGGTGAACATCTTCTGGCTCTAACTGACTCAGACTTGCGAAATCTGTAAGCTGCTGAGAAAGCCTATCCAACCTATCAATACTTTCTTCAACCTTTGACATGTATGGTTCATTAAGATAGTCCAGCGATAATGAAAGATTGTTCAGAGCATTTCTGATTTCATGCACCACATGGTATATGAGTATGTTTACTTGCTCCGTTTGCTCAACTTTAGACGTTGTTTCACGCACCACGATTAGGGTGTTTTCTTCTGTGAAGCGATCTACTTGAAAGTTGCGTTCTCTGGTGGGGCTCATGATAGCAAATGAATCACGCGTTAGAAGAGCTTCTCTAATGTCAGTGCGCCTAACGTTTACAGAAATTGGAGCATCAGGCACAAAAGAAAAAAAAGGAAGTTCTGATATTTGCTTAGTGGCCAATACCACATTGTCGCTGTCAATAACAAAAGCTGCCATACCTAAGCGTTCGAGTATTTGTATGTCACGGCTGGTAAACATATCCTAATGCCCTTATGGCCCTGATTTTCTCTTTTAGCCAGGGTGCTTTCTTCTTAAGGTTGTGTATGTGTACGTCAACAGCCTTGGGGGTTTCAGCCTTCTCACTTATGCCTTCGAGCAGTTCCTCGCGACTAAAAACTTGGCCGGGGTTTTCAAGAAGGAGCTGCAGCAAACGCGCTTCGGTTGCTGTAAGCTCAACACGTTGTCCCTCTGTAGTGATAAGAAAGTGGTTTTCCACCTTAGCCTCTGGAGCATCTTTGGCTTCTTCCATTAATAGTCGGTTTATACGTGCGATTAGCTCTTTCATTCTAATTGGTTTAAATACGTAATCAGCAGCTCCAAGCTCCAACGCTTTTACCACATCTTCTTCTGCGCTGCGAGCAGAAACTACAATGACCGGTGTTCTGTCTTTTCGGTGTCTCAAAACTTCTAGAACTCTGAATCCGTCTAGATTCGGAAGCATGAGATCAAGAAGAATCAAATGTCCCGATGGTTTCAAATCCAAAAAAGAGGCCCCATCTTCATAATGTTCGACTTGGAAGCCGAATTCTTCTAAACGGTTGGCAAGCAGCTCAGCAAAAGAAACATCGTCTTCTACAAGGATAATTTTAAGCTTCCCACCCATAACTCTATTATAATAAACGTTGGTATGGCAAATCAGTTTGTACACTTGCATGTTCACAGTGCTTATTCTCTTCTGGATGGTGTTACTCTGCCTAAAAAGTTAGTGCAGAGGGCTAAAGATCTTGGCATGCCAGCGATAGCCATAACTGACCATGGAGTTACTTATGGGTTGGTAGAGTTCGTCAGTGAAGCTCAAAGGTTGGGAATAAAGCCGATCGTTGGGGTTGAAGGTTATCAAGCGCAACGGGATAGAAAGAAACGAGAAGGCAATAAGGATAAAGAACCATTTCACCTCGTTTTACTTGTTAAAAACGCCCTTGGCTTTAGAAACTTGAACATATTGCTTACGAAAGCCTATTTAGAAGGCTTTTACTACAGACCCAGATTTGATTGGGAGCTTTTAGAGCAATACCATGAAGGTCTTATAGCTTCCTCTGCTTGTTTAGCTGGAGCAATACCCCGTGCTCTACTTGAGGGTGACGAGAAAAAAGCTCTGGAGCTAGCGGGGCGCTACCAAGACATTTTCGGCAAAGGCAACTTTTATTTGGAAATAATGGACCACAATTTGGCAGATCAGCAGCGAGTTAACAAGGCCATTGTCGAGCTTTCAAAGCGAACCGGTATTCCGCTCCTGGTTACAAATGATGTGCACTATGGTAGACCTGAAGAGTACTCCATACAAGATGTGCTCATGGCAATTGCCACTGGTGCCACTTTAAACGATCCTAACAGATTCAAGTATGAGACTGACCAAATGTACTTAAAGTCAGCCGACGAGATGTGGGAACGTTTTTCTGAAACTCCTGAAGCACTGCTTAATTCGCTTGCCATTGCTGAGATGGTGGATTTCATGTTGCCGCTAGGCGAGCAACATTTACCAAAATTCTCCGTGCCTGAAGGTTATACGGAGAATTCCTATTTAAGAAAGCTTACTCAAGATGGACTGCTCAAGAGGTACGGCGATAACCCCAGTAAAGAAGTTTTGGATCGGATGGAATATGAGCTTTCAGTTATTGAAAAAATGGGATTTGCTGGCTATTTCCTCATCGTGCAGGATTACATAAACTGGGCAAAATCCCAAGGTATTCCAGTGGGGCCTGGACGAGGCAGTGCTGCAGGTTCCTTAGTAGCTTACCTGACCGGTATAACTGATGTGGATCCCCTGCAGTATGGTCTTCTTTTTGAAAGATTCTTGAACCCAGAGCGCATCTCCATGCCTGATATTGACGTAGACTTCTGCGCTCGCAGGCGCGATGAAGTCCTTAGGTATGTCAGGAATAAATACGGTGAGGAGAACGTGGCACAGATAGCGACGTTTGGTACCTTGGCTGCCCGTGCCGCCATAAGAGATGTGGGGAGAGTTCTTGGTGTGCCTCTAGCATTGGTGGACCGGCTTTCAAAAAGTATTCCTCAAAACATGGAATTGGCGCACGCAGAGAAACTAGACGATGTTAAAAATCTCATAAGTCAAAACCCAGACCTAGCAAGAGTTTTAGAGATTGCAAAACAGGTAGAAGGTCTTCCAAGACATGCTTCCACTCATGCTGCTGGTGTGGTGATCGCTGACAAGCCCCTTTACGAATACGTGGCTTTGCAGGCTTCCTCAGATGAAGCTGGCATCAATGTGACCACTCAACTAGCAAAAGACGATGTGGAGAAACTGGGCTTGCTTAAGATGGATTTCCTTGGTCTTAGGAACATGACTGTGATTAGCGACGCACTTAGGTGGATAAAGGAGCGCTATGGCATAGATGTAGACCTTAATAAACTTTCCAAAGATGATTCGAAAGTTTACGAGATGCTTTCAGCTGGAGAAACAGTGGCAGTGTTTCAGCTGGAAAGTTCTGGATTCCGTTCCTTCCTAAAAGATCTTAAACCCACGAGATTTGAAGAGATCATAGCTGCTGAGGCTTTATACAGGCCAGGTACATTGGGCAGTGGTGGGGTTAAGTCTTATGTGGATAGGAAACACGGCAGGGAACCCGTGGACTACTTTCACGACGACCTGAAGCCCATTTTGGAAGAGACATACGGTATTATCGTCTATCAGGAACAAATAATGCAAATTGCTTCAGTCATAGCAGGTTATTCTTTAGGCGAAGCTGACGTCCTGCGTAGAGCTATTAGTAAGAAAAAAGAAGAAGAAATACTTAAGTTACGAGAAGATTTCGTAAGCCGCGGTGTGCAACGAGGATATGCCAGAGAAACTGTTGAAAAGATTTACGAGACCATAGTACATTTTGCCGAATACGGATTCAATAAGTCCCATTCAGCAGCCTATGCCCATGTGACTTACTACACAGCTTGGTTAAAGTCTTACTATCCTACAGAGTACTTTGCAGCTCTTCTGGCAAGTTTTGTGGACAACACGGAAAAGCTCAAAGTTTACATATCTGAAGCACGGAGGTTAGGCATAAAAATACTACCTCCTGATGTGAACAAATCGGAGCATTACTTCATTCCGGAAGGTGAAAACGAAATACGTTTTGGTTTGCTTGGTATTAAAAACGTGGGCTTAGCAGCGGTGGAAGAAATTCTGAAGACCAGAGCAACAGGAGGACCATTTAGCTCTTTTCAAGATTTTTTGCTCCGTGTGAATGATCGTGTGGTAAATAAGAAGGTAACCGAAAGCCTTATTAGGGCTGGGGCTTTTGATAGTTTGGGCGATCGGAAAAGTTTACTGCGTCAGCTTTCTACCGGGATAACTACTCAAACTCTTTTCCAAATTGAGGACACTTCGAACGACGACTTATCCTTAGATCCCATGGAAGACGAGCGTGAATATTTGGGGCTTTATATCACTACGCATCCTTTAGAGCGGTACATGGCTATTCTGAGTAATCAAAACTTGACTGCTCTGGATTCAGTGGGAGAAATAGATGGCTTGGTACAAGTTGGAGGCTTCGTTTCCAGCACCAGGGTGAGAAAGAGTAGAAACAACAATCAATACATGACATTCACCCTGGAGGACTTAACGTCGCAAGTAGAAGTAACAGTGTTGCCACAAAAATTCGATGCTTTTAAGCCAATCATTTCAAAACCTGGCATTATTACATTAAGTGCCCGCGTAGAATCTGAAGACGAGAAGAGTCGCCTCATCGCTGAGTCACTGATCTCGTTTTCTCCGCTTAGTGAACTAGATGATAAACTCAAAGAGCTCGATGGTAAAGGTGTTTTGCGCATTGTCCTGAGGTCGGAACAAGTGTCGGTGGAAAAACTTAAGAAACTAAAGGTTCTTTTGAAGCAGCATAAAGGACCGACCCCCGTTGAATTTACAGTCCATTTGGATGGATCCATTTACCGTGTTTTGTTACCAAACAGCTATTGGGTTTCTTTCACTGCTGAACTTCAAGAAGCACTTTTTAGCCTTTTCAACCCCATGAATGTATCGTTCCGGAGCTTTGGTGGATGAGTCAGGAGGAACACCTTAAACAGTTTGCTTCAAAGCTTTGGTTAACAGATTATTTACATGGTTACCGGACTCCAGAGGATTTGTGGACTTTCGGTATCGAAGACAGTTTAGCTGTGTTAAATCACGTGGAGCTTCGTGGTAGGGTTCTAGACATTGGACCAGGAGGCGGTTTACCCGGAATCGTATTGGCAATCGTATTAAGAGATGTGCAATTCACTTTGGTGGACAGCTCGCAAAAATCTTGTAAATTCTTGACGGAAATCACATCTGCTCTCGGATTAACAAATGTACAGGTCTTGCATGAGCGCATAGAAGATTTCGGAAAAGTTCATCGTGAGGAGTACGACTTTGCCATTAGCAGGGCTGTGGCAGAGATCAGAATTTTGGCAGAATACGTGGCTGCACCTTTGAAGGTTGGCGGCATGGCAGTGCTTTGGAAGGGTCCGTCTTGGGTTGAGGAGCTACGCACTGCACAGAATGCCTTGGCTAAGTTGAGATTGGCCTTCAAAGAAAATCATGATTATTTTTTGGATGACCGTTTTAGAACTCTTGTAGTGCTTAGTAAAGAAGCTCCAACTCCACATGGTTTTCCACGTAAAGCAGGGATCCCAGAAAAAAGGCCTTTGTAGGAGGTGTTTGTTTAATGTTTTATTTGTCTCTTTTGAAAGCTGCAGCGCTAGGTGTAGTTGAAGGTGTGACTGAGTTTTTACCTGTATCATCAACAGGTCATCTCATCATTGTCAATCAATGGATTCGTTTTCCCGAACCATTCAATGCGTCTTTCGATGTCATCGTGCAGATGGGAGCTATTTTGGCAGTGGTAATGCTTTTTTGGAATGAGTACAATGTTTTTAATTCAAAGGAAAAACAGCATGTGCTTATAAACTACAGAAACATCATTGTAGCCATAATCCCTGCCATCATTGTTGGGGCTACCTTTGGTGATGTTATTCAGACGTATCTTTTTTCCGTCTTGACTGTGTCAATTGCACTTATCTTGGGTGCTCTGTTCCTTTGGTATGCAGAGAGGAACAGCTCAGGAACAGTGCATAAAGTGGGGAGCATAAATGCTCTTACGGCGCTAAAAATCGGTTTATTCCAGCTGCTTTCCTATTTTCCCGGTTTTAGCAGGTCGGCAGCAAGTATCGGTGGTGGCATGCTTTCTGGTCTTACAAGGGAAACAGCTGCTCAGTTTTCCTTCTTGCTTGGTGCACCAACTTTGCTAGCTGCTGGTGGGTATGAGCTGTTAAAATCAGGATTCTCTTTCACCATGCAGGAGTGGGCTGTGCTATTAGTGGGCTGTTTATTTTCCTTTTTGAGTGCGTACTTAGTAGTTAAACCATTCTTGCAGTTTGTTAGCAAAAGGAGTTATAAGCCTTTCATCATCTATCGTGTAGTGCTTGGGGCGCTGTTACTGGTGATGTATTTTCTCTAATACGCCTTATTAGTAGTACAATAGGGGTTGTACAGGACCAGGGGAGTCCCTGTCGGCGAGGGGCTGAGAGGGTAGCTGTGAGCTGCCGACCCTAGGAACCTGATCCGGGTAATACCGGCGGAGGGAGGTTTGGTTTGAATGTTTAAAAACACTCGCATGCTGGCGGAAGCCGGCATCATGGTTGGTTTAGCATTGGCATTGTGGTACTTTAATGTGGGCCAGTTGCCACAAGGTGGTTCGATTTCCCTGCAGATGCTTCCACTTCTCGTCTTTGCTCTTAGATGGGGAGTAGGTCCAGGTATTGTAGTAGGCATGGCTTATGGTTTTCTTCACAGCTTACAAGACATGTTCGTGCTTCATCCACTTCAGTATTTGCTGGATTATCCCATTGCATTCGGTTTGATCGGGCTTGCTGGTTTGGTAAAGAATTTACGTGTGAATCGCGTTGTTAGTATTCTTTTGGCCATTGCCGTTTTAGTGAGTGGAGTGATAATTTTCCACTACACCATGGTGAGCACCGCAGAAGTTAAGACGCAGATAGCGCAATTGGAGCAGCAGCTCTTAGTAGCCAGCCCTGATGAAAAACCACAACTAGAAGAAGAACTTCAAGATTTAAAGAGCAAGGCACAGTTTTTTCCCGTTGGTGGTTATGTAGTTCTTGCTTCTAGTGTGATTGCATTTCTTGCGATTGGTTATGGTTCATGGAAAAGAACTTATGCCATACCAGTGGAGCTTGGTGCGTTGTTAGGGGGTGCAGGACGCTTCCTAAGCCACTTTTTAAGTGGCTACGTGTTCTTTAGCCAGTATGCTCCCGAAGGAATGAATCCGTGGGTTTATTCCTTAATAGTTAATTTCTTGGTAGTTGCTCCTTCTACGTTACTGGCTTTGGTAGTTATTCTGATTATTTGGCCACCTCTGGAGAAGGCTGCGAATGTCAACTCTGATTAGCCTAAACGGATGCGTGGAGCCTGAATTATTCGAATTTCTTCATGAAAACTTTGGCTTTAGTCAGGTGCTGGGTGTGGATGGTGGCACCCGGCACCTTCTTAAGGCTGGTATAAAACCAAACATGGTAATTGGCGATCTAGATTCCATCGGTCCTTACCTTGGAGAGGTCTTCGCTCTAAAAGTCCCTATGCTGATAAGTTACCCCGATAAAGATTTTACAGATGGCGAGAGAGCGTTGCAGCTTAGTGAAAGCGTGCCTGTTGTTTTCATCGGTACTTGGGGAAAGGAAATAGACCACCTGCTTGGGAATTTAGCTTTGTTAAAAATCGCGTATTCATTTAATAAACCTGCAGTAGCCTATGGTATTAACGAAACAATTGTGTTCGGCAGGAATTTTACTTTGCATCTGCCGGTTGGCAGGGTCATCTCAGTGCTGCCTACTGGGGCTGCGGTGCTTTCAGAAAAGGGGTTCCAGTGGGAACTTGAACATGTTTTTTGGTCAGAATATGCTGTACCACCCATCTCCAATGTAGTAGCTCAACCGATTCAGCAGATCAGTGCTGACAAGGAGTTTTTCTTAGTGGTAAAGGGCTATTGGAATCCCTTTAGCGATCTAGTGGTTTAACATCGATTCCCATAAATTCCAAAATGCCTTTTGCAATTCCTTGAGCGGCTTTTGTTCTGCCTTCTGGCGTTGACAAAAGGGCGTAGTCTACCGGATTAGTTATGAACCCAACTTCTATCATGGCTGATGGATACGATGTGCCTTTCAGGATAAACAGTGTGGTATCCTGTTTTACTCCTCTGTCTCTGAGTTGAGCCTGCTTCAAGTAAGCATTATGAACGGTTGTGGCAAACCATTTAGACTGCCAAGTGCGCCAATAGGTCTCCACACCATTAGCGGTGGAGGAGGTAAACGAGTTAGCATGAATGCTCAAAAGAAGGTTGGGTTTGAAATTCTCTGCTAATCTTAAGCGATCCTCCAAATCGTACGGATTCGATTTATCCCTTTCTCTTGTTCTGGTAAGTTGGACCGTAACGCCATTACTCCTGAGAATGTCAGCAACTTTTAGGGATATGTCCAGTACAACTTCACTTTCATATATGCCGTTAAGCCCTATAGCGCCCATGTTGTACATACCATTACCAGGGTTGTATCCGCCATGTCCTGGATCCAAAACCACCACATACTGCTCTTTTGGAGGAGTCAAGTTGAAGTACTGGTAAATCGAGTTACGTATGTTGAGAACCACATTGGCATAGTTTATTGACCGAGTGCCGTTACTGTCAGCAGCGTCATTACCGGCAAGAATACTGTTCATAAGACCCGTGGAGCCTAACAAATATGATCTTAACGCCATGAAAGGTCGTTGCCATATGGTCATGCTGTTAGAAAGCATCTTACAGCCTACAGCAACATTGCTGTCTACATCAAATGGGTCACTCTTAACACCTAATTGAGCGGCATAGTTGTAAAAATTGGATTCCAGAATTTGCATCAGCCCCACTGCAGAGGAAGTACTAACTACGTTGGGATTGAAACCGCTTTCCATTTCTATTAGGCCAATAACCAAGAAAGGATCTAAGTTGAAGTAATTTGCCCAACGACTCACTGCTGTGCTAATCTCAACTACTGTAGCAGCTGGCACTTGTCTGTTGATTTTATCGAGTCGAAACTGAATGGCAAGCTGAAGGGTTTGGGGATCATATAGCCCTGTCCCGGGTTGAATGGAAGGTGTAACTACTGATGGCGTGGGGACTACCTCCGTCGGGGTTTCCGGTAAAGTCGGGGTCTCAGGTAAGGTAGGAGTTTCAGGCAAGGTTGGTGTTTCAGGTAAGGTAGGAGTGATTACTTCGGTGGTTGTGTGGACGTCCACGTCCACATTTGGTAAAACAACAGCGCTTTCATCTATGGCACTAATCAAGAACTCTCTTGGTGAAAGCATCTTAATAGTAAATGGAGTGGAGCTCTTTACAGAAAGCCACGGGTTTGCTGTGACTTGGAAAACTCCAGTTTCCATAGAGCCACCGTTCCATTTACTGGAGAATGTGACAGTATTTCCATCCAACTTGTATGATGTGAAACTGTTGGTTACTATGTAAAGTTGTTTCGCATTGATTTGAGTTACAATCAGGGCGGAAGACCAGGTTTCTCCTTGCACCGTACCCACTGAAAGTAAAACAAGTATCAGCAATATAGAAAGGATTTTACGCACTTTTGCACACCTCGTTGTGCCTTCTACCGAATAGGCGGACGTTTGTTTTCTCCATGAACACAATTTTACCTTATTGACAGGTAAAACAGAGACATGCTATAGTTTTACTGTGCAAACATTGAATGTTCACCTTAGTGATCTAAGGGAAGGAACTACGGCGAAAGTCAGGTCCATAGTTGGTCCTAAGTGGTTCAGAGAGCGCATCTTAGAGCTTGGCCTGCTACCAGGCATTACGGTCACAGTTGTAAAAAAGACTCCTCTTGGAGGACCCGTAGTTGTGGAGTTCCTAACTCAAAGGCTTGCACTTTCACGTAAGGAGGCTCATTGGATTCATGTCGATGTCTTGTCATGATGCCTCTGGTGACGATACGCTGAATGCCGATGCTAAGGTAAGTTCAGGTATAAAAAGGATTGTACTTGTTGGCAACCCCAATTGTGGAAAATCCACGCTGTTCAATTTGATCACGGGCATGAGCGTTCATGTGGGAAATTGGCCAGGAGTTACCGTGGATGTGAAAATGGCTCAGTGGAAAGTGAACGGTGAAATATGGGAAGTAGTAGACTTACCTGGTAGTTATTCTTTATTGGGCAAAAACGCTGACGAACAAGTCACCAGTAGTTTTTTGTTATCACAAGAATACGATGTCATCTTAAATGTGGTGGATTCAACGTCTTTGGAGCGTTCCCTCATGCTTACCTTGGAACTTTTGGACTTACAGAAGCCTTTAGTGGTTGCTTTGAACTTCATTGATGAGTTGGAGAAGTCTGGAGCAACTGTTGATGCCGAGAAGTTGTCCGAAGAGCTGGGACTCCCAGTTGTGCTGATTTCCGCACTAAAGGGGATCAACATTGACGGATTGAAGCAGGCTTTGAAAAACGCACGTGTCCCAAAGCTAGTTCCATTTAATCGTTCTTTGGAGAACCTCATAGCTACCTTGCAGAACAAAGATAGTTTAGGACGTTTCGAAGCTATAAGCACTATTTCCAATGAGCAAACTGACATGGACGAGATAATGGGTCATCTGGACGGGCTTCATCCTCAAGAACATATCGCCATGGAACGCTATCGAAAAGCTCATCAAATCGCTACGGTTGTTATGAAAAAATTACCCGAAAAGTGGAAATGGTCCGATATGCTAGATCATGTGTTACTTCATCCCTTGGTTGGTATACCCACGTTTGTTATTATCCTTTACCTGCTCTTCAAGATAATCTTTGCTGTGGGGCAACCACTAACAGATTTAGTAGCAGAAGCCATTTCTTGGCTATCAGCCGTGGTAACAGCTTATTTGCCCTCTGGGTTGATAAAAGACTTCATACAAAATGCTTTGTTCGGTGGAGTGGGGAACGTTATTTCTTTTGTTCCTTTGGTATTCGTAATGTTTTTTACGGTTGGGTTACTAGAGAATTCTGGTTACATGGCGCGTGCTTCACTAATCATGGACAGGCCATTGTCCCGCTTCGGATTAAGCGGCAAATCCTTCATTTCTCTCATACTTGGGTTTGGCTGCAATGTGCCCGCCATACTTTCTACTCGAGCCATAGATGATCCAGTAGAGCGAAAGATTGCGTCCATGGTTATACCGCTGATTCCCTGTAATGCACGTCTACCAGTCCTTACGGTTCTCGGGGCTGCTCTTTTTGGACCTCGTGCATTAGGCGTTGTGCTTTTCTGCTACGTATTGTCTGTTTTCTTCAGTTTGCTACTGGCATTTGCATTTAGAAGTGTGGCCTTCAAGCGCATGCCCACGTTTTTCGCCTTAGAGATGCCGCCCTATAGGATGCCATCCTTAAAGATGACTACTAAACTGGCTTGGTTTCGAACAAAGGATTTTCTCCATAAAGCGTTTACCGTTGTTCTACTGGCAACCGTTGTATTCTGGATATTGCTTACTTTTCCTTTGGGAGAAGACTTGTCCCAAAGTTACGTTGCTCGTATCGGGATGTTTTTAAGCCAGACAGTTTTTAAGCCGCTCGGTTTCAACTGGCAAATGTCGTCGGCGTTGCTCATGGGCTTAGCAGCGAAGGAAGCGGTGCTTTCATCATTAGGCCAATTGTATCAAGCTAGTGGCTCTGCATTGGTTTCTACGCTTTCAGGTGCTTTTAGTGTACCTTCAGGGATCGCTTTTATGGTGTTTTTTGTGCTTTATGTACCCTGTATTGCCACTCTGGCAGCTCTAAGAAAGGAGGTAGGAGTGAAATGGACCGTAGTTCAGCTACTAGTTCAGCTAATAGTGGCGTACCTAGTCAGCATTGGGGCTTACTACCTGTCTTACTTATTGTTTGCCTAATAGTAAGTGTGGCATCACTGTGGTTCTTAGCTGGAAATTGGATTGACCTTGTTATACAGGTTGTTTTCGTTTTGCTTTACATAGCTGCTTTAGCAGATTTTGGCAAACCGTACTTCGTAACTGCACACTTCATGGTTTCCTCTTTTCTAGAAACACTCTTCTACCTTACTTTGGTGCTTTCGACTCCTCATAAGATGTGGTTCTTGATGGCAGCACTTATTACTGCACTGCTGGGGTTGTTTTCCTATCGCATCCTTAGTAGATTTTTGGGCACGTCTTCATCATAGAAGGGGAGAAAAACCCATATCATACCAATGCTCCTTCATCAGGTTATCCAGCTCATTACGGATAGCTGCCTCATGTTCCTCTTCCCACTTTGCTAGCTTCAAGTAAATCTGTTTGCCTATGTCATCATCGGTATGCTCGGCAGCTTTCTTGTAAAACTGAGCAAAGTCATGTTCCAGCAGCATAGCCATTCTCAATGCCGCTATTTCGCCAAAGTTAAACTCTGATTCTTCTGCTTTCAATCTTTCGAAAGGTGTTTCTTCAGGGGGCATTTCGTCGAGGAAGGTATTCTCATCTTTCAGATGTCCCAATACCTTGGACAAATAATCAACATGATTTTCCTCCATGCGTTTTAGTCCAGTGAACAGGTCTTTTACAGAAGGAGTAGTTGCTTCATCTGCTTTTTCACCATAGAAACGTACGCCTTCTTTTTCCATCTCCAGGGCATACTGAACTGCACTAATGGCTTTCTCAAGTTCCATAAATACCAGCCTCCTTTAGCCTGTCGTAGGCATCTCTCATTCCCACGATGACCCATTTCTTGAACTTCTTACTGCAGAGCTGAAATACTTCGGTGCTACTTCCTGTTATGAAACCAGCGTTTTCATACCTTCTCAGCGTTTCTTCAGATTGGCGCTGGTCAAGGGACTTTATGATGGAAGCTGCTCCTGGGATGCCATACCGGTTTATAACTTTTATGATTTCGTAGCTCTTGTTTTGCGGTTCGTAACCGGTAGCTCCGTGTATGACCACAAAATCATTACCCCAGCGCTGGGCAACTGTTTGCAAACATGCATCTATGCTCTCTGGCGTGTGAGCAAAATCTATGACCATTTCGATACCATTTATGATGACGTGGTTCATACGAACCGGAACGGAAGGAAATTCACCTTCTAGTTTAGTACCTTTCCAAAGAAAAGCCGCTGCCACGGTGCCCACAGCGTCGTGAGCAAAAACTTTCCCAGGCATGGGGATATGTACCACAGAGGGTCCTTGAGGTGTGTAAATTTTCACTTCTTGTTCCCATTCGTATTCTCTTCTGTCCAAAATGTAGAAGTTGCCAGTATCACCATACCTCAGAGTTAAGTAAGGTGTACCAATGTCAGCTTGTGGCACGTTTTGTCCTAGTAACGCGAAAGTACCTTTTTTTAGGTAAGAAAAGGCTTTTTTCTTAGCCAAGAAGTATGCGTATGTGGTTTTGTGATAGTCCATGTGTTCTGGTTCAAATGTGGTCCATACTAGACCCTCCAGCGGCAGTGGAAGCCTGTCTTCTGCCAAACCAATGGAAGAGAGTTCCACTACCCAGTGATCTTCTCCAGTCCTTCGATAAGTGTTAAACAAAGCATCAGCACCCGTAGTCGTGGTAGGCAAGACAAATTTAACATCCTTAGCTCTTATGCCAAGTGTTCCCATATAGCCAAATCCCAGCAAAGAGGATAACCACCATGCAATGGTGCTCTTACCTTTGGTACCTGTAATGCCAAGAACATGCAAAGGATAAACTTTTGCTCCTGCCTTTATGAATTTCTTGTAGATTTGACGAGCATCAGGACGATATATGACGTTAGATCCTGTGGCTTCTTTCTCCGTTATGATGAGTTTTGCCTTGTTTTTAAGCTCTGGTATGAGGGTGCGAGCATCAAAGTGTGCGCCGGTAAAAGCAAAGAAAATATCTCCATCCATGAACCAGCGGTCGTCTGATGAGAAATTTATCAATTGTGTGCCGCTGTTTTCATTGCCGGTAGATGAATGCCCCGCTGCCATAGACTCCATTGACCACAGCGCCTTCCTGAACTGCTACTTGTCTTCCCAAATGACTGCCTTTTACAATACTGGCGTTCCTGCCAATTACTGTTATTCCATCTGTGTAAATCTGGGGAGCTACTTCGTTTGGCAGATCTTCTCCTTCTCCAATAACAACGCCCTCTTCGATGCAAACAGATTCTCCAGTAATCACTCTATACAACTTAGCACCTTTACCAACGTAACTTCTTGGACCTATGACACTTTCCACTACTTCGGCATCGTCATCTATGAAAGTTTGAAGTCCCACTACAGAGCGTAAAAGGTTGCCTTTTACAACGCTGCCTTCGCTTACCAATGCACTTCTAGCACTCCCAGATCCGAGGAAAATGGGGGAAGGAAGGTCCGCCGGATTGGTGTAAATCTTCCATCGCGGATCGTACAAATTAAGCCTGGGGAATGGAGCAACTAAATCCATGTGACCTTCCCAGAAAGACTTTATTGTACCTACATCAAGCCAATACCCATCGAACCTATAGGCATAGGCTGGTTCGCCTGAGCCAACAACGCGTGGCCATATGTCAGCCCCAAAATCATGGCTGGATTCTTCTCTAACACTGTCTTCTAGTAAAAGGTCTCTAAGGTAATGCCACTTGAAGGCGTATATACCCATATTCACTAAATTCGATTTTGGTTCTGCTGGTTTTTCCTGAAACTCCATGATGCGCTCGTGTTCATCGGTAATCACAGTACCGTATCTGCTTGCTTCTTCCCAAGGAACCGTCGTTGCTGCTAAAACTGCACGAGCGTTCTTCAAATCCATATATTTGAGCAAAGGTCTGTAATCCATCAAATACACATGATCCGCTGACAATACGAGTACCGTATCAGGTTTGAGGTAATCAATGTATTCAATGTTCTGAAAAACTGCATCCGCTGTACCTTGATACCACTCTTTGTGAGGGGGAAGCACTGCGAAGTAAGACGTTCTTCTAACAAAATCCCACGGTCTGCCCATGGCTACGTGGCTAATCAGTTCCACAGGCCTGTACTGTGGAAGAATTGCTATGCCTTCCAGTTGAGAGTGGGCGCAGTTTGATAAAGCGAAATCGATGATTCTATACTTGCCGCCGAAATATACCGATGGTTTTGCCAAGGTTTCAGTAAGTACGCCTAATCTTGTACCTGTTCCTCCTGCAAGTATGAGTGCTAATACTTTCATATGACATGCTCCCTGGGTATTACCGTTAATTCGCTACTTATAACCTCGCGATTAGCCCTAAACACCGTATATCTGTCAGCGATTACGTTGATCAAACGTGCTCCTTCTTCCACCACGACGTCCTGCATGAGTATGGAGTTCTCAACATAAGCTCCAGCACGTATGATGGAGTTTCTACCAACTACGCTGTGAATCACATGCCCTCCAATAATGCAGCCATCAGAAACGATACTGTCAGTAATACGGCATGTAGTGGAAAACTTTGCTGGGGGAAAATCACGAAGTTTTGTCAAGATCATGTTCTGAGTTAAAGCTTTGTATACATTAAGATCGAGAGCATCCATGTGAAGTCTGTAGAAGGTTTCTAAGCCATCAGATAATTTGTACATGGGAATATCAGTTGCAAACTGTTCAATCCGTAAATCGCTCCTTATGCTTGCCACAGCATCACGCCAGAAGTCTCTAAGGTCTTTGTAAGCAAAGAGTATTTCCAGGAGAAGAAACTTGTTTATGACAAATATGTAGGGGTCTTCGGGGTCTCCAATGAATGTTATATCAGCAGCCTTATCAATGTGATAACGCATGAGCTCATGAAAATCGATATTATAAACACAATCTCCCCATGCAATTATGGCAAGTTCTTCATTAGCTCTTCTTAGAAAAGTAGTGTTCTTGAACAGGGCATCCAATGTACCTAAGTACTTGCCAGGCAAAATGAAAAGACCGCCTTCTTTTTTATCCAAGTCCCATTGGGAAGCAATGCGAAGATGATCCAGCAGAGATACTGCTTCAGTATCTAAACTAACACCAATACGCACAATACCCGCTCTCACAAAGCTGGACAAGGAAAAATCAATAGCTCTGTATTTCCCGAGTACTGGCAAAGAGGCGGCTGGCCGTACTAAGGTTAAGGGGTCTAAAGAATGAATCCAATCATGAGCAAATATGAATCCAAAAGCCTCCATATTTCTATTCTATAACAAGTGTTTGTTCAGTTCAAGGACACGGAGTAATCCCAATAGGCTCAAATGCGGTTCGTACTGTGCAGGGAAATCAATCACTTGGTGAATGATTTTAGCTGCGCCACCTGTTAGCACCGCTGATAAATCAGGGTATTGCTTTTTAAGCCTGGCATAAAAACCTTCTGCCCAGAAGGCGAAACCAAGAATAAACCCGGATTCCAGATTTGTCTTTGTGTCACGGCCGATAAGGTCTTCCGGCACATCCAGAGGCACCTCTTTTAACAAAGCCGCTTTAGAAGTTAGGCATTCATATGATGACATGACGCCTGGTCCAATTACACCCCCGACAAACTCATGTTGTGGCGTGACCAAGTTTATAACGCTGGCAGTACCAAAGTCAATAGTAATAAAAGGAGGTTTTAATCCTAAGTAGAAAGCGCCTTCAATGTCTGCTAGGCGATCTTCACCAACTTCTGCTTTCCTCCTTACGTCGAAGATAATATCGAAATTATCAACTTCTTTTAGGGTCAGTCCTGGAGCTTTTCTTGAAAGCAGTTCTGTCCACATTGTTCCCACAGCAGGTACCACAGAACTAAGCACCCATGCGTCCATGGGTTTACTAAGTAAATGTGAGTCAAATTCGCCTGTGGGAAGCTCTGTCACGCTTAATAGGCTCTCACCATCGCTGAAGGCTAGTTTTGTTCTGGTGTTACCAATGTCAACCAATACTACTGTAACGTTTCCCATTGCTTCAAATATTCAGCCAGCTGGACAGCTTTATCAGGGTTCGAAAAGCTAATGGTTACAGAATAGCCACTTTTATTCTTGGACACCTTAACTGGTATGCTCTTTATTTCGGCAAAAACCTGCTTAAGCTTCTTTACATGGGGGTCCATACTATTCTTGGAAGTGTTGTCTTTCTTAGAAGTTTTGCAAAGTTGCTCCAGCTCTCTGACTGATAAATTCCTTTGAGCCACGACTTTTGCTAGCTTAAGAGTTTCATCTCCGTCTTTCAAACTAAGTAAAACTTTAGCATGTCCTACTGTGATGTCGCCTTTTTGTATGAGAGTTTGAACCTCTTCTGGCAGATCCAAAAGCCTTAGTAGGTTTGTAAAATTTGATCTGCTCATGCCCAGCACTTCGGCTAGTTCTTCTTGGGTCATACCAGTACTGTCAATAATCTGCTTGCAAGCACGCGCCACCTCAATAGGATTGAGATCCTTTCTTTGAAGGTTTTCAACCAAGGCCATAATCATGGCTTGCTCATCGGCAACGTTCTTTACTATAACTGGGACTTTTTCCAATCCGGCTTTTATGGCTGCTCTCCAGCGCCTTTCACCTGCTATGAGTTCGTATTTGTCCCCAGAACCTCGTACCAAGATGGGTTGCAGGACACCAGTTTTCTTCAAAGATTCTGCTAAATCGTCAATATCGTCATCGTCAACCGCGGATCGGGGCTGGAATGGAGATGTTGTAATTAAGCTAGGATCCAGCTGGAGTATTTCTTCACCCAGTAAATTGTCCCCAAGAAGTGCATTTAGCCCCTTACCAAGTTTGTTTTTGGACACGCTCCTCTATCTCCTCTACTAAGTCATTATATGCTCTTGCTGCCGGAGAACGCCTGTCGTATTCCAGAATGCTTTGGCCGTAACTTGGGGCTTCCGCCACTCGAGTACTTCTCGGTATAACTGTTTTGAAGACTTTATCCTTAAAATAGGCTCTGAGTTCAGCTTCTACTTCCTGACTCAGTCTAGTTCTCCTGTCATACATGGTTAGCAAGAATCCCAAAACATCCAGATTTGCATTTAAGTACTTCTTGACGAGGTTAACCGTCTTCAGTAGCTGACCCACACCTTCTAAAGCGAAAAATTCACACTGAATGGGTACCAATACCCAATCAGAAGAAACCAACGCGTTCACCGTTAATAGTCCCAGAGAAGGTGGTGTATCTATTATTATCATGTCGAAGTCTTCTTTTAAAGGTTCCAGTGCGCCCTTTAACCTGGTTTCTCTACTCAAAACGTTTACTAGCTCTACCTCAGCACCTGCTAGATCCAGGTTTGCTGGAAGCAAGTAGAGGTTTTTTCGAACCATCATAGCAGCTTCTCTGGGAGACGCATCGTTTATGAGAACGTCATAGGTGGTTGTTTTGAGTTCGTTTTTTGTTACTCCTAAGCCAGTGGTGGCATTACCTTGTGCATCCATGTCCACCAGCAAAATTTTTCTGTTTTGGGAATAAACAAAAGCCAAGTTCAATGCGGTGGTGGTTTTGCCCACTCCACCTTTTTGGTTAGCTACGGATATAATCATCACGCGCCGAACCTTCTTTGCCTCCTATTGAACTCTTCGAGCACATAATGCACATCACTTTCTTCTATGTCAGGCCAGTATTTACTCAGGAAGATCAGTTCGGCATATGCTGATTGCCAAAGTAGGAAATTAGATATTCTCTGTTCACCGCTGGTACGTACAATCACATCCACTGGGTTGGAATCAGGGTTATACAAATGTTCATCAATGTCTTTTTCACTGATCTGATGTAAACCTTCCTTTTGCTGCAATAAGGCGTTTACCGCCTGAACTATTTCTAGCTTACCGCCATAGTTTATGGCCAGATTCACTAAGAGGCCAGTGTTACTTTTGGTTCTTTCTTCCATTCTTTGAACAGCTTTTTGAACACTAAGTGGAAGCCCATCCTTTTCGCCGATGTGGCGCACTCTTATGTTTTTCTTGGCCCATGGTTCCAGAATGGCTTCTACCATTCTGACTCCTAAGTTCATCAAATAACTAACTTCTTCCTGTGTTCGTTTCCAGTTTTCTGTGCTGAAAAGGTAGTAAGTGACTTGCTTGACGTCAGTATTTAACAAACAGTCAGTTACAAGGAGCACCTTATTGAAACCAACTTCATGACCTTGAAACGTGGGCAATCCATGTTCTTTTGCCCAGCGTCTGTTTCCATCTACTATGAATCCGATGTGATTTGGACCAGCCATAATTCTATTCTATAGCCTCCTTTTTGAACGTTGAGCACTTTCAAACAGGACAAGCGACATAAAAGCCAGAACCGATGAAAGTGCCAGCAGCAAATTGCTCATATTGAAAGCTAATACGGGTTGTTGTTCCCACGCTAGCAGATCAAGGACAACACCATAAAAGAGCTGGCCAAAAGCTGCTCCTAAGAAGCCGCCTCCGTTTACTAAGGCCATACCTATACCAGAGAACTTGGTACCGGCTATTTCCTTACCCCAATTCCATACGGGCATGTAACCAGCAGAAGTGAATCCCGATAAGAAAAACCATAGGGGATAGCACCAAAAAGGCCACATGCTGGCGGTGAGTAATGAAAACATTAATATCATGTTCATTCCTAAAAAGATTTTCGCGAACTTGAATTCACCCATTCTAGCTGTCAACAAGCCTGAAAGCAGAGCGGCGGTCATGAACCCAATCGCTATTAGCATTACAGAATAGCTTGCGCTTATCTTGCCTGCGTGTGCCAAGTTTTGGA
The DNA here is from genome assembly GCF_000020945.1 of Coprothermobacter proteolyticus DSM 5265. Taxonomy (NCBI): domain Bacteria; kingdom Pseudomonadati; phylum Coprothermobacterota; class Coprothermobacteria; order Coprothermobacterales; family Coprothermobacteraceae; genus Coprothermobacter; species Coprothermobacter proteolyticus. Next base: position 1,006,594 of record NC_011295.1, on the reverse strand, counting down.
CCATGGGCACACCCCAAGCTGCCTGCAATGTCATTATGGGCGCCAAAGAAAAGAAATAAATGAGTGTTGGAAACCAAATTTGGCGGTTTCGCAGAACCTTTTTTAGGCCTTCCAAGGTCTCTTTCCAAGTAAGCTGTGTCTCTTCTTTTAAGTCTTCAAAACCAACTAATGAAGGTTTGTCTTTAATAAGGAAAAAAGCTGCCACGCTTATGATGGCTGTTATCACGCCCACAGCATAGAAGGAGTTCCTCCAACCTACCTTGGAAACAAGTACTGCCAGAGGACCTGAAGAAACCAGCGCTCCCAAGTTGCCTATGAAAGTAGTAATGCCTGTTAGTGCTATGAATTCCACAGGTAAGAACCATGAACTGTTTAGTTTTAGAACGGCTATGTAGACGGGCGACACTCCAAGGGCGGAAATAAACCTACCCCATAGCAAGACCAAGAAACTGGGTGCAGAAGCAAAAATCCAAGATCCGACGGAAGCTAAAATCATTGCCAAGGAAATAGACTTTCTTGGTCCCCAATAGTCTATGAGTACACCAGCAGGAACTTGCATGAGTGCATATGTGTAGAAGTACAAAGAGGCTAGGAGAGAAAACTGAGAAGCAGTCAAGCCAAAACTAGACTGCAAATCAGGTTGAACTACGGTTAACGCAGTCCGTACGAAGAACACAAAGAAATAAGCCGATAATCCGGCAGCAACAGTAATGCTACGTGTCCTTTTGAACGACTCAGTCATGTTAATAACATATTATCATTACCGCGTCTCTGAAACATATGGGCGTAGATCAAGTTGGACAGCCTCAAGTAATCCCAACTGTTTTAAGAGCTGTTTAAGTAGCGTGTTTGATTACGTGACCACGCTAATGTATAATTCTTTGGCGTACGTTAGCAACCTAATTATTAGCTTGCTAACTAATAAAGGCATATTTTATACGAAAAGGAGGTTGGAAAGTGTTGGAAGATAATAACGACTTGACATCTAAGTCGACTAATGAGCTGTTAGCTTGCACAGACAGCGCTTCTATGGAGGTTTTCAGAGCCCTGTTCAGACTGATAAGAGTTCACGGTCAGCTTGTTTTTAGAATGACAGCCCAGAAGGGCTTTTTCCCGGGACAAGCCGTGGCGGTATCTGCTATTGCACGTAAGCCAGGAATAAGTCAGCGAGAGTTGGCTGATTGTTTGCATGTGGCTCCTCCCACCGTGGCTAACATGTTAAAAAGTCTTGAAAAAGCTGGTTTTGTTGAAAAAAAGATTGACTCGGTAGATCAGCGGTTTGTGCGCCTCCAGCTCACAGAAAAGGGTGTCAATGCAGCTGAAAATGTCGATAAAATCTTCTCTGAAATCTGTGAAGTGAGCTTGGAAGGATTGGATGATGAGAAAAAACAAGTTTTGATAGATCTGCTTAGCAAGATAACTGAAAACATGATGCGGCACTTGAACAATTTAGGAGGTGCAAGTAAAGATGATAAAACTGCTCAGTGAGTATTTGAAACCCTATTGGAAATATGTTCTGCTAGTGGTGTTGTTACTTACGTTTCAAGCAGTCATGAACCTGTATTTACCAAACTTAAATGCTGACATTATAAACAATGGCGTTGTTAAAGGGGATGTGGACTACATATGGAAAACAGGAGGATTAATGCTGGCAGCAACATTCTTGGTCATCATTGTATCCGTTATATCCACTTATTTTGCATCTAAAACTGCTATGAGTTTTGGCCGTGACTTAAGGAATGCAGTTTTTGAAAAGGTTTTAAGTTTTTCACAGGCTGAGCTAGAGAAATTCGGGGTGCCAACGCTCATAACCCGGAATACTAACGACGTACATCAAATTCAAATGATGGTCCAGATCGGGCTCACAATGATTGTGACTGCACCGATTATGGCTGCTGGAAGTATCATAATGGCTCTGAGGCAAGACGTAGTACTTTCTTATTCAATACTTATCATTGTTCCGCTGATGGGAGCTGTAGTCGGCATAATGCTATGGATAGCTACTCCTCTTTTTAGGTCAGTGCAGAAGAAAATAGATCGTGTTAACCAAGTACTTCGTGAAAAGCTCATGGGTGTACGAGTCATACGGGCATTTGTCAAAGACGATTACGAAGCGAGGCGGTTTGATCAGGCAAATAAGGACCTTATGCAGACCACATTAAAGGTGAACCGATTGATGGCTTTTGGTATTCCATCATTAATGGCCATCATGAATTTGGCCATGGTTGCCATAGTCTGGTTCGGTAGCATACGCATTGACAGCGGAGCTATGCCCATTGGCAACTTGACCGCTTTTCTGACATACGTCATGCAAATCGTGATTTCTGTGATGGTCGCCATGGGAATGTTTATCATGGTGCCACGTGCCGAGGCTTCCGCTGAAAGAATACTGTCTGTGCTTGAAACTAACCCTTCTATTGAGTCTGGTCCAGATGTGAAGGTGAGCCAAGTTCCACTTTCCAAAGGTCTACTGGAGTTCAAAGACGTGGAGTTTCGCTACCCAGGGGCAGAGAGACCGGTGTTGAGGGATATAAGTTTCAGTGCAGAGCCAGGTCAGTTTACTGCGATTGTTGGAAGTACGGGTGCTGGTAAGAGTACCCTAGTCAACTTGATTCCGCGTTTTTACGATGTTACTGATGGTCAGATCTTGCTAGATGGCGTTGACATACGCGACATACCTGTGGAAGACCTACGAGCAAGAATATCCTTGGTTCCACAAAAAGCTTTCCTATTTAGAGGTACTGTCGAAGAGAACCTAAAATGGGGAAATGAAAACGCAACTACCGAGGAGCTTTGGCATGCTTTGGAAATAGCTCAGGCTAAGGAATTCGTCATGGACATGCCTGGCCAGCTTCAAGCTTTCATTGATCAAGCTGGTGCCAACGTTTCCGGCGGTCAACGTCAAAGGCTCTCCATTGCCAGAGCTTTGGTTAAAAAAGCCGACGTTTATGTATTTGATGATTGTTTCTCCGCTTTAGACTTCAAAACCGAATCGCTAGTCCGTTCAGCTCTTCGAGAAGAACTCAAAGATGCCACAGTGATAATAGTTGCCCAGAGGGTGAGCAGTATCATGGATGCCGATAAGATTGTTGTCCTAAACGACGATGGTACCATCGCTGGTATTGGAACCCATGATGAACTGTTAAAGACCTGTAGGGTATACCAGGAAATTGTTTACTCACAGCTTTCAAAGGAGGAAATAGCATGAGCGACGAAAAACGTCCTACAAGTGACACACAACCGCGCGGTATGATGGGCCAAGGCGGTAGGCGTGGTATGATGCCTGGAGAAAAGCCTAAGGACTTTTCAGGTACAGTTAAGCGTTTACTAGCCTACTTTAAGCCCGAAATGATTAGACTTATTATCGTAGTTATATTGACCATAACCAGTGTGGTTTTTACCGTTTATGCTCCAAGGATTCTCGGCAATGCCACCAATGAGTTGTTCAAAGGGATCATAAGCAAACAACTTCCTGCTGGAGTAACCAAAGATCAAGTAATTGCCATGCTTAAGGCTCGTGGCCAAGATCAGTTCGCTGAAATGATATCCAACATGGATTTGGTTCCAGGTGCTGGTGTAGATTTCGCAGCCATCGGTAAGATTTTGCTTACCCTGGCTGTGATTTACCTTTTAGCTGCTCTCTTTCAATGGCTTCAGCAGTACATTATGGCTGGCGTCTCTCAACGTACAGTTTATAGGCTACGTCGCGATGTGGACCAAAAACTACAAAGGCTACCGCTCAAATACTATGACAGTCATCCTCATGGAGACATCCTAAGTAGAGTTACCAACGATGTAGATAACATTGCACATACGCTTCAGCAAACAATAACCCAAATGCTAAGCTCCATTGTTACCGTAATAGGAGTACTTATTATGATGTTCAAGATCAGTACATTGCTTTCTTGGATATCTTTGGCAGTCATACCTGTATCGCTAGTAATAACGCTTCTAATTGCTCGACAGTCTCAGAAACAATTCATTAGACAATGGAATAGTACGGGTGCAGTTAACGCTCATGTGGAAGAAATGTTTACGGGTCATAACCTTGTCAAAGCTTTTAACCGAGAAAAAGATGTTCTTGAAAGGTTTCGTCAGCAGAATGAAAAACTATATGAATCAAGTTTTAAAGCGCAATTCATATCAGGTTTGATTCATCCTGTGATCAACTTTGTTAATAACCTGAACTACGTAGCTATTGCAGTCTTGGGCGGAGTTAACGTCGCAAACGGAGTAATCTCTTTGGGTGACGTACAAGCATTCATACAGTACTCCAGACAGTTTACTCAGCCCATAGTGCAAGTTGCCAGTATTATGAATGTGCTTCAATCCACAGTAGCTTCAGCCGAAAGGGTTTTTGAACTACTTGATGAGGAGGAAGAAGTGCCTGATGTGGACAATCCAGTGGTTTTAGAGGACGTAAAGGGTAATGTACGTTTCGAGCACGTCTATTTTAGCTATGATCCAAATGTTCCATTGATTGAAGACTTCAATTTGGATGTTCCAGCAGGAGATATGATAGCCATTGTTGGGCCCACCGGAGCTGGAAAGACCACATTGGTGAACCTTCTCATGAGATTCTATGACGTTAATAGTGGGAGGATCACCATTGATGGGGTGGACATAAAGCAAATGCGTCGAAGGGACTTGCGCAAGATTTTTGGCATGGTGCTCCAGGATACGTGGCTGTTCAGTGGCACCATAAGGGATAACATTGCCTATGGCAAAGAGAATGCAACCGAAGAAGAGATAATTGCTGCAGCAAAAGCGGCGTACGTGGACCATTTTGTTAGGACATTGCCTGATGGTTATGATACGGTTCTAACGGGTGATGCTACAAATATTTCTCAGGGGCAGAGGCAGCTCATAACCATTGCAAGAGCCTTCTTAGCTGATCCTAAAATTCTAATTTTGGATGAAGCTACAAGCTCTGTGGACACCAGAACTGAAATGCTCATTCAGAAAGCTATGCAGAACCTGATGAAAGGACGTACCAGCTTTGTCATTGCACATAGACTATCGACTATTAGAGAGGCTGATAACATTGTGGTTATGGATCATGGCAGGATAGTGGAGCAAGGTAATCACAAACAGCTCATGGAAAAGAAAGGGTTCTATTACAACCTTTATATGAGCCAATTCATGGGTGCTTTAGTTGACGAAGCCATGTAAGGGGTGACCAAGTTTGTAAAAAAGGAGCCGACTTTTTTTGGCGGCTCCTTTTTTGTTGGTTGGCTTGTTAGAGTAAGAAACTTCTACTATTATTACAAACTGCTTAACCACTCCATTAGTGTATTCCATTTACGGGCGTTTTCCATCATTACCATGAGATCTGTCATCGCGTTCGCATAACCTGTGCTCGATGTAATTGTGTCCATGTCATTCATGTATCTTAAAGACAGATCATGTGATATAGAAGAAACAGGTGTGTCTTTTGACACGTTTGCTAAAGACTCTATATCGGAGCGAACCTTTTCAACAAAGGTAGTTAAGTCTCGTTCGTTCAGTGTGACTAAAACCGTCGCGCTATTTTGGTCAGTGTAAGAAAGGTCAGTAAAGACACTCATATCTCCCAGCTCTTTGGATAGTTCAGCATCCGCATCGAACTTTGCGGCTACTAATATCTTCTGAAGAGTGGAAATATTGCCGCCGCTATGTAAGTTTGTGGAAACAAACTGCCGTTCAGCCTTAAAAAGCCAAGGAATGTTTACGGCTTTTGAAGGGTCGCTAATGATCTCATTCTGCATGGAAGTCTGCAACTCTGTGGTGTTAGCTGAAGGCGGGTAAGTATCGGTAAGTGACGCGATGGTTTTGCTTGCAGTTTGGGCCATCTTTTCTAGTGCTTCACCTGGCTTTGCCATACCTTCTAGGACTTCTTCATAAATGTCAACCACTTGGTTATATGCTTTTATGACTGCAACAGCGCTTGCTGCGGTCTGAATGTCGGTGGAAGCAGTTGCCGTACTTAGGAACTGCAACACGTCTGAAGGGTAGGGTATCTGCATTGCGTAATAAAGGTTGCTCAGGCGTTCTTGTGCCACTAAGTAAGCCATCAATGTGTTTTTGTCAGCTGAGGTAGGCTCTTTAAGTGTTTTCAGAGTCATGCTGGATAGTTCTTTCTGCAGGCTGGTTTTGTCAGCTGAAGGTGTGATCATAGCGCTGTAGAAATACAGGTGACCATTCAAGATGTCATCCACTGTTAGGCTGCCAGTGAGTTCTTCCAGAGAGGATGTTGAAGTTCCTTCGGAGAGAACATCTCTTACCTTTAGGACCACCGATTTGTCTGGGTCAGTAACAGCATTGATGGGTACCGTTGCTGTTAGATTCCCTTTCAAAGAGCTAAGGATTTTCTCTTGGTCTTGAGCAGTGACAACGTTCTTGCTCTGGTGCAAAATGATGCCTACTGTTAACGTTACGGCAATTGCAACCAGCAAAATCACGACAATGATTGTTCTTCTAGACTTCATAATTACCTCCCTCTACAAACCCAGGTCTTCAGATATTTCTTGCATTGCTTGTAATACCAGACTCACAAATTCTCCCAAACTAAGGCCAAACTCCTCGCATGTGGCAATTTGTTCTCGATTTGCCCCAGCAGCGAAACGTTTCTCTTTAAATCTTTTAAGCACTCTTTCGGGTGTAACACTGGATAGCTTCTTGTCAGGCATTACTAAGGCTACCGCCGTGATCAGGCCTGTCAATGGGTCTACGGCTTTTAACACCTTGCCCATCAAACTATCGGGCTCAATACCATGTGCCTCGTTGTGAGTTAAAATGGCTCTTGCGGCTTCTTCTGGTAAGCCTAGATTTTTTGCCATGTCGTATCCCACTTTACTGTGTTCAACGGGGTCTTCGTTGGTGATTTCAGTATCGATGTCGTGAAGCAAGCCTGTCAGTCCCCACAACTCTACATCCTCATTAAAGTACTGAGCAAGCTTCTTCATGGCAGCTTCCGTAGCTAGCATGTGTCTGATCATGTTCTCGTTCTTGATATGTTTTCTTACCTCTTGAAGTGCTTCTTCCCTTGTTATCAAAGCCAAACCGCCCTCCCATCTGTTAATATTTCTTTTTTCCAAATAGGTACCTCTTTTTTTATACGGTCGATGATCTCCATGGTTGCCAAGAAGCCCTCTTGTCTGTGGGACGAAAGTGTTGCAACAACCAAAGCCGTTTCTCCAACATTCAATCTACCAATTCTGTGCGCGGCGTACACTGTAACGCTGTATTTTTCTTCAGTCTCCTGCACAATTTTTCGCAGTTGCGAAAGCGCTAACTCTTCGTATGCTGAATACTCTATGGCTTGAACTTCACCATTCTCAGAATGGTTTCTTACCTTTCCTTGAAAAACTATGAAAGAGCCCATGTTTGTATCTTCCATAGTTGGCACTGCTAATGGGTCCTTGGTTATGATGGCTTTTTCCAATCTATCCACCTCCCACAGGTGGCATAACTGCCAATTCATCGCCGTCTTCAAGTGTAACATTGCAAGAAACCAGTGCTCCATTCACGGCTAGCATATAAGCACCTTCCACATTTAATTCTATAAGTAATTCCTGAATCGTTTTCCCTTTAGCATTTTCTAGCAGTAGCTCCGTTCCATGTGAATCAGCAAATTTCCCAAAGAATTTCACCTTTACCATCTCATCACTCACCATCTTTTTTCTTCCTAGTTGGGAATTCAATTACCACTTCTCCGTCCTTTAGCACAACAAAAGCTCTATAGGCTTTACCAGCTTTTGACCTGAACCGTTTTAGTCTTGTCCTACCTTCTGCGACTAAGCGTCTAACATCGTCAGCAGTAATGACTCCTCCGTTCATGTTCTTCCACACCCTGAATTTGCAGCCTTCTTTCCAGTTGCTGCAATAATACGATTTTTGGCCTTCCAAGATATAGCCATCACAGAAGGGACACTTGGCAATGGGCATGTTCTGTTTGCTTTTCAAGGTTTTTGAGCTTTCTTCCTTAGACAAGGTTTGCACAACGTCCTTGACATATTCTTCAATGGACCACATGAAGCTTTCAGGTGTCTCTTTTCCTTTTTCGATGAGACCCAGTCGCCGTTCCCACTCGCCAGTTAACTCAGGTTCAGTTAAGCTCTGAAGTTTTACTTCGCGCAGGGCATCGATTAACATAATCCCCTTGGAGGTGGGAATTAGTTGAGGTCCATTTCTTTGCACATAACCCATTTCTATGAGCCGTTCTATGATTTCTGCGCGTGTGGCTGGTGTTCCGATGCCTTTTTCCTTTAGTATTTCTGCCAATTCTTCTGATTCCACTAGTTTTCCAGCTGTTTCCATGGCTGCTATGAGCATACCGTCTGTAAACCTGGGTGCCGGCCTTGTTTGTCTTTTTTCTGCTGATGTTTCCAAAACCATAACTTCGGCGATTTTTGGTAGCAGTTCTTGACTTTCTTTACCACCCAGTATTGTGTACCAAGAAGGGTCATCGACCCTGACGGCTGCATATTCAAAGAGGTGGTTTCCATAGCTAAATACGGTTTTTTGATGAGTTTCTAGAGCTGGTGGATAAAATGCAGCTAGGAAACGATCTACCACGTAGTTAAACATTTTTTCATCGTCACCTTTTAGTTCTTTGATTTTTCCTGTGGGTATGATAGCGAAGTGGTCTGTGACTCGAGCGTTGTTAAAAATGCGTCCACGGTTGTTTAGTTTTTTAACGTATTCCCAGTTGCCTTTTGCAAATAACGGTTCCAGCTGATTCGCTGTTCCTATCACTTGCTTTTTCATGTCCGTAGGCAGGTAGCGTGAGTCAGTTCTAGGGTAGGTGATGAGAGCGTTTTCGTATAGCTTCTGCAATATTTTGAGCGTTTTTTGAGCCGACCATTTGAACGATCTGGAAGTGAATTTTTGTAAATCGCCTAAATCAGGCAGTAAAGGTGGATTAATCTTTGCTTGTTCTTCAGTTTGTTCAGTAACAATGAGAGTTTTTCCTATTAGCTCTTCAGCAAGCTTTTCGGCTTCTTCTTGATCGTACTCCTTAACACTCTCTGCCCAGAAGCTTTTCCCTTCTACTTCAAAACGAACTTTTACCTTGTAGTAAATACGGGGTACAAAGCTCTGTATTTCTTTTTCCCTGTCTACTAGAATGGCCAAAGTAGGCGTTTGCACCCTGCCAATGGAAAACACTTCTTTTTTGGAGACCACCGTGAAAGCTCTTGAAGCATTTATACCTACGAGCCAGTCGGCTTTTGCTCTAGCCAAAGCAGAGGCGTAAAGATTATCAAGTTCAGATAAATCCAGAAGTTGCTTTATCTGTTCTCTAATGGTTTCTTTGGTTAAGGATTGAAGCCATAGCCTCTTTATGGGTTTTTCTATACCCACATACTGCTGGATCAGGCGAAATATGAGTTCTCCTTCCCGTCCGGCGTCAGTTGCACTTATAACCATATCGGCTTTCGCCCACAGCGTCTTTATTTCTTCGAGTTGTTTAACAGCTGTTTTGCTGATGGGCACTAGTTGCCATTCATCTTCCTTTGGCATTATGGGTAAATCTTCCAAGCGCCACTTTTTATATCGCTCGCCATAATGTTCCGGGTATGCGAACTGAAGCAAATGTCCCATGGCATGGGCTATGACATACTCACCCACTACCAAATGATTTCCTTCTTTTTTAGGTTTTCCCAGTGCAGCCGCGATTTGACGCGCCACAGAAGGTTTTTCAGTAACAATCAGTATGGACATGGCACCACCTTTTTATAATTTCGGGCATTATTTTTTTCCTCTCTTCCTTGCATTGCTGTGCACCACACGTATGCCTCTGAGTGTTTATGGGCTTACCCACCAGTGGCTTTGCAGCAGAGGTAATACCTTCTTGGCATACGTTCTATTCCTTGTTCTCGCATCTCCGAATGAATTAAATGTTGACAACATCAACACTCATTCCACTGTTCTGTAAACATTAACACCTATTATAACCTTCTAATACCAGTTGTGGAAAAACTGAAAAGAGTTTAAAGTTAATCTTCATAACTACTCAGCTGTATTCGATAAAGCCTCTTCTACCAGGTGCAGTAGTATGAAGTCGAGTTCATTTGGCCAATTCTCCGGGGCAACCAATGCTATTTTGGCACTATCCAAATGTATTAGGCGCCCCTTGAAGTTGCCCACGTTTGTATCTGATAAATCTTCAATTATGGTGAATCCAGCATGGTTAAGCGTAGCGATGAAATCTTCACGTGCCCTTGCTCCTTCAAGTTTCTCCAGCTGCGATAGTGCTTGTTCCATGTTGGAGACTCTGGAGTTGCTCCTATGGAGGGCTATAACCAAGTACAATGTGTTACATAGCGCTGAAAGTAGCTGATTTGGATTAGGAATGGCTGGATCCTTTACTATGACAAAGCCATTCTCGGTTTCGAAACTTCCCAAAGTACCTATGAGTACTTTCTCTTCTGCAACATTTTTCTCAACCACATTGCCTGGCTGGGAGGAAACATAAACCATGGGATCAGTCATGGCTAAAACTGGCTCGATGCCCTCTACGTGTCCGCCAGCGAGAATGTACTTGTATTCCTTTGGGTTGTAGAGGTAAAGAGCTACTTCTTTCGCTGAAAAGGAAGTTTTCATCCTATTACACATCTGATCAATGAATTCAGCAGATAAGGAATCTGCTTTTCCAATGTTTCCTAAAACTTCCAACTGCTTAAGCAATTCTTTGAACGCACTTATGTAAATCTCCAAGCCTTTTTGTGCCTGTGCCCACTTTTCTTTCTGTTCCGTAAGTAAAGTATTATCATCAACCAGGATTCTCATTTGATGTTGTAAATCAAGTAGTCGTGATTGCACGGTTGACAGTTTTTCAAGCTGCAAACGATTTTCATCTTTGTAATGTCGGTTTTCTTTCCTGAGCTCAAAAAGCAGGACTCCCAGTATGAACAAAAGAAGCACTGATAAAAACAAAAGAAGCCATGACCACGGACTGCTCCAGAACAGGTTTGCCAGAGTAGGTTTTAAAGGCGTAAATCCCGCCGATTTGGCAACCAATGAAACAGCATCGTAATTGCGAACAAGGAACTCTTCAAATTTGTTTTGGAAGAGAATCCCTTGCTGAGTCTTTGCGTAAACTGGGACCAGAGTTAATTCCACATCCATTGATGCTGTGCACGCAGAGGTAGCTGAAAGCCCCAGTTGTAAGCTTTTGGCTATTCTTAAGTTTTCTGAAGTTGTTGGCAAGCAAATAAAGCCGCCGTGAGCAGGTAGGGTTGTAGAGACTGTAGCCAGTGGGGAACCTTCAAAATAAGCATCGGATTCTGTAATACCTGTTCGGGGCCTGCTCAGTACTGCATCAATATCACCCTGTATGAGCTGTTGCATTAACTGATCTAGTGGTTCTTCAACTATGTTTGGTTCAACGCCCGTATACCCGGCAAACAACGTTAGAACGCCTTTGCCAAAAGTGTGCAGCTCGGCCAACGGTAAGCCTGTTAAAAGTTCGTCAGGAACGCCTATGGTTATACCAAAAGCGGGTTTAGCCACAATAAACAAGAAGAATACTAGCAAAGCAGCAAAAGAGATCATAAAGCGCGAAGCGAATTGTTTTTTCAGTTTCCTCACCCCTGCACCGGCATGGTGATTACATTCTACTATTGCCAGAGATAGGTAGAAGTGTTTTTAACCAAAGAAGAATCCAAATGCCAAAGCCTGAGACCACGGCTGGAAAAAATGTGTCAAAAAAATGTTCAATAAGATAGGAATCGATAGGAAGAATCCAAAGCTGATTTCTAAATAGGACATGATGTATATAGTTCCAGACAGTGTCAAAACGTAGCAGGGTAATAGTGACAAAGCCCAGCGTAAGCAATAAAATGATCACGCTTGTTCTTCGTCCAGGGTAGACATCTTGTGGTATGACCCACACAAATGATGCAAGCTCGAGCACCAAAAACCAGGTTCTTACATCTTGCATGTGAAGCATTTCCATTTCGGTGAGCTTTAGCTGAGTACTACCTGTAAGCAAGTAAGTAAGTACATTCTTGTTTTGTGCACCTGGTTTTGCTAAAAGAAAGCTAACCAATGTAGCAAACCAGATTGCTAAAGTTAGTGCCTTTACTATGAAGATTAGAAGCTGTACCTTTGGGTTAGGTTTGTCTTTCCCACCCATAGAAATCGAAGTTATCTGACGAATAGAGTTTCAGCACAAAATCCTTATCCAAGTGGTGAGGGCCTTGAAGTTCGTCTACCACTTTAGCAGCTTCGAAAGGGCTCACGTCGTCCACAGGAGCGTCACTGCCCACTAGTAGTTTTACGCCATAATCCTTCATAAGTCCCCACGCATAGCTTGTTTCAATCCGATTGCCCACACGCTCAGTAGCCCAAGGGAGTTCCTTTGAGAAAATGGGTTGTATGCATGCTGCTATCTCGAGTTTGGCCAGCTCTTCTATCTGATCTAAACGTGTTATTTGCAGGTGTTCTATTCTATCTAATGGGTGTCTTGATTTCTTTAGTACACTTAAGGCTTGATCTATGGCTCTATCTCCGATGGCATGTAGTGCTACTGGTTTGTCCTTCTTGTGGGCTAGCTCCACCAAGGAAAAAAGCTCTTCATCAGTGTGGTTTAGCTTGCCATAATTTCGTGGATCATCACTGTATTCCTTTGTTAAAGCAGCTGTACGTGCTCCTAGTGAACCGTCTAAAAATACCTTTAGTCCCAAAGCATCACTTAACAGCTCGGGATCTGAGGTGTAGAAGGGGAATCCAGCTAAAAGACTCACGTTTTCTTTGGTTACATGCATGTCAACGAACTTTGTTATGCCAAATTCACTGAGCCTACGAACACCTTTTTCCAGCACTTCCTGCTTTGGAATAGCATTTACTTCAATAAACTTCTCCATAAGATTAAAGACTTCTTCCTCTAAGAGCACGCCTGAAGGTGCATTAAACCCAAGCTGTTCCATGGCTTTTGTGTTCAGTACTGCTAAGTGAAGGCATGTCCTCACCAAAAGGGCAGGATGGTCTGGGAACCATGAATCGAGCATGGCTTTTGACGGGATTTGTTTCTCTTTTAGGAACTCTTGATTAAACCTGACTCCAACGTACCAATTGTTCAAAGGATGTGCTCTCAGCGTTTCTTCTATTTCTTCGAAGCTAGTACACTTGGAAAGGTCTGGAAACAGGTTAAGTGCGCTGTAAGTCCACGCATGAAGGTGAAGGTCTGCAAACTTCATTTGATTGTTTTCCATAAAACAATTGTAGCAGGCTCTTTAGGGTTTATAATACTTAAGCCTATTTCTTTTAAACAAAAGGAGGCTACTGCTGTGAAGCATGTGGTTTCGGTTAGTTTGGGTTCTTCCAAAAGAGATAGCACAGCGCAAGCCGTGTTCTTGGGAGAAGAGTTTATATTGGAGCGTGTGGGAACCGATGGTGACATGCAAAAAGCTGTTCAGAAGATTGGAGAGCTCGACGGGAAGGTCGACGCCATTGGTTTGGGGGGTATAGATCTTTACCTGTGGTTGGGTGAGAAGCGCTACGTTATCAGGGATGCAAAGAAGTTAAAACAAGCAGCTAAGATAACTCCCGTGGTAGACGGCTCAGGGCTAAAACATACCTTGGAAAGGAAAGTAGTGGATGATCTTTTTTTCAGAGGAATTTTCCGTCCTGGAATGACCTTTTTCATAACCAGTGGTGTGGACCGCTGGGGTATGGTGGAAGCCATTAGTAAGAATGGCGGAAAGCTAATAATCGGTGACCTCATGTTCGCCTTAAACATAGCCATACCACTTCATTCCATTGGCAGCCTGCGTGCTCTTGGATCTGTCATACTCCCCATAGCTGCAAATCTACCTTTTACTGTGTTATACCCTACCGGATCAAAACAACTGGAGCGCACTCCGAAGTTTGTACAATACTTTAAACAAGCTGATGTCATAGCAGGCGACTATCTTTACATTGACAAGTACATGCCGGAGGACTTGCGGGGCAAGATCATTTTGACAAATACAACCACTTCTGAGAACGTGGAGGAACTTAAAAAGCGTGGTGTTTCGCTTCTTATAACTACCACGCCTGTTATCGAGGGAAGAAGTTTTGGAACCAATGTTCTGGAGGGCGTTTTCACTGCTCTGCTGGGCAAACCTGGTACCCCTCCTCATTATCCAGAATACGAAAAACTGATAGCCCAACTTAACTTAGGTCCCACTATTCGAGTTCTTAACGAAGATTAAAGTATTAAAATATCGCAGATATGGTAAAAGAATTAACAATGGAAAAGATGAAGAATGAATCGCGGCAAAGTTATTTTTGCTGTGGCCATAGCGCCGGAGGTGGAATAGTTGCATGGCTAAATTTGGTTTTGTGTTGCATCCATTGTCCATCGAGGACATAAAGAGTCATATAGGATTTACTAGATACCTACCAGACAGCGTCGTGGAATGGGCAGGCAAGTATGCCAGTCCGTACATAGCTTCTCATGTTACTGGAGTAAGGTCTCTTACTGGTAAAGAAGTAGATGGTTGGTTTGCAGTAGTTCCCATGACACCAAAAATGATGATGCAGGACCAAGAGTATGCAGTAAAGCAGATAATAAAAGCCGGCAAGCTACTTGAAAAGGAAGGTGCTCAGATCATGGGCTTAGGTGCCTATACCTCAGTAGTAAAAGATGCCGGCATTTCCATTGCAAAAGCACTGGATATAGGTGTGACTACCGGTAACAGTTATACAGCTTACACTGCTGGGGAAGCATTACTTCTGGCAGCTAAAGAAGTAGGCATTGATCCCAAGAGTTGTACGTTGACAGTGGTGGGAGCCACAGGCTCCATTGGGAGCGTACTTACTAAAGTATTGGCTCCCCAGGTAGGCAGAGTCATCCTGGTTGCACGAAATATGGACCGTTTGCAGTCATTGGCTGAGGTTTTGAAAAACTACGATGTGGACTACACCAGCAACGTCAGTGAAGGAGTTAGGAAGGCTGATCTCTTGATAACTGTCTCTTCGGCTCCAGAAGCCATAATCGATGCTGAGGATTTGCAGCCAGGTGCCATTGTTGTGGACGTGTCTAGGCCTCGGAATGTTGCGGAGTCTGTTGCGAAGAAGCGATCTGACGTGCTGGTCTTGGACGGCGGCGTAGTTCGCGTGCCCGGTGATGTAGAATTTAACTTTAATTTCGGGTTTGAGCCCAAAACAGCTTATGCTTGCATGAGCGAAACCATGATGCTTGCTTTGGAGGACTGGACAACGGACTTCAGTCTGGGTAGAGACTTGAAGGAAGAGCAAGTAATGTTGACTGGTCAGTGGGCAAAAAAGCACGG
Source organism: Coprothermobacter proteolyticus DSM 5265 (assembly GCF_000020945.1). NCBI lineage: Bacteria > Pseudomonadati > Coprothermobacterota > Coprothermobacteria > Coprothermobacterales > Coprothermobacteraceae > Coprothermobacter > Coprothermobacter proteolyticus. The sequence continues at coordinate 991,334 of NC_011295.1, read as the reverse complement.
ATTTGAGGTTATTTGGATGCGGTCATTTGACCGTCCAGTGACAGAAGCACAATTAGATAGAATAAGGGCTATTAGGAGGGTTTCTTGACATGAGAAGAGTAGAAGAAGAAGCAATTTTGACCGAGGAAGGATACAAGAAGATTTTAGAGGAATTAAAATACCTCAAGGAAGTAAAGAGAAAAGAAGTTGCTGAAAAGATTCAGGAAGCGAGAGCTTTGGGCGATCTCTCAGAGAATTCCGAGTTCGAGGCGGCTAAGGAAGAGCAGGCTTTGTTGGAAGAGCGCATAGCTCGCCTTGAGACGCTCGTTTACAATGCCAGAGTAGTGAAGGCGGAGGATTTGGCGTTGGATCAAGTTTCTGTTGGCACTAAAGTGTTGGTGCTTGATGAAAGTGCTGGTCGAGAAGAATCGTTCATCATTGTGGGTAATTCTGAAGAAGTCGATCCCTTCTCGGGGAAGATTTCCTCAAAGTCCCCTCTGGGTAGCAGACTTCTTGGCCGCAAAAGAGGCGACCGTGTTGAAATTAAGCTTCGTAATGGAAGCAAGGCAGTTTATGAAATCCTGGACATAGTGGTGCCGTAGCCATGGAAGAACGTGAGGTCAGACTTAGTAAGCTTGAGCAACTAAAACAGTTAGGTATTGATCCCTTTGGCGTCGTGATCAGAGATGTTGTGCCTATTTCCAAGGTGCGACAGGCGTCAGATGGTGATAATTTCAGCGTTATGGCTCGTGTTACCAGCATACGTCAGCATGGCAAACTCACCTTCGCTGACCTCAAGGACTTCACTGGAAGGTTGCAGATTAGCTTCCGAAAAGACGTGTTGGGTGACAAATACGACTTTTTCAAGAAGTTTATTGATGTGGGAGACGTCATCTACGTTAGGGGTAGTGTTTATCATACGGGCCGTGGAGAGCTCACGTTGGATGTAGAAGACTTCAGGCTGCAGAGCAAATGCCTTAGGCCTTTACCAGAAAAATGGCATGGTGTAAAGGACCCAGAAGTGCGTTATCGTCAGAGGTATTTGGACCTTATCATCGACGATGATTCTCGTGAACGTTTTCGTAAAAGAGCTGATATCATAAAAGCCATTCGTGAGCTGCTGTGGTCCAAAGGTTTTGTAGAAGTGGAGACGCCCATTCTTCAACCCATACCCAGCGGTGCCAGTGCTAAGCCATTCGTCACGCACCACAATGCTTTGGACATAGATCTTTACTTGCGCATTGCTCCGGAACTTTATCTGAAACGTCTTGTAGTGGGTGGTGTTCATAAGGTCTTCGAGCTGGGCAAAAACTTCCGAAATGAGGGCATTGACCAGAATCACAATCCTGAATTCACCATGCTGGAGCTTTATCAAACCCCGGGTGACTACGAAGACATGATGCGAATAACTGAGGACATATTCAGCGCTGCAGCTCAGGTTAGCGGTGCGGCCGAGTGCGTGAGTTTTAAGGGAATGACGGTCAACTTAAGCCGTCCTTTTAAGCGTCTTACGTTTAAAGAAGCTTTTAAACACATTGCTAATTTGGACTGGAGCGATCTGGATACACTGGAAAAGGCCACGGCCGTTATGAAGGCAAATGGCATAGAAATGACGAAAACGCCAACCTGGGAGAATATCATACAAAAGCTGTTTGATGAACTTGTTCAGCCTCATTTGGTTGATCCCACATTTGTTCTCGATTATCCTGTGGAGATAAGCCCGCTTGCTAAGAGAAAGCCAGACGATCCGCGATTTGTGTATCGTTTTGAGCTTTTTGTGGCTGGCATGGAAATGGCGAACGCTTTTTCAGAGCTTCAAGACCCATTTGACCAAAAGGCACGTTTTGAGGAGCAGATGAAACTAAAGGAACAAGGTGAAGAAGAAGTCATACTCATGGATGAGGATTTCGTAGTAGCACTGGAATATGGTCTGCCGCCCACAGGAGGACTTGGCGTGGGCATAGATAGGTTAGTCATGCTACTAACAGAGGCAGAGAACATAAAAGACGTGATTTGGTTCCCCACGTTAAGGCCGAAGTCCACGGAAGCCGTGGTAGAAATCACGGAGCTTGATCAGTAGCACCTGTCTTGGAAGTAAGGCTCTGCTGCCGCAAATGGCCGCAAAGCCCCGTGTGGTTCACTATTGTTTATTGGCGCTGGCGACAGCTAGATTAAGCAGGTAACTTTGTAACAGTATTGAGTTTTTAATATAATAAGGATGAACGGGCAGAGAAGCTTACGCATTTAAGTCTTTTGACTTTTCTAGTTTGGCGCGTAAGAGGTTTTTTGTACGAACAACGTATTGTGTAGCACTGCGAATTAAACGCGCCCGTAGCTCAACGGATAGAGCGTCGGCCTCCGGAGCCGAAGGTTGGAGGTTCGAGTCCTCTCGGGCGCGCCATTAAAGAGAGTGGTGTATTTGCGTGGTCTTGAAAGTCGATCCTTTGAAACCAGAGCAAAGCTTAATTAGAAAGGCATGTCAAGTTCTGCTTGATGGCTTTGTGGTGGCATTTCCCACCGAGACCGTTTATGGCTTAGGTGCTATTGCCACCAATGAGGAGGCAGTAAGAAAGATTTTTCACTTGAAAGGACGCCCTACGGATAATCCCCTAATTGTGCACGTTTCTGACTTAAGCCAAGTTTACGACTTAGTGACGGAGGTTCCTGAAAAGGCAAGAAAAGTTATGGAAGTTTTTTGGCCCGGCCCTCTTAGTGTCATTCTGCAAGCAAAAGAGAGCGTGCCTTTGGTTACGCGAGGAGGATTGGAAAGCGTGGCAATTAGAATGCCTGCTCATCCTGTGGCTTTATCACTCATAAGATGTGCCGGTCCAATTGCGGCGCCCAGCGCAAACAAGAGTGGTAGGCCTTCACCTACAACCGCTGAGCATGTTTACCAAGATTTTGGTGACGATGTGCTCATCTTGGATGCTGGTCCAACCTTAGTTGGTCTTGAATCTACGGTGGTTGATGTAAGGGAGGAACCTTGGAAAATATACCGCCCCGGTGCGGTAACTCGCGAAATGCTTGAAGCACATGGCCATGTTTCAGTTGAATACGTAGGAAAAATTGAGGAAAATGGCGCAGTGCCCTCTCCTGGCATGAAATACAGGCACTATGCCCCAAACGTACCAGTTTTTCTTTTCCGTGACGTTGACGAACTCCCGCCAAACCAAGACATAACAGTGATCGCTTTAGATGGTCTGGCTTCCATTTTGTCTGGAAAACCCAACATCATATTCATCAGTCTGGGCTCTGATCAGCATTCCGCTGCTGCCCGTATTTACATGGCCTTACGGCAAGCCGAACAATTTGGCCGAACTGCTTATGTACAGCTCATGGACGAGGAGGGTATTGGTATTGCCTACAATGAGCGAGTCCGAAAAGCCGCTGGTGCGTCAAGAAAGTTGGCTAATTAAAGTAGCTAGAACAGGGCTTGTGGCTGCACTTTATGTCGTTCTTACTTATCTTTCCAGTGTTTTCAATTTAGCTTTTGGCCCATTGCAATTCAGAGTCTCAGAAAGTTTAACGTTACTACCTCTCATTTGGGGTGAAACCGTTTTTGGATTGACGGTGGGCACATTACTCAGCAATCTTGGTAGTCCCTACGGCATCATTGACTGGGTATTTGGCACGTTGGCCAGCTTTGTTGCCTTAAGTGCGGTTAGATGGATAGGTAAGAAAGGCTATTCTGAGTGGATAGCTGCTTTGGCAGTGTCGGTGGTAAATGCACTTGCCGTTCCGTTTATCATTCTAATTGGAGCTATGGGGTTAAGTTCTTCAAGCATCGGCGGAGTGTTTGTAAGTAGTATTTACTGGTCCTACGCTGCAACCATTTTCATAGAGGAGTTTTGCGTTGTAGCTTTTTTGGGTATACCACTTATTAGGACCATAAAAGGGAGGGTACTAAAGTGATTCAACCTTTGCAATACGATAGGGAAACTGGAACACTTTTCTTGCTGGATCAAACATTATTACCCGATGAGGAGCGTTATGTTCAAGTAAAAACATTGGACGAACTTATCGAAGCTATAAAGGCTTTGAGGGTCAGAGGAGCTCCACTATTGGGTTTAGCAGGCGCATATGGTCTACTCTTTGCAGTTCTTGAAAGTGAAAAGTCTGCACTCTTCTGGGAAGAACTGCAGAGAAGGGTAGACTTACTGGTTAACGCAAGGCCTACTGCCGTGAACCTAAAAAAAGAAGTGGAATCCATTTTGGAGGATATCCCCATGACAGCCGAGCCTTATGAAGTGGCTGCCATAGTTTACGAGAAGGTACTCTCTTTGGAAAGCAGGTTAAGAAACGATGATTTAAGCCTAGCTATGCATGGGGCAGACCTGCTTAAGGGTAAGCGCCGCATACTGACCATATGTAATACTGGAACACTGGCAACTGGGGGCATAGGCACTGCCTTGGGCATCATAAAAGTGAAACATTCTAAAGGTGATCTGGATGTAGCTTACCTGTGCGAAACCAGACCTGTTCTTCAGGGGGCAAGATTATCTGCGTGGGAACTTCTTAAAGAGAACGTTCCCCACTACATAATCACTGACAATGCAGCAACCTATTTAATGTCTTTGGGTAAGGTGGACGCTGTGGTGGTTGGTGCAGATCGTGTGGTTAGAAATGGGGATACCGCCAATAAAGTAGGAACGCTTATGCTCGCTATTGCTGCCAAGCATTATGGCATAGATTTTTACGTTGCTGCTCCTACCAGCAGTTTTGACATGACCATAGCTAATGGTAATGGCATCGTAGTGGAAGAAAGAGACCCTGAAGAGGTTTTACAGATTCACGGTGTAAGGATTGCTCCTAAAGGCAGTCGGGCATTGAACTACGCTTTTGACGTTACGCCAGCGTCTTTGATTGATGGGTACATCACAGAACAAGGTATTTTGAAGGCACCCTTCGCGGAGGTGAACTACATTGGACGATAAGCAGAAAACAAACGAGGAAGTAAAAGCTTCTTCTTTTGACTCAGAGAAGAGTAGTAAGAATCAGGCATTCGAAAACACTGAAGAACCTGCTGAAGGTTTTCAGAACGTTCAACATGATAATGGATCTAATCCCGCGCAAAAACAAAACAGTGAGGCTAAAGAGGCAAGCAAGGACCAAACCAACACGAATAACAATGAGCTTTCTAAAAAACTGGAGCAACTTGAAACTGAAAGGTTGACACTTCAAGAGAAGATTGCAGTTTTGGAGCAGCAGCATAGGGAGCTTGAGGAATTTCTCCTGAAAATGAAACATGAATTTGCATTGGCAAAAGAAGCCCTTAAGCGCGACCAAGAGAAAAAGGAGAGACTCTTAGCAGAATCCATGGCTCGAGATCTATTTCCCATACTTGATACCTTAGATCACGCCTTGGAGCATGATGGCGAAAACAACGGGTTAAGGTTGATTAGAAGCCAGCTTGTTTCAGTTTTAGAAAAGTACGGCGTCGTTGAAGTGGGTAAGGAAGGCGAAGTTTTTGATCCTAATTGGCATGAATTCCTTGGGTATGCAGAAGGGCCAGAAAATAAAATCATAAAAGTGGTGCGAAAGGGTTACAAAATTGGCGATACACTGCTGAGGCCAGCATTGGTGGTCATAGGAAAGGAATCTTCCTGCTGATCTCCATATCTTTTTCACTGATGTTTTGTCCATAAATCTAGGACAAGTACCTATATATTCGCAAGCCATGTTAATGTAATATTAGTATATGAGAAGAATTTTGCGATTTGTCAAAGAGCATGTCTGGTTTTATGTAATTGCTTTAGGTTTGCTTATCGGCGTTGATGCAGTGCAGGTCTATCTTCCTTTGATCTTGGGTGACTTCGTTAATGCTGTTACGGCCCTTGAATCTAATGTGGCTCGTTATGCTTACATATACCTGGCGCTTGTAGTGTGCATGACGCTTATGCGTTATGCGTATCGCTACATACTTCAGCGCATGGCACTAGTATTTGACTATGACCTAAGAAAGAAGACTTTCAGCGAACTTTTGAAGGTACCTAATGAGTTCCTTTATGATTACGATATTGGAGACCTTATGAGCAGACTCACCAACGACTTGCATGCGATTAGACAATTTATGCAAATGGGCCTTATAAGCTTAATAGACGTTTTAGTATTAGGTGTTAGCACCATTGTGATGATGCTCTTACTAGATAGGATGCTGTTTTGGTATGCAGTTGTTCCTCTAATTGGTGTGACCATTTTCACTATTTTCTTTAGCCGGTATATTTTTGTTTTCTTCAAGAAAATTCAAGATACTTTTGGCTCTCTTACCGAGCGTGTCCAAGAGTTTCTTACTAATATTAGAGTGCTGCGTGCTTTTGGAAAAGGCCACAAAGCCATAGGTATTTTTGAATCAGTGAATGCTGATTACTACAAGTATTACTTAAGAGAAGTGCGTCTAGATGCTCTGTTTGGGCCCATAACAGGCCTTTTTGCAGGTATTTCCACGCTTTTGGTAATCTGGGTAGGCATTAGGGAGCTTCAGACGGGACGCCTGGAGTTAGGAACATTGGTTTCTTATGTTAACTACATTGGATTGCTCTTGTGGCCCATGATGGCGATTGGATTTGGTTTGTCGAACCTGCAACGCGCCAACGCCTCTATGAAGAGGATAGAGGACATCATATTGGCGCCCAAAGAGGTTCCTTGTTTTGAACCCTGTCACCATGTTGATAAGTTTGAAAAGCTGGAAGTCAAAAACTTGCATTTTTCTTATGGTGATCGCAAAGTTCTTGAGAACGTGCATTTAGAGGTAAATGCTGGTGAGTTAATTGGTATTGCTGGTCCTATTGGTAGTGGAAAATCCACCCTTACAAAACTTCTTATAAGAGTGCTGGAACCACCGGAAAATACGGTTTTTGTAAATGGCGTAGACGTCAGGCACATACCACTCAAGGAACTCAGATCTTTGGTAACCTACGTACCTCAGAGTATTTACCTGTTCTCCATGACGGTTCGTGACAACCTAAAGTTTGGGAATCCGTTAGCCACAGATGAGCAAATCTGGGAGGCCCTTGAAGTAGCTTGCTTGGCAGAGGATATTAGGCTGCTACCGCAAGGTCTGGACACCCTCATTGGTGAAAGAGGACTCACTTTGTCCGGTGGTCAAAAACAGCGCATGGCAATAGCACGTGCCTTGTTAGCTGACAGGCCTGTTCTCATGCTGGACGATGCTTTTTCTGCTCTAGATACGGTTACTGAGGAACAGTTGGTCAAGAATCTGGTGGACTATGCTCGTTTAAACAATAAGAGTGTAATCTTAGTTAGCCACAGAATTAGCGCTCTGCTACCCACGGACAGAGTTTACGTGCTAATAAGCGGTAGCACCAAAGAATTTGGTCCTCCTGCTGAGCTCATAAAACAACAGGGGTATCTGGCTCACCTTTATAGAATTCAAGTGCTGGAGGGGTTAGTCCATGGATGATGTTTTAGAACAAGAAGAACAGACGCGGCACCACAACGACAAGGAACTGTTAGCGTTTCTGTGGCCTTACATAAGACCACATTTGGCAGTTATAATTGTTACACTGCTAGCTACCCTCGGTTCGGCAATAAGTTCTGTACTCCAGCCTTATATCTTTAAAATCATCATTGACGATCACATAAAAGTTATGAACTTCAACGGCTTAGGCACTTTACTAATTATTTACCTCGTACTATTGGGCGCTTACTTTGCTTTCAGCTGGACTCAGATGTATCTTAGCAGTGTTTTTGGTCAGAAGATTACTTGGCAGCTTCGTGTGGATTTAATGAAATACCTCATGTCTTTGAAAGTAGATTTCTTCAGCAGAAATCCTGTTGGAAAGTTGGTAACGCGTGTAACTAATGACGTAGCAAACCTCAACGAAATGATAAGTGCCGGTTTCGTGTCTTTAATTGCAGACGTTTTCCTGTTGGTCAGCATTTTTATCATGATGCTGCTTATGAACTGGCGCCTTACTTTGGTGGTGTTATTAGCTGTGGTACCTGTGGGCATCATGCTGCAAGTACTGGGTTTTGCTCTTAGGCGTGTGTGGCGTGTTATTCGACGTGTGGTCTCGCGTATGAATGTATATACTCAGGAAATGCTTTCGGGCTTTGTGGTAGTAAAGGCTTTTACCAGAGAGCCGCTGTGTGAAGAGGAATATGATGTCATAAACCAGGAACACTACAAATACCAGTTGCAAGCAGCTCGATTAAGAGTTTTCTTTTACCCCTCAGTGAGTTTTCTCAGAGAGCTCAGTCGTGCACTGGTTCTATTGTATGGCGGTTACCTCATCTCAAGGGGACTGGTTACCGTGGGCACACTGGTTTCTTTCTTCCAGCTCCTGCCTATGATGTTCGACCCCATTGCAGATTTTTCCGATAAGTTTACGCTTTTCCAAACAGCCTTCGCGTCTCTAGAAAAGATCATGGACGTCATGGAAGTCAAGGAAGTGGAGTACAAAGGAAAAGACTATGCTGGACCACTCCATGGGGACGTTGCTTTCGATTCAGTGAGTTTTGCCTATGGTGAAGAACCGGTTCTTAAAGATGTTTCCTTTGATCTTGGGCAGGGGCAAACGTTAGCCATTGTTGGGCCAACAGGTGCTGGCAAATCAACCATTTTGAATTTACTTATTGGTTTCTATGATAACTATGACGGAAATGTTTTCGTGGACGATGTAGAACTAAGGGAATGGAATATCGAGGAGTACCGTCATAATTTGGCTTTGGTACTTCAGGAAGTACAGCTTTTCCACGATACCGTAAGGAACAATATAACGCTATGGGACAACGCCACCGATGAGGAACTGGAAGAAATACTAAGAATAGTGAATGCTGACTTCGTTATGAACTTACCGGGCGGTTTGGACTACATGTTGGCTCCTGAAGGCGCCAACCTTTCTCAGGGCCAAAGGCAGCTTATAGCTTTTGCCAGGGCTCTGTACCACAAACCAAAGCTTCTTTTGCTAGATGAAGCGACTGCAAACATCGATACCGATACAGAACGTTTAATTCAGAACGCATTGCCGCGGCTAATGGCCGGGCGCACAACTGTGGTCATTGCTCACAGGCTGAGCACCATTCAAGAAGCTGATAAAATAATCGTAATTAACCATGGAAGGGTGATAGAATCGGGAACTCATCAAGAATTAATAGCGAAGAAAGGATTTTACTATGAACTTTACACCACCCAGCTCATGGCTGGTACTGCGGGAGTGATGGAATGAACCTGTTAAATCAAATCTTGTTTTTTGTTCTGTTCATGTACTGTGTAATCTTGCATGAAGTTGCTCATGGCTACGCAGCACGTATCTCTGGTGATGACACTGCGTACCTGAGCGGAAGATTAACGCTTGATCCGCTAGCTCATATCGACCTGATGGGAACTGTTGTTTTGCCGCTCCTTCTGTACATCATGGGGTCTCCAGTGTTGTTTGGTTGGGCAAAACCTGTGCCCATAAATTTGTATAAGCTTGACTCGAAGGGTCTTTTCTTAGTAAGTGTTGCTGGTGTTTTTACGAATTTTGTCCTAAGCTTGCTTTTGTTGGTACTGTACAAGTTTATTCCGTGGTCGGTGCTACTGCAGTTATCGTTGGTCAACTTTTGGCTTATGGCTTTTAACTTAATTCCTTTGCCACCATTGGATGGCAGCAAGATTCTTCTCAGCTTCTTCTCTTTTGAAACCAGAGCAAGAGCAATGGCATTTGATCGGTACGGGTTTTTCATCGTATTCTTATTGCTCGCGCTGAACTTCTTCAACGGCTACTTTAACTTGGTTTACAGAGCTTTTATTAGCATTGCGAACCTCATTTTGTGAAGAAGCTGCATGCTTAAGTCAATAGGTTCTTTGTACTTCAAGCGTTGGTTTGTCAGCCTCTATTGACAAGCTCCGTGTCAATGCTATAATAATAACAGTCGGTTCCGGAGTAGCTCAATCGGCAGAGCAGCGGACTGTTAATCCGTTGGTTGCAGGTTCGAGTCCTGCCTCCGGAGCCATTTTTATTTTGTCATGTGAAAAACAAAGAGCCCCCGTTGATTTGGGGGCTCTTTGTCATAACGTTTATTGGGTGCGAGTGGTTTATTCTCTTTGGCCAAGTTCATGGTCCAGCATGAGCAAACCTGCTGGTGCATCGTTTATCATTTCAAGCTTTTTCATTACATGCTCAGCCTGAGCTTCCTCTTCCACTTGTTCTTTCACATACCACTGCAAAAACTCCATGGTGCCATAGTCTTTCGCCGACTGTGCTATTTCAAGAAGGCTGTAGATGGACTGGGTGATAAACCTTTCATGGTCATAGGCGTCTTGGAAAACCTTCAAAGGCGACTCCCATGTTTGCTGAGGCTTCTCGATGGCCATAAGCTCCACGTGCCCCCCACGTTCCAGCACGTAGTTAAAAAGTTTCATGGCATGGTTGAGCTCTTCCGCGGATTGTGCTTTCATCCATTTAGCAAACCCAGCCAAATTCTTAGACTCAAAGTCAGCAGCCATGGATAAATACAAGTAAGCTGAGAAGAGTTCCTTATTAATCTGTTCGTTTAAAGCTTTTTCTACTGTTTCTGTAAGCAAGCTAATCTACCTCCCTGCCTATTCTAAGGCTTTCACAATTTCTTCGTAAGGTGGTTCCTTACCTGGGTCTTCGCTCACCCATGCGTAAGTCACTTTTCCGTCTTCCACAATAAACACTGCTCTTTTCGCCGCAGTATAGTTAGGAACACCGGCAAAATCAGTGTGAACTCCACCGTATTGTTTTGCTACTTCTCCGCCAAAATCCGATAGTAAGGAGAACTCAATGCCGTTGTGCTCTGCAAAGGCTTTGTTAGCAAAAGGTGTATCTACGCTTATTCCTAAGACTGTTGCCTCAAGTTCGTTGAATCTAGCCATCATGTCTCGGAAGGTGCACATTTCCTTAGTGCATACGCCAGTAAATGCTCCAGGGTAAAAAGCCAGAACAACTTTTCCTTTGAGCGAGGACAGTCTAACTCTTTTTAGATTATGATCGGTTAATTCAAAGTCTGGTGCTGAACTTCCCACTGTTAACATATTTTTATCACCTCTAAAAAGGGAATACCCAAAATCCTGCACACTTATTCTTTACTATGCATGCGAGAATATATCCAAAGACAGGAGGTGCTTTATAGGCTATGAAAGAGGGCTTAGATGTGGTTTTGAATTTTCAACGCAATGAGATTACTGAGGCGCAGGTTTACGGTTTTTTAAGTAAATTGGCGAAGGGGAAGAACAAAGAGATTTTAAACAGAATCAGAAATGACGAACTTAAGCACTACCAAATGTGGCGTGAAATCAGCGGTCAAGATGTGAACATAAACTGGCTAAAAGTGTTTTACTACTCCTTGCTGGCACTCATATTTGGTGTCACCTTTACCATAAAACTCATGGAAAAGGGAGAGGAAAGCGCAGAGCTCGCCTACAAAGGTATTGCTTCCCAATATACTCAAGCAGAAGCCATTTATAAAGACGAAGAGAAGCATGAAGAAACCCTGTATAAGCTTATCGAGGAAGAGAAACTGTCCTACTTAGGTTCCATTGTTTTGGGTTTGAACGATGCACTGGTGGAAATTACAGGTACACTGGCAGGGCTGAGTTTCGCTTTGCGGGTATCTCAAACTGTTGGCATTGCGGGATTAATTACTGGGGTTGCTGCTTCACTTTCCATGGCAGCATCGGAGTATTTGTCTCAAGTTGCTGATGGAAAGCCTAACCCAATGAAGGCTGCCATTTACACTTTAATTGCCTACTTCGTGGTGGTGTTGGCTCTTGTGCTACCATACTTCTTTATAGGTGACGCTGTTACCGCTTTTGTGTTTACAGTGGGCATCGGACTACTTGTAGTAGTTTACTATGCTGGTTTCGCTTCCGTAATACATGAAAAATCTTTTGAGGGCACTTTTCTGCAGATGCTTTTAGTCGTATTTGGAGTTTCTCTAATTTCCTTTGGCATAGGAGAACTGGCACGACGTGTGTTTGGTATCTCTGTTTGAATAGCTACTGTGTTGTACTGCACTACCAACTGTTTAAGTAATACCAGTTATCTTGCGGCAAAACAGGTTCATGATAGCGATCATTGGTGTGAGCGTTAGTGAGTATCTCAATGGTATCATTCCTGACTACTATCATGGTGTGTCCTTGGTCAGCCATCATAAGGCCACCCGCTCTTATTTCCCAGCTTTTTACTGAGCGAACTACCTTCTTTTGTTGAAGTAAGTAACGTCTAAGCCCTGAAGAACTTGTCCACGCCCAGCCGTTTGCAGCGTCTTTTAGCCGCTGCCATTTACCAGGCTCTACCGGCAATCCTGCATAGTTCAAAGCTTGAGAAGCGAAATCTGCGCAATCGGTGCTGCACAAGAAATCGTAGTAAGGCCACTGCTCGTTATTCCACTTTGTCTTATCGTTAGCGATGACGGTTCCTGGGCACACTGTGGTAGCGTTGCTGGTGTATTTATCAGCGTACTCAACCACTTTCCAAGGGTCGTAGTACATGTTCTTTAGAGGTATGGTCGTTCCGTTTAGGACTCTTTGCATGCTCTGTTTTCCAAGGTCGTACATGGTTTGAGCAGATAGTGGTTTGAAGTCTTTAAGTTCTATTCGCTGGTATTGTGGTTGTTCCACCAGTACCTTAAGGTTGTTTTCGCTCAAGGTATTTGATGCGGTCAGAGATGCGGTCACGTACAGAAACATATAACTGTCGTATTTCTTGCCTATGTACCGAGCGAGTTCATCATATGTTCTATCCAGGTAAGTAACCACATTTGTCAGTGTCGAGGCTGAAAGATTCTTGTTCTTTTGCTTTATAAGTTCCACTTTTTGGTTCTGCTCCTCTAAGTATGGGTAGCTTTGCAGACCTAAAGCACCTAGAGCACCTTTTATGAAGGGAAGCTCATCCACTGTCTTGTACTTTAGCGTTTTCACTGCTTTCATTAAAACAGTAGCTGTATAGGTATTTTTGTTTGTGTTTTCGCTCACGAAGGTCAAAGAAACGCTGTCCACTTGGTAAAAAGTTTCATAGTTGCGTTTATAGGTGTTGATGATGTACCGCTCTAACGTTTGCTGGGGCGTTTCGGGTAATGGTGGTTGCCCTTCGTATTTTCCACCCTCAGCTCTTGCACTACTAGAACTGGTGACATTACCATTTGCAGCGGGGCTGCATCCTGCCAAAAAGAACACAACTAAACACAAAAGAGCGACAACCTTAGTCTTCATAAGCTCAGTTTACCATGTGGCTTTCTGAAAAGAAACACACACGCAATCAACTGTTTTAATTGAATATACTTAAGCTTTGTAAGGTATATCACTGTTGGAGGTGAACACTTACATGATCAATTTTACGTTTTATACCCCAACAAGAGTTCTCTTTGGTGTGGGTAGGATAAAAGAAGTCGGATCTGAGATTAAAAAGTCCAATGTAAAGAAAGTGCTACTCGTTGCTGGTGGTGGTTCCATAAAGAAAAATGGGGTTTACGACACCGTCATAGCATCTCTTCAGGAACAAGGTATTGATTGGGTTGAGCTTTGGGGTGTAGTCCCAAATCCAGTGCTCAGTAAGGTCATGGAAGGTATATCTTTGGCTAAAGAAAGTGGAGTCGATGGAGTCCTGGCTGTAGGTGGTGGTAGTGTTATTGACACTGCAAAAGCTATCGCTTCTGGCATTTACTTGGATGATGTATGGGCATCCTTCTTGGGAAAAGAGAAAATCAAGCAAGCACTTCCCCTTTTTGTTGTGTTAACTATTTCTGCTACGGGGTCTGAATGCAACGGTAACTTTGTCATAACGAACGAGGAGACCAAGCAAAAATTAGGTAATCACAGTCCACTGGTTTATCCCAAAGTGAGCATTATTGACCCTTCTGTGCAGCGAACCCTTCCTTGGAACCAAACAGCTAACGGTGCTTGCGATGCTTTGTCTCACATCATGGAAAGCTATTTCAGTGGTGGCGGCAATGAAACCACACTCTACGTGGATGAGGCACTGACCAAAGCCATCATCGATGCCACTGACAAACTCATGCTCAATGAGGATGATTTGGAGGCAAGAGCAAACTTAGCTTGGGCAGCCACGCTGGCTTTAAATGGTGTGAGTGCTGCTCAGCTTAAAGGCGACTGGGCTAGCCACGATATTGAACATGCCATAAGTGCCTTGCATCCTGAGGTGGCGCATGGTGCCGGTTTAGCTGTGGTTTTTCCTGCGTGGATAACCCATGTTTGGAAAGAAAATGAGCCCACTTTTAGACGCTGGGCAAGAAACGTTTGGGACACTGACGATGTATTGACGGCTGTAGAAAGACTAAAATCAACCTACAAGAGGTGGGGGCTACCAATCAGTCTTAGGGAATTGAATCTTGAAAAATCTGAAATTCCGGCAATTGCTCAAAACGCTACGCAGCTGGGTAAATTGGGTACCGTGAAAGAGCTTGCCCAAGAAGATGTAGAGAAAATCTTGGAGATAGCCTATTAGCGAATTTATTCTAATAATCTAATAGGTGTAGGTAATAAAAAGTGTAAGTGAAAAGTGGCAACTACTTGAAAGGAGAAAGGGAAAACAAGAGCATCATACGTGGTATTGGAAAGTGCCAGTAAAGGGAGGAAAAACGTTTAGAATATAAACAGACGATTATGAAGGATAGAGAACTTACACCCATGGCCGCTCAGTACTGGGAACTGAAGCGGGAAGTGGGTAATGACATACTTTTAGCCTTCCGCCTGGGTGATTTCTACGAGTTTTTCTACGACGATGCTGTGAAAGCATCAGAAGTATTGCAGATTGTCTTAACATCCAGAGAGTTTGGCAAGGGCAACAAAGTGCCCATGTGCGGTGTGCCTCACCATGCTTTTGAATCCTATGTGAGCAGGTTGGTGAGTGAAGGGTTTAAAGTGGCCGTTTGTGAGCAAATGGAAGATCCCCGAAAAGCCAAGGGTTTGGTGAAACGAGACATCATACGCATTTACACGCCTAGCACCTTTGTGGAAGGGACACAAGAACATGTTTGGTTAGCCATACTACGGGTAAAACATCAAATGTTTGAACTTTTGTTCTTGGACGTCAGTACTGGCGATTTCATGTTGGAGAAGATCCCCGTTACTGAAGGCACCAATACAGTGGAGGACTACTTTTATACGTTCATGCCCAGGGAACTACTAGTACCCAACACATCAGCTGACCACCCATTAATCAAGAAACTTCTAGAGAAGCTATATAACTTGGTGGTCACGGTAGTGGATGATGCTCCAAGCTTAGAGGAAATAGGCAAGCGCTACCTAATGGAGCTAAAAGCCAGTCCCGAACTGCATTTAAGAAGTGAAGAGCAGGATCATATTCAAATTCCACCTGAAGCGGTTAGAGCTTTGGAGCTGGTTTACAATCCTGTGACTAACTCGAAAAAAGGGTCGCTTCTTGAACTGCTCGATAGTACGTTAACCGCCATGGGGCACCGTGAACTCTACAGGCGCCTCATAGCACCTTGGTCAAACATTGAAAAAATCAATAGTCACCTTGATTTGGTAGAGTTTTTTGTGATGCATCCTTCGGTTTTAGAGGACGTTCGCGTGAAGCTTAGAGGGATTGCCGACCTTGAGAGGATCTGCAGTGTTATTCAGGAAGGCAGCAACGTTAAGGTGAAACATCTTCTGGACATCAAAGAGGGCTTGCAGCGGTATGAGCAGCTTTTATCTTCTCAGGTACGGGATTTAGTGAGCAAATCGGTGTCCGATGTTAGCAATGTTCTAGAGCTTTTGAATGAGAGCTTGACCGGCGTAGATGCAGAAATAGGTTCTGGCGATGTAATAAAGCCTGATTGGGACGCAGATTTTGGGGAATTGCTATCATTTGCTAGGGAAAGTCAAAAGTGGTTAGCAGAGTTTGAAAGCACTGAAAAAGAAAGAACGGGTATAAAGAATCTCAAGGTTGGATACAATGACACTTTTGGCTACTACATTGAGGTGCCAAAATCCAGATCTAAGGATGTACCTCCCTATTACATGAAGAGGCAAACCTTGGTAAATGCAGAACGCTTTGTAACCAAGGAGCTTTTAGAATTTGAATCTCGAGTACAAGACGCTTACAGCCGTATTGAGGAAAAAGAAAAAGAACTGTTTGCTGAATTAGTAAAAAAACTGGCTGATAGCCTTTCGTATTTGCGCCGTGCGGCGGAGTGGATAGCTTACGTGGACGTTGCTGCGTCGCTGAGTCTGGCAGCGAGAAAAATGGGTTGGACAAAGCCGCAAATTGTCCCAGAGAGGATACTAAGGATAAAGAATGGCAAACATCCCGTGGTGGAATGGTACAGCGATGTTCCTTTTGTGCCGAACAGTGTGGAGCTTGATGGAAGTGTGCGTACGGCTTTGGTAACCGGCCCTAATATGGCTGGGAAGTCCACGTTCCTGAGGCAAACTGCCATAATCGTTTTGTTGGCGCACATGGGAAGTTTTGTGCCAGCTCAGGAAGCTGTTGTTCCCTTAACCAAGAAAATATTTGCTCGCATGGGTGCTGCTGACGAAATTATCTACGGCCGTAGTACTTTCATGGTGGAAATGACGCAAATAGCACGCATTTTGCGTGAGAGCGACGAGTATTCCTTGGTGGTCATGGATGAAGTAGGTAGAGGCACTGCTGTGGCTGACGGATTAGCCATCGCGTGGGCTGTCATAAAGGAGCTTTCCATGAGGAAGCATAAGCCTTTCGCGCTTATCTCCACACATTACCCTGAAATAGCTGAGCTCTCTGCTGACCTGCCAGTGCTCTTTTTGGCAGCACAAGTGGCTGAGACTGAAGAGGGACTCACATTCCTTTACAGAATCGAACAAGGCGTCTCAGATAAAGCCTACGGTCTGGAGGTGGCAGCTTTAGCTGGCGTACCTCCTAATGTCCTAAGCGAGGCAAGTAAGGTGTTTCAAAAACTAAGTAGTCAGGATCTATTTCAAAAACCTGAGGCGAAACAGATGAGGTTGTTTTAATGATTAGAGAACTGCCATTGGAAGTCAGATCAAAGATTGCAGCTGGAGAAGTCATAGAACGTCCAGTATCTGTGGTCAAGGAATTGGTAGAAAACGCGCTGGATGCAGGTGCCACTGACATAAGGGTCTCAGTGATTAACGGCGGCTTGGATGAAATCATGGTCAGCGATAACGGCTGTGGCATGCCTTTTGAAGAGTTGCCATTGGCTGTAAAGCGTTTTACCACAAGTAAGATTGGCTCAGTTGAGGATTTAGATAGCATTGCTACACTTGGGTTCCGGGGTGAAGCTTTGGCAAGTATTGCTGATGTGGCTGATTTGACCATTTTCAGCTGTGACGGGGAAACTTCAGGTCAGCTACGCATAAGAGGCGGCGAACTCTTACTATGCAAGCCTGTGGCATCTCCTAAAGGTACTCGTGTCATCGTTCGTGATCTGTTCTTTAATCTGCCAGCCCGTAAGAAATTTCTTCGGTCTGCTTCCACAGAATTTTCCCATATCCAGAAGTTCCTGCAGTCCATGGTACTCATTTACCCAAATGTTCAGTGGACTTTCACCAGCGAAAAAGGCGTCATTTGGCATGTCCCACCGCAGTTATCTGCGGAGGAGCGGTTCTACAGCTTATTTGGTCAAAAAGCCCAATTTCGTGCTTTCACAGCTTCGCAGGGCGAATTGGACATTTATTTAAACCCCAACATAGTTGGAGAACTGATTTTGTCTGTGAATGGCCGACTCATTAAAGGTTCTGCCTACTTCCAAGTGCTTCGCATACTCAAAGACATGTGGGGAGGAGCTAATCTGCCCGTAATGGTTCTTCGTCTTAACGTTGAACCAGATCAGGTGGATGTGAACGTGCATCCTCAAAAACTGGATATTAGGTTTAAATCTCAAGTATGGCTTAGGCAGGCACTTCAAGAGCTTATCACTCAAGTTAGGGGTGAAGCTGGAGGGCTTGGCATTGATTTTAAGACTAATGGTGGAATGCCGCATTATCAATCAGAAGCGTGGACTACCACGCCAAATGACGCGCCTACCGTAGTTAGTGAAACAATGCGTGAGAACTACATGCTGTTCCAAAAAGAAGTGTTGCAAAACCAGAAGGACGTGGGCTCTGCAGTTTCAAAAGGTTTTGAAATCAAGGATTATCTGTATGATACATACATTCTTATTAAAAGAGATGGTGTTTACGAACTTTGGGATCAGCATGCAGTAAACGAAAAGATAAATTACTGGAGGTTATCCAGCCTTTATGGAGTGCAGTTTTTGCTGGAACCTTTGTTTTGTAGCGTGGATGAGGAAACAGCGCAAGCTTTAACAGAGATGGGCTTTGAACTTCAGCAGGTTAGGGGAGGTTATCTTATTAAAGCTGTGCCTTCTCTACTCCTTTTGAGCCGTTCTTTAGACGTAATAATTGACGATTTGGAAAGCATAAAGGGCAACATTGAGAAGACAAGAGCTGATCTAGCATGCAAATCAGCTGTGAAAGCCGGGCAGAAGCTTTCACCCATGGAAATAGAAGCACTGGTTGTTGAGGGTTTGAAAGTACTGGACGTGAGCTATGATCCACATGGCAGACCTGCGGTGGTCAAACTGGATGAAGCACTCATAGAGAGGTTGTTTAACAGATGAAAGCGGTTATTGCTTATTTGCTACATAACCACATAGACAGCGCCCTTCTGGATTACGACATTCAGGAGATCAAAGAACTTGCAAAAGTTATCGGATTTGAGGTTGAGTCAGTAGTCATTCAAAAGAGGGAGCCTGATGTTAAGTACTTTATGGGGGAGGGCAAGGTAAAGGAGCTCTCTGCCATGGTTAAGGATTTGGGTGTGGATGCGGTCATATTTAATGAAGAACTCTCCCCAAGGCAAGTAAGGGCATTGGAGGCAATGCTTGAACCTGCTCAGGTGTGGGACAGAACACAGGTCATTTTGGAAATCTTCCGAAGGCGTGCTGTGACAAAAGAAAGTAAACTTCAGGTGGAATTGGCTGGGTTGAATTACTTGTATCCAAGGATTTACGGATTAGGTGGAGTCATGTCTCGTTTGGGTGGAGGAATTGGTACCAGAGGACCTGGTGAAACCAAGCTGGAGATCCTAAAACGTGTAATCAGAGGACGCATAAGGAAACTGGAAAAAGAGCTCAAGGAAGCTGAGGCTCGTAGAGTCACTACGAGCAAACAAAGAGTTCGTAATACCATGCAAGTATCGATTGTGGGTTACACCAATGCTGGTAAGTCCACCTTGCTTAACGCCTTTTCGAAAACGTCAAAGCCTAGTTACGCTGATGATAAAGTTTTTGCCACGCTGGACACTCGACACCGACGGTTTCTTAACCTGGAAGGCAAACCAGTAATCTTGGTAGACACTGTTGGTTTTGTCAATTTCATGCCTGAAAAAGTATTAGACGCTTTTAAGTCCACCTTAGAAGTGATTCGTTACAGCGACCTCATACTCCATGTTATTGACCTTAGCAGCCCCATCATGGATGAGCAGGAAAGAACAGTCATGCGCATTCTCGAAGAACTAGGTGCGGGCGACAGACCCGTGATTAAGGTGTATAACAAGCTAGACCTGTACAAGGGCCCCGTATTACAAGACGGTATTTCCGTTTCTGCCCTAAAGGGAACTAATCTGGATGAGCTAAAGAATGCTGTGGTTTCAGCTTTACTAACTGTGGATAACGACGCTGTCACTTAGTGACAATCGCTCATTCTAGGTAAAGTCCTGCAAGACAGCATTAACTGCCAAGGCGTACCGAAGCCTCATTCTTACAATTTCACAGCTTAGGGGGTTCTGGCCCCATATGTTCCCCGTGGTGAAAAAGCTATCTGCATGGCAACCGCCACCGCACAAAGCTCTTGCCCAGCATCCTTGACAATGTTTTTTGTTGAGTGCGTGGGCTTTCACAAAATCAGGATGTGGCTTTACCGCAGCTTGTCCAACGTTACCCATTTTGTATGACAGGACGTTGTCAAATTGGTGACAGGGGAAGATATCTCCCTTTGGGTTTACCGCGAGGTATTCCACACCAGCTCCACAACCAGTAAAACGCCTTAACACTGAGGGTGGATTCATTGGGTTGAGCTCAAAGTGGTAAAAGTAAAATCTCTTATCATTTCCTTCCTTAGCGCGCATCAAATAGAAATTTGCTAACTTTTCGTACTGCTGCTCAATTATGGGCAAATCAGACCATTTTATGCTCCATGGTAGCCCTTCGCCTGTTACTGGCTCCATAGAAATGGTCTTGAAACCCTGATCCACCAAAAACGTGACAGACTCTGAGAAATTCAGTGTGTCATGGGTGAAAGTGCCTCGTACGTAGTAGTTTTTCCCTTGGCGTCTCCGCTCTACCTCTTTGAAAGCTTCAATGACCTTGTCGAAGGTGCCATCTCCTGCTCTGTCAACGCGAAACTTGTCATGAACCACCCTTGGACCATCCAGTGACAATGTCAGATTTACATTGTACCGATCAAGTACATCCAGCTTATCCGGGGTTAGTAGCAGTCCATTAGTGGTCAGAGAAAACCTTACTTTCTTGTTCTTTGCCATGGCTCTTTCTGTGGCATAAGCTAGGGTTTGCTCAACGGTGTCCCAAGCAATAAGCGGCTCACCACCAAAAAAATCAATATCTGCCCAGGAAGAAGAGCTTTTCATGAGTAAGTCCACAGCATCCTTTGCAACGGCAAAGTCCATGACAGCCTGCTGACCACCGTAGTTTCCCTGCTGAGCAAAACAGTATTTGCAAGCCATGTTGCAAGTATGAGTTACGTTCAGACACAACGCACTAAGCTGCCTTGGTCTCTGTTCAAGTTGGTTTCTGAGCCATTCCAAGGTGGGCTGCTCAGGTAACACAGCTGTGAGCTCATCAGGGCATTCGCCTTGCTGAACGTTTTCAAAAACTTCCTGGTCAACTTCAAAAAAAGAGCCCGTTTCTTCGTGGACGACGAAGAAACGGCCTAAAAGAGAAAATGGGTAAAGACTCACTGCTCAGGTTCGAAGGTGACGTTGCTCACAGTTGCTGACGTTTTGCAGGCTGTTTGGCAAGCGCCTTTAAAATCTTCTTCTTTCTGCAGTTCGTTCTTTATAATCACTCTTACCATAGTTTGTTTTGCACCTCCTCAGTTTCCTTAACTTAAGAAAACACGCTTTCATTTTAACATTATAGCCAAGAAAAATATTTTCCCAGGAAGCGCTCAGCTTTTTTCTTATAAAGGTCCTTGTTGAACTCAGTTGATGTCAGCAAAGCCTTTTGTACAAAACGTTTTTCTTCACGCTGATCTTTCTGTGCATTGACTATGGCTTGAGCGGCTCTTTGCCCGCTCGTTCCGTCACGTACAGCAAACCATTCTTGAGCTACTTCCTTACGCTTTTCCAAGTAAGGATCTTCCTCCAGCGCCTGCACTATGTAATCACGTAGTAAAGCTTGGTCGCTGGTGTGCAGTGCGTAGTTACGCACTACGTGCTCCAAGCTGCTAGGCGTGGTACTTGGGAACGTTTCAGCTCCCGGTATATCAGCTAAAACCAAGGGCTTTTCGGCCAAGATAGCATCGAAAATGGCGCCAGAGTAATCGGAGACTACCACATCGGCCGAAGCTAGTAGGGGCAAGATGTCCACGTCGCCTCCCAGTATTTCCACTCTTGAAAAGACTTTCTTTAGTTCTGAGGCGTTTGTCCCATGGTGGGTCTTGAGTATCACATTGAAGTTTTCTGCCATCTTGCTTAAAACAGGTAGCACCCAAGACAATGTGGACAAATCATCATAAGTGGGTAAGTACAATATGGTTTTCTTGTTTGGCTCTACTGGGTATGGTTCAACGTTGCCATTGAACCAATCGTCAAATTTCGGATTGCCAATTTTCACCGTTGGTCCATAAAAAGACAGAATCTTTGCATCGTAGTTACCATAAACTAGAAATTCGTCAAACAACATATTCCACCAACCGTAGTTCCAAGTGGCTTTACTCAAACCATAAACCATGCGCACAAATATTTTTTCTTGATTTTCTTTGTAAACCAGAGGCATCAGAAAAGGGCAAACCAATACGTCAAAATCTTTTATCACTTGCGGGTTTTCCACTGCGTCAAACACATGCCTGTCTCTAAAGAATTCTCGTGCAGATCTGTATTGACGAGGATTGGATTCTACCAAAACGTAGTTACTATTGCTCAAGAGTTTCTTAACAGGCTCAAATAAATAGTAGTGGAATGGCGTAGTGCACAGGAACCCTATCTGCATATCAGAGTAAACCGAAATGCCTTTGCCAGCCGTTTCCAGCGGTTCGGGTTTAATCCTGCTCTCCATAGCCATTCCAGATGGAGTTTTCTCATCCATTTGGGTGCTCTCTTTTTTATTCCTGCCCATACGTCAAAACTACCGCCAATTCCCAATGCCAATTTTACTCCAAGTTTTTCTTTATTCCTATATATAAACAGATCTTGCTTCGGGGCGCCCGTGGCCACCAGCAGTACATCTGCACCGCTTTCTTGTATCTTTTTTAGGGCTTCGGCTTCACTTGAATAGCCGTGTTCAATGCCAGCCAACTTGAACTTGTAGCGTTTTTTTAGGTTTTCCACAGCTTTGTGAGCCACACCTGGCTGAGCTCCATAGAAAAAGAAAGACAGGTTTTCGCCTTTAGAGAGGAGGTATTCCGCAAGCTCAATACCGGGTTGCCTTTGTAGATAATAGCCTTTTCTTTTTGCTGCCATCACAATCCCCGTTCCATCGGGAATAACGAAAGAGGCATCAAAAAGTGCTTTATGTAGTTCTTCATTATGCCAGCTGTCATAGGCGATTTCAGGATTTAATGTGATTACTTGTTTAACTACGTATACTGAAGCATCATCTTGTATACTGTCGTATATCTCCGAAAAGTCCACTTTGTCCACGCGAATACCGCAGAAAAAAAAGCTCTTCATTGTATATAATTTTAACATCGGAATAAACTTCATCATTGAGTCCGTAGTAACTACATAGGAGGTGTTCACATGAAGAAGAAAGTCATTATCATGGGGGCTGCTGGACGCGATTTTCACAACTTTAACGTGTTTTTCAGGGACAACGAAGAATACGAAGTAGTCGCTTTCACAGCTACTCAGATTCCCAACATTGAAGGCAGGAAGTACCCTGCAGAATTGGCAGGCTCTCTTTATCCAAATGGTATCGACATTTATCCAGAGTCTCAGTTGGATGAGCTTATTAAGAAATTCAATGTGGACTTGGTAGTGTTTAGCTACTCTGACGTTGCACACGAATACGTTATGCACAAGGCTTCGCAAGCCATGGTTGCAGGAGCTTCTTTCATGCTTCTCGGGCCTAAGCAGACCATGGTTGAATCCAGCAAGCCCGTAATTGCCGTATGCGCTGGCAGAACCGGGTCTGGAAAGAGCCAGACTACCCGCCGCGTTGTTGAAATACTTCGTGATCTGGGTAAAAAGGTCGTTGTGGTAAGGCATCCCATGCCCTACGGTGACTTGGTGGCTCAGAAGGTGCAGCGTTTTGCCACCTATGATGATCTTGATTATCATAAGTGCACCATTGAAGAGCGCGAAGAGTATGAGCCACATATTGACCGCGGCGCAATAGTTTATGCGGGAGTGGACTATGAAGCCATACTCAGACAAGCTGAGCAAGAGGCGGACGTTGTTATATGGGATGGAGGCAACAACGACTTTCCATTCTATAAGCCGGATCTCATGATTACCGTTGTTGATCCTCACAGACCTGGACACGAAATCGCTTATCACCCAGGTGAAGTGAATGTGCGCATGGCTGATGT
The DNA here is from genome assembly GCF_000020945.1 of Coprothermobacter proteolyticus DSM 5265. Classification (NCBI taxonomy): domain Bacteria; kingdom Pseudomonadati; phylum Coprothermobacterota; class Coprothermobacteria; order Coprothermobacterales; family Coprothermobacteraceae; genus Coprothermobacter; species Coprothermobacter proteolyticus. The sequence continues at coordinate 967,651 of NC_011295.1, read as the reverse complement.
GGTGGTCATAAACAAGGAAGACACGGCAAACTTTGAAGATATTGAAGAAGTCAGGGAAAATGTAAGGCACGTCAATCCACAAGCCATCTTTATCGATGCAGCTTCCCCACTTTTTGTTGAGGACATCTCCCAAATTGCAAATAAGCGTGTCGTAGTAGTAGAAGATGGACCCACGCTGACCCACGGTGGCATGTCCTATGGAGCCGGATACATTGCTGCTATAAAGTATGGTGCAGCTGAGATTGTTTCACCAAAACCATATGCTGTGGGGACCATTGCTGAAACCTATGCAAAGTACGGACAAGTGGAAGAGGTTCTACCTGCCATGGGTTACAGTGAACGACAAATCAAAGATCTTGAGGAGACTTTGAACAGAGTTCCTGCTGATGTCATCGTTTCTGGCACTCCCATAAACATAAGCAGATTGGTTAAGGTAAACAAACCCATCGTACGTGTCATGTACGAGCTTGAAGAAATTGGGAAGCCCACACTCAAAGACGTTATCATGGAGAAAATGAGGTGGTAACGTGTCTGTAAAACTTAAGGGAAGGGATTTACTCTCCATTGCTGATCTCACTGAGGAAGAGTTTTGGGAGCTTTTGGAATTCGCTAAATTGCTGAAGTTGGAGACCTTAGCAGGGAAGAGGCACGAGTACTTGAAGGGGAAAACACTTGCCATGATATTCCAGAAACCTTCCACAAGAACGCGTGTGGCTTTTGAAGTGGGTATGTACCAGCTTGGTGGCTACGCGCTTTATCTGTCTTCCAACGATATGCAGCTCAGACGTGGTGAAACCATTGCTGACACGGCTCGAGTTTTGAGCAGGTTTGTAGACGGCATCATGGCAAGAGTATTTGATCATCAAGATGTAGTGGATTTGGCAAAGTACGGAAGTGTACCAGTCATCAATGGTTTGTCGGATGAGGAGCACCCCAGCCAAGTTTTGGCAGACTTCTTAACCATCTGGGAAAAATTCGGCACTTTGAAGGGGCTTAAGTTGGCATACGTGGGTGATGGCAATAATGTCGCCCATTCGTTACTGCTGGCTGCAGGTTTAGTGGGTATGGATATTGCGGTTGCCACACCACAGGGTTATGAACCAAAGTCCTTCTATGTGGAAAAAGCAAAGGAATTAGCTGCGAGGCATGGTAGCTCTGTACAAGTGCTAAGAGATCCTGTAGAGGCGGTTACCGGAGCCAACGCTGTTTACACTGATGTTTGGGCTTCCATGGGCCAAGAAGCAGAGCACGAGGAGCGACTTAAGATTTTTAAACCGTATCAAGTTAACCCAGAACTGATGAGTCATGCTGACAAAAATGCCATCTTCCTTCATTGCTTGCCTGCCCATCGCGGTGAAGAAGTAGTGGATGAAGTAGCCGACAGCCCTCAGTCTGCCATTTTCGATGAAGCAGAAAACAGATTGCATGCACATAAAGCCATTTTGGCCTTGTTAATGGGAGATTAGTGCTCATGAAAGTAGTTCTTGCCTTGGGCGGAAACGCTCTCCAGCTTCCAGACGGGCCCGATGGCATAGAGGGGCAGCAGTATGCCGCTGAGCGTACTGCTGCTCAGCTTTTGCGACTAGTCACTGATAAGAGTATCAGTTTAGCCATAACCCATGGTAACGGGCCACAAGTGGGTACAGAACTTCTGCGCCATGACAGGGCAAAGGACGTGGTCACTCCTTTCCCCTTAGATGTGTTGGATGCAACTACAGAGGGTTATATTGGGTACGTGCTTCAAAATGCTTTTCATAACGTCGTAGCGCTGGCAAAAGAAAAACGAAGCTTTGTTTCTTTGGTAACGCAAGTAGTAGTGGATGAGGATGATCCAGCCTTCAATAACCCAAGCAAGTTTGTAGGGCCCACATACGACTACGAGACTGCGATGCAAATTCAAGCTGAAAAAGGCTGGGTTTTCAAAGAGGACAAAGGCAGAGGGTACAGGCGTGTCGTGCCATCTCCCATGCCGCGTAGAATTGTTGAGCTTTCCTCCATTAGGGCATTAATGGAGGAAAGCATTGTGCCTATCACCGTGGGTGGCGGTGGTATTCCTGTTGTGGAGCATGACGGAGCTTTGCGCGGAGTGGAAGCTGTCATTGATAAGGATTTAGCGTCTTCCTTATTGGCAGTAGAGCTAAAAGCAGAGCTTTTTGTCATATTGACTCAGGTAGACAAGGTCTACATCAACTACAAAAGTGATCACCAGCAGCCTTTAGAAAGGGCGAAGCTGGATTACTTAAAAGAGCTCTATGACCAGGGGCACTTCCCTGCTGGGTCTATGGGTCCCAAGATTTTGGCTGCCATCAAGTACTTGGAAAACGTTGATGGCCAGGTTGCAATTGGGTCTTTGGAAGAAGCGGAGGCAGTAGTAAGGGGTGTAGCTGGTACAATAGTTTATCGATGATAAGTAATTTCTTGCCAAGTGTGGGAACAATTCTTGGTGCCGTCATCGATGTGGCGTTGGTGACGGCATTGTTGTATTGGCTGTTGTCCAGTATTTACGGGACACGGGGCTATCATTTGGCACGAGGGTTGCTAATCATATTAGCTAGTTTAGCTGTACTCAGTTGGCTGGGTAAATTGTTTTCTTCATTGCAGCTTACAACATGGCTTTTCAACAACGTCGCCACCATGATGATCTTTGCCATACCTGTCATTTTTCAGCCAGAACTTCGGCGAGCCTTGGAGGAGTTCAGTTTGGATCCTTTTAAGAACCTTTTTAAAGCGGTTCCTGAGTACGATATCAAGCGTGTCATTAATGAAGTAGTCAGAGCTGTGGAACTTTTGTCGGCTAACCGTACCGGTGCTCTAATTGTGTTTGAAGGTAAAGTGGGTCTAAAGGATCTCATACAACAATCAGGAACTATGTTAAACGCTCAGGTTTCTGCAGACTTACTCTTGTCCATATTTAATACTAGGAGTCCTCTCCATGATGGCGCCGTAATCATTAAGGAAGACCGCATTGTGGCCGCACGGGTCATACTTCCGTTGGCTGATAGGCGAGATGACCGCATTGGAACACGGCACAGAGCGGCGATTGGCATCAGTGAAGAAACCGATGCAGTGGCATTAGTGGTTTCTGAAGAAACTGGTATCATCAGCTTTGCCTATAAAGGTCACCTAACCAGGTATGTGGAGCTAAAAGACCTGCCTTTTATATTAGAATCTTTTATATCTCCTGGTGGGAACCATGAAAAATAATAGCAAGAAAAAATTCGAGTTTTCTGATAAGACTAAACTGCTGCTACTGTCTTTTCTTATCGCTTTGGGCCTGTGGTCTTCAGTGGCTGCAGGGAGCCTGCCTGTACGTGTAAGCGAACAAGTAGAAGTTCTGCAGGTCAATGGTCAGGCAAACTGGTACTACGAGGTCACGCCAGCGGTTGTGGAAGTTACTTACGAAGTGCCACTCATAGGTGATAAAGAACCACCAGTGGTATTTGTGCGTCTGGATCAAGCAAAGTGGGGCGATCAAGAGTTAACTCTGCAGACCTTTGCTCCCACATCTGGTAGGCTGATTTCCATAAATCCGAGCAAAGTAAAGGTTCACGTGGAGCCCATTGTTAGCAAGCTCATGCCAGTGAACTTACTCAATATGAAAGTGGAGCCAGGACAAGTCATTGTCACAGGACCTGAAACCGCTGTGGCAAAGGTCGCTGACATAAAGACAGAGAGCCCTGTTTCAGGTGCAGAAGTGATGCAGTTAAAGGCTATTGCAGTGGACAAATCAGGTAATTTAGTGGAGAACGTTAAGATTAGTCCTGACTTACTCACTGTTACGATTCAGCAAGCAAAGGACATTGTAACCATGCAGGTTGCTGTACTTCCGCAGTTTGACGTGCCGCCAAACGTCTTTCTTAAGAGTTATTCTGTGAGACCTCGGGTAGTCACTGTGCAGGGTACGGCCAGTGCTCTTGAGTCTGTAGCTTTTATTAAGACTTCACGCGTGACGGTAGGGGCTGGGAGTAGCTCAGCTAAGGCTTCTCTTCAGTTACCTGAAGGTGTTGAATTGCTGGAAACTGAGGACCAGTGGGTAACCGTGTCTTACTCTGCTGAGCGCATGGTGGCAAGCGAATTCATATTGGAAGGCAGTGTCTACAGATTCCTATGTCCGGAGTCTGTGCAGTTGACGGCTTCTGACATTGTTGTAACTGCCACTGGTGTGGACTACCCTTCGACATGCGTATTCTTAGGAAAAGGAGGCAACTACTAATGCCTAATTTGTTTGGAACGGACGGGATTCGCGGTCGCTCCAATAAGGAGATGACCCCCGAGCTGGCTTACAAGTTGGGGAAAGCCATTGCGATTTTACTAAGGGAAGGATCGATAAAGAGAAGCAGGCCACTGGTTGGAGTGGCACAAGATACGCGAACATCTAGCAACATGCTTTTTACTGCTTTAAGCTCCGGGTTAATGTCATATGGGGCAGATGTGCTTTATTTTGGTGTACTGCCCACACCTGGTTTGTCCATGTTAACGCGCCGATTCGGAGCTGACGCCTCCGTCATGGTCTCAGCGTCTCATAATCCCATGGAAGACAATGGGCTTAAGGTACTAAACAGTGTGGGGTTGAAAATGCAGGAGGCGGAAGAGGAATTACTGGAACAGCTCATGGAAAGCGACCACAAGCCCGTATCCTGGGACCACATTGGCCAACTTCATTATGTCTCTAATAGCACCCAGCTTTATGGTGACGAAATTCTGGAAAAAACGCATCTGATGTTGGATCAAGTACCTTTGGTAGTGGACGTGGCTCATGGTGCTACGTACGCAGCTGCCCCCTATGTTTTACAAAAAGCTGGAGCACGGGTTCATACGCTCTTTGCAACGCCTGATGGCTACTGGATTAACCATGGTTGTGGTGCTACAAATTTGGAGCCCCTTAAGGAAGTTGTAAAAACCATGGGTGTGCCTCTCGGTTTTGCTTTTGACGGCGACGGTGATAGGGTCATGGCTGTAACCAGTAGTGGCCGAGTCCTTGATGGTGATGATCTTATGGCGATCATTGTTAAATACCTCTCCCAAAGACGGCTTTGGGATCCAAAGCTGGTTGTTGGTACGCTCATGACAAACAGCGGTTTTGAGGAATTCCTCAAGAAGATGGGCGGAGAGCTTGTCAGAACCAATGTGGGAGACAAATACGTTTCCGACTCCATGCGTGAGAATGGTGCTATGTTGGGTGGTGAACCTTCTGGTCATGTCATTTACACCCCTGTTAATCTAACTGGAGACGGAATTGGCATAATGGCAACGGTTTTGAGTATTTTGAATCAAACGGGCCAGTCACCTGAGGAACTGCTAAAAGACGTGAACAAGAAGACACAAAAAACTGTTAACGTGCCCTTGGGAAAGCGGCTCAATGGTTCCAGCTTCGACATTGCACAGCTGCCTGAACTACGGCAGTTGGTTGAAGACTACAGTGGACAAGGCATGAGGATTGTGCTTCGGCCTTCAGGCACTGAGCCACTTCTAAGAATCACCATTGAAGGTGAAGAGGAGCAAGTATCACAAGCTCTGGAAGCCATTGTGCCACTTGTGGAACGTATTTTCAAAGGGTGATTAGGGCATGTGCGGCATAGTGGGTTACGTGGGGCAAAAGAACGCCTATGACGTAGTCATCGAATCACTGAAGAAGCTGGAATACCGAGGTTATGACAGCAGTGGTGTGGCGCTAAAAACTGATGAAGGCATTTTCATTGCAAAGAAAAAAGGACGCATATCGGAGTTAGAGAAGGATTTTCCTTCTGTTCCCAGTTCTAACATGGGCATAGCGCACACTCGATGGGCAACCCATGGTGCACCAAAAGACGAGAATGCTCACCCACATACTGATTGTACTGGGACCATTGCCGTGGTGCACAATGGCATTATCGAGAACTACAGAGAACTCAAAGCATACTTAGCTGAAAGGGGACACAAGTTTACTTCTGAAACTGACACGGAAGTAGTGGCACACCTGCTGGAGGAGTTCTACCAGGGTGATCTGTTTACTACGTTGCTAAAGATTTTACCGCTACTAAAAGGTGCTTTTGCTCTGGCCATCATCAGTCAAAAAGAAGACAGGATTTTAGCTGTTAGGCAGGATTCTCCACTGGTGCTGGGTTTGGGTCGTGGGGAGAACTTTTTAGCTTCTGACATACCGGCTTTGCTATCACACACACGTGAGTTTGTAATAATGGAAAATGGACAAATTGCAGACATTCGTGCGGAGCATGTGGAGCTTTACGACTTTGAAGGCAATGCCATTCCAATCAAGATAACCAAGGTGGACTGGGACGAGAAGCAGGCAGAAAAAGGTGGCTATGACCACTTCATGATAAAAGAAATCATGGAACAAGATGAAGCCATAAGGAGCACCCTGTTGGGGCGTGTGGATCGCGGCAGAGTCAGGCTCGATGAACTAGAAGCGCTTCAAGAAGAACTCAAGAACGCGGAGCGCATCTACATCACAGCTTGTGGGACTGCCTATCACGCAGGCATGGTAGGTGCCTATTTGCTTAGGCACGTGGCTGGTTTGGATGTGGAGATTGAAGTGGCAAGCGAATTCAGGTACGCAAAACACCATTGGCGTGAAAACTCCGTGGGGTTAGTTATCAGTCAGTCAGGTGAGACAGCTGATACTCTTCAGGCTTTGAGAATGATGAAAGCAGATGGCATTCCTGTCATAGCCGTGGTAAATGTGGTTGGTAGCTCCGTTTACAGGGAAGCAGATGCATCGCTCTTAACACAAGCTGGGCCAGAAATTGCTGTGGCTTCCACAAAGGCTTACAGCACGCAGCTGGTAGTTCTTTATTTGTTTGCCCTGTACATGGCGAAGCTCAAAGGGCTACTGACACAGGAGGAAGAACAAAATATTTTAGAAGACCTTTGGAGTATACCAGAAAAGGTTAAGCAAGTACTCAGCAACGCTGAAAGCGTAAGAAGAATTGCACAGGACACCTATAAAGCTAACGACATCTTCTTCATTGGAAGACAGCTGGACTACATGCTTGCCCTGGAGGGGTCATTGAAGCTGAAAGAAATCTCTTACATACACAGCGAAGCATTTCCTGCAGGTGAGTTAAAACATGGGCCGTTGGCATTGGTTACAGCTGACACCCCAACATTGGCAATTTTGATGCAGGAAGATGTACTTGAAAAGACGCTTAGTAATGTGTCCGAAGTAAAAGCTCGGCAAGGGGATGTTTTCGTGCTCGGTTTCGAGCGGGACAGGAAGAGGCTCGAAGACATTGGTCGATGGTCGTTTTTCGTTCCTGATACATTGCCCTTGCTTGCACCACTTGTTGGCATTCCTGTGCTTCAGTTGTTTGCTTACTACAATGCCGTCCTAAGGGGCACTGATGTGGATAAACCAAGAAACTTAGCAAAGTCTGTAACAGTTGAGTAGGAGTGTGATTGTTCTTTCTTGTGCGAGGATGGTTCATACGTATTATGCAGGAGAATAATAGAAGAATTAAAAATGCGAAAACAAGAACGCACATAACAGACAACATAATGTGTTTTTTTGTACGCGCGTGTGTGGGCCTTTCCACATATACATATATGTGTATGATATGTGTGCGAAGATCAATTTTTTTGTGCAAATGGTCAACAATATACAATAGGAGGCGAGCAAAATGGGACTTTATTACGTTACCACACCTATTTACTATGTGAATGCTGAACCTCATGCAGGGAGTGCCTATACCACAGTCTATGCCGATGCCTTGGCTCGGTATCACAGGCTCATAGGTGATCGTACGTTTTTTCTTACGGGCACCGATGAGCACGGTCAAAACATTCTCAAGGTTGCCAATGAAAAAGGTATAAACCCACAAGAATTCGTGGATCAAATGGCACAGAAATTCAAAGATGCTTGGAGATTCATGCGCATCTCCAACGACGATTTTATACGTACCACGGAGCCACGTCATGAAAAAGTAGTCCAACGAGTCATTGAAATCATGTATGAAAAAGGAGACATTTACTTAGGCACTTACCAGGGTTGGTACTGTCCCAAATGTGAGACGTATTACGGCGAGAATGAATTAGAAAATGGAAATTGTCCCATCCACAAAACACCTGTGGAATTCGTATCTGAAGAGTCGTACTTCTTTAAGTGGAGCAAGTACCAAGACCCGTTGCTGGAGCTTTATAGAACTAACCCAGATTTTGTGGTTCCTGCCACCAGATTGAATGAGATCAAATCCTTTGTGGAAAGGGGACTAAAGGACATATCCGTTAGCAGAACCAGTGTGCCCTGGGGTATTCCTGTGCCTTTTGACACGAAGCACACGGTGTATGTTTGGTACGATGCTCTTATCAACTACATTTCTGCTCTGGGATACACTGACTCAGGCGAGAAGATGGAGTTTTGGCCCGGTGTACATCTCATTGGTAAAGACATTCTCAGGCATCATGCAGCATTGTGGCCTGCCATGCTCATGAGCCTGGAACTGCCAGTTCCAAAGCGCGTAGTTGCCCATGGTTGGTGGTTGGTTTCTGGGCAAAAGATGTCAAAAAGCGTTGGTAACATATTCAGTCCACAGGACTTAGTTTCCCACATAGAAAACTCTGTGGGCTTGACTGAGGACATTGCAGTAGATGCTCTCCGCTACTTCATGTTAGCTGCAGGACCTCAAAGAGATGACGCTGACCTTTCTCTGGAAGCTCTTTGGGGGACCTACAATGCAGATTTGGCAAACGACTACGGTAATCTACTTCACCGCGTACTGGGCTTCATGAAGAAAAAAGGCATTGATACGGCGCCAAAGGTTACGGGGCAGCGTTACAGTCGAGTAGCAGCCGTGGTAGAGGAGCAGCTTCAAAAGTACCATGCTGCTTACGAAAAGGAAGACGTCCAAGGTGCGTTAAGCAGTGCCCTGGATCTTATTAAGTTCCTCAACGATTTTCAGGACAAAGAAAAACCATGGACCCTTAGCGGAGATGATTTAGCGGAGTTTCTGTACAGTGAACTAGAGGCTTATCGTGTTGCTACCACCATGCTCAGTCCAGCTATGCCTTCCGCTGCCCAGCGAGTGGCAGCTACCTTGCAAACGCAACTTTCTCTAACCTTTGGTAAAGTCAGCGGTTTTAAGCCAGACCTAACGCAGCCACCGCTGTTTCCCAGATTCAAGGAGGATAAAGATAAGCAAGGCGGTAAGGCCGGCGCAAACAATGAACAAACCAAAGAAAGTGCGTCCCCTGAAGTGGATGAAGGAAAACCAGTGGTGGACTATGACACATTTAGTAAGCTGGACCTGCGCATCGGCTTGGTGGAAGCTGCAGAGCGGGTACCTAAGAGCGATAAACTCATAAAACTTTCGGTGGATTTAGGTTCTTTAGGAAAACGCACCATTGTGGCTGGCATAGGTCTCAAGTACGAACCTGAGGACTTGGTGGGAAAACGGATTGTGGTTGTGGCAAATCTTCAGCCAAGGAAGCTTATGGGTGTTTTGTCCCACGGTATGCTTCTGGCAGCCACAGGGGAAGATGGATTACCCAACCTGCTCAGCGTGGATGGGCAGCCTGAACCCGGGACTAAAATAAAATAGATGAGCGATAATAATATGTCAGACCAACACTCATGCAGCTATTACATTGACTCACATGCCCATTTGCAGGATCCAGCCTACGACGACGATAGGGAGGATGTGCTTGAAAAGGTCAGAGGAGAACTGTTAAGTTTCGCGTGGGTGGGTTATGATATTGAATCTTCACAGAAAGCCCTTCAGCTAAGGCATCCTCAGGAACCGGTAGCGGTCGGGGTTCATCCCCATAACGCTACTGGTTCCCTGGATGTTCTTAAGCAATATGAGAATATGTACCAAGAAGCAAACGCCGTTGGTGAGATTGGACTCGACACGGTTAGATCTGAAACTGCGCTTGAAGATCAACTTGTGTGGTTTCGTCGGCAAGTTGAAATAGCTCTTTACTTTGGGAAGCCCATAGTTATTCATGAAAGAGAAGCATTTCCTTATGTTATGGAGGTTTTGAACAAATACGGTTCCATACCTGTGCCCGTAGTGCTCCATTGTTTCTCGCATGGACCCAATGAAGCTTTAGAGGCTCTAAAAAAAGACTTCTTTATTTCCTTCGCAGGCAATATAACTTACCCTAAAGCAGACTCACTTCGCTCGGCTCTAAAGATGGTGCCTTTGGATCACCTCCTTTTAGAAACTGACAGTCCTTATCTGCCGCCGCAAGTTATCAGGGGTAAACGCAACGATCCCACTTACGTGAAGGAAGTCTACAAAAAGGCGGTTGAAGTTACTGACATGCCCATGGATGAGCTTTGCCAAGTTATATGCAGAAACTTCGCTCACGTTTTTGGTATTTCCTTGACTTTTTCTTAAACGGTTGAGTAAAGGCATTGTTAATGTTATATTAAATGTGAGAAGATTACCATAATGGCATTCGCTACCGTGCGGTGGCGAATGAGGAGGTGACTTTTTTGGCGAATTTTTCTGTGTTTGTGGATACCAGGTTGTGTAAATCCTGTGGGCTGTGTGTCATGGTGTGCCCAAAAAAGGTATTCGAGCTAAGAGCTCCCGATGGGAAGAGTGTCCCCGTCAGAGAAGAGGATTGCATCGGGTGCACCCAGTGTTTTAACATTTGTCCTGATTTTGCAATAACGGTCTTCAAGAAAGAAGGTGTTCAAGCTTGAGCAGAATAGTCATGGGCGACGTGGCGTGCGCCATGGGTGCCATTGATGCAGGGCTTAAATTCTATGCAGGATACCCCATTACACCATCTTCTGAAATAGCAGAAACACTTTCGGAGCTGTTGCCCAAACATCAGGGGATCTATTTGCAGATGGAAGATGAAATAGGCAGTATTATGGCAGTAATCGGCGCTTCCTATGCTGGCTATCCTGCAATGACTGCTACCAGCGGGCCGGGGTTTTCTCTCATGCAGGAAGCCATCGGGTACGCTGCCATGGCTGAGATTCCCATAACCATTGTTAATGTCATGCGTGCTGGTCCTTCCACGGGTTTGGCTACCCAGATTGGTGAAGGAGATCTAATGCAAGCTATTTGGGGAACTCATGGGGACCATCCCGTGGTAGTGTTTTCTCCAGGTAATGTTCGGGAGTTTTACATTTACACGCAAAAAGCGCTGTACTGGGCTGAGAAACTTCGCATGCCAGCCATTGTTTTGGCTGACGAAGTAGTAGGTCACATGAGAGAGAACGTGGAATTTCCAGAGCCCATAAAGATTCCCGTGAGGACAGTACCTGAGGTACCTCCTGAAAAGTATTTGCCCTACGCTACCGTGAACGGAGACGCTGTGCCATTGCCACCTTTGGGACAGGGTTATTTGTGGCACGTTACTGGCTCAGCTCATGGTGAAGATGGTTTTCCCACTATTAAGCCAGACAAAGTAAAAGCGTTGCTGGACAGGTTAAATACCAAGGTTGAAAGACATCGCAAGGAGCTCATCGAATACGAAACATATGAGCTTGATGGCGCAGAAACACTGGTAATCAGTTTTGCTTCCATGGGTAGAGTGGCAAAAGGTGTCGTAGCGGAGCTTCGTAGCCAAGGACACAAAGTTGGATTAATTCGTCCCTTTACCATGTGGCCCTTCTTCAAGGAGGAGCTCAGGGACATTGTTAACCATGTCAAACCGAAGAAAATCGTCATACCGGAGATAAACTACGGCCAGCTCAGGCTTTTAGTGGAGTGGACATTGAAAGGTTTTGATGTCCCTGTTTTGGGTGTGAACGTGGTAAATGGCGATCTTATCCCGCCTGAGCTAATCGAGGAGGCGATTCTCCATGGATAATCTCGGCAGCAACCATAATGCTGATAACGGAATAAACTTGGTGCCCATGTCTGAGGCTCCTGAGAAGTGGCTAAGAAAACAGTATTTGCCCCACATTTGGTGCCCCGGTTGCGGCATCGGAACCATTCTAAGGCAAGTCATTGAGCAGTTTACAAAACTGGGGTGGCGTAATGACGAAGTGGTCTTTGTAACCGGTATTGGTTGCACTGGCAGGGCTTCAGGTTATGTGAATGCACAAACACTGCATACCATACACGGCAGGGCATTACCCACCGCCACAGGTATAAAGATGGCTCGGCCTGACATGCACGTGGTTGCCATGCTGGGCGACGGAGACGGTGTGGGCATTGGTGGAAACCACTTCATTCATGCGGCAAAGCGTAATATTGGTATAACTGCCATTGTGGTTAACAATCGCATTTACGGAATGACAGGTGGTCAAGTATCGCCTACCACACCCTCAGGAGCTAAATCGAGTACTACTCCTTACGGAAACGTGGAACCAGCCATGGACGTAAGCAAGTTAGCACTGGGAGCTGGAGCCACCTTTGTTGCCAGGGCGCATACAGCGAACCCTGTCTATTTGGGCCAACTTATCAGGAGGGCCTTGGAGCACGATGGATTTAGCGTGTTAGAGGTTCTTTCTCAATGCCCAACGTATTTTGGGCGTTTTAATGGTATGCCAGATGCTGTGCAGATGTTGGAATGGTTCAAGTCCAACACATTCATGGCAAAGAGCCCCTACGAAGAAAAGGAAGGGAAAATACCCGTCGGTGTATTCAGAGATGATAAAGAGACGCCGGAGCTGAGCAAAAGCTACCGACAACTTTGGGAGGAATAATGCCATGAGACGAGAAGTTTACATAGTTGGATCTGGAGGTCAAGGGGTAGTCCTCATGGGCGCCCTCCTGGCTGAGGCATATGCGCTGAAGAATTGGAATGTTGTGCAAACAGTGGTTTATGACGCAGCACAAAGAGGCGGTTTGGCACGTGCTGAAGTGGTTATGAGCGATACGGAAATTTATTACCCCAAGGTGCGTAAAGCGGATGTGGTGGTTGCTTTCTCATCTGATGCTTTGCCCGGTGCTAAGTCCAAGATGAATGGCCACACTGTCATTCTTGCTGATGAAAGCCTCAGAGATAAGGGCGTGGAAAGTCTCGGTTTCAAAGTGGTTTATGTGCCCTTTGAACGATGGGCCAGAGAAGAGCTTCACAGTGCTCGTGTAATGAACATGGTAGCATTGGGATATTGCTTAAAGACCCTTGGCGACATCAGCCTCGAAGAAGTAGAAATGGCGTTAAAAGAACGATTTAAAGGAGATTTATTCAAGTTGAACATGGCTGCCGTTAAAATTGGGCTGGAAGCAAGTGAATTTTAATTTACTGTGGATTTTTTAGGAGGCGGTTGAATATGGAGTATGCTGAAAGCCCGGTTATCATTGATGTGAAGGGACGTATGGTTCTTGATTCTAGAGGCAATCCAACTGTGGAAGCTACTGTGCTGCTGGAAGACGGTAGCATGGGCACGGCAGCTGTGCCTTCTGGCGCTTCTACTGGAACTAGAGAAGCTCTGGAACTGCGGGACAACGGCAAGGAGTTTGGGGGCAAGGGCGTGGACAAGGCCGTTGCCAACATAAATGAGGCACTGGCAGAAGTAGTTATTGGTATGGATGCTTACGATCAAGCTGGCATTGACATGGCCATGATTGAAGCTGATGGAACGGAGAACAAATCCAAGTTGGGGGCTAACGCCATTTTAGCAGTTTCTTTGGCAGTAGCCCATGCCGCTGCAAAGTCGCTTGGTTTACCCTTGTTTGCCTACCTTGGCGGTGTTCAAGGTAAGGTGTTACCTATTCCACTCATGAATGTTATAAATGGCGGCGTACATGCTGATAGCGGTTTGGATTTCCAAGAGTTCATGATCGTACCTGCTGGTTTTGACAATTACAGCGATGCTCTTAGAGCGGGTGCCGAGGTCTATCAGGTTCTTAAGAGTGTGCTCAAGAAACAAGGTTACAGAATTGCCGTTGGCGATGAGGGAGGTTTTGCTCCCACTTTACCCAATCACAAGGCAGCTTTACAAGTTTTGGTGGAAGCCATACAAACGGCTGGATATGAACCAGGTAAACAGGTTTTCTTGGCCCTCGACGCCGCAGCATCAGAATTTTACGATGGCACCAGTTATAAGTACGAAGGCAAACAGCTTTCCTCCAAAGACATGCTAGCTGTGTATGAGGAAATGGTTTCTCAGTACCCCATTATCTCCATAGAAGACGGTATGGCTGAGCAAGATAAAGAAGGCTGGAAGCTGATCACACAGAGCTTGGGCAGTAAAGTCTTGTTAGTGGGTGATGACGTGTTTGTCACCAACCCAGCAATATTCACCAAGGGTGTAGAAGATGGTATAGCTAACGCCATTCTTATTAAACTGAACCAAATCGGCACTCTGACTGAAACGCTGGATGTTATTCGCACAGCACACCTAGTAGGTTACCGCTGCATCATTTCACACCGCTCAGGTGAAACAGAGGATACTACCATTTCTCATCTGGCAGTTGCCACCAACGCTGGTTTTATTAAAACTGGTGCGCCAGCCAGATCAGAACGCGTTGCCAAATACAATGAATTGCTTCGAATCCAGGAATACTTAGGTGACAGTGCTGTTTACTTCGGCAAAGTATTCCCGTGGTGGAAAGCAGTAAAACGTTGAGTTTGAGGTGAGTGATTTGCGATGAAAAAATTCCTCGTAGCTTCTGCCAGCGAGATTCTCAGCGGAAGCGTCACAGATGCTTATTTTGAACGAACAGAAGAGATTCTCTCCAAAGCAGGTAAGAACCCAGAAGTTGTCATGGAGCTTCATGTAAAACAATTTCCTTCGCCAGATTACGGGTTTGGCGTGCTGGCAGGCACTTACGAGGTACTGAAGCTTCTAGAAGGCTTACCCGTAACCGTGGAGGCCATGGAAGAAGGTAGTCTTTTCTTCCCCGGTGAACCGGTAATGAATATAAAAGGTCCTTACCTAAGTTTCGGCAAGCTGGAAACGGCGATTATTGGCTTTGTGGCTTTCATGTCAGGTGTTGCTACTAAGGCGGCGCGGTGCAGAGTGGCGGCTTGGGATAAGAAAATGCTCAGCTTTGGCACTCGCCGTATGCATCCTGTGGTGGCACCAGCCATTGAGTACAGCGCCTACATAGGTGGTATGGATGGTGTGAGTAATACGGCCGGTGCTCGTAGGTTGGGTATTCCAGCTGCAGGCACTATGCCTCACGCTTTGGTCTTGGCTCTGGGAGGAGACCCTGGGACGGCCTTTGAATACTACGACAAGTACTTGGATCCATCAGTTCCTCGAATCATGCTGGTGGATACCACGGGGGCTCCCTTCAACGAAACCATGGAGGCTGCAAGAATACTCGGTCCCAAGCTGGAGGGTATACGTCTTGACACAAAGGATTTAGCTTACATTCTTTCCAGCATAAGATGGGAACTGGATCGTATGGGTCTTCGCAATGTAAACTTCTGGATTAGTGGTGGCATTGACGAGTACGAGATTCCTGCCTACGCACCCATGGTTGAGGGGTTTGGCGTGGGCACGAAAATCGTAAACGCGCCGGTGTTCGATTTTGCCCTCAAAATTGTGGAGGTCGATGGTGAACCCAAAGCCAAGTTTTCAAACACACCTGGTCATAAAAATGTTTGGCGCAGTGCGTGTCATGATGTGGTTTCACTGTGGGATTCCCAGATAAGCGAAGGAAAGAAAATGCTTGAACCAGTATTGGATCATGGTATACCGGTAAAGGAAGAAAAATCTCCTCAGGAAGTAAGAGCGTTTGTACTGTCTCAGCTTGAGCAGTTGCCTTCGGAAGTAAAAAAGATTAAGTCACCGTCAAAATGGGAAGTGATTTACAGCGCTAGGCCTTAGGGCCTAGCGCTGTTGCCTTAAGAAATTATAAACGTCCTGCGTTTTGCCAGTGATGAGCAGTATATCAGAACTTTTAACTACGTAGTCACGGTTGCCCAAGATAAAGTCTTCAGAGCTTTTTACACCAACCACGAGAACTCCGTATTTACTGGGTACGTTTAAATCGCTTAGTTTTTTACCTATCCAACTGTTGGGCGGTTTAAGTTCTGCCATGACCAAATCCGTGTAAATCCCCATTACGTCGTAGATGTGTCCTTCCAGAAGTTGATAAGCGGCTCGCACACCGCTTTCGGCTGCAGGCATAATGATTTTCTCCACGCCCAGCTTTCTTAGCAGTCTGGCTTGAAGCTCCGTGTTTGCCCGTGCTACAACCTTAATGCCTTCTTCCAACAGTTCCATGGATAGCAGAGCAGAAAGGTCTAGCTCGGAAATGGCTACCACTGCAAAATCCACGTTGCGTATGCCAAGGGACATAAGGTCGTCCTTAGTGAGTTTGTAAAGATCTGCCTGTGCTGCAACTACTAAATAGGGCGAGAGTTCCTTGATTACTGTTTCGTCTTTGTCTAGGCCAATAACCTCGTGTCCCAATTCTGCTGCAGTTTTTGCGAAGGCACTACCGAATCTGCCTAATCCCAAGACTGCTACGCTTTTCTTTGCCACAGTATTACCTCCTTGTTTGTTACCCTACAATTATATCCTCTTCTGGGTAAGTGTAGCTTGGTAGCTCTGGTCTGAATATGTAGCCTGTAAGGATGGTGA
This sequence comes from Coprothermobacter proteolyticus DSM 5265, assembly GCF_000020945.1. Taxonomy (NCBI): domain Bacteria; kingdom Pseudomonadati; phylum Coprothermobacterota; class Coprothermobacteria; order Coprothermobacterales; family Coprothermobacteraceae; genus Coprothermobacter; species Coprothermobacter proteolyticus. The sequence goes on along the minus strand of NC_011295.1, from coordinate 951,207 downwards.
ACACACCCACACGGCCCACAAACATGGTCAGGATAAGTACAATTTTCGAAGCCACAGAAAGGTTAGGGGTAATGCCCGTGGTCAGCCCTACTGTTCCCAATGCAGAGAATACTTCAAAGGCGATCTGATGCAGATGCAAGGCCGGTTCGAAGACGGACAAAAGTACAATACTGATTACGGCAATGGTCATGTTCAAAATTAATATGGCGTTAGCTGTATCCAAAATAGACCATTTGATGGTGCGATGAGCCACATGCACCCTGCTTGAACCTGTCAACACGGCTTTTATGTACTGAAATACACTAAAAAAGGTTGTGGTCTTAATACCGCCTGCAGTACCACCTGGAGAGCCGCCTATGAACATGAGCAGCATGGTGATAAGCAGTGTGGGTAAGGTGGCGTAACCATGGTTAATCGTTGCAAAACCAGCTGTTCTTGGTGTCACACTTTGAAAGAATGCTGCCAGTATTTTCCCTTGGATGCTCAGTGGACCCAAGGTTTTGGGGTTGTTCCACTCAAAAATACCGATTAGCAGAGCTCCTAACACTATTAGCGCTAAGGTAACGCCAAGTACTATGCGTGTATGCAATGAAAAATAAAACTTTTTTTGCCTAACTTTCTGGAATATTTCAGACCAGACTACAAATCCCAATCCTCCTGCTATGATGAGGCCCATTATGGTCAAGTTGACGACGGGGTCTTGAGCAAATTCACTGAGCGACTTAAAACCGCCGTGTATATCAAACCCGGCATTGTTGAAAGCGCTAACAGCATCGAAAACTGAGGCCCAAATTCCACCTGCCAAACCTCGTGAGTTCAAGTAATAGGGAATGAACGTTATGCTAAGAAGCAATGCTCCTATGAGTTCAACCAAGAGAGCAAATCTTACTGTAAAGCCTAGCAGTTTGACAACTCCCTGAAGACTATTCACATTCCACTGTGAAGCCAACGTAATACGGGTTCTCAAACCGATGCGAGCACCTGTGAGAAGAAGCAGTGTGAACGTGGTAATAGTCAAATAGCTTAAACCTCCGAACTGAATCAGCAACATGATGATAAACTGACCTGCAAAGTTCCAATAATCCCATGTGTCCTTTACTATTAACCCTGTAACGCATACTGCTGAAGTACTAGTAAACAACGCATCAACAAAATTGGTAAAACCTCCACCTCTGCTGGTTATGGGCAGAGCCAATAGCACGGCTCCCACCAAAATTACCGCGGCGAAGCTTCTCACAATGAGTCTTCTTGCTTTAATTGCTGCTTCCATGTTTTATCACCCTCGCAATTCTCACGGCTATACATTATAGAACAAAGTGTGCAAAAGTGTTAAAATAATATTAACTACTAAGGAGGTGTTCCCATGAATAGACCACAAATTAAGACGGAGCTGCCTGGCCCAAAGGCGAAAGAAATTATCGAGCGCGACGCGAAGGTGATGTCCACTTCACTAAGCCGAGATGTTCCCCTGGTAGTGGAACGAACGCAGGATGTATGGATTTACGATGTAGACGGTAATGAGTTCCTGGACATGACCAGCGGTGTGGGAGTAACGAACGTTGGCCACACAAATCCTCAAGTGGTGGAAGCCATAAAGAATCAGGTGGAAAAATTCCTTCACTTTGCAGGTACTGACTTTTACTATGAACCACAAGTTACTTTGGCAGAGTCCCTAAATGACATAAGGCCCTTCAAAGAGCAAGGCCGTGTGTTTTTCACCAACAGCGGAACTGAGTCAGTGGAAGCTTGCATAAAGTTGGCAAGGTACAAAACGCGGCGGCCACTTTATATTGGGTTCTTAGGTGGTTTCCACGGAAGAACCATGGGATCTTTGTCTTTTACTTCTTCAAAAGTGATTCAGCGCAGATACTTTTCTCCCATGATGCCTCAGGTGGTTCATATTCCTTTCCCCGACACCTACAGACCACCTGAGGGCGTAGTGCCTGAGAAAGTAACCGATTTTGTGATCTGGTATTTGAATCGCATGTTTGAAACCGTTGCTCCACCTGAGGACGTAGCAGCTGTGTTAGTAGAACCCATTCAGGGTGAAGGCGGTTACATCGTACCGCCAAAGGATTTCTTCCCCCGATTAAAGCAGGAACTAGATAAGCATGGGATCTACCTCATCGTTGACGAAGTACAGAGTGGCATGGGCCGTACAGGAAAAATGTTTGCCATTGAACATTTTGGTGTGGAACCCGACATAGTTTCCATTGCAAAAGGTATCGCTTCTGGCATGCCCATGGGTGCATGCTTAGCAAAGGAAAGTGTCATGGATTGGGAAGAATCAGCTCACTCCAACACCTACGGAGGCAACCCGGTAGCCGCTGTGGCTGCCATTGAAACCATAAAGCTTCTAAAATCTGGTTTAGTTGAAAACGCAGCCAAGATTGGCGATTATTTCATAAACCAGCTACGTGAACTTCAGAAGAAATACGAAGTAATTGGCGATGTGCGCGGCATTGGGCTCATGCTGGCAATCGATTTTGTAAAAGATCCTGTTAAGAGGGACTATAATTATGAATTAAGAAACAAAGTCATTCAGGAAGCGTTCAAGCGTGGCTTGGTGTGCTTGGCTGCTGGCAAGAGTGCGATCCGTTTTGCACCACCATTAACGCTAAAAGAGGAGCATGTGGACATAGCTATTGAAATTTTGGATGAATCAATAAAAGCTGCGCTGGGATAGCTTCCTAAAAGTTTCTGTATGTGTTTTTAGGAGGCGATGAATCTTGGGGCTCAAAAGAACCTCTTTGTATGAAGTGCATAAGACACTGGGAGCAAAGCTTGTTGAATTTGCCGGCTTTGAAATGCCCTTGCAGTACAGTGGCATAATCGACGAACACATGGCTGTGCGAACCAGTGCTGGCATGTTCGATGTTTCCCACATGGGCGAGTTTTATTACAAGGGCGACATCGATGCCATAAACATGGTGGTTACGGTGGACCTCACAAAGCTGGAACCGTTGAAGGCTGCTTACACCATGCTGTTGAACGAAAGTGGTGGCGTCGTCGATGACTTAATCGTTTACCGCCTATCGCCAGATGAAGTACTGCTTGTGGTAAATGCGGCGAATATTGAGAAGGACTTCCAGCACATACTTAACTACCTGCCCAAAGAAGGCTCTCACGTGTTCGAGAATGTGTCCGACAAGTGGTTTGATATTGCTGTGCAGGGACCAAAAGCCGTGGACATATTGAAAACCTATTTCCCTCAGGTTGTTGATTTGGCTGCCTTTGGGTTTGTCTCAGTGCCTGAACATGGCCTTATCATAAGCAGGACTGGTTATACTGGCGAGGACGGTTTTGAGGTTTACGGCCCCATGGAGGAAGCCCCCACGTGGTGGAATAAGTTCATGGATGCTGGTTCTTCACTGGGTTTGAAACCAGCTGGCTTAGGTGCTCGTGACACACTTCGCATTGAAGCTGGTTTGCCCCTTTATGGTCACGAACTTAATGAAGAAACGTCGCCGCTGGAATCGAATTACGCTTTTGTCATTGACTGGGATAAACCGCAGTTCATAGGTCGAGAAGCCTTAGTAAAGCAAAAAGAATCAGGCATTCAAAAGAAGCTCATGGGATTGGAGATTACCGGTGGTATTGCCCGAGAGGGTTACAAGGTCTTTTCTGAAGGTGAAGAAGTGGGTGTGGTTACTTCGGGAACCATGGCTCCCTTCTTGAAGAAAAGCATTGCCATGGCATTTTTGCGTGTGGATAAAGCGAAAATAGGCACACCTGTTGAAGTTCAAATCCATGGACAAATGGTGCCAGCCAAGGTTGTGTCAAAGATGTTCTACAAGCGAGGGAAAACGCAATGAGGTACGTGCCGCATACCAAAGAAGAAATCAAAGCCATGCTGGAAGCCGTCGGGCTTCGAAATGTGGATGAGCTTTTCAGCGACATACCCACCGAGGCACTGCTCAAAAGACATCTTCAAGTTGAAGGTGGCTGGGACGAAGAACAGCTTAGGGCGTATTTTAGAAAAGCTGCAAGCAGTATTCCAGATGCAAACAGTGCTGTTTACTTCTTAGGCGGTGGCGTTTATGACCACTACGTACCTTCAGCAGTGGACAAGATAATCGCTTTACCCGAGTTCTACACCGCTTACACACCTTATCAGGCTGAGATCAGTCAGGGCACCCTTCAAGCCATGTTTGAGTACCAATCACTCATCTGTGAGCTGACGGGCATGGAAGTAGCGAATGGCAGCCTTTATGATGGTGCCAGTGCAGTGGCTGAAGCGGTGCTAATGGCTATGCGCATCAATGGGAAGAGACGCGTTTTGGTCTCTGAGTGCGTGCATCCTGACATCATAGAAGTTCTTCGAACGTATCAGCTGGGTCAGGACTTTGAAATACTTACCTTACCCCAAAAGGAAGGGGTAACCGACCTTTCTGAGCTTGAGGATTTATCAAATGTTTCCTGTCTGGTTATGCAAAACCCCAACTACTACGGTTTCTTAGAAAACATGAATCAGGCTTCAGAGCTGATCCACAAGGCAGGTGGCTTATTTGTGGCTGCCGTAGATCCGCTGTCCTTGGGCGTACTAAAAAGCCCACATGAATACGGAGCCGATGTAGTAGTGGGAGAAGGGCAAAGTCTTGGTAACCACATGAGTTACGGTGGACCACATTTTGGCTTCTTTGCAACCAAGATGGACTACATCCGCTACATGCCCGGTAGAATGGCTGGGCAAACTGTGGACGTGGATGGAAGGGTGGGCTATGTGCTCACATTGCAAACCCGTGAACAGCACATACGCCGTGAGAAAGCTACGTCGAACATTACCAGCAACCACTGGCTCATGGCATTGGCATCTGCTGTTTACCTGTCTCTCATGGGAGGATCACTTCCTGAGCTGGGTCAAACCATTTTGAACAGGAGCACCTATTTAGCTCAGAAGTTGGCTTCCGTGGGCTATCCACTTTGGCAGCGTCAGTACTTTTTCAAGGAATTCCCCATAAAAGCACGGGATGCTGAGGCTGTTCAGGAGGCTTTGGCTGACTCCGGGTACTATGTGGGTCCCGTCATTGATGAGCACACGCTTTTGGTGGCAGTCACAGAAAAGCGCACCAAGGAACACATGGACAAGCTTATTGAGCTCATGGAGGGTCTGCGATGATGAACAGTAGAAAAGGCACATTGCCCTTGCTTAAAGAACTGCACAAAATGGGTAGGCGTGGGCCCCAAGTGCCAGTGAGTGGTCTTGAAGATCGGCCCATATCTGAAATTCTTCCCAAGGAGTTTCTTCGCGAAGAACCACTAAGCATGCCTGAACTTAGTGAAGTAGAAGTGGTCAGGCATTTTGTCAATTTGTCAAACTTGAATTACGGTGTGGACAACGGTTTTTATCCACTGGGCTCCTGTACCATGAAGTACAACCCCAAGATAAACGAAGAAGTGGCGGCGTGGTTCCAAGACATACACCCAGCTTTGCCTGAAAACAGGGTTCAGCCACTATTGGAACTGCTTTATACCTTGCAGCAAGATCTTCTTGAAATAACGGGCATGGATGCCATAACCCTGCAGCCTGCCGCGGGGGCACACGGAGAACTCACCTCACTGCTCATGGCAAAAGCTTATTTCAAAGACCATGGTCTTCTGGAAAAGGACACTGTAATCATTCCTGACTCCGCTCACGGAACCAACCCCGCTTCTGCTACCATGGCAGGCTTCAAAGTGGTTACTGTTAAGTCTGATGAAGAGGGCTTAGTGGACTTGGAACAGCTAAAAGCATTGGTTAACGATCATACAGCAGTTTTCATGCTGACTAACCCCAACACCCTGGGCAAGTTTGAGAAAAACATCTTGGGCATTGCACAGCTCATACATGGTGTGGGTGGGCTTATGTACTGCGATGGCGCAAATCTTAACGGCATGCTGGGTTGGGCAAGACCAGGGGATATGGGATTCGACTTTGTTCACTTGAATCTGCACAAAACCTTCAGCACACCCCATGGTGGAGGAGGTCCCGGTTCCGGTCCGGTGGCAGTCAAAAAAGCTCTGGAACCGTTTTTGCCAAAGCCTGTTTTGGTGAAAGCAGAAGATGAAGATGGAGATGGTAGCTACCATTGGGATTATGACAGGCCTCGTAGTATTGGCAAGGTACGTTCCAATTTTGGGAACATTTTAGTTGCCTTAAAGGCTTTGGCTTACATAAAATCCCTGGGTGGAGCGGGACTGCGCGAAGTGGGTACCATGGCGGTCTTGAATGCCAACTACATGCGCGTTGCCATGGAGGATACGCTGCCCACAGCTTATCCTGGTTTGTGTAAGCACGAGTATGTTGCCACAGCAGAAGAGGTAAAAAAGCGCTACGGTGTGAAAGCTCAGGATATTGCAAAACGTTTGCTGGATAAAGGTTTTCATGCACCAACCATGTATTTCCCGCTCATTGTGAAAGAAGCACTCATGATTGAACCCACTGAGACGGAAACAAAAGAAAACTTAGATGCCTTTGTGCAAGCCATAAAGGAGATTGTGGAGGAAGCGGCTACTAATCCTGATGTGGTTTTGAGTGCTCCACATGACACCCCTGTTAGGCGCCTTGATGAGGTAAAAGCCAATAAGGAGTTAAAAGTTCGTTGGTAAGGGAGACCCCCCACTGAGGTGGGGGCTCCTTTTTCTCTTTACAAACACGAGTATTTGCGCTACCTAACATCTATCTTTCTTTCTTTTGTGGGTGTTTTGAAGATTGTAAAATGAATCCATGCAAGCAAATGTTTTGTTTGCGTTTTTCTTTACAAAGCAATAATGTGCCTGTGCCATAGTTAGCTGTGCACAGGCATGTATGCATGCATATAACTTGTTTGCGAGGTGATGAAAGCTTATGGCCTTAATAATGAAAGGAAAACCGGTGGCAGATGCCATCTATGAAGAGCTTCAGCCCATGACGTCACTGAATTTGACGCTGGGCATTATTAAGTACAAGGGCTCCGATGCAGGTGGTTACTTAAGTGGCCTTTCCAAGGCAGCCCAGCGCCTAAATGTTCAACTTCGCGTAAACGAAGTAGAACAGTTTCAGGAGCTTACTCAAAGTGTTGTTGTCATGGGCAAGGATTCACAGGTTCATGGCATACTACTGCTAAAGCCTTTCCCAAAGGAGTGGAACTTTAGGCAAGCTTCTGACCTCATACCCCCCGAGAAGGATGTAGATGCTCTGCACCCAGTGAATTTGGGGAAACTGGCGCAAGGCAGAGGTAATTTGGTGCCGGCAACTCCTCAAGCCGTACTAAGTATTTTGGATTTCTACAACGTGTTGCCTTTGGAAGGAGCAAGCGCACTGGTCATAGGTAGAAGCGAAGCGGTAGGTCTGCCAGCGTTTTTACAGCTCATGCAGCGCAACGCCACTGTGACTGTGGCACACAGCCGCACAAAGGATTTACCCTCTTTATCAAGGCAAGCAGACTTAGTAGTAGTGGCAGTAGGTAAACCCAATTTTCTTACCAAAGATCATGTAAAAGAGGGTGCTGTGGTCATTGATGTGGGCACCAACGTATTGGAAGACGGCAAGGTGGTGGGCGACGTAGATCGTGAAAACGTGGAACCACTAGTGCGTGCCATCACACCTGTGCCCGGTGGAGTGGGTTCTGTAACTACTGCTTGTCTGTTTAAGAATCTTTTCTTGTGTTATCAGGAGCAGACGCGTTAGGCGAATCCGTATAAGCTTTATTAGGTTCACTGCTTAGGCTTTTCAGCAGAGTATTTACCGGTGGTCTACGCAGCTGCGTTATATTTCGCTTTAGCAAGGAGTACTTTTCGCTGGAAAGAAGGGCATAAAGCAGTGACGTTTTCAGCTCCACTGTTTCCACCTGAGCAGTCTCCGTAGCGTCGTGAAAAGCCTGCAATACTTCCGTGCTCATGCGCGTTAAAGCTTCAATTCTTTGGTTACGGTGTACAATCCATCCAACGTCGCTCTGGGCAATAGCACTTACGCCAAACTTTTTAGCAGTGTGTATGAGAAAACCAATTTCTATGCCGTAGCCCGTGTAAAAGGGTATGGACCTTAGTAAGGAGGTGCGAGCAGCTGTAAACCCTGACAGTGGCTGAAACAAAAACAGTAGCTCAGGCATTTCCATACTCAGCAGTGGCCTAACAAGTATCTCTGTTACTCTGCCGCCACCACTTTTAAGGTTTTTGTCTTCAGGTCCACCTCGGTTAAAGTAGCCCTTAACCAGTTGTATGTCCCTTCTTAAAACCAGAGGTCCAATGGTGCCCAGCACCATGTCTTCGGTGGGGTTCTTTATGTCAGCGTCGAGAAACGCCACAATGTCAATGTTACTTAGTACAAACAGGGATTTCCACAGAGCTTCCCCTTTTCCACGAAAAGCGCCCAGTTCCGGATGAATTTCACCACTTCTAAAGACCTCAGCCCCTGCCTGCCTTGCTATGTTGAAGGTGGCATCAGTGGAATCGTTGTCTATTACAACGATGCGATCCAATATGCCTTCTTTTTTAAGGGGCAGGTAGCACTGCACCACTTCAGCAATAGTTTCTTCTTCATTAAATGCTGGTATGACCACAGCAATTCTTTGTTTCCTTTCATTTTTCCGCTGTCTTATCCATTCCTTGTTGAAAGAAGCTTTAGGAAATGTATTGCGTACGAAAACTGTTGTGGGGTCCTCTGTTTCCACTCTGTGTGGGCGCTGTTTTGGTTTCTGCATGCGCTGTCGAACCAAAATGAAGTCGGTTCCGCCGTTTCCGTTTTTGATTCTTTCTACCAAGTGCCACAGGAAATGTTCTGTGTTCATGGGATAGGGCAAACCAAGTATGGCTAAGTCCAGTTTTGGCAGTTGTTCCATGATCGCCACAGCAGCATCTTCTGAGCTAAGGGGTATGAAGTTGATTTCTTCCAGTTCGTCCTGCTGCAAGCTTCTGTCAAAAGTAATGTCATCCTCTGTTATTTCTGTGGTTTGTGGTTTGTACAAGTTAATCAGCTTTGCGTTTTTAACCAGTCCCGCCTCTTGCAGAGCAGTTCCCACCGTATCAAAAAGTGCAATGTTTGCTCTGCCTCTGCTAAATATGCCCACCTTCTTTTTCTGGCGCATACTGTGTAGTCCCAAAAGTAGCAGGTTATCACTGTTTTCCATGAGTGCGTTTAGGGTCTGCACGTCCAGATTTGTTGTGAGCAAGTCCACGCACACATATGAATCCACTTTCTTACTTAGTAAGTCCACCGCCTCTTGAGGTGTGTTTACGCGCTTAATTTCTTTTTTTGGAGAAAGGTTGTAGAAGAAGTTTTTTAAGGTTTTATTGGGTTTTCTTTGGCTCACATATATCATAATCTGCATTTTACACCCATAACTTGCCGTATTAGTTTTCTACAAGGTTAAATGACGCTAAGCACTCAAATAGGCTTTATGCAGGTGTGGTCTCTTGACAAACTTTCTCTGATGCCGTATACTTAACAATGCCTGCCTAACGAGATAGGCACGGTGAGGCGCAGCGCGGGAGCGATGCGCTATGGAGCAGAACACCGAAAGGTGAAAAACCGGGGACAGGAAGAAGAGGAAGAAGCGGTCGGAAACGACAAAGCGTATCCATAAGGATACAGTGAATCAAATAGAGTAGGGATTAGACCTAAAGGGAAAAGTATATGAAGTAGATACACATATATATATCACGGAGGGTTTGATCCCGGCTCAGGACGAACGCTGGCGGCGTGCCTAATGCATGCAAGTCGAGCGGGCTACGATCTTCGGATTGTAGCTTAGCGGCGAACGGGTGAGTAACACGTAGGTAATCTACCCTTCAGAGGAGGACAACCTCAGGAAACTGAGGCTAAACCTTCATACGTTCACTGGTAGGGATACTGGTGAAGAAAGAGTTACCTTAAAGGTAGCTGCTGAAGGATGAGCCTGCGGCCCATCAGGTAGTTGGTGAGGTAACGGCTCACCAAGCCGAAGACGGGTAACCGGTCTGAGAGGATGTCCGGTCACACTGGGACTGAGACACGGCCCAGACTCCTACGGGAGGCAGCAGCAGGGAATCTTGGGCAATGGGCGAAAGCCTGACCCAGCGACGCCGCGTGGAGGAAGAAGTCCTTCGGGGCGTAAACTCCTGGACTGGGGGACGAGGAAGGACGGTACCCCAGTAGAAAGGGACGGCTAACTACGTGCCAGCAGCCGCGGTAAAACGTAGGTCCCGAGCGTTGTTCGGATTCACTGGGTGTAAAGGGCGCGTAGGTGGTTGTCTGTGTCTCATGTGAAAACTCAGGGCTCAACTCTGAGATTGCGTGGGAAACTAGGCAGCTAGAGGACGGTAGAGGGGAGTGGAATTCCCGGTGTAGCGGTAAAATGCGTAGATATCGGGAGGAACACCGGTGGCGAAGGCGGCTCTCTGGGCCGATCCTGACGCTGAGGCGCGAAAGCTAGGGGAGCGAACCGGATTAGATACCCGGGTAGTCCTAGCCGTAAACGATGGGTGCTAGGTGTTGGGGGGTAAAGACCCTTCAGTGCCGAAGCCAACGCGATAAGCATCCCACCTGGGGAGTACGGCCGCAAGGTTGAAACTCAAAGGAATTGGCGGGGGTCCGCACAAGCGGCGGAGCATGTGGTTTAATTCGATGCTGCCCGAAGAACCTTACCAGGGTTTGACATGCTGGTGGTAGGAACCTGAAAGGGGGACGACCCGACCGTAAGGGAGGGAGCCAGCACAGGTGTTGCATGGCTGTCGTCAGCTCGTGCCGTGAGGTGTCGGCTTAAGTGCCGTAACGAGCGCAACCCTCATCCCTAATTGCTCCTGGCAGGTAAAAGGGTCAGAGCACAATAGGGAGACCGCTGGCGAAGAGCCAGAGGAAGGGGAGGATGACGTCAAGTCAGCATGGCCTTTATGCCCTGGGCTACACACATGCTACAATGCAGGGTACAACGGGAAGCGAAGCCGCGAGGTGGAGCAAATCCCCAAAAGCCCTGCTCAGTTCGGATCGCACGCTGCAATTCGCGTGCGTGAAGTCGGAGTCGCTAGTAACCGTGGATCAGCAAAGCCGCGGTGAATACGTTCTCGGGCCTTGCACACACCGCCCGTCAAGCCACCCGAGTCGGGTTCACCAGAAGGCCGGTAACCGAAGAGGGCCGGACGACGGTGTGCCTGGTAAGGAGGGCTAAGTCGTAACAAGGTAGCTGTACCGGAAGGTGCGGCTGGATCACCTCCTTTCTAAGGAGAATTGAAACAAAGAAACTCCTTTTTCTTCTTCTTTCTTCCTGATCCCGGTTTGATGGATGGGCCCTTAGCTCAGTAGGTTAGAGCGTGCCCCTGATAAGGGCAAGGTCCGAGGTTCGACTCCTCGAGGGCCCACCATTTTTGTTCCTCAGCCGAGTAGGTGAAAAGCAAGCAAGCGGACAAGCGAACATGGGCAAGCCAAATGCATTTTTGTGAAGTGCTTGCGCTGTGTTTGTTTGTGAATGTGTGGGGATGTAGCTCAGCGGGAGAGCACCTGCTTTGCAAGCAGGGGGTCAGCGGTTCGAATCCGCTCATCTCCACCATGCACGCTAAACAACTGGGGAGAAGGTAGAGAAGGCATACAAATACAAAGGCACAAGAGTAAGCCGTGTGAGAGCAATTGGAAGCCCATTGTAAAAAAGACAAGCGCGTAAGAGGTAGAAGGAAATAGTAAGTGAAGCAAGATATAAAGGGCGCACGGGGGATGCCTTGGTAGCAAAGGCCGAAGAAGGACGTGGCAGGCTGCGAAAAGCCCGGGGGAGGTGCCTAACAACCGAAGATCCCGGGATATCCGAATGGGGAAACCCGCATGGAAGGAAATCCATGCATCGCTTAGTGAAGATAGTAGCTAAGCGAGGGGCACGAGGCGAAGTGAAACATCTCAGTAGCCTCAGGAAGAGAAATCAAGAGAGATTCCCTAAGTAGCGGCGAGCGAACGGGGAAGAGCCCAAACCTAAGCTGTGTGATAGCGGCCAGGCGTTGCAGTTTAGGGGTAGCGGGGCACATACGGAGCCGGCTGGCAACAGGCTCAGCTAGTTACAAAACTTGTACATAGCCGAACTGCATGGGAAGGCAGACCGAAGAAGGTGATAGTCCTGTAGGCGAAATGTACAAGACTAGCTGGTATGTGACCCCAAGTACACCGGGACACGAGGAATCCTGGTGGAATCAGGGGGGACCACCCTCCAAGGCTAAACACCTTTGCTAACCGATAGCGCATAGTACCGTGAGGGAACGGTGAAAAGAACCCCAGTGAGGGGAGTGAAATAGAACCTGAAACCGTGCGTCCACAAGGAACGGGAGGCGACCCATGGGTTGCCGACCGTGTGCCTATTGAAGAATGAGCCAGGGAGTTCATTCCAGTAGCGAGGTTAAGGTGCTGAGGCACTGAAGCCGAAGGGAAACCGAGTCTGAACAGGGCGATAAGCTGCTGGATTGAGACACGAAGCCGGGTGATCTACCCATGTCCAGGGTGAAGGGCAGGTAAGACTGTCTGGAGGCCCGAACCCGTCAGGGGTAAAAACCTGTGGGATGAGGTGTGGGTAGGGGAGAAATTCCAATCGAACCCGGGGATAGCTGGTTCTCTCCGAAATGCATTGAGGTGCAGCCTTTGGGTAGTAGACCGTGGAGGTAGAGCACTGGTAGGGCTAGGGGGTCGTGAGGCCTACTGAACCCTGTCAAACTCCGAATGCCATGGTAGCTAGCCCAAGGAGTGAGTCTACGGGGGACAAGCTTCGTAGGCGAGAGGGGAACATCCCAGACTATCGGCTAAGGTCCCGAAGCTACGCTAAGTGTTCCAACCTAAAGGAAGTACGTCTGCAAAGACAGCCAGGATGTTGGCTCAGAAGCAGCCATCATCTAAGGAGTGCGTAACAGCTCGCTGGTCGAGCGGATGTGCGCCGAAGATGTAACGGGGCTAAGCGTAGCACCGAAGCCATAGACTTACTTTAGCCAAGGCTGAAGTAAGTGGTAGGAGAGCGTTCTGTGAGGGGCGAAGGTTACATGTGAATGTAGCTGGACTTCACAGAAGTGAGAATCCTGGCATGAGTAACGATAAGACAGGTGAGAATCCTGTCCGCCGGAAGTCCAAGGGTTCCTGGGGAAGGTTCGTCCGCCCAGGGTAAGCCGGAGCCTAAGGTGAGGCCGAAAGGCGTAGCCGATGGAGAAACAGGTTAATAGTCCGTGCCACTGATTATGTCGATTGACCTGAAGGGGAGACGCAGGAAGGTAGCTACGCGTGCTAGTGGAATAGCACGTTCTTAGCAGCGAGGCCTGGGTGTAGGGAAAACCGCACCCGATGCAGGTTAGCGGCTAGGAGGAGTGTCCGTAAGGATGCGAAGGTAGTGATCCTACACTGCCGAGAAAAACCTCGTCAGGGAGACATAGTTAGTGTCCGTACCCGAAACCGACACAGGTGGACTGGTAGACAAACTACCGAGGCGCGCGAGAGAACCCTCGCTAAGGAACTCGGCAAACTGACCCCGTAACCTCGGGAGAAGGGGTGCCTGCGATAGGTGAATCAAGAGATTGATGAGCCGAGGCAGGCCGCAGAGGATAGGTCCTGGCGACTGTTTACCAAAAACACAGGTCTCTGCGAAGGCGGAAGCCGAAGTATAGGGGCTGAGGCCTGGCCAGTGCTGGAAGGTTAAGGTGAGGGGTTAGCCCAGGAATGGGCGAAGCTCCGAGCTGAAGCCCCAGTAAACGCCGGCCGTAACTATAACGGTCCTAAGGTAGCGAAATTCCTTGTCGGGTAAGTTCCGACCCGCATGAAAGGTGTGACGACTGGGACGCTGTCTCAGCGAGGGACTCGGTGAAATTACAATGGGGGTGAAGATGCCCTCTACCCGCGGCAGGACGGAAAGACCCCATGGAGCTTTACTGTAGCCTGATATTGGGTTTTGGCATGTGCTGCGCAGGATAGGTGGGAGGCTGAGAAGGTACCCTTTCGGGGGTACTGGAGCCGACGGTGAGATACCACCCTGCACGTGTTGGAACTCTAACATGGAGCCGTGAAACCGGCACATGGACAGTGTCAGGTAGGCAGTTTGACTGGGGCGGTCACCTCCCAAAAGGTAACGGAGGCGTCCAAAGGTACCCTCAGGCGGAATGGAAACCCGCTGAAGAGTGCAAAGGCATAAGGGTGCTTGACTGCGAGAGGGACACCTCGAGCAGAGTGGAAACACGGGCTTAGTGACCCGGTGGTGCTGAGTGGAAAGGCCACCGATCAACGGATAAAAGTTACCCTGGGGATAACAGGCTAATGGGTCCCGAGAGTCCATATCGACGGATCCGTTTGGCACCTCGATGTCGACCCGTCTCATCCTGGGGCTGAAGCAGGTCCCAAGGGTTGGGCTGTTCGCCCATTAAAGAGGCACGCGAGTTGGGTTCAGAGCGTCGTGAGACAGCTCGGTCCTTATCCGCCGCGGGCGCAGGAGTTCTGAGGGGAGCTCTTCCTAGTACGAGAGGACCGGAAGGGACCAGGCACTGGTGTACCAGTTGTACCGCCAGGTGCAGAGCTGGGTAGCCACCCTGGGAGGAATAAGCGCTGAAAGCATCTAAGCGCGAAGTCCATCCCAAGATAAGAACTCCCACAGAGAAGATCTGGTAAGGGCCCGGGAAGACTACCCGGTAGATAGGCTGGAAGTGGAAGCCCAGTAATGGGTGTAGCTGACCAGTACTAATAGCCCGAGGTCTTGCTTCACTTAAGAAGGCCTTGAATACCAAAAAAGCGTTTGTAGTAATAAGCGATGGGTAGAAGAAAAGCGCTTACATGGCAACACATGATTGTGCTTAAGTAGAAAGCCTTTAAAAACCTTCTCCAACAGTTGTTTAGTGTGTAAAAAGGGACTTAGTGCCCACGCCCTGGGGAAACGCCCGGATCCATTCCGAACCCGGAAGCTAAGCTCAGGGAAGCCGATGGTACTGGTGTGCGGGAGCTGCCGGGAGAGTAGGTTGGTGCTAAGTCCCCCTTTTTATTTTGTGGTAACTGCGCGTTTTTACCTTACTTACTCCTTTGATTGTCCCATGCCTTGATTACCATCATCATCAGCAGCAGGTGTGTTCTGGTCGGGTTTTGTGCTGAGCAAAGCCATAACAATTTTCTCTTCCAGGTCATCGTTAAACTGCTTAACCTGTTCTGGCAGTGTGAACAGGTCGTAAATGATGAGGCAGATTAGAATAATGAGGCAAATAAAACTCAAAACGGAACTAAAGCCCATTGCTTCTGCGGCTCGACTGGTTCCCATGAAAAAGCCGATCAAACCACCAACTGACAGCATTATCACACCGGATAGAATGACAACAAGTCCTAAAAATAGGTACAGCACTGCTTGTCCTGTTTTTTCCAAGTAGAACTTATGCAAACCAAAAAAGCCACCAATCAGGGTTAGAACATAGGCAAAACCAACCTGCCGCTGTGATTTCATAAGTTCCGTTTGCAGAATGGCAATCTGCTTTTCTGTGAGCCTCTCCTTCTGACTTAATTCCATGCTCAAAGCACCTCCTTTTTCCTTTCTTTGTCCCTGCTAGCTAAATCACGCACGCACATACATACACGTCTACGTCCCAAAAAAAAGCTGCATACGTACATGTATATGTGTAAAGGGCACAGCCAAGACACATGCATGCAACCGCCCTACAAAAACATAGTAAGGCTGCTAACAGCTAAGCTTTGTCCTTTTTTGCTGCACAGCCTTATTAAGTAGCTCACTACTGACCACGTTCTAAGCAAGGCAGCTCACCTTAGCTCAAGAAAAGATTCCCCAGAGGAAAAGCGCTTATGCCAACGTGCCAATATGCCAATGTTTTTTCTTGCGTTTCTACCGTCAGCTTACACATGCACATGCTTTTTTGCTAAACAGACTTATTTTCCGTAGGAGCTCAGCAGCTGGTCAATAATTTTGTCTTCTGCTGCCATGTTTGCTTGCCGAACTTGACGGGGTATGGTGAACAGGTCAATAATGAGCAATATGACCAAAATGGCAAGGCATGCAAGACCAAATCTGAAAAGCAGGTTGCCAGAGGCGCCAAAGGAGATCAGCCCGGTGAACTCACCCACGATTAGCGAAGGAATACTGACCAAACCCAGTATGAGGTAAACAATGCCTTGCCTAACGTTTCTTAGGTAAAACTTGTGAATGCCAAAAATCCCCAAAAAAATGCAAAGGACATATGCTAAGCCAACACTTTTTTGATGCTTCTTCATCTCGCTTTGTAGTATGGCAGACTGTTTTTCTGTTAGTTGGTTCTTCTTGTTCATGTGCACGGTGCATGCCCCCATTCTTTTTTTACTAGCAAACCGTGTTAACTGTTATTCACTACTACTCATTATTCATTACTTATTGTTGGCGCGACTCCATGGATGAACTTACATTCATTAGCTGGGCTATGATTTCGTCTTCAATGTCTTCGTTAATTCTGTCCACTTGAGAGGGCAGTGTGAATAGGTCATAAAGCAAGAAACACCAAAGCACCACCATAAAGAGAACGCCAAACAGGGCACTTATGCCAAAAGCTGCCAAACCGCCACCTTCACCGCCCACTAAGGTGCCTATGCCACCAAAAATGATGCTTCCAGCTCCCAAGATCCATGCTGCAATGAATAACACGAGGTACTTCACACCTTGGCTGTTTTTACCAAGGTAAAACTTGTGAACACCCAAAACGCCAAGAAAGATGAGGAGCACATAAGATAACACTAAGTTTTTTCTGCGTTTCTGCATCTCACTTTCTAAAATGGTTAATTGTTTTTCTGTTAACTGCTGCTTTTTTTCCACGGACACTTTACATTTCCCCCTTTCCCAAACACATGCATAACGAGTAACAAAGTTGGTTTGCTTGCCCGTTTTGCCCCTGCACAGCGTTTTTTATATATGTGATATGTATACAAGGCAAACCAACCGCTTGCTGGCTTTATTTTACTCGGCAGTAATCATTTTTGTCAAGAAAATTGGTTTTTTGTCTCGGGTATTTTTAAGGGTTTGTGGGTTCTTTGACGCAATTTAAAAAATGGTGCCGAGGGCGGGAGTCGAACCCGCATGGGTGGTGAAGCCCGGTGGATTTTGAGTCCACTGCGTCTGCCTATTCCGCCACCTCGGCACGGTTCTTATTATACCAGATGACGCTGGGGGTTGTGAAGGTGCTCAGTCGTTGGCCATAAATGCCCTTGGTGAAAAATGGTAAACTGTGCATTGTTAGTTGAATAGACAAATGGCAGTGCCTTTGTGATGCCATGGCAAACAATATTGCAGTATGTTAATAATGCCTTAAGAAAGCATAAAAATGCCCTTCATGTCTTGTGCGTGCAGGCTCTATTGACTTTACAAGTGTGGAAATAGATCACAATAGTTATTCAAAACTATTGACAAAGTAACAAGTGGGGCTTACCATATATTTATGCCGCGGGATGCTCCCTGTGGCATAAAACAGAAGGAGGTGCTTCACAGTGAGGAAAGAGAGAAAAATGAGGGGTTTCACCCTAGTAGAGCTCTTAATTGTCCTGCTCATTTTAGGTATTTTAATCGGTTTAGCTGTGCCAAGGTATTTAAGGTCAGTAGAAGAATCCAAGAAGACAACATTCTGCGCCAACGTGAGAAACGTGATGAGCGCCATTGAGACATGGAGAATTGACAATGCAACGACAGCGTATCCAGCGAGTGCCGAAGATCTCAACACAGATATAATCAAATCTGCTACGTATTTCAGCCAACCGCCGAAGAACCCATATACGGATGGGGAGATACTTCAGGCGCAGGAAGCTGTTCCAGGCGCTCCTGGTCAGTTCCAGTATACCTATGATGGTACGAGCTACACAGCGTCAACGAACCCCGACTGCGGCATCCAATAACCTAAGGCATTGACAGTGTAAGCATTGAAAGGGTGAAGTTATGGCTGATCAGTTGGGTGATCTTTTAGTTCAGAAGGGGTTTTTAAGCCCCGAGCGTGTGGAACAGCTGGTGCTGGAATCAAAAAGGCAGAACATGAAGCTGGGGCAGTACCTGATCCGTGAAGGCATACTTAAACGCGAGCAGTTGGGTGAGGTACTGTCCGAGCAGGAAGGCAAGCCTTACATGGACGCATCGGCAATTCTGCAAGCTCTTGAGAATGGCGGTTTGAACAGTGCAGCTAAACTGTCTACGTTTTTCAATAAACCCACTGACCAGCTCATGGGACTTATGCGGACGTACCGCCTGATCCCCATTGGCAAAACCGAAAAGGGTATTCAGGCGGTACTGGTTCCGCCCATTGACAAGAACACCTTAAAGCGGCTGCGCGACTACTTCAAGGCAGAAGTGGATTACGCAGTGACCACTGAGCAGGATTTCTCGGACGTGGTAGTGGCAAACTTTTTCAACTTGGAGACCTTGACAAAAGCCAAGGAAGAACAGGTGGTCATCAGAGAAGTAAAGGTGACCTCCTTGGATCTTTTGGCAACCGAGGCATCTGCTGAGACCGCATTGAATATTTTGTTCTTTGATGCGGCGCATCGCGGAGCCACGGACATTCACTTTTTAAGTGCACCCACAAGCTGCATAATTAAGTACCGTATTGACGGCATGGTGCAGGAAATGGTGCAAATACCTAAGTCGTTGGCCGAAGAAGCTATTACCAGGGTTAAAGTGCTATCAGACATGGACATTGCGGAGAAGCGCCGTCCACAGGACGGTCAGTTTGACTTGGTGGTGGAAAACCAGTCATACAGCATACGTGTTGCCACTGTGGGCAGTATTTACGGTGAAAACATGTTCTTGCGGCTTCTTTACAGGCGCAGCCTGAGGACGGGCTTGGATTCACTGGGTATGTTGCCTGAGCAGGTTCAAGCCATACGTGAAATGATCAGGAAGCCATACGGCATTGTGGTCACCACGGGTCCCACAGGCAGTGGTAAGACCACCACTCTTTATGCTCTGCTCAAAGAAATTTACGAAACCCGCGATAAGAACATTATCACCATTGAAGACCCCGTGGAATACGATTTTGAAGGCATTACCCAGATTCAAATAAACCCGAAGGCGGAGATCACCTTCTCGGGTACGCTAAGGTCTGCCTTGAGGCAGGACCCAGATGTCATTTTAGTGGGTGAAATCAGAGACGAAGAAACCATGAAAACTGCCATTGACGCCGCTCTTTCCGGGCACTTGGTGCTGTCCACACTGCATGCCAACAACGCTTTAGCAGCCGTGGCAAGGTTCATGAGCATGGGTGCTGACCCCATGTTGGTTGCTTCTGCTTTGAACTGTGTCATGGCGCAAAGGTTGGTTCGAGTGTGGGATGCTGTGAGCGAAACTTACAGAGGTCGTCTGGGCATTTTTGAAATACTGCCCATGGACGACGAATTAAGAAAGATGATTTCCTCAAGGGCTGACATTGTGGACCTTACCAACGCAGCCAGAAGAAAGGGGTTCATGACCATGGAGGAAATCGCAAAGATTCGAGTGGACCAGGGTATCACAACCTGGGAAGAGGTGGTGAGGGTCGTTGGCGGAGGAATCCAGTAACAAAAAGAGAGCGAAAGCTTCTTCTTCCACTACTGCAGCTGCAGCAAAGCAACAACAACGGCAGAGAAGTTACAGGTACATCATCATAAAAGGTGATCGCAGCGTGCAAGGGTCTGTTATGGCAGCCACTTTGGAAGAAGCCAAAGAGAAAGCAAGTAAGAAAGGCTTGGTGCTGGAGGTAACGGAATCGCCTCCTGGCAGATGCCCTAAAATGTCTGAGCGCGATATGTACTTCTTTGCTTTCAATCTGGCTAACTTCATTGAAAGCGGTTTCAACATGGTGGAAGCACTCACCGTTGTTAAAGAGCGCTCGGCAAACAAAAAAGTGTCGAAAGTAATAGATCATTTGATCTTCTACATAAACCGTGGAGTTTCTGTGTCTGGTGCCATGCAGCTTACAGGCGCCTTTTCACCGCTTTTTGTAAACCTGGTAAGAAGCGGAGAAACCAGCGGTACGCTGCCGCTGGCACTGAAGGACTTGTCTGACTTTTACAAAACTATGTTGGGGCTGCGCTCAAAGATTACGAATGCGGTTCTTTATCCAATCATAATATCAGTTGCGGCTGTGGGTGCCATCATTGTTTACATGCTGTTTGTTCTGCCCACCTTGGGCGGGCTTTACGACATGATGGGTGCTCAACTGCCTGCTCCCACACGCATTGTCATGGGCATTGCCGATTTTATAAAGAACTACTGGATTTGGCTCATTGTGGGCATCATTGGTGGTCTTGCTCTTATTCGGTTCTTAGTCACCAATGTGACTCCCGTTAAACGTGTTTATGAGCACATAAAGTTTACCATACCTGTTGTGAACAAGGTTGCCATAACGCCTGAGTACCTCAGGCTTTCTAAGACGCTGCGCAGTGCCTATGTAAATGGTTTGCCCGTGGTCGATGTGCTGAATCTGACCATGGGCGTGATGAGCCATCAAATTTACAAGGACAAGATAAAAAGTGCTCGCGACATGGTCATTGCTGGTATGCCACTGCATGAAGCTTTCAAGGTGAACGGCTTTGATTCCTTGCTGTGGAGAAGCATTGCGCTGGGTGAGGAATCTGGTAGGCTGGAAGAAAGCTTGACTCGTTACATCGGTGTGGTGGAAGACGAGTTCAATGCCTACTTGGGTACACTAACGGCTGCGGTAGAACCTTTCGCACTGATTTTTGTTGGTGTTGTGGTGGGTTTCATTGTAGTGTCGCTGTATTTGCCCATGTTCGACATGGTTCCCACACTGCTGGGAAGTTAGTAGTAGACGGCACACAAAAGAGGACTTTTCGAAAGCAGGGCGCACACCTTTATACATGGTGTGCTCAACGTGCACCACAACATGTACGCGGCTACGCTACTAAGTACTGGCATTGTTTGCTTTTGTAATAAGCAGGCTGGCAATTTGCCTTTGAAACAAAGACAAAGAGCTACTACACGGGTCAGCACTTTTTTGTGTGTGTTAGTTTGCCAATGCAACGAAACGCTGCGGATTTGGTTTGCTGGTGTACTTTTGAATGGGCTTTATTAAGTAGTTAACTTGCCAAAAAGGGAAATGTTACTACTTTTATTATGTGCCGCTGTCAGCACCAGAATAATGTGGCGGCAACTGTTCCACTGTGCGGGTTAAATCAGCTACTGCCAAAAGCAGGGTATCCATTTCATCGAGGATCTCGGTAAGCTCGGCATAAACCAAGGAAAGGTCGTCCAGGGTGTCTTCCAGGAGTGCGTACTCCTCGCTGTCTTCTTCAAGGTGGTCAAGTTCAAACTGCACATCTTCGTGTTTAGCGAACACGTGTTCCTGCAAGGCAATCAAAGAACGGTTAAGTTGTTCCCACTGCTGGCCAAGGTTTTGGAGGTCATCCATGAGTTCTTTTTTGTGTGTTTTGAGCGTTTCAGCTACAACAGCTCCGGATTGTTGGCTTTGGGCGAAAAGCTCTTCCACTTGCATTTTTGTCTGTCTAATGTCGTTGTTAAGAGCAGATAAATCATCAGAAAGCTCTTCAAGCTGAGCTCCCAAAGCGAAACACTCATCGGCTAAACGCTTCACACTTTCTTCCACAGAAACCCCCTTTGTTTTGCACTTCCCAGAGGAGCTGAGCCCCTCTGGGAAGTGATTTTTGCATAAAACCTAAATACCAGCGAAAAACGATTTAGTAATTGAAACAATGAACAAGTAAAGGCTAGCTATGAAAGCTGGAAATGAGTAAACTGCGTAGCTGCTGCCTTCGATGGGCATATATGGGTCGGCACTAACTTTGTTCATATAAGCCAGCAGTCCAACCGCGAACATGACCGCAGAAGCAATGAGAAAGTCCCAGTTAGCAGGCTTCTTCTGAACAATGGCAATGATCTCCACCAATAAGCACACACCGCCAAAACCAACAAAGAAGACCAGCCAACCAATTGGATTGGCTATGAATGGGTTTGTGAGTACGGCGATGGCAGCTATGAGCCCCAAGACAGCATATAAGCTATTCCTCCATCCCAAGATCATCCACTCCTTACCTTTGCAATTTATACGTTAAAATAATGATAACACTACAACGCACGTTTTGATGCTTGGGCATTTCCTGTTTGTTTTGCTTTAACGTTGTTGTGGTGCATGAACTGTGCAGCAGTTAATTAAACCAGGAACAGTGCTTGTTTATAAAGCTGTATTACCTGCTCCAAGGACGGTTTCCTACAAGCTGAATTCATCAGCCGGTGGTTGTTTACAACCTGTTCAGCCCACTGGTGAAGTTTATTGTCATCAACCTGATTTGCCACTGCTTTGATTTGCTCCATGAAACCGCATTGTTCATTTATGCTGCAAAGGTAATCAGCTAAATCAGTTACACCCAGCATTTCACCCATTCTTTCATATTTCTCAGGTTTGACCTCAGCATTGAATTTAAATACCCAGGGCATGAGCACTGCGTTGGCTCTACCGTGAGGAAGTTCAAATTCAGAAGTGAGGGGGTAGCCCATGGCGTGTACTACTCCTGAACCTGCGCTGTTTATGGCAAGACCTCCAAACAGGGAAGCCAAAGTAAGCTCGTCGTGAACCTTTTCAGTCATGGGAATTCTGCCTAAGTTTTTCATGTGGGGTTTTAGGTAGGCAAAACCTTTCTCAGCGAAAGCCTCAACTACTGGATTGCAAAGTGCAGAGAAGTAAGCTTCACTTAAATGTGAGAAAGCATCTAAGGTGGTGTCAATGGCAACCTCATCAGGCATGGAGTAGGTGAGCACAGGGTCAATTAGTGCCAGCTTTGGCACAATCTTGCTGTCGCTGATGGATTTCTTCTGGTTCTCGTGTGTGATGATGGAGTACTTGGTCACTTCTGAGCCTGTGCCATGGGTTGTCGGAACTGCAACCACAGGTAAAGCCGAAGGCACGTTGTTTACCCCAAAAACCTCTTCCACACTTTTACCCGAAGCATAACTGGCTGCTACTGCTTTTGCAAAATCTAGCACACTGCCGCCACCCACTGCCAGTACAACATCAGGCTCAAACGCTTTTTGTCTTAACAAGTTCACTGCTTCGTGCACTTCTTCCGCCTTTGGATTGGGGGAAATTTGGTCAAAATGAAGCACCTGAAAATCTTTTAGCAGTTCCATGAGGTGGCCCAGTAAGCCCCTTTGTTTTGCGCTTCTGCCAGTGGTCAAAAACACGTTCTTCCCCATGTTGCTCATAAGCTGTGGCAATTGCTCCAATGTTCCATTACCGAACACTATTTGGTGGTTCAAGTCGCATTGGAAAAACATTCACCTTCACCTCCACGTGCGTTAAAAAGAATCTGATCTGTGATTAGTATATAATTTATATGCTAACCTGTGCTACGTTTGAGAAAGGGACTTAATTGGGTGTGTGTGCGCCCGTGTGCGCAAAAAAGGTGCGGCTCACATTAATGGCGTCAAATAAATAGGAAGAGTTATTGGACAGCTGAAGAGGGCTTTTTTAGGTAAGGTGTGTGAGCCAAGCACACAAGAAGAAGAAAGAGTAAAGCGTAGAAGCAAGAGCACTTAACAAGAAGAAGAACAGCAGCAACAAAAAGAGTCATCATCATGTTGGTGAAAGGAGTAGATAGCAGTGAAGGCAACTTATCAGCCGAGCAAAAGGTATCGAAGAAAAACGCATGGGTTCTTTGCAAGGATGTCCACACCGGGCGGCAGGAAGGTCATTAAGCGTAGACGAATGAAAGGACGTCACAGACTTACTCCCCGTTAATGGCAGTGCGGCGGTCTTTGCGTTTGCAAGGCAAGAAGAATTTTTCTCGTGTTTATAAAGAGGGCAGCGTGGTTCGCTCAGACTACGTTGTTGTGTATTTCTTGCCGGCTTCTGAGCAAAGAGTGGCAGTTGTGGTGAGCAAGCGTTTTGGCAACGCAGTAAGGCGTAACCGCATACGGAGGCTACTGTTAGAAGCATGGCAGGAGAACCATGACCACCTGCCTTCTGGTTACTACATTATTCTGCCCCGTTCTTCACTACTAAGTGTGGAGGAGAATGTTTGGCGGAGCAAGGTGAAGGAGCTTTTCCATGAATGGCAATGGGCTAGCGGTAAAAACAGTCCACATTGTTCTGCAGTTCTATAGAATGGTGCGCCAACTGGTTTTGCCCGGTCCTGTGTGCAGGCATACCCCGACGTGTTCCGTGTACTGGGAACAAGCAGTGGCAGAACACGGTTTGTTTTGGGGCTCAGTCCTTGCCTTCAAACGCGTCCTTACCTGTAATCCACTTTTTCCAGGGGGCTATGACCCCGTACCGAAGAAAGGAGACGTGAAAGTTCTATGGTTCAAAGTATAAGCAATTTCTTTAGTATGATCCTTAATTGGTTATATTCTGTGGTACCCAACTATCCGGTGGATATCATCCTAATGACCATTTTGCTCAAGCTGATTTTGGAACCCCTTACTTACCAGCAGCTGCGTACCAGCTTCGTTATCAGCCGCATCCAGGGTGAGCTCCAAGAGATTGCAAAGAAGTACAAGAATGATCCACAGCAAGCGGCTCAGGAGCAGTCTAAGATTTACAAGGAACACGGTGTGAATCCGCTTATTGGTTGTTTGTTGCCCCTTTTGCAAATCCCCATATTCTTTGGGCTTTACGGCTCGCTTGTCCAGAATCCCAACTTCAAGGGCTTACCGTTCTTGTGGGTTCCTGATATTAGCAAGCCTGACCCAACGTGGATCACGGTTATTGCCATGGTTGTGGTGACTTACTTCCAGTTCAAGTTTACAAGTCAAGCAACCACTGACCCTGCCATGCAGCGTCAGCAGAACATGATGATGTGGATTTTTGTTATCATGATAGGTTGGATTGCCCGCAGTTTCCCATTTGGCGTGGCTTTGTACTGGATGGCATTTTCTCTCATAAGCATTTTAGAGTCCTTCATCATACGCAAAATGGTTGAGAGGCAGTTCGCCGAAAAGAACGCTGCAGCTGCTCAGAAATGATTTTGAGCCTCAGTGCGGGTTTTTTGCTATCAGAACACATCGGTGAGATGTGAAAAGAGTAAGTATTCAGCAAAAGGAAGCGGGGCAGTGCTAACGCACTGCTTTGTTCTGCCTTTTTGTGAACAAACAGGGGAGGTGCATATTGGTTATGGAGTTCATCGGAGAAAGCGTTGAGCAGGCTTTAGAAAAAGCCAGACAGTACTTTGGATCAGATGAACTGGAATACGAGGTGATTTCTGAAAAGAGGGGACTTCTGCGTAATGAAGTAGTCATAAAGGCATGGGTAGTTTCCCCTGAATCGGTTGCTGAGCAGTTGGTAACCGCACTTCTTAAGGCCATGGGCAAAACAGGTAGTGTTCATGCTGAACAAATGGATGATCAACTTCACATAAGTGTGGACGGCGAAGATCTGGGCATACTCATTGGAAAGCATGGTTCTTTTCTGGATACCTTTGAGGGGTTCGTGCGCTATATCATACGTGTACGCTTTCCGGAAATTGCTCACGTAGATGTGGATGTCATGAATTACAAGCAAAAACGTATCCGCCAGCTGGAGGACATGGTAGAACAAAGCGTGCAAAAAACAAAAAGAACAAAGCGTCCAGCAACATTACCTCCCATGCTAAGATGGGAGCGCCGGGAAGTGCATCGCATCGTTAGTGAAAAGTATCCCGCTTTTGAAAGCAAGAGCACTGGCTATGATCCAAACAGGCGGGTGCAAATATTCTTGAAAACAGCTGGCAATTCAGGGGAGCGAGAAGAGGGAAGTAAGGGCAGTAGTACCAATAATGCCAAAAGTGGGGAGAGGGAAGATGAGTAGAAGTAAGATTGGCGTAGTATTCGATAGCTCAGCGTATGCGCCAAAGCCACTGGAGCATACCAGAGTAGTGGAACTGCGGGTCAACAAGGGTGACAGAAGTTACAAGGAACTTACGGAAATTGATTGGGATGAGTTCTACAAAGACCTACGAGAAAAGAAAAATATTCCAACTACTTCAGCTGCACCCATTGAGGAAGTGAGAAGTGCCATAAATGAGCTTCTTGATGAGGGCAACGATAACGTCATCGGCATTTGGCTATCTAAACACTTCTCCGTCACCTTTGAGGAAGCAAAGATGTTGGAAAGCGAATTCAACGGCAGATTCATTGCACTCGATACAAAGTTAGTAGCGGCAGGACCTTATCGTATGATTTTGGAAGCTCTTAAAGCCATCGACTTGGGCTGGTCTTTGGATGAAGTGGTGAATCACGTGATTGAGGTGCGTGATGCTTATCAAACCATTTTTCTTGCATCCATTGAGCATTTGGCAAAGGGCGGTAGAATCGGGAAAGCCCAAGCTTTGGCTGGCAATCTGCTTCACTTTCAGCCACTCTTGTTTGTGGATGACGGCATGGTGAATTCCTACAAAGTGGTGCGAGGCAGGAAGGCAGCCATTAAGGAAATGCCTCAGTTCATGATAAAGAACTTTGGCCATGAACAGTTGTTTTTGGACATTGTGTGGTCGGACAATTTTGATGAGGTCAGCGTGCTGGAGCAATTCTTAGAAGAGAACGGCATGAAGCGGCAAGACGTACTTAGGCTGGGTCCTGTTATCGGCACGCACTTGGGACCAGATCTTCTCGCGTTGTTTGGTGTGCCTACAAAAGTGATGCTTTGATAACACAACGTTGGTTCCGTTGTGCCAGCGGGGGAGCAGATTCGTTTGCTACATGGCTTCCCACTAACGCTTAAAGGTGTGTGTATATATATGTGTGGTAACATATGCAGCTAAGTGTTTGTAAGAAGGCGTTGTCGATGATACGGATTTGCAGTACAATCGGCACTAAAGGCAGTAAATAGTGATAAAAAGATGGAACTCATAAAAAAAATATTTTACAAAATTAGTAAGGACGATTTGGGATTCTTTGCAGGTGCTTTTTCTTACTTCATGTTCTTTTCAACTGCGGCACTTACCCTGTTTTTGTTCTTGCTTTTTGGGGAACAGGTAAGTTTTTCAGTGCTCAAGTACTTATCACCCGATTATGAGGCACTGCTAAAGCCTGTGATTACTTCCCTGACCATAAGTGCAAGATGGTCATGGTTTCTCCTCATTCCACTGGCTTGGGGCAGCACCAATGTTTTCGCTTCGCTGGAACATGCTGCCACGGTCATTGCTAAACGAGAAAGGCGTTCCACCGTGACAATTAGGCTGCTTTCTTTTGCTTTTATACTCATCTTGGCTTTTTCCGTGTGGGGTTATACCGTGGTGGGCCTGTTCTTGGAGCATTTACCATCATGGATTTACAACCTTTTGTTTTACGCAGTTCTGTTTAGTGGCTTCAATGTGTTTTTGGACGGCCACGTGAATACCAAATATGCTTTGGTTGTTGGTGCAGGTCAGTCTGTCATTTGGTACGTGGTTAGCAAAATTGTTAATTTCTACATAAAACAGGTGAGTACCAGCATTGTCTTCAAAGTGGCATCAGCCATACCAGTGGTGCTTTTCTGGTACTACGTACTGGCTTATGTGATCCTACTTGGTTGGGAGCTGCTTTCTTTAATTGGTAGTAGTCAAAATAAGAACAGTTCTACTGTCCATGATGATAGGTCTTAGCAGGCAGCTACCAAACAGGGTTCAGCCCGCTGATAAACAGTTCAAGCAGCTTTCACGTGCCTCAAAAAGCGGTGTTCCAAAATGAAAAAGTGAAGGTGGCCTATATGGTAGGCGCTGACTGAAGATCCTTTGCAGGCTGCATATTACTGCTATGTGTGCTACCTGCTCCCTTAGTTAAATGCAGGGGATCTTGTAAAGCTGACAAGCATGGGGCAAACTCATAGTATTATTAAGTTTATGAAGAACACAGACGAAATTCTCATGAATACTGTTATTTCCACAGCTTTGAAAGCTGGGGACATTTTAAGGACGGGTTTTAGGCAGCGCTTTGAAGTAGAGCAGAAGTCGGCTCATGATCTTATCACTGAGTACGACACAACGGTTCAGCAGTTCATTGTGGAACAGCTAAGCAAGGCGTTCCCCGGTGCAGGTTTTGTGGCTGAAGAAGAGCATTTTTCTACCAAAGGAGACCCATTGCTGGTTATCGACCCCTTAGACGGCACGAACAATTTTGCCATGGGCATACCCCAGTTTTGTGTAAGCATAGGCGTTTTCACAGGAGAGAGGCAGCCTAAGGCTGGTGTGGTGTACAACCCCGTTTTGGAGGAACTGTATCATGCTCAAGTAGGTAAAGGCGCTTATCTAAATGGTGAGCCCATACATGTAACTCAAGAGCCGCTCAAAGACACATTGGTTGCCACGGCTCTGCCTTTTAAGTTTCGCGATAAGGTGGACTGGATTACCCAGCTGCTTTTGCACGTCTACCCTGAGGTAATGGACATAAGAAGGTTGGGCTCCGCGGCGTTGGATATTTGCTACACAGCCGCCGGCATCTTCGGTTTGTATTTCGAATACGGGATAAACGCTTGGGATACAGCAGCTGGCGTCTGCCTGCTTAGGGAGGCAGGCGGCGTGGCATTGGATTTTTCTGGCCAGCCTTACGACCCTTTTACTTCCAAGAGCATTGTGGTTGGACCATCTGCGCACGTGGAACGGGTACTGCATTTGTGGCGTGAGAGCGGTGTTCAGCTTGAAGGGTGAATATGGGGTGTGATTGTTTAGAGTATGAGCGCTAGTCACGGTGGAACAAGCCATAACAAAAGCAGTAATGCTCTGAAGACCATTGAAGAAATAAGAAAAGGAAACATAAGAGACCTTTACGTGCTAACAGGTGAGAACGATTTTCTGAAGGAAAGGGTTGTTTTCTGGCTACGCGAACAAACTAAGGCTGAAGTTGTGCGTGTGGACGCAGAAAACATGGACGTTCTGCGTTCTTTGACCAGCTATTCTCTGTTTTCTCCCATGCGCGTCATTGTGGTGGAACTTCCAGCAAAGAAAGTCATTCGCGATGCCATGATAAGTGCTGTTTCATCTGGGAACTTAAGTGGCGTTGTGGTGGTCATGGGGGATGCAAAGATTCCTGGTGCCGAAGTAGTGGAGTGCAAACCCTTGGCAAAGAAGCAAGCTGTTTCTTGGATTGTGGCGGAGTTCAGGTTACATGGTGTTAGGTGTGATCTTGAGGTGGCTGAACAGCTTTTGGATCTGTGTGACGGCGACCTTTGGTCTGCTTACACCGAGATTGAAAAGCTGTCTTTGGTGACAAAGAAAGTGACCATGGAGCACTTGCAAACCTTTGTGGTAGGCAGCATGGTTAAGGGTAACTATTTTGCTCTCATGGATGCTTTGCAAGCGGCTGATGAAAAAAGAGCCCAACTTGAAATGGGCAGTTTGCTTGAGCAGGGGGAAGCACTCCAGCAAATCTTCGTTTTTCTTTACCGCATTTTCAGCTTGGCGTGGAAAAGCAAGGAGTTCAACATGGATAACAAAGCTGCTTTGGCTCAAGCGGCTGGTAGGAGCCCGTTTTTTGTGATGCGGTGCATGGAGGTTGGAAAGTGGTACAGCTTGGAAGCACTTAGAAACATAATCAGTGCTTTTTTGCACCTGGATTTGATGATAAAAACAGGAGAAATCGACGAGCAAGGCGCTGCTGGGAAACTGATGCAAATCATGTTCCCCAAGAAGAGGGAGGCGATTAGGTAATAGCATGTTAAGAAGAATTGGTGTAACGACGCTGATTTATTGGTGTCCTTTGTATTTGGATTATTCAGCACAACTACCAATTGCGACCACGGGTGTGGCTGATCAATTTGGTTCTGCGGTGCATGAGCTCATTTACAGGATGCTATCGGGCGACCACAAGGGCCTATTTGATACGGAGGAAGATTTAGCTTGGTCTGTGCTGCTGGAATCATTTCCGGGAGCAGTGGAGTCCTCTTTTACTGAGCAAGTGGTCAAGGAAATGCTGAACATGGCAAGAGCTGCTAAGCGTTTCGCCGAGAACTACAACCCGAGTCAGTTCGAAGTGAAGTTTGAATACGGCTTCGGCAGTGACGACATGCTTGTCATAGGCATAGCTGATGCTCTGGGTGAAAATTTGGTATTGGATTGGAAAACAGGCAGTTTCATGGCAGAAAGCCACCGCCAGCAGGTTAAGATATACGCTACCATGCTTTGGCGCTTAGGACTTCTTCAGCTTCCAGCCACCCTGGGAGTGGTTTACTTGGGCAAAGCTGGTGTGGAAGGCTCACAGGCTGAGTCAAATGTGTTTCAATTTAGCGAGGCAGAAGCAGTGGTGGTGGAGGATTTTGTCCAGCAGTTCCTACAGCAGTACAGCTTAGGAAACAGGCGTCCACGGATTTCAGATCACTGCTCATTTTGCCCCTACGGCAGATGGTGCCAGAAGACCGTAAAAGACGTTCAGACCAATCAGGCACTACATGAGCTGTGGCGTCTTCAAGAGCGAGCAGGCTTGATTCAGAAACAGCTTGCTCCGGGATTCACAGAAGGCGTACACCTGACTGAGGACTTTGTGGTGGAAAAGAAAGGCAGTTTCTATTTGAAAGTGAGGCGGAAGAATGGGACTTGAACAGGGGCTTACCCACGTTTACACGGGTAATGGTAAAGGAAAAACCAGTGCGGCTTTGGGCTTGGCTTTAAGGGCTGCAGGCCGTGGTTTAAGGGTTCTCTTGGTCCACTTCATGAAAGGCCCTTCCTTTAGCTATGGTGAAGATGTCTCCTTGTCAAAGGTTGCTGGAGTTACGCAGGTTCGTTTTGGCACTGATCACTTTGTGGATCCCAAAAACCCGGATGTGACTGACAAAGAAGCTGCACAGGTGGCACTTGCCTTTCTTAAATTCCAACTGAGTTCGGGATTCTATGATGTTGTCATTGCTGATGAACTCAATGTGGCAGTGGCGTTTGGGCTGGTGAGCGAAGATGAAGTGGTAGAACTCATAAAGAGTAAGCCACCCAAGGTGGAACTGGTTATAACGGGCAGGTATGCCACGGAGAATATTAAATCCATGGCTGACTACGTCACCGTTTTTGAAGAGGTAAAACATCCATTTCAGCAGGGCATAAATGCCAGAGAGGGCATTGACTACTAAAAAGTGTTTTTTTTTTGACTGGCTGCTCTTTTTGTGTTGTCGTATGTGGAGTACCACTTGTGTAAATGCTCGCATCTGTTTTCCCTTCTTTTTTTGGCGCTTTCTTTTTGTGTGGGTTTGTGTAGCATTTAAGCCTGTTTAGTTTGCATACTTTTTCGTCTTTCTTTTTTTGTTGTTGTGTGTATGCGTGTGTACTGGTTTTCTTTTTTGTTTTAAAATGGTGTTAAAAGGAGGTAATGTGATATGGAAATCAGAGCACCCAGGGGCAACAAGTTAACCTGCAAGAGTTGGCAGACTGAAGCCGCCATGCGTATGCTCATGAACAACTTGGATCCTGAGGTGGCAAAGGATCCTGCCAACTTAATTGTTTACGGAGGTACTGGTAAAGCCGCTCGTAACTGGGACTGCTTCTACAAGATCGTGGAAACCCTTAAGACCTTGGAAGAGGATGAAACACTTTTGGTGCAAAGCGGAAAACCTGTAGCCGTGTTTAAGACCCATGAGTGGGCTCCGCGTGTACTCATTGCCAACTCCCTGTTGGTGCCTAAGTGGGCTGACTGGGATTATTTCAGGGAATTAGAAGAGCGTGGACTCATCATGTATGGTCAAATGACTGCGGGCTCTTGGATTTACATAGGAACTCAAGGCATTCTCCAAGGCACTTACGAAACGTTCTACTCAGCTGCCCAGCATTATTTCGGTGGTAGCTTAAAGGGTAAGCTGGTGCTCACAGCGGGATTAGGTGAAATGGGTGGCGCTCAACCACTAGCCGCTACCATGGCTGGTGGAATCATGCTAGCTGTGGAAGTTAACCCGTGGGCCATTGACCGCCGTATTAAACATGGTTACCTGGATAAGAAAGCTGAGTCGCTGGATGAAGCATTACGAATGGTTGAGGAAGCCAAAGAAAAAGGAGAAGCAGTGTCCATTGGACTGCTGGGCAACGCTGCTGACGTGTTTCCTGAATTGGTGAAAAGGAACATTATCCCGGACATTGTTACTGACCAAACAGCTGCTCACGACCCCTTAAATGGTTACATACCTTCTGGCTACACCGTGGAAGAAGCTGCAGAGCTTAGAAAATCCAACCCCGAGGAATACTTGAAACGTGTAGGCGAATCGGTGGTTAAGCACGTGGAAGCTATGGTAGAAATGAAGCGCAGGGGAGCCGTGGCTTTTGAATACGGAAACAATATTAGGAAGTTGGTTGAGCTAAACGGTTACAAAGATGCTTTTGAAATTCCTGGTTATGTGCCACTTCTGGTTAGGCCGCTGTTCTGTGAAGGAAAAGGGCCCTTCCGTTGGGTAGCACTCTCAGGGGATCCAGCTGACATTTACGAAACAGATAAGCTTTTGCTTGAACTGTTCCCAGAAGATGAGCATTTGCGAACGTGGATTGATATGGCACAGAAGAGGGTTAAGTGGCAGGGTCTACCAGCTCGCATATGCTGGCTTGGTTATGGTGAGCGCGACAAAGCAGGTGTCATGTTTAACTACTTGGTGAAGACAGGCAAGGTGAAAGCGCCCATCGTCATGGGCAGGGATCACCTTGACACGGGCTCTGTGGCAAGTCCGTACCGTGAAACGGAAGCCATGCTGGATGGCTCAGATGCCATAGCTGATTGGCCCATACTTAATGCCATGCTCAACACTTCGTCTGGTGCTACGTGGGTTTCTGTACACCATGGCGGTGGAGTGGGCATTGGTTACTCCATTCACGCTGGACAAGTTACGGTGGCTGATGGAACCGATTTGGCTGAGAAGAAGATAAGAAGAGTACTAACTAACGACCCTGGGATTGGCGTGGTTCGTCATGCTGATGCGGGCTATGACATAGCAAAGCGTGTGGCCAAAGAAAAAGGCATAAGAATGCCCATGGAAAACTTCGAGGAGCGTGAACAGTAGTGAAATTGATTGAGTGTGTGCCGAACTTCTCCGAAGGCAGACGTCAGGAAGTCATGGATGCCATTGTAAACAGCATGAAGGAATCAGCAAACGTGATCATCTTGGACGTGGAAGCTGATCCTTCTCACAACCGCATGGTGGTTACCATGGTGGGTGAACCACAGCAAGTACTCAGCGCCATGAAAAATGGTGCTCGCAAAGCCGTAGAACTTATTGACTTGAACCAGCACCAAGGTGAACATCCGCGCATTGGAGCTGTGGATGTGGTTCCATTTGTCCCGCTTTTCAATGCCACCATGCAGGAATGCAATGAGCTTGCGTTGGAGTTCGGGCAGTGGATGTGGGACGAACTAAAAGTGCCTGTGTACTTGTATGCTGAAAGCGCCAGAATGCCTGAAAGGAAGAGGCTTCCCAACATAAGAAAAGGTGAATTCGAGGGTCTAAAGGAAGCCATTAAAGAGCCAGAGAGGCACCCAGACATTGGAGAGCCTGTGATTCACCCCACAGCGGGCGCCACTGCGGTAGGAGCACGAAATTTCCTAATCGCATTTAACTTGTATTTGAACACAGCTGATAAAGGCGTTGCTGACAAAATAGCCAAGGCGGTACGGGAGTCCAGCGGTGGTTTGGTAAACATACAGGCAAAAGGCATGTTCATTGAAGAGAAGGGCTTAGCACAAGTCTCCATGAACCTTCTGGATTACACAAAAACACCTTTGTACCGCATAACTGAATTGGTAAAGCTGGAAGCCAGACGCTTCGGGGTGGAGGTCGTGGAGGGCGAGCTCATAGGTCTCATGCCACTTGGTGCTGCTTTAAATAGCTTAAGTTATTACCTGCAAATACCCAAGCTGGACGCAAACCAGATTCTGGATGTGGCAGTGCTTTCGAGGTTAGCAGAGAGTCAAGATGATGAACAACAACAATAATAAGACTTATAAAGGCATTGGTTCTAAAAAGACTGTTATCCTTGGTGCCCATGTGGTGTCCCCCAGCGCCATGGAACTACTACCAATGGAGGATATGCCACTCCTGGATAAACGCGACCAAGTCATTGTTATTGAAGAAGGTGTTATTAAGGACATTGTTCCTTCTTCTGAGGCTCCTTTTGGTGAGGAGTGGGAAGTATACGATGTTAGGGGTGCTGTGGTCATACCAGCACTTACAGAGTGCCACACTCATGCCATTTTTGCAGGGGACAGAGCAGCCGAATTTCATGCTCGCATACAGGGAGAAACGTACCACGACCAGCAAAAGAAGGGCGGCATTAATGCCACGGTGAGTGCTACCAGGAATGCCAGTGATGAAGCGCTCCTTCGTAACCTGGAATACTGGCTTCGGGTATTCCTTAGGCAAGGCGTTACCACGTTGGAAGTGAAAAGTGGTTACGGTCTGAACCACGAACAGGAGATAAGGCTGCTGCGTATCATAAGCGAGGTAAAACAGCAGCAGCAGGCACTTGTTGAGGTGGCTCCCACTTATCTGGGAGCCCACGCTGTGCCAAAAGATGCAAAGAGCCGACAAGATTACATCGAGGAAATGGTCATGAAAACCATGCCCGTGGTTAGAAATGAAAACCTGGCAGACTTTGTAGATGTGTTTGTGGCTTCTGTGGCCTACACTGTGGAAGAAGCAGACTTCATTTACAATGCAGCACACAGGTTGGGGTTTAGTCTGAAAGCTCACTTGTGGGAGCTGGAACATGATAACAGCTGGAAACTGCTGGAGAAATACCCCTTCGTTTCCGTGGACCACTTGGATTTTGCTCAAAGAGAGGATCTGGAAGTTGTGTTTGCCAAGGGCACTGTGCCTGTGCTTCTGCCCCTGACGGCTTGGCATCTGAGTTATGACATAAGGAGAACTTACGACCTTATCAAGGATTTGAAGGGGTACTTTGCCATTTCCACGGATTTCAACCCGGGAACAAGCTTTTCACCCTCGCCCTGGCAGGCCATCACCGTGGGTCACATTGAATTCGGTTTACCCATTTTTGAGCTGTTCTTCGCCTCCACCGTTTACGCTGCAAAAGCGCTGGGACTTAGTGATAGGGGGGCAATACTACCAGGCAACAAGGCTGACCTGGCTGTCCTTAGTGTGCCCAGCTTGGATTGGTTAGGCTATCTTCACGGTATAAATCCAGTAGATATGGTTTTCAAGAATGGAAGTCCAGTCCAATAATCGATAGGAGGAACGGCGCATGAATTTGTCGGAAGTTGTGAAACAGCTGGGCATTAAAGAGGATTACCTCATTCCCTATGGCGGTTATGCTTACAAGGTGGATTTAGGTGCACTGGGCGAGCAAAAAGGAAAACTGGTCTTGGTTACGTCCATAAACCCTACTCCTGCTGGAGAGGGAAAAACCACTACAGCAATTGGCTTGGCAGATGCATTAGCTGCATCAGGCAAAAAAGCCATTGTCACACTGCGAGAGCCCTCTCTTGGGCCTGTATTTGGTGTCAAAGGTGGTGCTACTGGTGGGGGAAAGGCTCACGTGGTGCCTTCTGACAAGATTAACCTGCATTTCACCGGCGACATGCATGCGGTCACAGCTGCCCATAACCTCATAGCCGCCATGCTGGGCAACCACATCTATTACAAGAAGCAGCCCCTTGTTGATACCACTAAGGTGTGGTGGAAAAGGGCCTTGGACATGAATGATCGCGATCTGCGTAACATTGTGGTTGGCTTGCAGGGCAACGGTGTACCACGAGAAGACGGCTTTGAAATCACAGCAGCATCTGAAATCATGGCAATTATGGCTCTGAGTGAGAACTTTGGGGATTTTCAGCAAAGGGTGCAAAGAATTGTGCTCGGAGTTACCATGGACGGCAGTCCGCTAACCGTGGCTGATCTGAAGGCAGAAGGAGCGGTTACTGCTCTCATGGTAGACGCCTTGAAACCAAATCTGGTCATGACAGCAGCTGGCACGCCTGCTTTTGTGCACGCAGGCCCCTTTGCGAACATTGCTCACGGAACCAATAGTGTGGTTGCAACAAAGATGGCATTGACCTACGCCGATTATGTGATAACAGAAACAGGCTTTGGTTCTGACTTAGGTTTTGAGAAGTTCATGGACATCGTGGCTCGTGAGCACAGTTTGATTCCAAGTGCGGTGGTACTTGTGGTCTCCATTAGAGCCATTAAGCACCATGGTCAAGGGCAGGATTTGGACGCCATGGATCGCGGTTTTGAAAATGTTTTGGCACACATTGAAAACATAAGGAGCTTTGGTTACGATCCAGTGGTTGCCATAAACGTATTCCCTGATGATAGCGAAGAAGAAGTCAAGCGTCTTCAAGAGCTTCTCGATGAAGTTCATGTGACTCATGCTGTGAGCACTGTGGCATTGGACGGTGCACAGGGCGGTATGCCGTTGGCTGAAGCAGTAGTGGAAAAGGCCCATAAGTTTACAGCTAACCCCTCGTACGCTTATGAACTTGAGGACAGCATTGAACAAAAGGTGGAAAAGATTGCAAAGAACGTTTACGGTGCCAAGGCTGTTGAGTTTACCAGTGAAGCCAAGAAAAAGCTTAAGTTGGTGGATAAGTTTGGCTTAAGCCGTCTGCCTATTTGCATTGCAAAGACTCAGTATTCACTGAGCGATGATGCAAACCTTTTGGGCAGACCAAAAGACTTTGTCATAACCATTAGAGACATAAAGATTTCTGCTGGAGCTGGCTTCATAGTGCCTTTAGCTGGCAGCGTGATGACCATGCCTGGACTTCCAAAAGTCCCGCAAGCTCAGGAAGTTAGCGTGGATGAAAAGGGAAATGTTCAGGGGTTGCTGGGATAAGGACAAAGGCTGTTAAGCACGCACTGATGACATAGTGGTCTCTGAGGGCGGCAAACGTGCCGCCCCAATGAGACCAAGAGGTGATTTACGTAAACCCATTCATGGATGGGCAAAAGTGTTTTAAGTTTTGTCTGAGTCCGAAGGTGGTCATCTTTTTCCTCTGTCCACCCAAGCCTTTTTGATATGCGTTGGACATGGGCATCAACGGCAATATCGGGAATTCCCCAACCGAATGCACGTACTATGGCTGCACATTTTGGTCCAATGCCAGGAACCTGTGTTAGCTGCTTCGTGGTTTTTGGAACACCCCACTTTTCGATGTAACAAGCTGCATCTCTGACGTATTTGGCTTTCTGCCGGTAGAAACCAACGGGTTTTAGTATGTTTTCAAGATCAGTCAAATGCGCCTGACATAAGCTTAGTGGTGTGGGGTAAAAGGAAAAGAGTCTGTCAGCTGTGGGGTAGGTTATTTCATCTTTGGTACGAGCTGACAGTATGCAACTAAGAAGTACTCTTGTGGGATCGTTTTTGGCATAGGGATCAAAAGTATACGTTTGTGCAAGCAAATGAACTACTTCTTGTGGCGGAGCAAATCTTTTATGTATATGCATATTCATTTTCCTATACCTAACAGGATTATAATAGCACTAACGAGTGACGGGAGGTGATATTCATTTGAACAACAACAATGGGACACGCGAGATCACATTGACTGCATTGTCAGCTGCTTTTGTCACTGTGGCAACCATGCTCATAAGGATTCCTCATCCACTCACCAAGGGGTACATAAACATTGGTGATGCTGCAGTAATAGCCGTGGCTATGGTGCTCGGGAAACGCTTAGGTTGGCTTGCAGGTGGTTTGGGCAGCGCTCTAGCTGACCTGCTGGGGGGTTATGCTCACTGGGCACCTTGGACTTTCCTAATCAAGAGTGCGGAAGGTTACATTGTGTCAACCAGCGACGTGAAAGCAAAGTTTGACTGGCGCTGGGTTGTGGGCCCCGCTGTGATGGTTTTGGGCTATTTTGTGGTGGAGATTTTCATGTACGGGACGGCAGCAGCTTTAGCAGAGATTCCTGGCAACGCATTCCAGGGGTTGGTAGGTGCCATTGTGGGACCATTACTTGGAAAGGCTTTTGTGGGAGCATTAGGAGGTGCAAATAGATGATGACTACACAGGAAATCATGGAACTGGCAATGGAAATGTCTCAGCTGGAGGTCGAACCAGCTGACTCAGGCATATACGTTGAAGGGCAGGGTATCAAAAACGTCTTTTTTGGTATTGATATTGGCGTGGAAGAACTGCTGTGGGCAAGACAACAGGGTTTTGATTTGGTCATAGCACATCATCCACCCAATGCAGCACTACGCTATGAAGATATTTACAAGAGGCATGCCACCTTCATGATGCAGGCAGGCATACCGGCTGAGGAAGCTCACAGCGCCATTGCTGATAAACTGGTGGATCTGCACATTCAGTCGAAAACAGAGAACTTCACACGCGTTGTGGGCATGGCGAAGCTACTGAATATGCCTTTTATGAACATTCACGCTCCCATTGACGAAATTACTCGTAAAACACTTCAAAAGACTATTGATGATATGCTCCCAGCCACAGTTTCTGATATTGTTCATGAAATGAATCAGATTGATCCGTTTCCCCACAGTCCTGTGAAAGTGGAAGCTATTATGGGCGATCCACAGCAGAAGGTTGATAGACTGCCCGTGCTCATAGGAGCCTTCACCAATGGTGGGTACCATATTGCAAAAGTGTGGTTCGACCATGGCTTCCCTGGTGTGGTTTATATGCACATTGCTCCTCAGGAGTTCCAAAAGCTTAAAGTGGACTTTCCTGACCGCGTTTTAGTGCTTACAGGTCACATGCCTGGTGATTACGTAGGTGCATTAATTTTCCTTAGGGAGCTTAAAAAGAGGGGCATTAACGTGGTTTCTGTTGGTTTTCATGAGCTTATTTGAATTCACAAGAACAAGGTAAGATACCAGTTGTAAATGTAACTTCCAAAAAAGTATGTAATAAGGGTTCCAGCAAACATGATTGGGGCGAAGGGCAAAGGTGTCTTTCGCTCCATTTTGTTTAAGCCAATTAAGCTCAGGCCAACGATGGTACCTAATGCGTAAGTTGTAACAAACCACACAAGCAGCAGATGGGGTGAGAGCATTAAACCCACGGCGGCTGCATAGAACACGTCGCCCATGCCAAAACCATCAGGAACAATCAAATGAATGATTAGGTGGATTAAGAAGAGGGAAAAAGCACCTGTGAGAATGAACCACTGATATGTGTAAGTTCTACTTAATACGAGAACTGCAATCAACGGAAGGATGAGCACTTCTGGGATGAGCATGGTCTGCAGGTCAATCCAGCTTATTGCTATGGAGAAGCACACAAAGATGATGAAAAAGATCATCTCTGGCAAAGGTAGGAAACTTGCCACGGCGAACAGTAAGCCAGTAATGGTTTCAACTACGGGATACTGCCAGGATATGGGCTCACCGCAGTACCTGCACCTGCCTTCCAAAAACAGGTATGACAATATGGGAATGAGGTCCCATGGGGCTAATTTGTGATTGCACTTGGGGCAGTGGCTGGGTGGGAAAGCAATGCTCTCATTTCGCGGAAGCCTGTAAATTACTACATTGAGAAAAGAGCCTACCACGGTGCCCACAACAAAAAACAGTAAAGCGTTTACCCACATGAGATAATTGTAACTTGTATGGTAGGAGGCAAGATGGTACTAAGGTTGTATGCTGGAGAAGCAGAAAAGTTGGAGAAAATCCTTCTTCAAGAGGGAGCTCAGAAGAAGGGTAGTAACTTAGTTATTAATGGTGTGACCTTGAGTCTGTACAAGAGAAAACTAGTCATAAATGCAGAAGACCATGCTTTGGCACGATTCATTGTGGGTTTTTTAACTCCTATAAAGCCCCATGGTGGATCTGATGAAGCTGGTAAAGGAGACCTATTTGGGCCCTTAGTAGTTGCAGGCACTTTCTTGGAGGATCAATTGGCCATGCGCCTTGCCATTGACAGCAAGGAGCTATCCAATGGTGCTGTGGAAAAGCTTGCGCAGTTTTTCAAAAGTAAATGTCAGGTTGTAATTGAGCAAGTTTTGCCCCATGAACTAACCTCGAACATGAATGCTGTTTTGCTTAAGCTTCATCTGAACGTTTATGAAGAGCTGGACCACTGCAGGCCTTTTTATGTGGATGATTTTGGCGCTACTGCGCAGCTACGCAGTCATGGGCTTGTTCCTATTTACCGTGGAGAGGTTATACCAGCAGTGGCTGCAGCTTCAGTAGTGGCTCGGGCAACGTTTCTTAATTGGCTTAAGGAGCATAACCTGCCTGCGGGAAGTAGCCGAGAAGCTCAACAGGTTGCAGTAAATATTGCCTCAGAACAGGGGTGCTCCGCTTTAAGAAACGTTGCTAAAGCGAATTTTTCCTTAGTCAGACGGCTTTGTGTTGGTGGTGAACAGAATCTTTTCTAACCAACGGGTCACTTTGGTGTGGGTAGCATCCTTCGGTGATAGTGGTTCCACTTTTATGAATTTAAGGTTGTTCCATTTGGCGTAAAGCCCGTCAGTGAAAAACTGGTCACCTATGACTACAGCTGGTTTATCTTTGGGCACACGTCTTCTGAGTACCAGCCATGATATGGGTAGCGGTTTCATGCACATTCCATAAGCTGGTACATGTAAAGTCTTCCTTATAATCTTTGCTCGGTAAGGTTTCGTATTGCTTATGACCACAACGGTGAAATGCCTTTTTGCTTTGCGCATCCATTCAGCTATGTCATCAGGAATGTTGTCTTCATCATAGGGCATCAGTGTGTTGTCCACATCCACAACTAAAGTACCCACACCGTCACTTATTAACATGTCAAGAGGAATGTCGCTAACGCGACTAAAATAGGCAGTGGGCTCGAGATTCATCTGCTCGGCTTAAGCAGCCAGACCTCCATTTGACCGGGCAGTTCTTTTATGTCCACCTCTGAACGGAAAGATTTTATGATGTTCGATGGGAAGTGACTTAGGAAATCTTCCACGCCGGTTATGGGCCACGTTTGTGTTTTTGCTGTCTTGAAGTGCATGGGCAGTACGATATTGGGCTGTATTTTCTGGACCACGTCATACGCTTCATTTGCATCAATGGTGTAAAAACCTCCTACTGGAACCATGAGTATGTTCACTCCTTGCAAGAATTTCTCTTCTTTTTCGCTTAGTGGCCTTCCTAAATCGCCCAAATGAGCTAAGGTGGTTTTGCCATCCGACATCTTGAATATGATATTCTCTCCTCTTTGAGCACCACCTTGTTTGTCGTGAGAGCTAAGGAGACCTTCCACGTTTAGGTTACCAAAAACGTACTTCCCAGGTCTGTCTACAACTTTAAACTCTCCTTTTAGATCGCCCGTGTAGTTGTGGTCATCATGGTGGTGGCTCACCGTAACAATGTCAGCCTCCACATTTTGCGCGGCATAACCCCCCTCACCAAACATGCCTTTGTTGTAAGGATCGGTTACTATTCTTTGTCCGTTCCAGTCAATGTAAAAGCAAGAGTGACCCAAATATGTGATACGCATAATGCCATCCCCTCCTTTGGCCTTGTTAGTAGCCTATAGCCTGTATATATTGTTTTTACCATAAACGTTCTTTGTTTATCCACTTTAAGGCACAATGCTAAGCACATGTAAATTGGATATTGACGTGTTATTAAATAGCTATTGTGGAGTATAATTTTACACAGGAGGAATTCTTTGTGTATGAAAGTGGTGAGGGGATGAATAATTCTGAGCTCCTTTTGGATGAAGAAGTGCTGAAAAAGTTCTATTATGAACCCCACAATTTAGGTAACCACCGTATTTATAGAAGAGTTCTCATAATGGAAAAAGGCGGCCTGCTTGGGCGCATAGCTGATTACAAGCTCCTTGATTTTATTGTTCCTGGTATGACTTTAGAAGAGCTTCTTCCCCTTGTAAAGCCCATTAGTGATGTTATGATGCAAAGGTTTTTGCTTCCCGGAGAAGGAAAAATGATCAAGAAATCCTTTGGCTGGGGTCTAAAGGGCTGGGCTTACATTGGGTTTTTGGAAGGTGAGGAAAAGGTTCTAGACGATTTAAGGGAAGAGTTTAGAAGGGCTCTAAAGCCTTATTCAGAGGGCTTTGGGTAGTTATACACAGGTTGCAGTGTTTCATAAAAGGGGAGGTGAGTTTTAATGGCGTTGACGCTTTTTTTGGTAGCCGCAGTCTTGTTTATCGTTGCTTACATTGTTTATGGCGGCTATCAAGAGAGAGTGTATGAACTGGACAGTAGTAGAAAGACTCCAGCCGAGGAACTGTACGATGGCATTGACTACGTTCCCACTCATCCCATGATTCTTTTGGGTCACCACTTTTCCAGCATAGCTGGTGCAGGCCCCATCGTTGGACCAATTACTGCAGCGAACTTGTTTGGGTGGCTGCCCGCTTACTTGTGGATCGTTATTGGTTCCATTTTCTTCGGTGCCGTTCATGACTTTGGCGCCATAGTGGGTTCCATCAGGCACAAAGCTCTCAGTATTGGTGAGCTGGTCAATGAGTATGTTGGGCATCGTGGAAAGATTCTTTTTAACTTATTTGCGTGGCTTACGTTGGTCTTGGTGGTTGCAAACTTCCTTGAACTTGCTGCAGGCTCCTTTGCTGGTGACCCTGCTGTGGCTTTCAGTGCTGTGGTGTACATTGTACTGGCAGTCATTTTTGGCTTGCTGGTTTACCGCTACCACTTGTCCATCTTGTGGGCTACCATCATCTGCTTGCCTTTTGTCATCGGTGCGCTCTTCTTTGGCAACAGTTCTGCGTGGGTGCAGTCAACGTTTGTGATGAGTGCATCTACATGGCGATGGATTCTCATCTTTTACATTTTCTTGGCTTCAGTTCTTCCCGTATGGATTCTGCTTCAGCCTCGTGATTATCTTTCTTCTTGGTTCCTGTATTTTGCCATCATCATTGCAACTATCGGTATCCTATTTGGCGGACACGTTTTGGATGTGAACCTTCCAGTTTACAAGGGGTGGTATGCAGGCGGTAACAACTACTTATGGCCCATGCTGTTCATTACCATTGCTTGCGGAGCCATAAGTGGTTTCCACTCCTTGGTGGGTAGTGGTACAACGGCAAAACAGCTTAGGAATGAAAAAGACTCCAAGCTCATTGGCTACGGTGGCATGCTTCTTGAAGGTTTGGTAGCTGTCATTGCTTTGATCACGGTTATGAATGCTGGTAAAATTCTTGCCCCAGTTGAAGGTGCAGCTCCAAACCCGCAGTACACCTTCGGTGTGGGTTTCTCGAAGTTCTGGTCAATTTTTGGTCTGCCAGCTAATGTAGGTATTTCATTTGGTATGTTCACTATTAACACGTTCATTTTAACTACCTTGGATACAGCTACGAGGCTTGGACGGTTCCAACTTCAGGAATTAACAGGAAACAGGTTGGACCGCTACACTGCTACCATAGTGACCTTAATTGCCATGGCACTGCTGGTGTTTATGAAGACTGGAGATCAGCCAGTATGGGCAGTAATTTGGCCTGTGTTTGGTTCTGCAAACCAGCTGCTGGCAGGTTTGGCACTTCTTGCTGTAACAGCTTGGATAATGAAGGGACTGCACAAATCCGCTTGGTTCACTGCTGTCCCCATGGTCTTCATGATCATTACCACAATTGCCGCTTTGTTCTTGCTTGTGCGTTCTAACATAACTAAGACTGCTACGTTGCCCTTGGCAATCGTTGCCATTGTGCTCATCATTTTAGCTGTTTGGCTTGTAGTCGAAGCTTACAATGCTTTGGTGAAGAAGAATGCCTGAGAAAGGCAGCTTCACAGGGAAGGATTTTGGAGGCGCCAAACGGCGCCTCCTTGTTTTCTTTGAACGGCCGGGAAATACTACGAGCTGTGCAACTATTGACTTGCGTGACATGGGTGATGTCTCGGTTCACGCATACAGCGACGACCCTGACCAGCTCGCTGCCGTATTGCGGTACATTCACGAGAAGTATCCAGAGGTGGAAGTGGAACTCATTGACCCGAGAAACTTCTTCTATTTTTGGTATGTTGCTAAGCACCACATAAAAGGTGGTAAAGCCACTTGGATTTACAATGGGCGTAAAGTATTCGAAGGGATACCGTCCTTTGAGGAAGTGGACAGAATGCTAATGCAAGAGCAAGAATGAGATGCGAGCAGTGTTGTCAGGGTTAAGCTTTATTATCACTGTGGTTGGCATGCTTTACAGTGGTAATTTGGCTATGCTATAATAACAATGCTCGTTGGGGGATCGTCTAACGGGCAGGACACGGGACTCTGGATCCTGTAGTGGTGGTTCGAATCCACCTCCCCCAGCCAGTAGTAATAGTAAGAAGTGGCCTCGTCGTATAGTGGTTAGTATACCGGGCTCTCAACCCGGAGGTGCGGGTTCGATTCCCGCCGAGGCTACCAGTGTGTGTGGGGCCGTAGCTCAACTGGCAGAGCCACCGGCTCATAACCGGAAGGTTCCAGGTTCGAGTCCTGGCGGCCCCACCACAAGTTGGCCCCATCGTCTAGAGGCCTAGGACATCACCCTTTCAAGGTGGAGGCGGGGGTTCGAATCCCCCTGGGGCCACCATTTTTAGTTTCTTAACATTGGTTTCAACGAAAAGTTGCCCGGGGGAGTAGTGCGTGGTATAATTTTCAATTGGCACTTCTATTGGAGGGTGATGCATTTTGACTGCCAGAAAGAAAATATGGGAAGTCAGCGGCAAGGTCAGTAAGCCAACATTGAGTGAGGTTCCATATCCCGATTTCCTGGAAGCCAAGAAGAATTCCTGGAATTGGTTTGTCACCGAAGGTCTGCGAGAGTTATTTAATACGTATTTTCCCATCGAGGATGCTAAGGGACGTTGGCGCATAGATATATTAGATTATTATTTTGAGAATGATGTGGCTGACGAAACCGGCAACCCCATCAATACCCCAGAGGACGC
Source organism: Coprothermobacter proteolyticus DSM 5265 (assembly GCF_000020945.1). Classification (NCBI taxonomy): domain Bacteria; kingdom Pseudomonadati; phylum Coprothermobacterota; class Coprothermobacteria; order Coprothermobacterales; family Coprothermobacteraceae; genus Coprothermobacter; species Coprothermobacter proteolyticus. Next base: position 906,613 of record NC_011295.1, on the reverse strand, counting down.
TATAAGGGAACACGCCACTTATGCCAAAAGGCTCATTGTAAAGGTGCGTGTGCACAACAGCGAGACAGGGGAAATAGTAGAGAAAGAGCACGTTTTGGGTAAAAGAATACCTTGGATGACAGATTCAGGGGATTTCATAGTGAATGGTTCTAGGAGGGTAACTCTGAACCAGCTAGTGAGGTCACCTGGAATTTACTTGGAAGCAGATGGTTCACTTAGGAGAATTTCTCTCATACCCCAAAGAGGAACTTGGATCGATATTGAGTATGATGGTAAGAATCCACTAAGCATTGTTTTGGATAGGCGCTCCAAAAAGCTTAATTTGGCGACGTATCTTAGAGCTTTGGGTTATATGTCAGATGATGAGATTAGAACAAGACTTAAAGACAGTGCTTTAAAGTGGATAGAGTTTTTCCTAAACGATGCTGGTTTTGACAACAAGAAGCTGTTTGTGTCACAAAATCTTGTTTCTTACTTTAATTACTTGCGCAGTTATTATTCTTCTACAGCACAGACCGTTTCAGAGTTTAGGAATGTACTTGAAAACTTGGATGTGGATGATCAACTCTTGGAAAGATTGGAAGAATACAATGTAGAAAGCGTCCTAGATGAAATCGCAGAATCCTATGCTTCTCAGTATAGTGGTTTGGAGATACTAAACATTTTCAAAACGATTGTGGACGAAAATCTCAAGCTGTTAATTGATAAGACCATTGACGGGGATACATCTATAAACATTTTCACGGTTTCCACTGTGTGGGACCAAATTGTTGCTGCTTTAAGAGAAACTGAACTTTTGGAGGATGTTCTGGATAAAGACGGCTCAGTAGTGGTTCGCGCTAATTCACCCATGAGCACAAGAGATGTAGAAACATTCTTCAAGTCGCATGTGATTCCCATGGTCAGATCAGGTAAATACGACATTAAAGTCAAAGTTCCTGTTCGCGGTCAGATGAAAGCCTATGAAGGTTGGGTCATCGCCGATGATGTGGAAGTGGATGGGGAGAGCGTTGAAGGACGCGCATTAGATCCTGAACTGGCCAAAAGTTTAAGAAAAGTAAGTGACTTTGTGACTTTGCAGGTTCCTATAAAGAGGTTCTTCCAAGGCAGCGCTTTTGTTGAGTTGGAAAAAAGAAGAACAGGCGAAACACTTTCTGAAAGAGAAGCAGAAAGACGATTCAGACAATTACTATTTGATCCAAAAAGAAACCAAATTGGTCGTGTGGGTGCATACCACATTGAACACCGTTATGGCATAAAAGTGGAAGATTCTCTAACCGATGAAATGCTCGCGGAACTCGGCGGCATATTGCTGGCTTACTGCATTGGCTCTACCATGCCCGATGATATTGACCACCTTAGCAACAGGCGTGTTCGTGCTATTGGCGAGCTCTATTATGAGGTATTTGCCAATGCCTTTGAGCGCTTGGTTAAAACAGCCAGAGACGAGATGATTAACCAGCAGAAAGAACCTGAGCTCAAACTACACCGTGTTTTGGCTCAGAACATATTGACTCAGTACGTTTGGCGTTTCGTGAATCCATCTGAAGTGCATCAGCTTTTGGAGTACACGAACCCGTTAACAGAAATAACCCATAAGCGTCGTGTGACTGCCATGGGGCGTGGTGGACTTAGTCGTGAGCACGCCAGTATTGAAGTTCGTGACGTTCATCATACACACTATGGTAGGCTGTGCCCCATTGAGACACCAGAAGGACAGAATATTGGACTCATACTATCTTTGGCGACGTATGCCAAGCTCAACGAGCATGGGTTCTTGATAACACCATATAGGCGTGTGGTCAATGGTGAAGTAACTGATGAAATCGTTTGGATGGACGCTTTGGAAGAGGAAAAGGAATACATTGTTCCAGCGGACACTCCGTTAAATGGAAGAAAAATAAACGTGGACAGAGTACTTGCCAGACACAGAAGTCAATGGGTTGCAGTGGATAAGGATCAGATAACACTTATGGATGTCAGTGTGACTCAGCCATTCTCAATTTCCGCCTCACTGGTGCCTTTCTTGGAGTCAGACGACGCCATACGCGCGCTCATGGGTTCCAACATGCAGAGGCAAGCTGTTCCACTGATCAATGCTGAATCTCCCATTGTGGCTACAGGTATGGAAAAGCATGTGGTGGAGTCCTTGGATTATGTCATAAAAGCGAATCAAGATGGCACGGTTTCTTATGTGGATGGCAAACAAGTAAAGATTAAGGCAGAAGATGGCTATGAAAAGACTTATCAACTAAAAGTTTTTGATAGAACAAACCAAGATACGGTGGTTCATTTCCGACCCAAGGTAAAGCAAGGGCAGAAGGTTAAGAAGGGCGATGTTTTGGCTGAAGCCATAACCTCTGATAATGGAGAACTAGCTTTAGGCCGCAACGTTTTAGTCGCTTTTATGCCTTGGGAAGGTTACAACTACGAAGACGCCATACTCATTAGTAAGCGTCTGGTCAAGGATGATGTGTTTACCTCAGTGCACATACGCGAATACATGGTAGAAGTGGCAGAGCTTAGCAGAGGTAGATCTGAAGAGATCACTTACGACTTACCAGATTCCGTCTCCGAGCAGGAGAAAAGATACTTGGATCCTGAAACCGGTATTGTTATGGTGGGTACCGAGGTCAAACCTGGTGACATCTTGGTTGGTAAGGTAACCCCAAAAGAAGAAGAAGATAAATCCATTGAAACGAAACTGCTTAGTGCCATTTTTGGTGAAAAACTGGACAAAGTTAAAGATACATCTCTTCGTGTACCACCTGCTGAAGGTGGAATCGTTGTTGATACTCAGATTTTGCGAAACAGCGAAACAGGAAAGATAAAAGCTGTGAAGGTGTTTGTGGCACAGAAGAGAAAAATCCAGCCTGGAGATAAGATGTCTGGTAGACACGGCAACAAGGGAGTGGTTTCCAGAGTTTTACCCGAGGAGGATATGCCCTTCCTGCCAGATGGCAGACCCGTGGACATCGTGCTCAACCCACTGGGTGTTCCTTCCAGAATGAACATAGGTCAACTTTTGGAGCTGCACTTGGGGTTGGCTGCGAAAGTTCTGGGCTTTAAAGTGGAAGTACCCATATTCAGTAATTTCGGTGTAGAAGGCGTAAAAGAATTGCTTAGAGAAGCTGGGCTGCCAGAAAACGGCAAAGTGGTTCTGCGCGATGGAAGAACAGGAGAAGAATTCCTATCCGATATAACTGTGGGTTACATGTACATGATGAAGCTTATTCACATGGTAGAAGACAAGTGGCATGCACGTTCAACTGGTGATTATGCATTGGTTACTCAGCAGCCACTTGGTGGTAGAGCACACTTTGGCGGCCAAAGGTTGGGAGAGATGGAAGTTTGGGCGCTGGAAGCCTATGGAGCAAGCTATGTGCTTCAAGAAATGCTAACAGTGAAGTCAGACGACGTGGAAGGAAGAAAGAAAGCCTATATTGCTCTGACACGCAACCAACCATTGGAGCCACCGCAACTTCCTGAATCCTTCAAGGTGCTTGAACTGGAACTCAAGGCGCTCGGATTCATGGTGGAGAAGCTTGAGACAGAGAAGAAAGAAAAAACTTTGGAGATACCCGGTGTGTCTCTCCCGAAGTTCACTACTGAAGAGGAGTGAGGCAAGGTATGGACTTTGATGCCCTAAGAGTGAGATTGGCATCCCCTGATGAAATAAGGGCAATGTCCCATGGTGAAGTTAAAAAGAGTGAAACCGTTAACTATAGGACGAACAGGCCAGAACCTGATGGTTTGTTCTGTGAAAGAATATTCGGTCCCACGCGTGATTACGAGTGTGCGTGTGGTAAGTACAAAGGCAGAAAGTACGAAGGGCAAGTGTGTGAACGCTGTGGTGTGGAGGTAACACGTAGTTCCGTTCGTCGTGAACGCATGGGCCACATTGAGCTTGGCACTCCCATTGTACATCCGTGGTTCTTCAGAAATGCTCAATCCAGATTGGGCTTCATGGTGGACATGAAGCAAAAAGATTTGGAACGAGTGATTTACTACACCTCCAATTTGGCTACTGATACAGGTCCTGACATACTCCCTCGTTTGACTGTGATGACCAGCGAAAAGGCTCTGGCTTTCTCATTTTGGTTCCTGGGTCAAAAGCTGGTGCTACATTCCATCGCTGATGTACAGAGTATACCTTTAGACCGCTTAGAGCTTGCCGGTACTCCTGACTTTAGCTCTGGTTTGTTATTGTTGGAAGCTGCTTTGAAAGACATCTATGATTTGCTTTCGGAGAACATTAAGACCTATAGACAGCTTTCTGTTTACAAAACTGCCAATTACTTGATTAAGCGCCTTAGCGAGCTAATATCGGAGAGTTACAACGTTCCAGTTCACATGGTCAAAGAGATTTGGAAAAGTAATGCTTACATACTGCGCACTAATGGAAGTTTTGAGGTAATCACATCTGAACAGTATTTGATGCTCTTACCTAATGAGCAAGAACAAGTGCTCACCGGAGTAAAGGGCATCACAGCCTTGGTAGCTTCAAGGGAGGAACTGCTTGATTTTGTGGGGGAACAGCTGGAGAAATTCCCCACTGACATGCGAAGGATCATTGTGAATCCTGTGTCCGGTGGCAGACACATTACCAAGGATGAGTTTGTTGAATGCGTAAAAGCTCCTGTGTTCACAGAAGGTAAGTGGCTGTCTTTTGAGGAAGCTCTTGAGCTTTACAGCAGGGGTGCAACCATTAATAGTTCCAGTTTCATCATACATTTGGTGTCAGAGGTGTTTGGAGCTTTCAACTTAAAGCGAAGCGAACTGCTTAGCAAGGCTGGGGCAGCCGCTGACAGTGAAGATAAACAGTATCTTTTGGGCAAGATGATTGCTACAACCCTGGGCACCGGTGATTTTGAGTCTGCATTGTCGAAAATTGTTTCCGGTGCATACACAGTAGTTCCCTATTACCGTGTGGAAACAGTGCCATCTCCTGGCGTCAACAAGTACAAAGTGCTGGCAAGAGGATTGGCTTTGGCGCTGCAGAATTTGGTAGCAGATATTCAGCAAATTAGAGAAATACTCGATCAACGCAATTTGACATGGGAAGAACAACGTCCACTTATTGAGAAAGATGTCAGATTTGTGTTGAAGGCTTTAGGACTTGAGGATATTGACATTGATAAGATCCTAGACGGTGGATATGAAGTAGTGAATAACTTCGGATATTTCAGTGTGATGCCCAGAGAGGGGCAGAGCATGGAAGACGTGCTTCGAAATGCTTGCTCCATGGTGCTCAAAGACGTGACTAGGCTTTTGGATCGCGTTCAGGACTACGAAATTCTCATCGATGATGACAAAGAAAGGGCACTGCAGATTATTAAGCACGTACTGGGAGCTGAGCTATCCGATGACGAAGAACTAGACTTGTCTGTTACAAGTTATGATCTGAAATTGGTTAGGGGTTTGAGACCCGTTTCTCAAGATCAGGTTTGGCAAATGATCACATTGCTTCTCAGCGAAGCGTTTGTAAGGGACAGTGTATTTGCGGCAGAAGTTTTCAGAAGATTGGGTTTTGAAGACGGAGAGGAACTTTTTGAAAACCTTAGTAAGGAGCTTGTGGTTTCCACTTCATTTGTGGCGCCTCGAGTTAACCCACTGGATTTGCTTAGCGATGACGAAGCCGAAGCATACAGACTTCTTATTGACGTGGACATTCTAAGGAATGAAGAACCACTTCTTAAAACTCTCACAGGTGGCGAAGCCATCAAAGAGTTACTGGAGAAAAACTATAGTCCAGATAAACTTCAGGATTGGGTAGATTATTTGGTAGAGCAGCTTGAAGAGGCATCGGGGCAAAAGAAGCAGAAGCTCACAAAACGATTACAGGTAGTAAATGGCTTTCTTAGAAGCAAGACCAATCCTTCTTGGATGGTTTTGGAAGTGCTGCCAGTGTTGCCTCCTGATCTGCGACCGCTTATTTTCGATAAGAATGAACGTGCTAAATCTTCTGATTTGAATGAACTTTACAGGCGAATCATTAACCGTAACTTGAGGCTTAAAAGGCTTAGAGAGCAAAAAGCACCTGATTTAATCATCAGGAATGAAATGAGACTGTTACAAGAAGCCGTAGAAGCACTCATTGACAACAGCAGAAAAGATAAGCCTGTTAAAGACTCCAGAGGAAGGCAGCTTAAGTCTCTCACAGATAAACTTAGTGGAAAGCAAGGTAGGTTCAGACAAAACCTGCTTGGGAAGAGGGTTGACTACAGCGGTCGTTCTGTGATTGTGATCGGGCCTGATCTGAAACTGAATCAGACTGGTATACCCAGGATCATGGCAGCAGAGCTCTTTAAGCCAATGCTCATTGGTGAACTCCAAAGAAGAGAAATAGCGAGCACCGCCAAGCAGGCTAAGAAGATGATTGAAAGCTATGACCCACGTATTTGGCCAGTGCTGGCTGATATTGTGAAGGGCTATTACGTACTTTTGAACAGAGCTCCAACACTTCACAGGCCCAGCATACAAGCTTTTGAACCTGTTTTGGTGGATTCAAAAGCTATTTCTGTTCCACCCATGATCTGCCCTCCATTCAATGCGGACTTCGATGGCGACCAGATGGCAGTTCATGTTCCGCTTTCTAACCAAGCTTTGGCAGAAGCCAGATTCCTCATGTCATCGCATTTGAACATTCTGTCACCGGCTCACGGAGAGCCCTTGGCAGCTCCTACGCAGGACTTGGTCATAGGGCCCTACTTCTTAACGGCTGATATTGAAGGCGACTTTAAAGGTGACGGTACGATTTTCTATAGCGCTCACGAAGTGGAAATGGCTCTTGAGGATAAGAAAGTGGACCTGCATGCCCATATTTGGTATGTACCACTTTTGAAAGGAGACGGTTCTGTCCAAGGTACAAGCCAGGGAATTGATACAACTAAGAAAGGAAATACAACGGTAGGTAGGGTCATATTTAACCACTTCATAAATCAGCGGCTTGCCGAAAACGGACTGCAAGCGCTGCCTTTCGCTAACGACACGATGACTAAAAAAGTCTTATACAGCTACATAAACGATGCCATTGACAGATTAGGGCTTAGTGACTCCATCTATGTGCTGGATGCCATAAAAGAGTTGGGCTTTAAATACGCCACGTTCTCTGGTTTGACCATAAGCGCTTTGGATTTAAGTGTGGTGCCATCTAAGGACAAACTTGTTGAGGAAGCTCGAGAGAAGATTGAAAGAATAGAACAAGAGTACAATTTTGGACGACTCACCGTGGAAGAACGTTACGAGAAAATCGTCAATATTTGGCGTGACGTGGTAGAAAGAGTTACCGATAGTTTGACCGATTATTTCAAAGAGACCGATCACCTTTACATGATGTTTACCTCTGGTGCTAGGGGAAACAAAGATCAGGTGCGGCAGTTAGTTGGGCTAAGAGGTTTGATGGCAGACCCCACGGGTAAAATCATTGAATACCCCATTATTGACTCTCTGCTGGAAGGGCTGACTATTCAGGAGTACTTTGTAAGCACTCATGGTGCTCGTAAAGGACAAGCTGATACGGCTCTAAAAACGGCTGACGCTGGTTACTTAACTAGGCGGTTGGTGGACGTTGTGCAGTCGGTGACCATTACAGAGGACGACCACTCCGTAGTAAGTGTGGGGCCAAAGACTTTCGAAAATGTGGCTGCTGCATTGGTAGGCCGTTTTGCAGAAGAAGATGTAACGCTACCTGGTTTTGACGAACCTGTGGTACGTAGAGGACAGGTCATCGGCGTAGAGGAAGCACAACTCATAGCTGAGGCAGGCATTGAAATACTGGTCAGGCGAGATTTGGAAATGGTGCGCGTTTCTGACCTACTTGATCCGGACAATTTTGTTTACGGTTTGAACCACACGAACTTTGTGCTTCCAGGTGAGATGCGCATTGGTGACGAAATACTGCCTAAAGGAACAAAGGTTACACCTTCTTTGGCATATAAGCTAAAAGAGCTGGGTGTAGAAGATTTGGTTGTTAAGCGCGAGGAAGGGCTCTTGGTAAGGGATCTGGAAGCTACTGACGGTAGCGTTATTGCTGAGCTAGGCAGCCGTATTTGGGGGCGTTTCGCCGCTGAAGACATTGTTGACCCCAATACAGGTGAAGTCATAGTCAGAGCAGGTCAAGAAATTACTGCTCAAGATGCACAGAGAATTGACCGTGCAGATGTCAAATCTGTGAGAATTCACAGTCCCATCACGTGCCTCAGTGAAGATGGCGTATGTGTGACTTGCTACGGTAGAGACTTGTCCAGAAGAAGATTGGTGGAAAAAGGCGAAAGTGTGGGCGTGGTCGCTGCTCAGTCTATTGGAGAGCCAGGTACTCAGCTAACACTTAGGACGTTCCACACAGGTGGTGTTGCTGGAGAGGACATCACAGGTGGTTTGCCCAGAGTAGAGGAGCTCTTCGAAGCAAGGAAGAAGAATGCATTGACTGACATCGTGCTTCCACTTCAGGATTTCTTCGCCGTGTTCGATGGCGCAGAACAGAAGATTGAACGGTACGTGTCTAACGCCATGGAATCCTTTGTCGGTGAACTGGATAATGTATTGAAGGCACACCTTAACGAAATAGAAGATCCAGATGCGGCAAAGAATCTGAAGAAGGTTGTAAGAAGTTGGTTCTCCGACATGTCTGATCTGCTCAATGAGAAATTGCTGCAGATGAGGCATGAGCTGATGCAGGGATACGATTGGAACGGTCTTAACCTAACCAGCCTGAACAGAGCAAACGAAATGATGGAGGAGCTGTATCAGCTTTTGGAGAGAAAGGCTGGAGAGTTTGAACGAATCTTCATGGACGCGCTTCATGCCGCTTCGCTTGAAGAACACGTTGGTTCTCTTAGTGGGCATTTCCGTGAAAAACTTGATAACGTGCAGAATACATTACGGACTGAACTCTCCATTGTTCCTTGGTACATCGCTGTGGCTGCTGGAATCAAGGGTGACGACCCTGCAGAACTTAAGAATTTCTATGCCAGTTACGTGGACAGTTTACACGTTGGGGATGTGGATTTTGCGTTTGACATTGATGCTAAGCGTCCTACCAAGAAAGGTAAATTGGTCGCCATGGCACCCATGGATGGTGTTGTTCATGAAACCTTCACGGTAACTGAGCATGGACAGGAGCTGTTCACCATAATCGTGGTGAAGCAGGGAGATTCCTTCGGGGCGTTTGTAACCAACGCCGAATCCAGAAAACTTAGAATACGTCCTGACGACATGGGTACAAAGTACTTATTCCCTGGTTACCGTCTTGTGTTTGACAGCATTGAGGCTTCGCTTCTACTTAGGGCATTCGGTAAAAACGCTGCAGCTGACTACCTCATAGGTGAGATCAAGAGTGTTTATGCATCGCAAAAAGTGGAGATCAACGACAAGCATTTTGAAATTGTGCTCAGGCAAATGTTCTCAAAAGTGGTCATTGATGAATCTGGAGATTCTGTGGAAATGCTTCCCGGTGATGTAGTGGAGTGGACTGACTACGAGCAGGAAGTAAGGTACTGGACTTTACAAGGCAAGAAAGCTCCAAGAGGTCGGCAGCTTTGCATGGGTGTGACCAAGGTGTCAAAGTCTTCTAAGAGCTGGCTTGCAGCGGCTTCCTTCCAGGAAACACCGCAAGTACTGGTAGATGCAGCTATTGCTGGTAAAGTGGATAAGCTAAAAGGTCTCAAAGAAAATGTTATAATAGCTCGGAGGATACCCGCTGGAACAGGTATCTACAAGGAAGAAGACTTTATCATAGAGTGAAAATTGGTGTACACTTTTGAAGTGATGTTACTTAGAGACAAATCAGGAGGTGTTTGTATTGCCGACGTTTAATCAGTTGGTCAAATATGGCCGCGAAAAAGTAAAAACTAAATCAAAGTCGCAGGCACTGGAGGGCAACCCCCAGAAGAGGGGGGTTTGCCTGGTAGTGCGTACCATGACTCCGAAGAAGCCAAACTCGGCTCTGAGGAAAATCGCCAGAGTGCGTTTGTCTAACGGGTATGAGGTTTTGGCTTACATACCTGGTATTGGCCATAACTTGCAGGAGCACTCTGTGGTTCTTGTCAGAGGTGGACGTGTCAAAGACTTGCCAGGTGTGCGTTATCACATTGTTCGAGGTGTTTATGACGCTGCAGGAGTGGAAGATAGAAGACAGGGCCGTTCCAAATACGGCGCTAAGAGACCAAAAGGAGGAAGCTAAGACATGCCCAGAGGAGGAAGTCCAACACCACGTACCATACCAGCTGACCCCATTTATGGAAGTACGCTGGTTGCAAAGCTAATAAACAAGATAATGATTGGTGGTAAGAAGTCAAAAGCTGAGAAAATCGTGTATGAGGCGCTCAGAATCGCTTCTGAGCAACTCAATGAGGATCCCATTGCCGTACTTACTAAGGCCATTGAGAACACAAAGCCTTTGGTGGAAACGAGATCGCGCCGTATTGGTGGCGCTGTATATCAAATACCTGTGGAGGTACCCGAAAGGCGTGCTTTGGCTTTGGCTCTAAGGTGGATTGTAAACGGTGCTCGTGATAGAGGCGCTGGAGAAATGGAAAAGAAGTTGGCTGCTGAGCTGGTAGACGCTTATAAGGGCCAGGGCTATGCCGCTAAGAGACGGGAAGAGATCCATAGAATGGCAGAGGCTAACAAGGCGTTTGCTCACTTGAGATGGTGATAATTAATGGCGGATCACAGAGAATACACGCTGGAGAAAACACGCAACATTGGCATTGCAGCTCACATAGATGCTGGTAAAACCACAACTACGGAGCGTATTCTATTCTTTACTGGAAAGAGTCACAAAATGGGTGAAGTCCATGATGGGACTGCTACTATGGACTTCATGGAACAGGAGAAAGAACGCGGCATAACCATAATGGCTGCTGCTACCACATGTTTTTGGAAGGATCATAGAATCAACATCATTGATACGCCCGGACATGTGGACTTTACAATTGAGGTAGAACGTTCACTTAGGGTGCTTGATGGCGCTGTGGTGGTCATAGACGCAGTTGCTGGAGTGCAGCCACAAACCGAAACCGTGTGGCGTCAGGCTGACCGATACAGCGTACCGCGTATTGTTTTTGTAAATAAGATGGACCGTAATGGTGCAAACTTTTTAAGAGCTATCAACACCATGAAAGAAAGACTTGGCGTCAATGCTGTACCGGTGCAGCTCATGATAGGCAGTGAAGAGAACTTCCAAGGTGTTGTAGACCTTATCGAGAGGAAAGCTTACTACTGGACTGACGTGCTGGGTACGTCTTTCGAGGAGCGGCCCATTCCTTCAGACATGCTGGATCTGGTAGAGGAATACCGTGAGAAGTTGGTAGAAGCTGCAGTGGAAATGGACGACGAGGTCATGGAAAAGTACTTGGAAGGCGAAGACGTCACTGCTGATGAGATAAGAATGTGTCTGAGGAAGGGTACTATAGAAAGAAAGATTGTCCCAGTACTGGGCGGTTCTGCCTACAAGAATAAAGGCATTCAGCCGCTGTTGGATGCAGTAGTTTATTACTTGCCCAGCCCGTTGGATTTACCACCAGTAAAGGGAATAAACCCAAAGACGAACGAAGAAGAAGAAAGAGCACCATTGGACAGCGAACCCTTGGCAGCTTTCATATTTAAAATACAAACCGACCCTTATGTGGGAAAATTAGCATGGGTTAGGGTGTATTCAGGCGTTTTACATGCAGGCTCCTATGTCTATAACGTAACAAAAGACTCTAAAGAAAGAGTCTCCAGGCTTCTAAGGATGCACGCAAGCCACAGAGAAGATGTGGAAGCCATCGGCGCTGGTGACTTGGGTGCCATCGTCGGAATGCGTAATGTGTCCACAGGTGATACATTAGCCGATGAAAATGCACCAATCATACTTGAATCGCTTTTTATTCCAGAGCCTGTTATTTCGCTTTCCATAGAGCCTAAAACTCAACAAGACCAAGATAGGCTGTCCATGGGGTTGCAACGTTTGGCAGAAGAAGACCCCACGTTCCGAGTAAAAGTGGATCAAGAAACTGGTGAAACCATAATCTCCGGTATGGGAGAGTTGCACCTGGATATAATCGTGGACAGGCTTCGTAGAGAGTTTAAAGTTGATGCCAACATTGGAAAGCCACAGGTTTCCTACAGAGAAACCATTAAGAAGGCTGTCAGGACTGAGGGCAAGTACATAAGGCAGAGTGGTGGTAGAGGTCAGTATGGTCACGTTGTTGTGGAGTTTGAACCTTTACCCAGGGGAACTGGTATCATATTTGAGAACAAGATTGTCGGTGGTGTAATTCCAAAAGAGTACATTCCGGCTGTAGAAAAAGGTATAAGAGAAGCGTTTGAAAACGGTGTTATTGCCGGCTACCCCATTGTGGACGTAAAAGCTACTCTGGTTGATGGTTCTTATCACGAGGTGGACTCTTCTGAAATTGCGTTCCATTTAGCTGCTGCAAGGGCAGTTCGAGTGGGTATACCCCAGGCTGATCCAGTTCTTTTGGAGCCCATAATGAAGGTAGAAGTCGTGGTTCCAGAGGATTACATGGGAGACGTCATGGGTGATTTAAGTTCCAGACGCGGAAGAATCATTGGGATTGAAGCGCAAGGTCACTTGCAGGAGATCAGAGCGGAAGTGCCACTTGCTGAGATGTTTGGTTATGCAACGGTACTGCGCTCTCTTACACAGGGTCGTGGAAGCTTTGTTATGGAGTTTTCTCACTATGAGGAAGTTCCATCCAAGATTGCAGAAACCATCATTGAATCTAGGGGAAAACTGAGGAGGAGTGAAGAGTAATGGCGAAAGAGAAGTTTGAGAGGACGAAGCCGCACGTAAATGTAGGGACCATAGGGCACATAGACCATGGTAAGACGACATTGACGGCAGCGATAACGCAGACATTGGCAGCGGAAGGTTTAGCGAAGCCGCAGGGATACTTTGACATAGACAAAGCACCGGAAGAGAAAGCGAGAGGCATAACGATAAACATAACGCACGTAGAATACGAGACACCGAAGAGGCACTATGCGCACATAGACTGTCCAGGGCACGCAGACTACATCAAGAACATGATCACAGGGGCAGCGCAGATGGACGGAGCGATTCTGGTAGTAGCGGCTACAGACGGAGTAATGCCACAGACGAGGGAGCACGTACTACTAGCAAGGCAAGTGAACGTACCTGCGATGGTGGTATTCATTAACAAGACAGACATGGTAGACGATCCTGAGCTAGTGGAGCTAGTAGAGATGGAAGTAAGGGACTTACTGAACCGATATGGATTTCCAGGAGACGAAGTACCAGTGATAAAGGGGTCAGCGCTAGAGGCACTAGAGGTACTAAGCAAGAACCCGCAGACGAAGCGTGGGGAGAACGAATGGGTAGACCGGATATGGGAGCTCATAGATGCAATGGACAGCTACATACCGGACCCAGTAAGGGAAGTAGACAAGCCATTCCTTATGCCGATAGAGGACGTATTTAGCATAACTGGGCGTGGGACAGTAGTTACAGGAAGGGTAGAGCGAGGAAGGCTAAAAGTAGGGGAAGAAGTAGAGATAGTAGGATTACGAGAAGGTATAAGGAAGACAGTAGTAACAGGCATAGAGATGTTCCGTAAGACGTTAGACGAAGCGATGGCAGGAGACAACGTAGGGTTATTGTTAAGGGGCATAGGGAAAGACGAAGTAGAGCGAGGGGAAGTAGTAGCGAAGGTAGGGTCAATAAGGCCATACAAGAAGTTCAGGGCGCAAGTGTATGTATTGAAGAAAGAGGAAGGTGGAAGGCACACACCATTCTTCAATGGATACAGGCCACAATTCTACATAAGGACAACAGACGTAACTGGGACAATAAAGCTAGACCCAGGAGTAGAGATGGTAATGCCAGGAGACAATGCAGAGTTCGAAGTAGAACTGATCTACCCCGTAGCATTAGAAGAGGGCATGAGATTTGCAATCAGAGAAGGCGGAAGGACAGTAGGAGCTGGTGTTATCACCAAGCTCTTGGAATAACTTAGAGGAGTGAGAAATAATGTCAGCACAACGAATACGCATAAAACTACGCTCATATGATCACAGGTTGCTGGATCAGTCAGCAAAGCGCATTGTGGAAGTAGCTAAGAGAACGGGTGCGAAAGTGGCTGGGCCCATACCGTTACCCACAGATCGCAGAGTGTATTGTGTGACCCGTTCTCCACACATAGATAAGGATTCTAGGGAACATTTTGAGATTAAGATGCACAAGCGTCTCATCGACATCATCGATCCAACTCAGGAAACAGTATCTAACTTGATGAGCTTGGAGCTTCCCGCTGGGGTCGATATACATCTGAAGCTTTAGGGATGGTGAAAAGAAGTGAAAGGAATAGGACTACTCGGTAAAAAAATTGGCATGAGCCGCTTCATTGACGAAAAAGGCGTGTTTATTCCTGTCACCCTCATTAAGGCGGGCCCTAACTACGTGGTAAACGTTAAGAAGGACAGCAAGGGCCGCGAATCGGTTGCTTTGGGTTTTGAAGTGGTGAAAGAGAAAGCATTGAACAAGCCTCAGCTAGGAGTATTAAAGAAAGCTGGTGTACCACCTGTCAGGTTTGTCAGGGAATTCAGATATCCTGGTATCAGCGAAAAGTTTGAAGTGGGTCAGGAAGTGAACGTGGCTGACGTGTTTGCTGATGGAGAACTTGTAGATGTGATTGGGACGAGCAAGGGACGTGGATTTGCTGGTGCAATGAAGCGTTGGGGATTTGCTGGAGGGCCTAAAACCCACGGAACGCGTGGATGGCACAGGAGAGTAGGTGCCATAGGTAACAGGACATATCCTGGAGAGGTAAAGCCAGGGAAGAAGATGTCGGGACATTATGGTAATAGTCAAGTGACTGTAAGAAACCTAAAAATTGTTAAGGTCATACCTGAGCAAAACATAATCGCTGTTAAGGGCTCAGTGCCTGGATCCAGAAATGGTTTTGTATGCATCAGAAAAGCCTATGGACTTGGACCTGAAGGAAGGAGTGAATAGAGATGCAACTTCCAGTATTTGATGTGAATGGTGCCGAAGTTGCCTATGAAGACGTTAATGAAAATTTGGTAGCGACGCCTGTGCGCGGCAGGTTGCTGCATCTCAATGTGGTGCGCGTGCTATCTGGCAAGCGCCATGGCACAGCATCTACAAAGAAGCAGGGAGAAGTAGCAGGAAGCACAAGAAAGCCTTGGCCTCAGAAGCATACAGGCAGAGCTCGTCATGGCTATATGAGGTCTCCTATATGGAGAAAGGGAGCCGTGGCTTTTGGGCCAAAACCACGTGACTGGACTAAGGACGTTAACAAGAAGCAAGTAAAACTTGCCATGGCCTCCTGTTTTGGATACAGGCTGAAAAATGGCGAGTTGTTACTCATTGATGCAAACAGCTTTAACGGTAAAACGCGCGAGTTTAAGGCTTTTCTAAGAAGTAAGCAGTTGGATGAAAAACGGGTAACAGTGGTGTCGCTTGCTGGTGAGCAAGGTGTTAGACGTGCTTGTCAGAACTTAGAAAATGTATACTATGTACCTGTGGAAAAAGTAAATGCCTATGATTTACTTAAAGGAGATGCTGTCATAATGACTCAGTCTGCCTGGGTCAGGGCACAGGAGGTGTGGGCAAATGTCTAAATCGCCTTTGGATGTACTCATAGCACCCGTACTAACAGAAAAAGCGTTGATGCTGCACAGAGATGGCAAATACACGTTCTATGTAAGAAAGGATGCTAACAAGATTGACATTAAACGTGCTGTGGAGCAGGTTTTTAATGTTAAGGTAACGAAAGTCTATACTTCATATGTTCGTGGTAAGCAAAAAAGAAGAGGCTATAACGTGTACAGAACTCCGGACAAGAAAAAAGCCATCGTTCAGCTTGCTCCTGGCCAGCACATTGAACTTATCGAGGGAGTGTGATATTAGATGCCTGTAAGAAGATACAAACCAGTTACGTCTAGCACAAGACACAGAGTGGTCATTGACTATAAGAGCGTTATCACGAAAACTGAACCAGAAAAGTCACTCCTTGCACCGCTCAAGAAAAGCGGAGGCAGAAACAACGCAGGACGAATTTCTGTAAGATTCCGTGGCGGCGGTCACAAGAGAAGATATAGAATTATAGATTTTAAGAGGGACAAAGATGGTATTCCTGGTAAGATAACGTCCATAGAATATGATCCCAATAGAACTGCTTTTATCGCTTTGGTAACTTATGCGGACGGTGAGAAGCGCTACATCTTAGCACCAGACGAGATCGAGGTTGGAGATGTCATTATTTCAGGTGAAGAAGCTCCAATCAGGGTAGGAAATGCACTGCCGCTGTCTAAGATACCCACTGGTACAACCATTCATAACATTGAGCTGTATCCAGGACGGGGAGGGCAACTAGTCAGATCTGCAGGTACATGGGCACAGCTAATGGCTAAAGAGGGCGATTATGCTCATGTACGTCTGCCCAGCGGCGAAATCAGACTCATTAATGTGAAGTGCAAAGCCACCATTGGACGCGTTAGCAACCTGGATCATGAAAATGTTTCCTCTGGTAAGGCTGGAAGAACAAGATGGCTTGGTAGAAGACCTCAGGTCAGAGGAACTGCTATGAACCCGGTGGACCACCCACATGGTGGAGGAGAAGGAAAATCACCTATTGGACACCCATCTCCACTTTCCCCTTGGGGTTGGAAGACATTGGGGTGGAAGACCCGTCGTGGTAAGAAGCCTTCTGACAAGTTCATTGTAAAGCGGCGTAAGTAAGTGAGTGAGGTGAATAGATAAATGGCGTGGGATAAACCTTATCCAAGAGGAAAATATACAGACCCTAAATTGTTAAAGAAAGTACAAAAGATGCAGAGTACAGGTGATAAGCGCATCATCAAAACCTGGAGTCGCAGAAGCACCATTACACCAGAAATGGTTGGACTCACCATTGCTGTGTACAATGGGAAAGTGCATATACCGGTGTACATAACACAGCAAATGGTGGGCCATAAACTGGGCGAATTTGCTATTACTCGTAACTTCCGGGGCCACGGTGAACCGGTTGAGCGATCCAGCGCGCTGAAGTGAGGTGTTAAGGTCATGGAAGAACAACAGATGGCTAAGGCAACAGCAAAATACGTCAGAATATCGCCTAGGAAGGCTCGCTTGGTAGTGGACGAAATCAGAAACAAGTCCGTTTCTGAAGCCAGGGCGATTTTAAAGTACTCTCCCAACAAGGCTGCCAGGTTCACACTCAAGGTTCTGAACTCTGCAGTGGCGAATGCAGTCAATAATAATGGGTTGGACGAGGAACGCCTGTACGTGTATCGTGTTTTTGTGGACGAAGGGCCAAGGCTGAAGAGGTATTATCCTCGGGCTTTTGGTAGAGCGGACATCATGAAAAGGCGTTTGAGTCACATTACCGTCATCGTTAAAGAAAGATAGGGGGAGAAGAACAGTGGGTCAAAAAATACATCCTTATGGTTTTAGATTGGGTGTTACAAAGAATTGGCGCAGCCGATGGGTTGCACCCTTCGAGAAGTACCCTGAATACATCGTCCAGGACGAAAAGATCAGGACGCTCATTAACAAGCATTACGGTCATGCAGGGATTTCCTCTGTGGAAATTGAGCGATTAGGTAACAAGATGCGTGTCATCATCTGGACTGCAAGACCTGGCATGATCATTGGAAAACAGGGTGCCGAAATTGAAAGGCTCAGAGAGGAAATCGTAAAGCTACTTAAGAACGATTACGAAGTGAGGATAGCCATTTACGAGGTCAAGAACCCAGAAACAGATGCGCAAATTGTTTCTGATAGCATAGCGCGTCAAATAGAACGGCGTGTTAGCTACAAGAGGGCTATGAAACAAGCAATAAGCAGAGCTATGCGTTCAGGTGCGCAGGGAATAAAGATTGCTGTTTCCGGACGTCTTGGTGGAGCTGAGATCGCTCGCCGTGAATGGTTCGTTCAGGGTAAACTGCCTCTGTCCACGCTTAAATCCGATGTGGACTATGGCTACAGTATTGCCGTAACAAAATACGGAACCATTGGTGTTAAATGTTGGATTTACAAAGGAGACGTAGAGGACTTACAGGAACTTCTACCTCCGAGAGGCCTAGAAAGGGCAGAGAGGAGGCCAGAAAGACATGCTAATGCCTAAACGTGTTAAGTACAGAAAGAACCATTTACCGCACATAAAGGGAAAAGAAACCAGAGGTCTGAAGCTGGCTTTCGGCGACTACGGTATACAGGCAGTTGGTCGTGGCTATGTTGATTCGCGCATGATTGAGTCCTGCCGTGTCATCATGGCTAAGAACATAGGAAAAACTGGAAAGTACTGGATAAGAATATTCCCAGATGTGGCTTGGACTAAGAAACCACTCGAGGTGAGAATGGGTGGAGGAAAGGGAGATCCTGAGAAATGGATTTTCCCAGTAAAGCCAGGAAGAATCATGTTCGAGCTAACCGGAGTTGATGAAGACACAGCTAAGCACATTGCTAGGTTAATTGGATTCCGCCTACCTTTCGAGGTTAGGTTAATTAGTCGTGTGTAAGGGAAGGTGCAGCTCATGCAAGGGACAGAATTAAGAGAAAAAACAACGGAAGAATTAGAAGCTCTGCTAAAAGAATTAAGGGCAAAATTGGTGAATCTAAAATTTCAGCTTTCCGTGGGTAAGCTGACAGATCATACTGCAATTACAAAGACTAAAAGAGATATTGCACGAGTGCTTACGGTGCTAAGAGAGAGGGGAATAAAGCTATGAGGCGTCGATTTGTTGGCGTTGTTGTGTCGGATAAAATGGACAAGACCCGCGTTGTCATAACAGAGCGCATGGAGAGACATCCTCTTTACAAGAAGGAGATGCGTAGAACTACGAAATTCTACGTGCATGACGAGAATAATGCCTCCAAAGAGGGAGACATAGTTCTTATTGAGGAGTATAGGCCTATGTCGCGTCTAAAACGCTTCAATTTAGTAAAAGTTCTTGGTAGGAAGCAGCTGGAGGAGGAGGTAGAAGAAGATGATCAGACCTTACACGAAGCTTAAGGTTGCAGATAATACCGGAGTGAAGACCATTCAAGTAATCCGAGTACTGAGAGGTCCCAGGGTGGCCTACGGAACCATCGGTGACATAGTAGTAGCTAATGTCCGAGAAGTTTTGCCGAACAGCGATTTCAAGAAGGGTGATGTGGTTAAAGCAGTGGTGGTCCGTTTGGCTAAGGAAATCAAGAGGCCCGATGGGACGTGCGTCAAATTTGATGACAACGCGGCGGTCATCATTGACCAGCTTGGCGAGCCTAGTGGAACCCGTGTATTCGGGCCTGTGGCTCGTGAGCTCAGAGAGAAGGGGTATTTGAAGATCATCTCACTTGCCCCTGAAGTGTTGTAGTGGTGGAGGTCGAATAGCATGAAGTTAAACATAAAAACGGGCGACCTAGTAGAAGTTATAAGCGGCAAAGAAAAAGGTAAACGCGGCAAAGTAACTAAGGCTTTCCCAAAGGAGAATAAAGTTGTAGTCCAAGGAGTGAATATTGTTACGAAGGCAACGAGGCCCACACAGAAGGACCCACAAGGCGGACTGAAAAAGTTTGAAGCACCTATTCTGGCGAATAAGGTCATGGTAGTTTGTCCTAAATGTGATAAACCAACCAGAATTGGCCATAAGTTCTTAGAAGATGGTAAGAAAGTGCGCGTTTGCGTCCGCTGCGGCGAAGTTCTGGATTAAGCTTTGGGAGGGTTGAGCGATGAGTTTGAAAGAAAAGTACGAAACCGAAGTTAGACCATACATGATGAAAAAGTTTGGTTACAAGAATGCGATGCAGGTGCCGAAGGTGGTAAAGGTCACACTTAACCGAGGCTTAGGAGAGGCTTTGCAAAACCCAAGAGCTATTGAGGTTACTACGAAAGAATTTGAGATCATAACGGGTCAAAAGCCACTGGTTAGGAGATCGAAGAAGAACATAGCAGCATTTAAGCTGAGAAAGGGCGCTCCAATCGGGGTCAGTGTTACCTTGAGGAAGGATAAGATGTGGAATTTCATGGAACACCTCATCAATGATGTTCTTCCCAGGGTACGTGACTTTAGGGGGCTTAATCCACGTTCTTTTGATGGCAGAGGTAACTACAATTTTGGTCTTTTGGAAGACTTGGTTTTTCCAGAAATTTCTTACGACATGATCGATAAGACTCGAGGATTGGGTATTTCAATAACCACTACGGCAAAAACTGACGAAGAAGCCTTTGAGCTTTTAAAGGCACTGGGTTTCCCATTCATGGAACGATAGAGGACAATAAGGAGGTTAGTATGGCCAGAAAAGCACTGAAAATAAAAGCTGAGAAGGAACCAAAGTTTTCTACTCGAAAGTACACCAGATGCAAAATATGCGGCAGGTCCAGGGCTGTTTACAGAGACTTTGGGATTTGTCGTTTGTGTCTGCGTGAACTTGCTCACAAGGGTTCCATTCCAGGTCTAAAGAAAGCTTCTTGGTGAGGTGAAATGGATATGGTTCAAGATACAATATCTGATTTGTTCATAAGATTAAAGAATGCTAGCCATGCTCGGTTAGAGAGGGTGGAAGGTATCCCTTACGGCAAGTACCAAGAAGAAATACTGAAAGTTTTGGTACGCGAGGGCTACATTAAGGGCTACGAGATCGAAGAAAAGGAAGGTAAGAAATACCTCAGTGTGCAGCTCAAGTTTGGCCCTGGAAAGCAACCTGTGCTTAACGAAGTCAGGCTCATAAGCGTGCCGTCACGCAGAATTTACGCTAAGAAGAATGACATTCCAAAGGTAATGAATGGTCTAGGCATTGCCATTCTAACTACGTCGGCTGGTGTACTGTCTGATGCTGAAGCACGTCAAAAAGGTGTCGGCGGTCAAATAATCTGCTACGTTTGGTGAGGTGGTCATAAATGTCGAGAATAGGTAAGAAACCAGTCGTTGTCCCAAAAGGTGTGACCGTCACCATTGACGGTAGTACGGTTACGGTGAAAGGACCTAAGGGCACTTTGACTCGCACCTTTGATCCCCGCATTAAAATCTCACTTATTGAGGACCAGATCATTGTGGAGAGAACCTCTGAAGAAAAAGAGGTAAGAGCGCTTCACGGCACTACCCGTGCGCTAATACAGAACATGGTTACGGGAGTAAGTGAAGGGTTTTCAGTAACCTTGAAGATTCGTGGTGTGGGTTACCGTGCCGAGTTAAAAGGCAAGGATTTGCAGATGTCACTGGGTTTCTCGCATCCCGTGGTTATCCAGAGCATTGAAGGTATACAGTTTCAAGTGCCTTCTGCTGACACAGTGGTTGTTAGTGGCATTGACAAACAGTTGGTAACGCAGGTTGCTGCAAATATTAGAAGATATAGAATCCCCGATGCTTACAAGGGCAAAGGTATTTGGTACGAAGGCGAGCAAAGACCTTTGAAACCAGGTAAAGCAGTTGGTAAGGGTAAGTAATGTGGGAGGTGCATGAGTTTGATAGTGGAAACATCTAGAGCAGAACTAAGAAGGATAAGGCATAAGAGAATAAGAAAGCACATAACTGGGACCGCTGAGAGGCCCAGGCTTTGCGTGTTCAGGTCTTCCAGGCACATCTATGCGCAAATCATCGATGATGAAAATGGCCACACATTGGTTTGTGCTTCAACCTTGGAGAAAGAACTGCGCGATCAGATTAAGGGCTTAAGGAAGACTGAGCAGGCAGCAGCTATTGGCAAGCTGATCGCACAAAGGGCGCTGGAAAAAGGTATAAAGTCGGTTGTTTTTGATCGTGGTGGCTATAAGTATCACGGACGAGTAAAGGCGTTAGCTGATGCGTCTCGTGAAGCTGGGTTGGAGTTCTAGGAGGTGTGCTTGAATGGACATGACTAATTTACAGGAAAGGGTCATCGAGATTCGCAGGGTTGCTCGTGTGGTAAAAGGCGGTAAAAGGCTTCGTTTTAGAGCACTGGTAGTGGTAGGCGATGGCGAAGGACACGTGGGTGTTGGCATTGGCAAGGCTGGAGAAGTGCCTGATGCTGTTGCAAAAGCTGTAACTCGCGCTCGTAAGAACATGATTGAGGTTCCGTTGGCGGGTACTACGGTGCCGCACACGGTCACGGCTAAGGCCGAAACTGCCACTGTACTCATAAAGCCTGCTGTAAAGGGAACTGGAGTTTTGGCAGGGCAGACTGTGAGAGCCATTTTGGAGATGGCTGGCATTAAGGATGTAATCACAAAATCCATGGGTTCGACTAACCCTGTGAATCTGGCTTATGCCACCATGGAAGCTTTGAAGTCTCTGAAAAGGCCCAGAGAAGTTGCAGAATTAAGAGGCGTTTCCATAGAGCAAATACTTAAAAGGTAATGAGGTGATCGGAAATGAGATTGCATACGCTACAACCTGCACCTGGAGCTAAGAGCACTAGGAAAAGAGTTGGTAGGGGCACGTCTTCTGGACACGGAAAGACATCCGGCTTCGGCCACAAGGGGCAGAAAGCCCGGTCTGGTCGTGTCGGAAAACGCGGTTTCGAAGGAGGACAAACACCCCTTTACAAGAAGTTACCTAAAATAATGAGATTCAAGAACTACCCGTTTAAGATTGAATATGAAGTAGTGAATGTGGAAAAACTTAATCGTTTTGACAGTGGAACGGTGGTGGATATAGGGACACTGGTAGATACGGGACTAGTAAGTTCATTGTCAGCAAAGGTGAAAATTCTTGGTCAAGGTGAAATAACAAAAGCTCTTCAAGTAAAGGTCCACGCTATTAGTAAATCAGCCAAAGAAAAAATAGAAGCTGCAGGTGGCTCCGTTGAGGTGGTGGACTGAATGTGGCAAGTGCTGAAAGCATCGTGGGAGTTTAAGGAAACACGTGTCCGCATATTGTACACGGTTCTGTTTCTGGTTATCTTCCGTGCAGGCACATTCTTGCCCATACCAGGCGTAAATCCTGAAGCTATCAACGTTCTTCAAGAACAAGCAGGTTTTTTGGGCATTCTTAACTTCTTCACGGGAGGATCATCTTACTACACCATATCCATATTCACCCTGGGCGTATTGCCTTACATTAACGCGTCCATCATCATGCAGCTGTTAGGAGTCATATTCCCGGCGTTGGAAAACCTCCGTAAAGAAGGCGAAGAGGGTAGAAAGAAACTGCAAATGTACGTTAGGTGGCTTGGAGCTGCACTATCTGTTATCATGTCCTATGCCGCCTACCTTTATTTCTCCTATGGTTTAGCTGTGGGAGGTTCTTCGCTTATCACACCAAGTTTCCAATCAGCAGTGGTGACCACTTTAATCCTGGCAGCTGGATCCATGTTCTTGGTTTGGCTTGGTGAAGTATTTACCATGAAAGGTTTGGGAAATGGTGTTTCGCTCATTATCTTCTCTGGTATTCTTGCTCGCGTTGTGCCATCCTTGATACAGTTCTTCCAAACATCTAAGAGTGCCAGCTCCAGCATAATCTCGGTAGTCATTGCCATCATCTTCGGTCTGGCGTTAGTGTTTATTACCACTGCGGCATACTTAGCAGAACGTAAAATTCCGGTGCAGTACGCAAGCCGTATCAGAGGTACAAAGGTTTATGGTGGGCAAGCAACCACTATTCCCATAAGACTTCTACAAGCTGGCGTTATGCCCATCATCTTTGCGTCTGCGTTTATTAACGCACCTACGGTTATTTCAGGGTGGTTTCCACAATCCGGCTTCACCAAATGGTGGGGTACATATTTTAACCACATGACAATTTGGTACAACTTAGCATATTTCATTTTGGTTATATTCTTTGCCTACTTCTACAACACCATTGCGTATGATCCTGACGAAATCGCAAAGAATATCCAAAAACAAGGTGGCTTCATACCTGGAATACGTCCAGGTAAGCCAACAGCTGACTATATCGCAGGCGTCATTTACCGTCTGACATTGCCTGCGTCCATATTCTTGGGCCTGGTTGCGGTGCTTCCTGACTTGTTCATGCAATTATTCGGTATGGGAAGGCTTTTCCTATTCGGCGGCACGTCCTTGCTTATCGTCATCGGTGTGGCTTTAGAAATCTTCCGCCAGCTTGAGGCATATGTCCAGCTTAGGCATTACAAAGGCTTCCTGGAGCTCTAGATATGGTCAAGTACGTTGTTTTTCTTGGAAAACCTGGGTCTGGTAAAGGTACTCAGGCCCAGTATTTTTCAAGATATTATGGGTGGATTCAACTTTCCACCGGCGAATTGTTCAGAAAACACTTGAAGGAGAAGACAGTTCTTGGCTCCAAAGTGGAAGAATTTGTTGAAAAAGGCGATCTAGTACCTGATGATGTAACGTTTAGTCTGGTAAAAGACTTCTTAGACAAAGCAGGAGCTGATTCAAGAATCATATTTGACGGTTTTCCTAGAAATGAGAATCAGGCAAAAATGTTGGATGATTGGTCTGAAAATACAGGGGCTCAATTACTGGCTGCTGTAGAGTTTTCCTTGCCGGATGAAGAGGCACTGAGAAGGTTATTAAATCGCTATTACTGCCCCACCTGTGGATATGTGGGCAATCAACCAGGCAAGTGTCCTAATGATGGTAGCATTTTGGTAAAACGCTCCGATGATAGCGAGGATGTAATAAGGAAGCGTCTTTCCGACTACGACTCCTACGCATCGGAACTCAGGTCGCACTACCGCAGGAGAGGTAAATATGTAGCCGTTGATGCTACAAAGACACCTCCTGAAATAAGCAAGTTTCTGGAAAGAGTGATGCTCAAGAATGGTCTATGACAAGAGTGCTTTGAAGCACATGCGTGAAGCTGGTCTGCGACTTACGGAGGTTATCTACAAACTCAGAGAAGAAGTAGTCGCTGGTATCACAGGAGAGGAGCTAGACGCCATAGCCGAGAAGTTGATTTTGTCTTTGAATTCCATACCTTCATTTAAAGGCTATGGTGGTTTCCCGGCATCCGTGTGTATATCAGTGGACGATGTCGTTATTCATGGCATACCTTCCAAGAGACCGCTGCTGCCTGGACAATTAGTTAGTATTGACTTGGGTCTGATCTATGATGGGTGGAACAGCGATGCAGCTTTCACAGTCATTCTGCCGCCTGTGCAAGAGGGTAAGAAAAAGCTCTCAGATGTTACGCTGAAGGCTCTGCGAAGTGGCGTGTCTAAAATAAAGCCCGGGATTCGTCTCGGGGATATCTCGGCACAAATACAGAAAGTGGCTCAAGAAGCTGGAGTAGGCATTGTAAGGGATTTTACTGGCCATGGTATTGGCCGACATTTGCACGAGGATCCTCCCATACCGAATTTTGGGCGTCCCCATACTGGTCCTGTACTAAAGCCTTATATGTTCCTGGCTGTAGAACCCATGTTCACAGAAGGTAGTGGTTGTGTGGTCATCGAATCCGATGGTTGGACAGTAAGAACTTGTGATCACACTAATGCGGCTCACTTTGAGTTTACTGTGGCAGTCACTGATGATGGCGCGGAGGTTTTGACGCCGCATGTGTAGGAGTAACACTGATAGCATTACACGTAACATTTCTGTGGGTGATGTGGTAAAATCTGTCAGCGGACGCACCAAAGGGCGGTTTTTTGTGGTAGTTGCTGAGAATGATAGGTACGTTTTTTTGAGCGACGGCGAAAATTGGCCTATTGGGAAGTCCAAAAAAAAGAATAGAAAACACGTGGAAGGTGTAGGGTTAAAAGTGGAACGTATTTCTGATGAAGAAATAAGGCGTTTTTTGCGTGATTTATCACGCGGAGGGAATGATTAATGTCGTCTGAAAAGAAAGATGTCATAGAAGTTGAAGGGATCGTTTTAGAGAAGCTGCCCAATGCAACTTTTAAGGTGCAGCTTCCTGGCGGTAAAGTCATTACGGCTTACACTTCTGGTAAAATGCGAATGAATTTTATACGCATTTTACCGGGTGACAAGGTTAAGGTGGAGATTTCTACTTACGATCCTGATCGTGGAAGAATAGTCTACAGACTTTAGAAGGAGTGATCTTGAGGTGAAAGTTCGTCCGTCAGTAAAAAAGATTTGTGACAAATGCCAAATTGTGCGAAGGAAAGGCCGTGTGTATGTCATTTGCGAGAATCCGAAGCACAAGCAGAGACAAGGTTAGGAGGTGCAGTTAGGTGGCACGTATTGTTGGAGTTGAGTTGCCAGATAACAAGAGGATTGTATTCGCACTACCAAGGATCTATGGAATCGGTAAGTCTACAGCAGAGGACATCTGTGAAGCTTTGGGTATTGATCCTATGCAGAAACTTGGTGAATTAACACCTGAGCAGATTAACACTCTTCAGGACTATATCACTGCTCACTATAAAGTGGAAGGCGATCTAAGACGTGAAGTTGCCATGAACATTAAAAGGCTCATGGACATAAAGTGTTACCGTGGGATTAGGCATCAAAGAGGGCTTCCCGTAAGAGGCCAACGCACAAGGCACAATGCCAGAACCAGAAAAGGTCCACGTAAAACTGTGGGTGCGAAAAAAGGAAAGAGATAGTCTTAAACTAATCGTGGAGGTGTTTTAAAAGTGGCTCAGAAAAAAAGGAAAGAACGCAGATATGTACCCTATGGGGTTGCGCACATTCATTCAACCTTTAACAATACCATCATAACTATTACTGATCCCAACGGTGCCGTACTTGCTTGGGCCTCTGGAGGGTTTTTCTTCAAGGGAACAAGGAAAGGCACGCCTTATGCTGCTCAATTGGCATCGGAGAGTGTTGCAAAGAAAGTTCAACAGACTTACGGGATGAAGGAAATAGATGTTTTCGTAAAGGGACCTGGCCCAGGGCGAGAGACAGCCATAAGAGCCTTGCAGGCAGTTGGTTTGGATGTTAAATCCATAAAGGATGTAACTCCCATACCGCATAACGGGTGCAGGCCTCCTAAGGCCCGCAGGGTATAGGAACGAGGAGGTAGAAAAGGATATGAAATATACTGGACCAAGTTGTAGGATATGCCGTAGATCCGGCGTTAAGCTTTTCCTGAAGGGCGAAAAGTGCTTAAGTCCAAAATGCCCCATGGAAAGAAGGGCTTTCCCACCTGGACAGCATGGACCTACCCGCAGAGGTAAGAGAGATACCGAGTATGGTTTGCGTCTAAAGGAGAAGCAAAAACTGAGACATTCATACATGATTACGGAAACGCAACTGCGCAGGTACTTCTCGACAGCTATGTCTCAGAAAGGCGTAGCAACTGGCACAGCTCTATTGCAACTTCTGGAACGTCGTTTAGATGCAGTAGTTCAGCGCATGGGATTTGCCAGCAGCATTAAAATGGCACGAAATTGGGTTAGGCATGGTCACGTCATGGTGAATGGTAAGAGGGTGGACATCCCATCTTACCTAGTAAAACCTGGTGACAGAATAACCTTGGACAAAGATCTGAAGGATAACCCTGATGTACAGAAGAGTATAGCAATGAACGAAGGTCGTCCAAACTTGGAATGGCTGAATGTGGACGTAGAGAATCTTGAAGGGACATACTTGAGGGTGCCTAGCCGCGAGGAAATACCAGTTGCCGTTAATGAACAACTCATCGTTGAATACTATTCGAGATAAGGCTTGGTGAAGTCATAATGGAAAAGGTTTTTGAGGTTGCAGATTTAGGCAGAAGTGTTGACAGGGAGAGTGGCGAACTTCAACGCGCGGCAAAACTGTCGGTACTGAATCTGCCTGAGGGTGAGGGAATCACCTTAGGTAATGCTTTAAGACGTGTTCTGCTGGGTCAAATTGGCGGCACGGGAGTTTTGGGATTCAGGCTTGAAGGCCTTGATCACGAATTCATGGTTCCTGAAGGCGTAGTAGAAGATGGCTTGACGATTGGCCTTAACCTGAAGAAAGTCCTGTTTAAGTACTATGGTGATGGAGTAAAAGTCCTTTACATTAAGGCGAAAGGTCCTGCTGAAATTAAGGCTGCTGACATTGTACCTGATGCCGATGTTGAGGTTTTCAACCTTGACCAGACCATACTTACAGTTTCTACTGATCGCGAAATCTATATGGAGATTTACTTAACTAATGGTGTCGGCTACCGCACAGTGGAGGACAACAAAAAGCTCTACCAATTTCCCTTTAGAACTATTTACCTGGACACTTCTTTTTCTCCTGTGAGGCGTGCCGAATACCATGTGACGCCGGCTATTGTGGACGAGCCAGGTACCTTTGAGAGCTTAGAACTTATTGTGTACACTAATTTGGCCGTTGATCCAGTGGAAGTGATAAGACAAGCAGCGAATTTTCTAAGTGAGGAGTTCAGGAAGGTAGCTGAAGCCAAAGAAGCGGCGGCTGGCGAAGTAGTAGTAGAAGAGCAAGCAATTTCCGATGAGAAACTTGATGCAAGTGTAGAAATGTTGAATCTATCAAGGGCTGTGTTGACTCATTTAGAGAAAGCGAACATCAATACAATAAGGGATTTGGTGGATGTGCTGGAGCACAACGAGTCAATTCCTGGTATTGGTGCCGTAAGGCTGGAGGAAATCAGGAACAAATTGGCTGCATATTTGGAAGGAGGTACTGAAGATGAAACACAGAGTTGATGGCCGCAAATTAGGACGAAAAACTGAAGCCAGAATAGCCTTATTGCGAACTCTTTCAAAACAGCTTGTAATACATGGAGAGGTTGAGACGACACTTCCAAAAGCCAAAGAGCTAAAAAGATTCGCAGATAAACTGGTAACTCATGCGAAAAGTAAAGAACTGCATGACATACGTTTAGTGGAGAAACACTTGGGCGACCGTGAGCTAGTTAAGAAGCTTACTGACGAAATTGCTCCACGTTTTGCAGAAGTTAATGGTGGTTACACCACAGTTCTCAAGACAGGTTTTAGAAAAGGTGACGGTGCTCCTACAGCCATAGTGCGCTGGAGCAAATGATAGAAGTTCAGGAAGTCTCTTACGGACTGGAGGGTAGATCAATTCTCCAGTCCGTTTCCATGAATATTTACCCCGGTCAGTTTACCGTTCTAATGGGCGGCAACGGTGCCGGCAAAACCACGTTAGCCAGAGTCATTAAAGGATTGCTTTTGCCCACTTCTGGGAAAGTGCTTATTGATGGTATGGAGATTAGCACCGCTGGCAGAGATTATCAAATCAAGGTAGGTATTGTTTTCCAGAATCCCGAGAACCAGATTGTGGCATCCGTAGTTGAAGAAGATGTAGCTTTTGGGCCGGAAAACTTGGGTCTGAGCCCCAGAGAAATAAAAGAAAGAGTAGAAAGCAGTTTAAAAACAGTGGGACTCTGGGATTTAAGACACAGGCCTGTTCACGCTTTAAGTGGAGGTCAAAAACAGCGTTTAGCTATTGCAGGCATATTGGCTTTGAGGCCTTCCTACATACTGTTTGACGAGGCTACGGCTCTTTTGGATCCAGTTGGGAGAAGGGAAGTGTTGGAGACAGCACTTAGCTTAGCAAACTCTGTAGGTGTACTGTGGATAACACACGATTTACGTGAAGCTTTGCAAGCGGACGCGCTCTACGCACTCTGTCAAGGCAGAGTCGTTTTTCAAGGATCTGTTCAGGAGTTTCTACGTGACCCTGAGGCCATGGAATTGGCTAATGCAACCATACCTGAAGAAGTGGTTTTGGCTGAAATGCTTTCTAAGAGAGGAGCACATGTGGAGTGGCCATTAAACAAAGAGAACCTGCTCAAAGCGATTACGTCATTGAACTTGAAGATGTTTCGTTAAGTTACGATTACGGTACGCCTTGGCAGGTGGACGCCGTCAAGCCACTTTCTTTAAGGATTGCTAAGGGCGAGTGGATTGCCTTAGTTGGGCACACTGGATCTGGCAAAAGTTCGTTGGCTCAACTTATGGCAGGGCTCACCGCCCCTACCAAGGGGACGGTGAAGCATTTTGGAAAACCTTGGAACTACCCAAAGGATTTATCCATCGATGTGAGGCGACGCATTGGTTTTTTATTTCAATTTCCTGAGCACCAGTTCTTTGCAGAGACCGTATATGACGAGGTGGCTTTTGCTGCAAAGAATTTTGAACTAGACAGTATTGAGGAAAGAGTTAAAAAGTCATTGGACATAGCAGGTTTGAGTTTTGACGAGTTCAAAGACCGCTCCCCATTTACCCTTTCAGGTGGCGAAAAGAGAAAAGTAGCCTTGGCTTCAGTCATTGTTTGCGACCCAGAAGTACTCATCCTTGATGAACCTTCTGCTGGTCTGGATGGGGCATCCAAGAAAGCCTTTTGGGATTGGTTGCGGAGTTACAGCAATAGCCAAAGAACGGTTATCTTTATTACCCATTCGTTGGAAGAAGCTGTGGCTGCTGAAAGGGTATTGGTGCTCTCCAACGGAGCATTGCTTTTTGCTGATGTTCCGCGTGAGGTGTTCTCGCATGTAAACACGTTAAGACGTGTTGGCTTAGAACCTCCCATATCGGCTGAGCTCTCATATGAGCTTCGCAAGAGAGTTAGTTTCCCAATGGCTTTAACTGTTGATGAACTTATTAGGGCTTTGGATGGTGATTTTTGATGGCTTTTAAAGACGTTGTAGTGATTGGTCAGTATATTCCCACCAATAGTGTGCTTCATAGAGCGATGGCTGAAACGAAGATTGTAATGACACTTTTCTTCATCATTGGAGCTTTTATTTCTCAGTCTTTTGCAGTTTTAGCTGTGCTGTTCGGTGCTCTGGCTTTGCTCATAATACTTTCCAATGTACCTCTGCGGTTCTATGCGAGAAGTGCAAAGACCGTTTTCATTCTTGCTTTGTTCACTTTTGTATTCAATGCGCTTCTGACAGGGCAGGAGGTTCTCTTCCGATTAGGACCTATTGCTTTCAAGACCGAAGGTGTCATAGTTGGGATATTCTTTGGTTTAAGATTGTTCTTTCTCATATTTGTATCCACAGTTCTTACTGCAACCACGTCTCCTGTGGATCTTGCTGATGGTTTGAACACTTTGCTAAGGCCTTTGGAAGTCATAAAAGTACCCGTGGAGGAATTCTCTTTAATCATGACTATTGCTTTGCGGTTTATTCCTGTTTTGGCTGACGAAGCTGACCGCATACTTAAGGCTCAAAAAGCTAGGGGTCTTAACTTGAGTGGCAATGTATTGAGAAGAATTGAAAAATTGGTTCCCATTGTTATTCCGTTATTTGTGAGTGCATTCATGAAAGCAGAGGATTTGGCAGTAGCTATGGAAGTAAGGGGGTATCTGCCTGGTGTTAAGAGGACAAAATACAAGGTTACCAAACTTGGAGGTGTGGACGTAGTTGTATTTGTTTTTACTGCGGCAGTGTTTGTGGCAAGTTACCTACTTAGGAGCAAATGGGTTCTTGTATGGTAAAGTACGCTGGTTTACTTCAGTTTAAGGGGACAAACTACGCTGGTTTTCAAAGACAGAAGAATGGAACAGCAATTCAAAATGTGTTGGAATCAACGTTGAGTCAAATTAATAATAGAGCAACCGTAGTACGCTACTCAGGCAGAACAGACGCAGGAGTCCACGCTTGGGGAATGCCTTTCGTCTTTTGGGGAAGGGAAGATCTTTCAGCAGATAAATGGATGTTCATATTGAACCGCATGCTACCTAAGGATATGCGTGTTATTTCCGTAGTTAGAACGTCACCTGAGTTCGACCCACAGCTAAGCGCTGTGGCAAAGCAGTATTTGTACTGCGCCACACAGGAAAGATTAGGTCCCTTGTGGGACGATTTTTTTGCCTACTTACCAAATTTATCAATTGAAACCTCTGCCGTAATAAGCGCCGCAAGGAAACTCGTGGGAGAGCACGACTTTAAAGGGTTTTCAAAAAAAGGGTCCTCTGTTAAGAGTACGCGACGCAAGTTGTATGAGGTGAGCGTCATGTTTACCCATTCGCGTATGTACTTTTCTTTTGTGGGAAATGGCTTTTTGTATGGCATGGTCAGGCTCATGGTAGGAACTTTATTGCAGATTGGGTGGGGTAAACAAGATGTAAACTTCATTGATGAGGTGTTAAGTGGCAATGCGGTGGCTAACTACTCTGCACCCGCCCAGGGTTTGCATCTGGTCAAGGTGTGGCTAGAGCCAGATCCCTTCTTAGAAAGTGTCAAAGCTAACGAACGAGATTTTAGTTAGTGCTTCCTTTAATACAGCTTTTGGTGGGTTAGCAGAAATTAGGAAGTACTTGTACGTTTTCTTCCTGGGATAGTAGACTGGTCCCCATACTACAGCATCAATGAAAGAAAGCTGTTGCTCACTGCTTTCGAGCTCGATGTAATGGCCAAAAGGCGGAAGTCCCATCTGTTTTACGTTTTCTGTGATAATGCTCTCACCTTCGTTTATCAGGGACTTCAAACGCTCAATGTCTCGGGATAGAACAAAGACGTAGCCTTCTGTTTTTGTCCACACTTTCAAGTAATTGATGTTCCTCAAAAACTTTTTCTCAGGAATAAGCACAGGTGAGGACAAATCTGCGTCGGCTGAAATGTAGTAGGATTCATCAAAGATTCCTTTAGGCAAATACCGAAAAACTTTGGTAGTACTGATCACTGTGTTATGATCAAGGTCTTTCACCGACCTTAAGGCTTTCTTTCCAAGTTGAAGCTCCAATCGTTCTATGCCAAGGCCGCTGGGTTCCAAACTCAAGCTTTCACATCGGGGGCATTTGTCAGGGATACTGGCAATATACCCGCAGCGATGACATTCTAACCGCTTACTCCTTCGGTGGTAACGAAGAGGAGTACCACACTCAGGACAGGTTAGTATGTACCCGCAGTTTTTACACTGCACTGATGTTGAAAACCCCAACCTGTTAACTAGAAACAGTTGCCTCTTTGTGGGGTCATGAACACCTTTTATGTAGGCTAGCACTTCCACGTCTTTTCTGCCTGCCATGCTCACCAATTGCACTTTTGTGGTTGGTTGTGGATAAACAGTATGAACTTGAGTGTCTTTAGGTATAAACTTGCTAAGTGGCAGTCTTTGACTTGCTGTTCTTATTGCTAAATCCTCAGGTTTTTCGAAGACTGTTATTATGTGCATTAAATTATTCCAAGGTCTTAAGACAGACCTGGGAGTGCCTATGATTAGTCCACCGCCTTTGGAGGAACAAGTCTCTTGTAGGAATTTTGTGTATCCACCCGAATCCAGAATAGCTGGCAGTTTGTGTTTGAGTATTTCTCTTGCAAATCCTCGAGCCATCTGGAGTGACGGAAAGACGAGTAGGGTTTTTTCGCCTTTTTCCAATAAGTTTCTTAAGTAGGGTGGCAGCTCCTCCAAGGTTGTTGGTGGTTTCTCCTGTCTGGGCATGTTCCTATCCACAGGGAGCTTCATACTGCTAAGCACATGCAGTTCTAAAACCAAAGCTTCTTCCTCTTTAAGTTTTTCTACCGTCCAATGTCCAAGGAGTTTCTTCCAGAAAACCAGTGGCAATGGTCGATGAGCGAATTTTTCGTACAAATGGTTAGGTACAAACAACGAGGGTTTCTCCAGCCGTGCGTATGTTAACGCGTAGCTAGTAGGAGGCACAACCACTTTTTCAACAATACCCAAGGAAAGGAAGCTCTCAATTTGTACTTTAAACTTCCGCATAACGGCATTTGTTAACTCCAATGGTTTATCTCTTAGGAGTCTTACAAGTTCTTTTTCTTTAGTACCTACAGGTACGTAGTTGAAAGCTTTAAGCTGAATGAATGTACGAGGTCGTTCCTTCCAGTTCTTACCGAGCTCCAAGAGTTCGAAACAGTTTATTGGATACTCCTCGAGCACCTGCAGGCATTGCCAAATGAGCCAACCGGGAGCATAATTTGATTCAAGAATTTCAAAGGTGTGTGAGGTTCTTGTATCTGTTTCTTTTAAAACGATGCCCTTTAGCTTCCTTCCGTGGAGAGTGACTCTGACTAAATCACCCGGAGATGCCTCCCCTTCTGCTGTAGTGAGGGAGGCATCTCCTAACTGTCTATTATTAAGGGCAACTAACCACCTGTGCATGCATGCAAGGAGAAATAGTCCTTAAGAACAGGAACCATGTCAAGTTGTTCCCAAGGGTAAATGGACTTGCCAAAGTGACCATAGGCAGCCGTGTCAACATAGCTCCATCCTTCAGGATGTTGTAGACCAAATTTCTCAATAATACCTCTGGGTGTGAGCTGTATGAAATCTTGCTCAATGAGGAACTGCTCAAGAATACCTTCGTCTACTTTGCCCGTTCCAAACGTGTCCACATAAATGGACACAGGTTTTGCTTCGCCAATCACGTATGCAAGCTGAATGAGAACTTCCCTTGCTAAGCCTGCAGCTACAATGTTCTTTGCCAAATACCTAGCAGCATAAGCAGCTGAACGATCTACCTTTGTGGGGTCCTTACCACTAAAAGAACCACCCCCGTGGGGCGCTCTGGATCCATAGGTGTCCACAATGATCTTTCTGCCTGTTACTCCGGAGTCGCCGTTGGGACCTCCCACTACAAAGCGGCCAGTGGGGTTTATGTGGAATCGTGTCTGTTCTGTTAATAAGTCTTTCGGAATAACCTTTTTGATGACTTCTTCCATGATGAATTCTCTGAGGGTCTTTTCATGAACTTCTGGACTATGCTGTGCAGAAACCACCACATGATCTATGGCAACAGGGGTTAGGCCGTCATAAGTCACAGTGACTTGTGCTTTCCCGTCAGGGCGCAGGAAATCAACTATGTTCTGTTTGCGTACATCGGCAAGTCTTTTTGTAAGCGCATGCGCCAATTCGATGGACAGGGGCATGAAGTTTTCCGTTTCATCCACAGCGTAACCGAACATCATACCCTGGTCGCCAGCTCCGAGTTCGTGTTCCATTTCACCTGCCTTGCTTTCCAGTGATTCGTCTACACCTAAGGCAATGTCAGGTGACTGGCGCTGTATGTTTACCACATACATGTTTTCCTGCACACTAAAACCTAAAGCGGGGTCAGTGTATCCTATACGTTCAAGAACTTGTTTGGCCACACCGACGTAATCAACGTAACTGGTCGATGTAACTTCACCTACCAAAACCACAAGGTTGGTTTTCACAGTTGTTTCTACTGCCACCCTTGCCCGTGGATCAGTTCTCAGATGAGCATCCAATATGGCGTCAGATATTTGGTCTGCCACTTTATCAGGGTGGCCTTCAGTAACAGATTCAGAAGTGAATCTGTAGGACCTCATTTTCATCAATTTAGCACCTCCAAAATGCAAATTTTTGACAAAAAAAATCCCTCCGATGGAGGGATTCGTGTACAAACCTTCTTATCTTCCTGCACCAGACTTGGTGCAGAAGGAGTTGGCACCATGCTCGGTTTTCTCCCTCGCTGGTTGCCGGGCTTCTTCGGGCCTTTCCCTCCACCGCTCTGGATAAGAAGGTTAACAAATTATAACATGTTTGTTCCTGTTCCATGCAATAACTCTTTATGTGAAACACAAGTGCTGTGCAAAGTTAAGTAAAATGGAACTGTATAGAGCAAGTGCCAATAGAAAATAGAGAATAAGACCTAATGGGGGGGGTGCCGTATATACCATGAGCTTGCATGTGGAAGTCGAATACATGACCCATCGAGGAAAAGTTAGGTCAAATAATGAAGATGCTCTACTCATAATGAGTGATGTCATTCAAAAAGAAGAAATGGCTGATCCTCAAAGGATAGTCTTTGAAGGAAACTCTTTTGTATTCGCCGTCGCAGATGGCATGGGTGGCCATAAAGCTGGAGAAGTAGCTAGTCGATTGGCTCTGGATTACCTAGCCTTGAACTGGTTGAGCATAGAAACCGCTGACTCGATCGACCGCTGCATCCAGGAGATGAATCTTCAAATCGTTAAAGAAGCACTGAAGGATCCTAGCATGTCAAACATGGGAACCACGCTTGCTGGAGTACTCATTCGTGGGTCCACAGTTTGGGTTTTCAACGTCGGCGACAGTCGTGTGTATGGTGTTCATGAAGATGAGCTGAAGCAAATTAGTAAGGACCAGTCCTTAGTGCAGGCTTTGATTGATGAAGGGACAATAACTATGGAGCAGGCGCGCCAACATCCTTTAAGAGGAGTGCTTCTACAATGCCTTGGGGGTGGTCTTGAGGGAGGAACTGTTCAAACCGTCATAAAACAGTTTTCTTTAGATGAATATGATGCCTTTCTCATTTGCAGTGATGGTCTTACTGATGCTCTTAATGATGAGGAGATAAGTGCTTGCTTATTTCACAGTAAAGAAAGCAGGCTAGGTTGCCTCTTTGAAAAGTATATGAAGGCTGGTGCTACTGACAATATGAGCGCTGTGCTTGTCTACGTCTGTAGAAAAGGCGTAAAAGGGGGCTTCGCTTGACACTTGGAGTAAAGCTGTGGTAAGATAAATACCGCAGTGGGGACGTGGCGCAGTGGGAGCGCGCTGCCTTGGCATGGCAGAGGCCACGGGTTCGAATCCCGTCGTCTCCACCACCTTTGTTAGGAGGGATAACAATGGTATTAGAATATGATGGAAAAATCCCTACCGTAGACGAGACAGCGTTTATTCATGATATGGCTTTTGTTTCTGGCGAGGTTTACATAGGGAAAGATGTGTTTATTCTGCCTTTCGCCTCCATAAGAGGTGACATGAATGCCATTTACATAGGAGAAGGCAGCAATATACAGGATAATGCTGTGGTCCATGTGACTGATACTTTGCCAACGAAAATCGGTGATTATGTTACCGTGGGACATGGGGCTATTCTTCATGGCTGCAGTGTGGGAAACAATGTGCTCATTGGTATGGGTGCTATTGTACTTGATGGAGCACAAATAGAAGACAATGTACTGGTAGCAGCTGGGACGCTTATTCCTCCTCGCAAGCGTATTCCATCAGGTTCTCTGGTCGTGGGGAATCCTTACAAGATTGTGAGGACGCTGAGTGAGGAAGAAATTCAGGGCATAAAAGAAAATGCATTGGACTACATCAAACTCAAAGATAAGTACATGACAGCTTTTGCAGAGTAGGAAGTAGGGTGCTAGTCACATGATTGACTCTTTTAGAAAATCTATTCCCCGTTTTAAAGATGTTCTATTAATTGTGTTGGGGTGTTTAGTAACTGCTTTTGGTTTAGTAGCCTTCTTGTTTCCCCATAATTTGGCGCCTGGTGGTGTAGGAGGATTAGCTCTCACTATTAACCACTTTGTTCCCTTTCTAAGTATTGGAACATGGATGCTCATATTGAACCTGGTATTGTTCGCACTGGCTTTTTGGCTCTTGGGTTCTCATATTGGTACGGGAACACTCATTGGGACATTTTTCCTTAGTTTTTTTGTGGATCTGCTAAGCAAGTACTATGCTCAACCACTTACCAATGACCTCATTTTGAGCGTTCTCTATGGAGGAGCTTTATCTGGTATTGGGTTGGGACTCGTTTTCAAGGGCAGAGCAACCACGGGGGGAACGGATATAGTAGGTTTTATAATCAACAAATACACTGGTATCTCAGTGGGACAATCTATTTTCATTGCTGATGCAACGGTAGTGACTCTCATGGCGCTGGTCTTTAGGAGTACTGATGTGGCGTTGCTGGCAATCGTGAGCATATTTATTGGTAGCGCTGCAGTGGACATGATGCAGAAGGGATTCATCAGAGAGCGTGTGTTCTTCATAATAAGCGACAATTACGAGCAAATGTTGAAGGAAGTAGATGAGAATCTAGGTAGAGGTGCAACGCTGCTTCAAAGTTGGGGCTCCTATGCCGGGACTGAAAGGAAGGCTCTCGTAGTTTGTGTTTCGCAATCAGAAACAGATGAAATGGAGAGGATCATTAGGCGTGTTGATCCAAAGAGTTTTTACATCGTTGTTGAAGGTGTAAGAGTAGTAGGAGAGGGTTTTAGGTCACCATCTTGGGTATAAGCATATTAAGGAGGGGATGAATGGTGAAAGACGAAAACGTGAAAATTGACATGGTTGGAAAGAACATAGAACTGACTGCAGCCATAAAACAGTACATCGAAGAAAAAATCGGGCGTGTTTACCGCTATTTTGATCCCATTCTCGGCGTAAAAGTAGTGGTTGAAAAAGAACGTCAAGCTCGTGAACCTGTTTTTGATGTTGAAGTGACGCTTGACGCTAACGGAAGGCTTATTCGTGCAGAAGTGGAAGACCCCGATCTTTATGCTGCCATTGATAAAGCTGCTGATAAGTTGGAATCCAACATAAAGCGTTTCAAAGAAAAGCTATTTGATTCACGTCAGGGTGGAAAGGTAGAGAAAACAACGACTTTGAACGTAGGTTCTCTCCTCGGAGAAGAGAAGGTTGAGGAACCACTTATTGAGCGGCGCAAGAGATTTGTTGTGCTACCCATGAGCGAGGAAGAGGCCGTACTGCAAATGGAGTCATTGGGTCATACATTCTTCGTGTTCATGGATCCTGATACAGGCAACCCTAAAATCGTGTATAAGAGAAAGAAACGTGGTTACGGTGTTATAGAGGTATTGACTGAGTAATGTTCAAGTGGTTCGGGCGATCCTCATCGGATCGACATTTGAAAAAGTATTTTGATTTCGCATATAAAGTAAATGCTTTTGAGCCTGCAATGATGCAGTTATCCGATGAGGACCTTCACAACAAAAAAACGTATTTTCAGAATCAACTTGATAAAGGTCAGTCGGTGGATGAACTACTCCCTGAGATGTTTGCAGTGGTCAGAGAAGTAGCTCGACGGCAGCTCAACATGCGACATTTTGATGTACAGCTTATAGGTGGTAAGGTGCTGTTTGAAGGTAAAGTAGCGGAAATGAAGACCGGGGAAGGCAAGACACTGGTTGCCACGTTGCCCGTTTACGCCATGGCTGTCTCTGGTCACAAAGTGCATGTTGTGACTGTTAACGAATATTTGGCAAAACGTGACGCTAATTGGATGAAGCCTGTTTATGAAGCACTTGGTTTGACAGTTGCCTACATTCACAGCAACCAAACTACCGAAGAAAAAAAGGCGGCTTATGCGGCTGATGTAGTTTACGGGACAAACTATGAATTTGGTTTTGATTACTTACGGGATAACATGGCTTTAAGCCTAGAGGACATTGTTCAGCAGGGACTGGATTATGCAATAGTAGACGAAGCAGATTCTGTACTTATCGATGAAGCCAGAACGCCTCTTATCATTAGCGGACCCGGTCAGGAAGACACTCGCATCTACTACGAGCTGGCCAAACTGGCTCGAAGAATGGTTCCAGGTGTGGACTTTGACATTGAAGAAAAGGAACGAAATGTCATTTTGCATGAGTCTGGAGCACATAAGGTAGAACGGTTCGTAAAAACTGATAATCTGTATGCACCTGAAAACGCTGACCTTCTTAGAAAAGTTCTTCAAGCATTGCGCGCTGAATATCTTTATAAGTCAGAAGTGGATTACATAGTAAAAGATGGTGAAGTAATTATCATAGACGAGTTCACTGGTCGGCTCATGTATGGGCGTAGATACAGTGATGGACTTCATCAAGCAATTGAAGCCAAAGAAGGCGTCCAAGTTAAAGGCGAATCACAGGTGTTGGCTCTGATTTCATATCAGAACTTCTTTAAGCTGTACAACAAGATTGCTGGCATGACAGGAACTGCAGCGTCAGCAGCGAATGAATTTAGTGGTATTTACAATATGGACGTTGTAGTGGTTCCTACTAACAAACCCATGATCAGAGTGGACCTGCCTGACGTGATTTACAGTAGTGAAGAAGGAAAGTTTCGTGCCATTGTGGCAGATATTAAAGAAAGGCATGCTAAGGGACAACCTGTACTTATAGGCACCAGGTCTGTGGAGAAATCTGAAAAACTTTCAAGAATGTTGAAGAAAGAAGGCATTCCGCACGAAGTTTTAAATGCTAAGTACCACGAAAAAGAAGCAGAAATCATTGCAAAAGCTGGCCAACGTGGTGCTGTCACAGTGGCCACAAACATGGCAGGACGAGGCGTTGACATTGTTCTTGGTGAAGGTGTTGCAGAGCTGGGCGGACTGCATGTCATTGGTAGTGAACGGCATGAGGCTCGAAGAATAGATGACCAGCTTCGAGGACGAAGCGGAAGGCAAGGCGATCCTGGTAGCTCGCAGTTTTACTTGTCTTTAGAAGATGAGCTCTTGAAACTTTATGGCGGTGATACGCTCAAAGGCATTTTTGATAAACTGCATGTGGAAGAGGACGACCGCATCGAACACCCACTTTTGACTCGTGCCATTGAAACAGCTCAAAAAAGAGTTGAAAACTACCATTATGAAATAAGAAAAAGGCTTTTGGATTACGATAATGTTTTGGGTCAACAAAGGGAGTACATCTACAAGGAAAGAAGACAAATCTTGGAGATGGAAGATGTTACTCCCTTGGCGGAACGTTTAGCGGAGCATTACGCTGAAGACTTAGCGCGCAATCCTGAAAGTGTTTCAGATCAGCTATTGGCTGTGGGCATAACAGTTGAAGGCCTAGAAAATGCTAGCCAAGATGAGGTAAAGGATGTTGTATTCTCTGTGATAATGTCCAACTATGAAGCAAAGAAAAATGAACTTAGTAATGTTGATCCGGAGCTGGACAAGAAAGTTTTGCTTCGAGTAATGGACTGGAATTTTATCAATCATTTACAGAACATGGAGTACTTGCAACAAGGCATAGGATGGCAAGCTTTAGGACAAAAGGATCCTCTAGTTGAATATCAGTACCAAGCTGCCATGATGTTTGCAGAAATGCTTAGCAACGTCAGAAAAGATTTCTTCACGTACTTCTTGAACATTAGATTAGTCCAAAGAGACACTCAAAGGAAGGGACGGAATCGTTGACACTGGAAGAAATCATACAAGCACGAGACAATACTGCATCGGAATTTCAAGAAATAGTTGAGAACATAAAGCTGGACGATAAGAAGGCTGAGCTTAGCGACGTACGTAAAGTGTACGAGAAGCCTGACATTTGGTCTGATCCAGATAAAGCCGTGGCTGTAGCAAGAAAAGTACAGCGGCTGGAAGAAGAAATTGAACGCGTTGAGCAGATTGAAAACCTGTTAAAAGACCTTGATGCTGCTTTGGAGCTTCTCCAGGAAGGGTATGATGAAGAGCTGTTTGAGCATGCACTCGCTACGTTGAAGGAACTTCAGCAACGTATTGAGCTTTTTAGGCTGGTGACGCTCTTTACAGAACCCTATGATACGAACGACGCCATATTGATGCTACATGCTGGAGCTGGCGGTGTGGATGCTATGGATTGGACACAAATGCTCATGCGAATGTACTTACGTTGGGCTGAGCGGATGGGTTTCGAAACAGAAATTGTGGACATCTCCAGAGGAGAA
Source organism: Coprothermobacter proteolyticus DSM 5265 (assembly GCF_000020945.1). NCBI lineage: Bacteria > Pseudomonadati > Coprothermobacterota > Coprothermobacteria > Coprothermobacterales > Coprothermobacteraceae > Coprothermobacter > Coprothermobacter proteolyticus. Next base: position 865,446 of record NC_011295.1, on the reverse strand, counting down.
GAAGCCGGTGTGAAGTCGTGTACAGTTTTCGTGCGCGGTTCCTACGCATATGGCTACCTACGTGCAGAGAAAGGTGTTCACCGCTTGGTTAGGTTGTCGCCTTTTGACGCCGATCACAGAAGACATACCTCTTTTGCTTTGGTTGATGTAGTGCCCGATGTAGAAGATGTTGAAGTGGAGATAAATCCTGATGATATTGAAGTTGAAACGTTTAGAAGTGGTGGTGCGGGCGGACAACACCAGAACAAAACCGAATCTGGCGTCAGATTAATACATAAGCCAACTGGTATCACTGTTACAGTCACTGAGGAACGTTCGCAGCTTCAAAACAGGGAAAGAGCAATGCGCATTTTGAGGGCACGTGTTCACCAATATCATGAAGAGGAACGAAAGAAGTCTTTAGAAGAAATCAGGGGAGATGTAAAATCTGCTTCATGGGGAAACCAGATACGCTCTTATGTCTTTCATCCATACAACATGGTTAAAGATCATCGCACCGGATATTCCAGAGGTGACATAGATAACGTTATGGACGGCGATATAACGGATTTTATGGTAAAGTTCTTGCAGGGTGTAAAAGTGGAGTCATCAGATGAATAACATGGATCTTCAAGACACAGTAATCAGTGTACACGGTTTAACAAAAGTATATGGGAAGGGTTATGAACCGGCTTTGGACAACGTTAGTTTTGATTTGCATCGAGGTGAGTTTGTTTACCTTATTGGTCCAACTGGTGCAGGTAAAACAACACTTCTCCATATCCTAATGGGGCTTAGAAAGCCTACGTCGGGTTACGCTGATATTCTTGGGCACCGAATTGATCCTGCTGGTGGTGAAAGGGACCTACGTGACTTGAGGCTTCGGACAGGTATCATCTTTCAGGGTTCTTATCTCCTTAATGATAGGACAGTTTACGAGAATGTCATCATGAGTTTAGAGGTCAGAGATTACCCCGTGCCAGAAGTGAAACGACGTGCAGAAGCGTTGCTGTACAAACTTGGCCTCTTGGATAAGAAGAGCTTCATGCCTGAGGAATTATCTGGTGGGCAGAAGCAACTAGTCGCTTTTGCCAGAGCTATTTTACATGAACCAGAACTACTTATTGCTGATGAACCCACAGCGAACTTGGACATGAATACGGCAAGAGACCTTATCAAAACCATACAGAACCTTACTGCGAATATGAATACCACCGTTTTGTTGGCTACGCATAACGTGGAATTGGTTGCAGAAATGGGAACTAGGGTAATCAGGTTGGAAAGGGGAAGAATTGTTTTCGATGCAAAAAAACTCAAATCTTTGGCTTAATCGGTTGCTCCGTGAATTAGTGTGGGCGTGGAGGCTAATTCGATCTAATATAGCTCAGGGAGCTGTATTGGCTGGACTTATCATTATTGCGACGTTGCTGGGAGGTTTCGCCTTTAGTACCAGCGTGTGGTTTCAAAAAATCCAGAGTACAGCTCTGAGTCAGCTTCAAACAGTGGTGTTCATAGATAAATCTTTACCACAAGAGGAAATACAATCCATAAGAGCTGATTTCGTCCGTAGGCCAGGTGTGGCTGAAGTAACCTTCGTAAGTTCGGAACAAGCGTTAGCAGAGCTAAGGCTTTCCCTTTCCCAGTACAGTTGGCTGTTCGAAAATATTTCCGAAAATCCCATACCGCCTTCCTTTGAAATCAGGTTTACCAGTCTGGAAAGCATGAAACAGTTCATTGATGAGATGAGGACTGCTACCTATATAACTGACTTGCTGGCGCCATATGAACAGGCTCAGAGTGTTTCAACATTTATATCTGGCATGTACAAAGCAATATTCGCTATACTTATAGTTATGGTAGCTGTATTGGCTATTCTAGCCATGCTACTCGTGGAATCTGAGGTGTTAAAACAACGCGAATCGTTGGCACTGTACTCCTTACTGGGAGCTAGCCCAAGGTTCTTACTTATGCCGTTCTTGTTGTACATTGTAAGTTTTGCTGCCATAGGGGTCATTGTATCGGTGATATTAGGCATATATGCAGCGCCGCTTGTGATTGATTTGGTAAATGTTGTTAACAGCCTCTTGTTTGGATTAACTGTACCGCTATCGAGTTGGGAGCCCTATGTACTTTTGAGTGCAGTTTTGTCAGTTGTATTTGTGTTCGGAGGGACATACTTGGCCATACACAGAAGCATTAGGGAGGTGGCTAGTAGTGAGTTGGAGATGTAGGGTGTTTTCAAAGTGGGTTTCTGTGATAATTGTTTTTGTTATAATTGCCGCTTTGGCTATTCCTTTGCCGGGTGAGGCGGCAACATACTCTGATCTGCAGAAGAAAAATGAACAGCTAGAACAACAGAAAAAAGCAACTCAGCAGCAGCTGAGCGAAGTCAAAAGTAAGACTCAGGACGCTTTCCAGGCACTAGTTGAGCTGCAAAGCCAAATAGAGAAGCTGGAGCAGCAGTCTTCTTCATTAGTTCAAAGACGCCAGTTACTTGAGGAGCAAATTGCCACATTGGATAGTCAGATAAAAGATCTGGAGAAGACAATTGAAGAAGAAAGAGCAAACCTGGAGCAGACACTAGTGACCATGTATAAGTGGCAAAAAGTGGCCCCTTCTGCACTGGTTTTAGTGGTTACTTCTTCAGTAAATCCGGAACTGGCAACCTATGCCTTGGAGAAAGTGCTCACAAACCAGAATGATAAGTTGGAATCATATGAAGACAATGTGGCCAAACTTCATGCCAAGCGAAAGGAAATTGCAGAAGCAAAGAATGAAGTTGCGCAGACAATCGAATCGCTCCAAACACAGCTAGCAACCTTGCAGAGTAAGTACGATGAAAGAGAATCTTTGTATGCTCAACTTAAGAAGGAACAAAACAAATATGCTTCACAGTTAGCCATGATAGAGCAGCAGCAGCGAGAAGTGAGTGCTGAGATACAACGAATGCTCTCATCAACAAAGCTCAGTAGTAATGCGAATTCTAGTGGTTTTATTAAGCCAATGTCTGGAATGGTGACAAGTCCGTTCGGGTGGCGTATAAATCCACTAACAGGTAGAGGTAAAGATTTTCATACAGGTATCGACGTTGCCAACCAATATGGAACACCAATAAAGGCCAGTAGGACTGGTGTGGTCATTTGGGCAGGTTGGAAAACGGGTTACGGGCTGTGTGTTATTATCGACCATCAAGATGGCTATGGTACTGTTTACGCTCATATGTCTCGCATAGCTGTAAAGTCGGGACAAAAGGTCTCTGCTGGCACTGTAGTTGGATACGAAGGTTCTACAGGTTGGGCAACAGGCCCGCATCTGCATTTTGAGATAAGAATACAGGGTGAGCCAACCAATCCTGCTAAATTTGTGCAATTCTGAGGTGATCCATGAATAAAAGAAGTGTAGGCGCTGGAGTAGTTGTACTAATTCTCGTGCTGGGCATTACAGCTGGTTATGTCCTTGGTTTTCTTACCAGCGGTCGCCCCATTGTTCTGCAGGCAGGTGATTATCGTCTTCTTGATGAGCTGAAAGCGGTACTTCAAGAGCGGTACTACACTGATTTACCCTCAGATAAAGAGCTACTCTATGGTTCTGCTAAGGGCTTGACTGCGGCTTTGGGTGATCCCTGGACGGAGTATTTAACACCGGAAGAGATTTCAGTGCTGCAAAGCGATTTGGAAGGCACTTACACGGGCATTGGAGTAGTAATTAGCAAGACAGGCGACCAGATTGTCATTCAAACAGTTTTTCCTAATACGCCTGCTGCTAAGGCTGGTTTGAAGGCAGGGGATATTATCATGGCCGTGGATGGAAAAAGTGTGGAGCAAGTTTCAGTGGACGTTGTTTCTTCCATGGTTAGAGGGAGTGCGGGTACTTCTGTCACACTGGAAATTCTGCGTGATGGGCAGACACTTTCATTTGATTTGAAGCGAGAAGAGGTATCCATACCTGCTGTTACAGAGAGCAAGATGGTTACCCCAACAGTGGGTTATATAAGGCTAATGCAGTTCTATGACAACAAAGCTTCTTCTGAGTTAAAAAGTGCTCTTGTTCAATTAAAAAAGGAAGGTATGACCTCTTTAATAATTGACTTAAGAGATAATCCAGGAGGTATGCTCGAGGAAGCTCGCAAAATTGTAGGTTACTTCGCCCCTGCACAGGTTGTGGTATATGAGAAAGATAAGCAGGAAACAAAACCGTTGAAGGCACCCGGTGGGGCGAAATTGTTTGAGGGCAATGTTGTAGTTTGGGTGAATGGTGGTTCTGCTTCTGCTTCTGAGATTGTAGCGGGAGCTTTACGAGATCTCATTGGTGCTAAGTTGGTGGGTGAAAAAACCTTCGGAAAGGGAGAAATTCAGACCATTGAACCACTTAGTGAAGGTGCTGTGAAGGTGACAGTTGCCGAATACTTGACGCCTAACAAGACTGCTCTTAACAAGGTTGGGTTGGCTCCCGACGTGCAAGTTACTGCTACTGATGACGCGAAGCTTTTGGAAGCATCGCTGGAAGTCTTTAAGTAGTACCTAAAACGGTTTCCTCAGAAGCTGGTTCCACTACCATAGTCTGAAAATTCTTGTACAGGACAAGCCCTTTCTTGTTTTTTGGATGACGCCAAACATTCTTTATTTGTGTGTAAACCACTTCCACCTTGTTTTCAGCAGACTTAGAACTGTGAAAAGCGGCGAGCTTGGCTGCTACCTGAGCAATGTCATCCGTAAGAAAATTCGTTCTTACAACCACGTGAGACCCTGTTCCCTCCTTCACATGGAACCACCAGTGTTCAGGAGCTGAGGAAAACGTTACAAAATCATTTCCAGACGCAGATAGCCCAATGTAAATGGGCACATCGTCATACAATATTCTCCTATAGGGATAGCGCTGAGCCTTCGCCGAGGTCTCCTTTCTAGCAAATCGCGCTTTTTTTGTTTCACCGTTCAGAAGCTGTTTTTCAGTTTTCTTTGCTTTTTCAAAGAAACTTTTAGCAGCTTCCACTGGGGTATGAAACTGAGAAAGATTGACACTGGTTTCTTCTCCCGTGACCCAGTCTTTTATAAGCACTTCGCCTTTTGTATCCAGTGGCAGTGAAAGCAGTACTTGTCCCCAACGCTTAAGTTTATCCACCCGTTCTTCGATTTCCTGTTTATCAACGGGTCCACGCTGTTCCCACTGGGTCTCTTTACGTGCATTCTTCCTTTCAATGTTTTCGTAGTACGATTCGATTTGTCTGCTTACCTCTGTAGAAGCCAGGTCTAAAGCTGTTGTAGTAGCAGAAGGTGTTGGCCAAGCGAGTTCCCGCCCCACCACCATATGGGGTAGGTCTCTTCTACTTAAGTGCTTCTCTAAAAGATGTCGTGCATGCTCTGGTACTTTTTCAATGATTTCTTTTCTTAATGGGTGGTAGAGGTTTTTTGCGCCTTCTGGTTTAGGCGGGAAAAGATATCTTTTTCCCAAAACAAATGAGCGCTTTCCTGCTCCAATTAACCTTGTGGAAAAGATGATATTGTCATTTTCAAGGATGAGGAGGGTTGCATAGTTTGGAATGAGTTCCACGACTAGCTGCCTGTTTATGATCTTAAGCCGATCGCTCAGTTGAAAAACTATGATCCGGTCTCCCTCCACACTTCTTATGGCATCAATGGACAGATTTCCAATCATTTGGCTAAGCTTTCTTTCCTTCTTGTCCGTAGGTAGAAAGGTCTTGCCTATTAGGGGTGAAGATTGCAGCAAAGAGATGAGTAGCGGTCCCTTAGTAGTATCTAGTTGATAAAAGTAAGCTTCACAAAGAACTGCATTTATACGAGCACCGCGAAAGGAGCTCTCGAGATCTCGCGCTAAGTATGATAAATAAAAACTATCAATTTTCATTCCATGGCGTTTGGGAATAATCTTCTTTACGCACAATGCCTAAAGGCTGCCCACCCTCTAGGAAACGCCGAATGTTCTCGCAAGATGTAGTGAGCATTCTTTCCTGTGCGTATTCTGTAAGTCCAGCAGTGTGCGGCGACATAATTACATTTGGCAGGTACGAAATGGAGATGGGCTGTTCCACAACAACTGGCTGCAGACTCAACTTTTCATTCCACCAAACATCGGAAGCGTACACGGAAGTAGGGTTTTCCTGAAGCCAAACCTTTAATGCTTGCGGTTCTACGATGGCTGCCCTTGCAATGTTAACGATGACACGCGTACCACCTAACCGAGACAAAACGTCTTTATCGATCATGTGATACGAATCTCGGTTCAAAGGCAGTGCAATGACAATTAGGTCGCCATAGGGCTCGCTAGACCAGTCAGCAGACGATGCTACATTATCAAAGCCTTCCACCTGGTTGCCACTTCTTGAAACTCCAACAACCTGCATGCCAAAAGCTTTTAGTCTTTTAGCGATAGCTTTGCCGATGCTCCCTGTACCCAATATGACTGCTGTGAGAGAATCCAGGTCTTTGCTAACGCGTCTTTTCCATAGATCCATTTTCATTTCGTTCTGGTAGAAAGGTATAAACTTAAGAGCCGAGAGCGCTAAAGCTAAAGCCATATCCGCTACTGCTTCTGAGTTTGCACCAGATCCGCTAGCAACTATTACGTTATTCGGTATCAGACTCCATGGCAAATGATCAACACCTGCCATAAGTGATTGGATAAACCTTAGATTCTTCATGTTTGGTATGAGCGCGTCAAGGTCGGGAGTTTTTGGAGAATAGAGGAGTATTTCTGCTTCTTCCAAGTTTTGCCATGGCGGAACCTCGAATTCTGCATCGGGAAGAGTCTTACGCATAAGCTCAAAATCGCTTTGAGTCGGTACCCAGTTCAAAAGGATTTTTGGCATAATTCATTCGCACCTCCTGGTTGTGTTTATATGTTATCAGAATTTGCTGCCCAATAGTGTTGATGTGGTGATCATAAAAGTATGCATTTTGCGGGGTGACGAAGCTGTGTAGAGTACTTGCAAATACGGAATCCATGTTTTATAATAGAACAGCAGCAGCCGGCGTAGCTCAATCGGCAGAGCAGCTGATTTGTAATCAGCAGGTTTTGGGTTCGAGTCCCAACGCCGGCTCCATTTTGTTCCCCTCGTGTGATAAGATGACCACTTACCCTGCTTAGGTTACCCAGAGTTTCCTTGATGTAAATCGGGGGATGGATTCATGTAACTAAGTGGTTAGATTAGGCTTAGCGGCATATACGGGGTTTGTCAACGAATCCCCAAGCGTTGTCTGAAGCAGTTCTGCAATATGCTTGTAGTTCTTGGTCGAAAGGGAAAGCTTGTTCATAACAAGCTTTTAACAAGCTCATGGCTTTGAGGAGATTTCCCATATTATTTTCTATGCACTTGAAGTTAAGTGCATCTAATGATATATTATTTACGTGACACTGTGTTTGCTTTGTTTTTTCTTTGCAAGGCAGCAGAGTGCACTAAAGACCATATGTTATAATATGGTCTGTGCTAAGTTTGGGGAGGTTGCCGAGCGGCCAAAGGCAAGGGACTGTAAATCCCTCGGCGGAAGCCTTCGGTGGTTCGAATCCACCCCTCCCCACCAAAAGAGCGGGAGTAGCTCAGTTGGTAGAGCATCAGCCTTCCAAGCTGAGGGTCGCGGGTTCGAGTCCCGTCTCCCGCTCCAAGTGAGCCCAGGTAGCTCAGTCGGCAGAGCGTTTCCTTGGTAAGGAAAAGGCCACCGGTTCAAGTCCGGTCCTGGGCTCCAGTACTGGTTCTAACAAGTGTCAAGGAGGAGTGAAGAGTAATGGCGAAAGAGAAGTTTGAGAGGACGAAGCCGCACGTAAATGTAGGGACCATAGGGCACATAGACCATGGTAAGACGACATTGACGGCAGCGATAACGCAGACATTGGCAGCAGAAGGTTTAGCGAAGCCGCAGGGATACTTTGACATAGACAAAGCACCGGAAGAGAAAGCGAGAGGCATAACGATAAACATAACGCACGTAGAATACGAGACACCGAAGAGGCACTATGCGCACATAGACTGTCCAGGGCACGCAGACTACATCAAGAACATGATCACAGGGGCAGCGCAGATGGACGGAGCAATTCTGGTAGTAGCGGCTACAGACGGAGTAATGCCACAGACGAGGGAGCACGTACTACTAGCAAGGCAAGTGAACGTACCTGCGATGGTGGTATTCATTAACAAGACAGACATGGTAGACGATCCTGAGCTAGTGGAGCTAGTAGAGATGGAAGTAAGGGACTTACTGAACCGATATGGATTTCCAGGAGACGAAGTACCAGTGATAAAGGGATCAGCGCTAGAGGCACTAGAGGTACTAAGCAAGAACCCGCAGACGAAGCGTGGGGAGAACGAATGGGTAGACCGGATATGGGAGCTCATAGACGCCATGGATAGCTACATACCGGACCCAGTAAGGGAAGTAGACAAGCCATTCCTTATGCCGATAGAGGACGTATTTAGCATAACTGGGCGAGGGACAGTAGTGACAGGAAGGGTAGAGCGAGGAAAGTTAAAAGTAGGGGAAGAAGTAGAGATAGTAGGATTACGAGAAGGTATAAGGAAGACAGTAGTAACAGGCATAGAGATGTTCCGTAAGACGTTAGACGAAGCGATGGCAGGAGACAACGTAGGTCTATTGTTAAGGGGCATAGGGAAAGACGAAGTAGAGCGAGGGGAAGTAGTAGCGAAGGTAGGGTCAATAAGGCCATACAAGAAGTTCAGGGCGCAAGTGTATGTATTGAAGAAAGAGGAAGGTGGAAGGCACACACCATTCTTCAATGGATACAGGCCACAATTCTACATAAGGACAACAGACGTAACTGGGACAATAAAGCTAGACCCAGGAGTAGAGATGGTAATGCCAGGAGACAATGCAGAGTTCGAAGTAGAACTGATCTACCCCGTAGCATTAGAAGAGGGCATGAGATTTGCAATCAGAGAAGGCGGAAGGACAGTAGGAGCTGGTGTTATCACCAAGCTCTTGGAATAATGGGTGATTTCAGATGAGAGTATTAGTTACATTAGAGTGTACTGAATGTGGTCATCGTAACTACCACACGGAAAAGAATAAGACGAAGACCACTGACAGGTTACAGTTTAAGAAGTACTGCCCTAACTGCAAGAAGCACACGCTACATAAGGAGACAAGGTAGGGTTGAAGGGGCGTAGCTCAATTGGCAGAGCAGCGGACTCCAAATCCGCAGGCTGGGGGTTCAACTCCCTCCGCCCCTGCCAATATTCTTAGCGAATGGTGATGCCAAATGGCGGAAAAGCAGACATTAGGAAACAGGATAAAGAATTTCTTCAGAAGCGCTAAAGTGGAACTCGGCAGGGTGAGCTGGCCATCAAGGGAGCAAACTGTAAATGCAGTGTTGGCCATACTTGTGTTTTCAGGTATATGGGCTGTGCTAGTAACCTTGTTGGACCTAGGTTTTGCAAGATTATTGCCACTATTAGTGAAGTAGTATAAGGAAGAAGACGAATATGAAAAAGTGGTACATAGTTACAACAGTTCATGGCAAGGAATCTGCAGTGGCTGAAGCAATTAAGCTTCGTGCTGAGAACGCGGGTAACACAGCTATAAGTGATGTCTTAGTTCCCAAAGAATGGCGTCTTGAATACAGAGGTAAAAAACCCAGACCTGAAAGGGTTCAAAGGGTCATTTACCCCGGTTATGTTTTTGTAGAAGTTGAAGTGGATCCTGAAAAAGGTGTTATTGACCCAGAAACGTGGTCTTTAATACGCTATACCCCTGGTGTACGGGGGTTCATTTCAACGCCAGATCATACACCCATTCCCGTGCAGGACAACGAAATGGAAAAGGTGCTTCAAAAGAGCAGAGAGCAAGAAGCTGTAAAGGTTGACCTCCAGACTGGTGATGAAGTGGAAGTAAGGGATGGTGCTCTTAAAGGTCTTACGGGTGTGGTCGTTGACGTGGATCATGAAAAACAGAAAGTATTTGTTAAGATAAGCATGTTTGGTCGAGAAGTTATCTCAGATTTGGATGCCGTACAAGTGAGAAAGAAAAGTTAGAAAGTTGAATTAAGAGGTGATAGGCATTGGCTAAAAAGATTGCAGCTCAGTTCAGGTTGTTGTTACCTGCAGGTAAAGCTACTCCTGCGCCACCAGTTGGACCAGCATTGGGACAGCGTGGCGTAAATATAATGGAATTCATAAAGAGGTTTAACGCGGCTACGGCTAGTATGGGCGATGTTTTAGTGCCTGTGGATGTTACCGTTTTCGCTGACAAGAGCTTTACCTTTGAGGTGAGGACTCCGCCTGCTTCATTCTTGCTAAAAAAGGCTGCGAAGGTGGAGAAGGGCTCTGGTGAGCCTAATAAGGTTACTGTTGGTAAGGTTACCCGTGCTCAAGTGGAAGAGATTGCCAAGCAAAAGATGAAGGACTTGAATACAGAAGACTTAGAAGCGGCGGTTCGGATTATCGAAGGCACAGCGAGAAGCATGGGTATTCAGGTAGTGGATTAGTTTTAGGTTTCAGACCATAAGTCGTGGGAGAGCAAATTAGCTCGTTAACCACAGGAGGTGAATGCTATGAGTAAGAGATATGCGCAGCTAACTCAGCAATTTGATTTAACGAAGGTATATACGCCTTCAGAGGCCATCGAACTCGTTAAGAAGATGGCTTCTGCAAAGTTTGACGAAACAGTGGAGGCACACTACCGCTTGGGCATTAACCCAAAGTATCCTGATCAGAACGTCAGGTTCACTGTAATTCTGCCTCACGGCACTGGTAAGCCTGTCAGAGTTTTGGTACTGGCGAAAGGTGAGAAAGCTACTGAAGCTGCCAATGCTGGTGCTGACTATGTAGGTGCTGACGATCTTGTTGAGAAAATACAACAGGGGTGGTTGGACTTTGACGTGGTCATTGCTACTCCTGACATGATGGGAGCCGTGGGACGTTTAGGTAAGATTCTTGGCCCCAGAGGCCTAATGCCCAACCCCAAAGCTGGCACTGTGACCATGGATATTGAAAAGACAGTGAAAGAGTTCAAGGCGGGTAAAGTTGAAGTTCGCAACGACAAGACTGGAAATCTGCATGTGCCCATCGGGAAAGCCAGCTTTGATAACGAAAAACTACTTGATAACTTCTATGCTGTTACAGCTGCCATAATTCATGCTAAACCCGCAACTGCTAAGGGTACTTATGTGAAGACCATATCACTGTGCAGTACCATGGGTCCAGCAGTTAAGGTGGACACACGTTTGGCTATCGAAGAATCACTTAAGAAGCAGTTTTAAGTAACATTTACTAAGGTGTGTTAAAATTCCAGTATAATTGGAATGAAAATTAGACCGAAGAAGTCGGTACTAATGCCTAAATTGGGCAACCGGCGGAGGTTATTTGGGTGGATATTGGGTTGAGGCCACCGACCTACCGTCGGTGGCCTTTTGCGTAAGGAGGTGATACATTGGCATATGTGACCAGGGTTCGACCCGAAAAGCAAGCTGTTGTTGAGCAGTTACGTGAATGGATTGACCAAAGCAAAGGAATGGTCTTTTTCTCTTTCGAGGGATTGACCAGCAAGGACATGCAAGCCATGAGAGCCGACATGAAGAGAAACGGCCTCACAGTAAAGGTGGTAAAAAACACACTGCTGGAACTTGCAGTAAAGGAAGTTGGTTTGAACGTCGATGAGTCTTTGTTTAGAGGAACCACTGCCCTTTTGTTTTCCAATGAGGATGAATTAGCCCCCTTCAAGCTCTTTGTTGAGCAGGTGAAGAAATATGGAGTGCTGCAAGCCAAAGGGGGCATATTAGAAGGGCGTTGGATCTCTGCTAAAGAAGTGGATGCTATTGCGAAGCTTCCGGGCAGACAAGAGCTCTATGCACAGTTGGTAGGAGTAGTTTCTTCACCAATGAGGGGATTGGTAACAGTGTTGTCCGGTCCCTACAGAAACTTGGTTTATGTATTGCAAGCAATAAAAGAGAAGAAAGAAAAAGCTGCATAAAGGAGGTTACTTACAGATGACAATTGAGGAAATCATTAGCGAAATTGAGAACATGTCAGTTTCCCAGCTGGCAGAATTGGTTAAGGCACTTGAGGAGAAGTTTGGTGTGTCCGCGTCCATGCCCGTGGCAGTAGCAGCACCAGTAGCTGGACCGGCAGCTGCTGCTCCAGCTGAAGAGGAAAAGACATCCTTTGACGTTATTCTAAAGGAAGCTGGTGCCAAGAAGCTTGAGGTTATAAAGGTCGTTCGCGAGATTACGGGCCTTGGTCTGAAGGAAGCAAAGGATTTAGTGGAAAGTGCACCGAAGCCAATTAAAGAAGGAGTTACCAAGGAAGAGGCAGAAGAATTGAAGAAAAAGCTCGAGGAAGCCGGAGCGGTAATCGAATTGCAGTAAGTTTTGAAAAGCTTCGTTTAAGAGTATATAATGTATAAAGGAGAGGTGGGGCCTTGAGTCCCACTTCTTCTTTATAAGGACCGTAAGGAGTGATTATTGAATGCTGTCGCCAAAGGATAGAGCCGATCTTGAAGAGCGGATTTCCAAAATTGTTGTGTCAAAAGGTTTTTATTTTATTGACTTGGAAGAGCGTATGGAAAAAGGTGCTCATATAATCTCTGTTGTTGTTCACGGGGAACCGTCGGTGACCATTGGCGACTGCGAAAAACTAACCAGAGCCATTTTGCCTTTATTGGAAAGCTTTCCGTGGTACGGCGACAATGATCATTTGGAGGTTACCAGCCCGGGATTGGATAGGGTTCTAAAAAGAGAATGGGAATATGAAATTTTTAAAGGAAGGGTTATTGATATTTCCTTCGATAGAGATGGTAAATCGCAAACAATTCGTGCAAAGCTTGTGGGTAGGGAAAATGAAAACGTTGTAATCGAGTATGAAGGAAATTACTTCCGCATTCCCTTCGACCAAGTTAGAAAGGCGAAACTGGTATTCGACGAAGGAGGGAAAGAGCATGGAAAAAAACAAAAGCGAAGCCATAGAAAAGGCACTTAATGAATATATAAGGCAAATAGCTAGTGATCTGGATCTTACACCTCAAGAAATAATTGAAGCGTTAAAAGACGCTTTAGTTTCTGCTATAAGGAAAGAACTGGATATTCCTAAAGAGGCTGTGGGATCGGCTATCAAGATTGAAGAGAACGGGAGCAGTTTGAAGTTTCTGGTAAATAAGGATTTCGTAAAAACAATACCTGAAGATGAGGCCGTATCAGATTGGATTGAGTTCCCTCTGTCCAATCTGAGCCGTGTTTCCATACAGACTGCAGAGAATACGTTAAAGAACAGAATGAATGAAAAGAGTAAGGAAAAGGCCATTAAGCGAATAGCTCAGTTTTCTGGTGAAGTTGTCACAGCAAGGGTCATAAGAAGAGATCCTAAGACAAAACTGATCTACATGGACGTGGATGGTGTTGAATGTGTGCTGGAGCCCAGTGAACAACTACCTACTGATAGGTATGCTCCAGGTGATTCCCTAAGGTGTTTAGTCCTGGGTGCGAAGAACATACCCATGTACGGTCAAGGAGTAGCATTGTCCCGTTCTTCTCCTGATTTGCTAAAGCTGTTGTTTACTTTGGAAGTACCAGAAGTGGCTGATGGGGTGGTACGAATCATGGGTATTGCAAGGAAACCTGGACGGAGATCAAAAGTGGCAGTTATGAGTATTGATCCCAGACTTGACCCTCAAGGAGCATGTATTGGTTACAAAGGGCAACGTATTCAGGCGATTTCAAGAAGTCTGGCCAACGAGAAAATTGATGTGGTGAGATGGGATACTGATCCAGCAAAGTTGATTGCAAACGTTCTTTCGCCAGGAAAGGTGGATAAAGTAGAGGTTCTAGATCCAAAGAATAAAAGAGCATTGGTTTACACCACTCCCGATAACATAAAAGTAGTGGTGGGAGAAGATGGCGAGAATGTGGAGCTAGCTGAACAGCTAACAGGATGGACAATTGATGTGAGGGAGGGTGGTCCTGATGAAGATTAGAGTTTACCAACTGGCGAAAGAATTAGGTGTCCCTTCAAAACAGCTAGTTGAAGAGCTTAAAAAACTTGGAGTGGATATTGTTTCATATCAGTCAACAGTAGATGAAGAAACGGCAGATTTACTCAGAGAGCTGCTTAAGGCCGAACCATTGCAGGTAGCTGAAAGCGGTAAAGAAAGTAAGGTTGAATCTACTGAGGAAGAAACAGTTACTGCAGAAGCTGGTAAGAGTGAAAAAGAGCTTGCGCCGAAGCGGCCACCAGTAGTTACTGTTATGGGGCACGTAGACCATGGAAAAACTACATTGCTCGATGCCATAAGGCGCACTCGTGTGGCAGAAAGAGAAGTTGGTGGAATCACGCAATCCATAGGTGCTTCGGTGGTTAATTATAAAGGGCAGAAGATTGTTTTCATAGATACTCCTGGGCACGAAGCTTTCACTGAAATGCGTGCTCGAGGAGCCATGGTAACAGATATAGTTGTACTTGTAGTGGCAGCTGACGAAGGCGTTATGCCCCAAACCATAGAGGCTTTGAATCACGCAAAAGCTGCAGGTGTTGCAATCATTGTAGCTCTAAATAAAATGGATCGTCCTGGTGCTAATCCAGACAGAGTAATGAATCAGCTTGCTGCCATGGGATTGATACCTGAGAGCTGGGGTGGCGACACGATTTACGTACCTGTTTCAGCCATAAAAGGTGAAGGTATCGAAGATCTTCTCGAAGCGATCATCCTAATTGCAGATTTGCTAGACCTTAGGGGAGACCCTGAAGCACCTTTAAAAGCTTATGTTATTGAATCACGCTTGGACAAAGGTAAAGGCCCTCTGGCAACAGTGGTGGTTCGAGAAGGAACACTCAGAGTCGGTGATTTTGTTGTCGTGGGGACAACTTACGGCAAGATCAGGGCCATGTTTGACGACAAAGGAGACCCAATCTCATCTGCAGGTCCTTCAATGCCTGCGGAGATAATGGGGATTCAGGATGTTCCAGAGGCAGGTACTTTGGTGCAAAGGGTAGATTCTTTAGAAGAAGCTGAAAGAATTGCAAAATCCAACTCGGATCTGCAGCGTGATAAACAACAAAAAACCAGGAAGGAATTCTCGTTAGAGGAAATCCTGAGTTCATCTGAAGAAGAAAAGCCTGTTCTTAACCTAATATTGAAGGCTGATACGGCAGGTTCCCTGGAGGCCGTACAAAATGCGCTGTTGAAATTGGAAAAAGGCGAAGTCGATATGAACATAATACATGCTGGTGTTGGTGCCATTTCAGATGGCGACGTCATTTTGGCTGAGGCGTCAAAGGCTCTCATTGTTGGCTTCAACGTGCGTCCTGTGGGTAAGACTAACAAGCTCATTGAAGAAAAAGGTATTAAGGTTTTGACGTATCGTATCATTTATGATCTCGTTGACGATATGGCTAACCTCCTAAAAGGACTTGTAAAACCCAAAGAAGTAGAAGTAGTGCTTGGACATGCTGAGGTTCGTCGAACCTTCAAGGTACCTCGTGTGGGCACCGTGGCTGGTTGTTATGTGACTGACGGGAAGATAGTGAGAAATGGTCGAGTCAGAGTTCTTAGAAACGGTGTCATCGTTGCCGAGACATCCATTGGTAGCTTAAAGCGATTCAAAGATGATGTACGAGAAGTGGTTCAAGGATTTGAATGCGGTGTCGGTTTGGAGAACTTCCATGACATCAAGGAAGGCGACATACTGGAGGTTTATACAATTCAGGAGGAAGTGGCTTAGTTGTTTGTTGGTAGTTTGAGGTTGAAACTACTAATAAATGGTTCTCGAACATTGAAGGACAAGAGACAAGTTGTAAGGTCTATTTTAGATACGGTGAGGTCTCGGAGAAACGTGGCTGCTGCAGAGGTGGGGAGTTTAGACAACACTTCTGTGGCAGAGCTTGGTTTTGCTACAGTAAATGGGCAAATGAACAAAGTAAGAGAGTCCGTGGATTGGATTGTTAACTTTATCCAAGATAATTACGACTTAGAGATTTTAGAACAGGAAATTACCGTTTACTAACGGTTCAAGGGGTGATTGATATGAAACCTCTCAGAAAAGAGCGGCTACAGCAAGCAATAAAGCAGGAATTGTCCAAAATTCTGCTGGAAGACATGAATGACGAACGTCTCAAATTCGTGACCATTACTGACGTGGAGTTGTCTGATGATCAAAAGTATTTGAAGGTTTACTTTTCTACCATGCCAGGAAAAAATTCAGAACAAATACTACAGTCTTTGGAAAGAGTAAAAGGGTATGTTAGTGGTGAAGTAGCAAGAACCTTGAGACTGAGGTTTGCGCCAGAGATAAAGTTTGAATTGGACAACTCTATCGAGAGAGGAGTCCGCATGGTGAAATTGCTAGAAGATTTGGAAAAGAAAGATGAAGTAAAAGAAGATGAATCTCACGAAGACGAATCCACAGACCATACTGAAGAGACTAACGAAGAGCCGTAAGGGAATCAAGATTATCACTCACGAAAGACCAGATGTGGATGCGTTAGGTTCAGTAGCTGGCATGAGCTGGGTACTTAATTCTATGCGTGTACCGGTTTCCGTGTGTGTGGAATCATGGTTGTCGTTTTTTACAGAGCTGCGACCTCTAGTATCAGCGTCAGAAGTGGACGTTCAACTAATGCTTGATGTTTCCGACCCCAAGAGGGCTTTTGGTTATGACAAAGGTTTAGAAACACTGATTATTGACCATCATGCGGTAGAGGATGTGCCCTTCATGCACCTTATTGATCCAAGCTGCTGCGCAACCTCTGCCTTGCTGTCTGAGTTGTTTTCTGATCACCTAGATAGCAAGTCCTCAGTGTGCTTTTTGGCTGGGTTGCTGGCTGACACTGGTGTGTTATCTTACAGCAATGTTGATGAACGTGCTTTGAACGATGCTATAAGGTTGGTACAAGCAGGCGCTAACTGGAATGCTGCCTATGTTGAAGCCACTAAGATTTGCGGTATGGAGCAAGCAAAACGCATTGCCAGGCTCCTCAGAAAGGTATATGAATACAAGCCTGGGGTTTTCGTTCTGAGTGTTCCTAAAGAAGATAGATTAGAGCAAGGTTTTACCGATGATGATTTTAGTATAGCTTTGTCCATTATGCAATGGATTGGTCGCGGTCTCTTATTCATTTCAGCTCGAGAAAACAATAACCAAATGCCTGTTACGAATATATCGTTTCGTTCCAGGCATCCTTTGGAAGCTATAGCGTATGCCAAACGCTTAAATGGAGGCGGACACAGGATGGCGGCGGCAGCAAAGGTTTCAAATCGATTAAGTGAGGTCATGGAGACAGTACTAGCTTGGGTCACTGCTGATGTAGATGCTTTAAGTCAAACACGTAATGAGCCAGCAAATTTGAATGAACTTGATCTGCAGCTTGCTGAGCTTTACGCGAAATCTGAACTCTTGAGCGTCGATGTGACTGAGGAGCTACTGCTAAGCATCTGTGATTTGGTTTCTAAAGGTGGCAGCGCTGAGAGAGCGGCTATGAAGGTACGGGAGAACATTGACTTGGAAAGTTTGCAGCAGTTGTCTGACTGGATTATGAGCAGTGATGACCTTAAGAGCCCTAAGAGTCTTGTTCAGCGCATGTTTTACAGACAGGTGGACTTCTCGTGCAAGAGTTAGATGGTTTTCTGTGGACAATAAAACCCAGAGGACTAAAGCCCATGGCATTCTTGTCCAAAGTGAAGTCAGCGCTTGGCGTAAAAAAAGCTGGCTATGTGGGAGCTTTGGATCCTTTTGCCTGGGGTCTTATGCCTGTTTGTATAGGCAGAGCTTGTCGGTTTTCTGACTTTTTTCTTTCTCTACCTAAGACCTATGTATGTGTACTTCAGTTTGGTTTAGAGACGGACACTTGGGACATAACTGGAAACGTTATTAATCTTTCAGAACACAGACCAAGCGTGGAAGCATTAAAGGAGTGTTTAGACACGTTAAGGGGACAGGTAGAGTATCCCATTCCACCTCTTTCTTCAAAAAAAGTAAATGGTAAAAGGCTTTACTACCTGTTCTATGATGGCAAACCCGTTACAGGCCTTAAGGGTATCGCTCACGTTAGCAAAAGTTTGTTACTTGAAGTATTGGAGTCGAATGAGAAGGGAATCGAAAAAGCCACTCTGTTATTCGAAGTTAGCAAAGGCACTTACATTAGAGGACTGGCAAAGAAAATTGGCGACATGCTAAATGTTCCCTGTGTGGTATCGGAGCTGGCGCGTGTAAAAATCGGACACATAAGCATAAGCGCAGGGGTTCCCTTGCAGGACGTTGACCCGGGAAAAGTTATATCCACCGATGAAGCTTTATCTTTCTTGCCAGACATACCTGTACAGGGCGCCGTAGAAAAGCGCCTGAGGCAATCGGGCAGAGTGGATTATTCTATGAGCGTGAGTAGTGCGTCTTCGTACTACAGAATATGGGGAACTCATGGTTTCTTGGGTGTTGGCAGGATAAGCACAGGAGAGTTGGTGATGGAGCGTTGGTGGTAACTGTTGTGGATGACAAGATTGAAAAAGTCGTAACGATCGTTTTTGGTGGATTTGAATCCATACATTTGGGACATAGAAGATTGCTTTCACATGTCTCTGGAGTTAACGACGGTGGGGTGCTGACCTTCGAACCTTTGCCAAAGGAAGCCTTAGGTTACAGTGAAAGCAGGGTTCTTACTGATGATGAAAGGTTGTGCGCTTTTGAGAGCATGGGTATAAATCAGATAATAAAGCTGCCTTTTGAAAAGATTAAAGACTTAGAACCGGAAACGTTCCTTTCCAGATACCTTGAGGATGTTCAAACCATCGTGGTGGGCGAAAACTTTCGTTTTGGGCGTAACGCCGTAGGAGATATTTCACTACTAAAACAGTGGTGTCAGCTTAATAGAAAGAATCTCATAGTGGAGCCTTTAGTCTCGGTGGATGGGGAAATAGTTAGTACGAAGGCGATAAAGAACTACATTCACCATGGCAACATGGAAAGGGCAATGAAGTTGTTGGGCTATCCTTATTTTATAAGGGGACCTAGGGTTCACGGAAACAGAATTGGCAGTAAAATAGGCGTTCCTACCGTAAACCTTCACTGGAGTAAACAAAAGACCCGACCCCCCTACGGGGTTTATGATGGATTCCTGCTAAGTAATCAGTGGTCAGGTCCTGCTTTGGCTTCTTTTGGAAAGGCTCCGACCTTTGACCGCAAAGATGTGCTCTTGGAGATATATGTTCCCGGAATTGATTTAAATATTGGGGCAGGCGAAATCGTGCTTTACGGCTTCCACAGGTTCGTCAGAGAAGAAAAGAAGTTCCCAGATGCTACCTCGCTAGTGCAACAGATCAGAGAAGACGAAAACGATTTGGCTAAGGACGCACCCTTAATTGAAGCTGAAATGAATCAATTGCTTCTATTGTTTAGCAGGGCCTGCCTTTTGCCTTCCAGATAGGCCACAATTGGCTGGATGCTTTTTTCATCCTTTGCAGAAAAAGTGAATATTTGAACGTGAGGATTAATCTTCCGTACGCTTTCTTCGAATTTTTCAACGTCCAAATCCATGACAGGCGCTAAGTCGACTTTGGTCAAAACTACTGCGGTGGCTTTAGTGAACATGGGCGGGTACTTAATAGGTTTGTCAAAGCCTTCGGGAATGGAGTATACGACTAATCTTTCGTGTTCGCCCAAGTTGAAATCAGAAGGGCAGACCAAATTGCCTACATTCTCAATGAAAACAAATTCGGGCTTGTATTCAATTAGCAGTCGGAGTTTATCTGCTACCCAGGGGGCTTCCAGGTGACAAGCGGAACCATAAATATCTGTGTTTACTTGTACTACTGGTACATTCATTTTGGCAAACTCGATGGAGTCTACTGATGAAGCTATATCTCCCTCCAACACGGCAATCTTTAGATGCTGTGCTAAAGCTTTTATAAGTGTGGTTTTTCCGCTTCCGGGTGATCCCATTACATTGGTAAGGAATACACCCCGGTCCGTGTACAAATGGTATACCTCATGAGCCACCTCTTCGTTGGCTTCTAATATGTTTTTTCCCAAGTTAATGCGTGTAAGGTCCTGTGGTGCACCATGGCCTTCCAAGTGTTCGAAAACATGTATTCGCCTCATGTTCTTCTTTATACCTCCTTACTTTCATTCTGCACATCAATGTATTGTATCTTCAATTCGTTGCCACTTACGAATGTAACATTGCTACTGTTACAATTTGGACACCAAAACAGTTCACGTGAAGGCTCAAAAAGAGTATTGCAATCATTACACCTAAAAAGGACCGGAGCGAGAGTGATGACAAAGCTCGCATTAGTTAAGCCTTCTTCGGGCGCTATCAAACCAAGATACATCTCCAAAGCCTCTGGTATGATACCTGACATTTTCCCAATTTCAAGACCAACCTTCTTAACCAGGCTTGGATGCACTTCTCCGAGCTCCTTCTTCACTTGATAGATTGTGTGCTTTGCCACGTAATACTCATGCATGGTTAGCTCCGCTCAGCATATTCTTGGCAGTATCTCACCTGTTAAGGGTGGTACATAAGTCTCGTAACCATCTACTACTTGAGTCAGCGTTTTGTGATCGTCTACTACTTCTCCAATGACCGATGCATTTGGTGCAAAGGGCTTCAAGGACTCAAGGAATTCATGGGCTTTATCAGGGCTTATTACGATTACCATTCTTCCTTCTGATGCCAGGTGAAGAGGTTCTAGGCCAAGAAGTTCGCATATACCTTTAACCTCGGGCATGATAGGTATTTGTTTTTGAAAGAGTCTCACGCCCAGGGAAAACTGGCTGCAGAACTCATGAAGAATGGTACCCACGCCGCCGCGAGTAGGATCTCTCATCCATTTTAAAAAACCTTCAAAAGGCTTCAAAACATCGATTAACCAACATAGTGGTTCACAGTCACTAGTTAGCTGACTCTCAAGCTCAAACTTTTTTGACGCGAGTAGCATGGTTGCGCCGTGTCTGGCAATATCGCCTGTTACCACAACTGCGTCTCCGGGCGCTGGGGATTCAAAATCAAGTACTTTCTGGCCAATGCCTGAGGTAGTTACGAATACTTTGTCGGCTGCGCCCTTTTGGACTACTTTAGTATCTCCAGTAACGATCTTTATTTGTGCCAACTTCGCTGTCTCCTTGGCGTCCTGCAAGATTCTTCGTACCACTTCCATGTCCAAACCTTCCTCCAAGATTAAACTCAGCGCCAGCGCTGAAGGTTTAGCTCCTGCAGCTACCAAGTCATTTACTGTTCCGCTCACGGCTAGTGTTCCAATAGAACCACCTGGAAAAAAAGGAGGTTCTGCTACAAAACTGTCGATCGTAAAAGCAGTATGGTTAACCAGTGCGGCATCACCAGAAATGCTTTCCTCAAGGATGGGGAAAACAGTCTTTTGAAGAAACTGAGTCATTTCTTCTCCGCCAGTACCTATGCTTAGTGTGATTTTATCCATTTGAGGTTGCACCTCCGTACCTGAGCCATGCAGCACAAGTTCCCTCTGATGATACCATGCATGGTCCTACGGGATTCTGCAGAGTACATGTTTTGCCAAACAAAGGACAACTGGGTGGGTCTGCCGCACCCAGCACCACGTCTGCGCATCTGCACCCTGGTGGAGGGCTTACATTAGGCTCTTCAACCGGAAACTGTGTTTCTGCATCCAAATCAGAGAACTCTTTTTTGAGCACCATGGCACTATCTGGAATGAAGCCAAACCCTCTCCAAAATGCTCCACCTACTTCGAAATAGCTTTCTATGAGTGCCTGTGCTTTCTTGTTACCTTCCTCACGCACTACTTCGGGGTATGCATTTATCACGTCGAACTTATCATTCACAATGAGTTTAAGGAGGATGTTTATCCCTCTGAGCATTTGGTCTTTGCTAAAACCAGTCACTACGCCAGGCACGTCGTATTTACTTAATACTGGCTCATAGGGCTTGGATCCTATGATGGCAGAAACATGGCCAGGTAGCAAAAGGCCGTCTATTTTTACTCGCCCAGACCCAAATAAGGCATATAAAGCAGGGACAATGCGCTTATGGTTCACTAAGAAGAATAAGTTATCAACGTTTCTTGCTAAACGATCCTTAATAGCGGCAGCCACGGCTGGCATGGTGGTTTCAAATCCTACAGCAAAAAAGAGGCACGTTTCTTCTTGGTGCTCCATGGCGTACTTTACAGCATCAACAGGTGAATAAACAACTTGAACATTTTTCCCTTCGCTGCGTAATGAAGCCAAAGAACCGAAAGGTGTTGGTACCTTGATCATGTCGCCAAAAGTGATAACGGTTAAATCGTAGTTGGTTGCCATTAATATGACCTTGGCTAAGTCTTTGTCATCAGTAACACACACAGGACAACCTGGCCCGCTAATTAGCTTCACCCAGTTAGGTAGGGCAAAACGGATCCCTGTTCTAAAAAGCTCATGGGTGTGCGTGCCGCATACCTCCATAATAGTAGCAGGGTTATCTGAGGAAAACGTTCTCATCACCCAATTCCTTCCACATTTCCAATGTTTCCTGTGCTTCTTCCTGATTCAAGATTTCTATGGCCATTCCTGCATGCACCATGACGTAATCACCAGGTTTTACCTCTGGTACCACGTCAATCCTAATTTCTCTGCGTACGTTCATGAATGATGCTACTGCTTTGTTGTCCTGGATCTTCTCTATTAACATGGGTATTCCCAAACACATTGTCGCTCCTCCTCAAAACATATGCAATTTGCCCCAAGGCAATGCCATTGTCATTCATGGGGACTTGCCTATTTCTAAAAACTTTCAGCCCCAGCTTCTCCAACCGGTCACGAACGGACTTGTAAAGAATATTGTTTTGGAATGATCCACCACTTAAAACTACATTTTCCCAGTCAAACTTAATGACCATCCTTACGGTCAATTCTGCGACCGTGTTATGAAAAATCCTCGATATGTCGTTTATCTCGTAGCCTTTATTTAAGAGCTCTACTATGTTTTGAATTATATCTCTGGTTGAAACCGTCGACTCATGTATGGTGATGTTATCTGCAAAGTTGCCCTTTTCTAAGCTGTTTTCAGCTATCATTTGCAGCTTTTGGGCTGGCTCACCTTCGTATGTTGCCATGGAACAAACCCCCAGAAGGGCGGAAACAGCGTCAAAAATGCGGCCCATTCCACAAGCCAAAGGGAAACGTCCTTTTGCACCGAGAAGGGCAATGTTTCTTCCTCTTTCGCCAAAAAACCTCTCAGCCTGGTCTATTTGAAGCAAGCTAGCAGCTAACCGCCAGGGTTCTTCAATAGCTTTTTCGCCACCAACTAAAGGCATGTAGTCAAAATGAAACAGCCTTTGGTAGTCTGCATTTTCAACAAGGAGCACTTCTGAACCCCATAATGTTCCGTCGTCCCCATATCCTGTTCCATCGTATACAATGGCTATCGCCTTGGAAAGTTGGTTCTCTTCCATGACAGAAAGTGCATGTGCTACATGGTGCTGTAGTTCAATTACTGGTAAGCCCGTTGAATAGGCGAACCTGTGTGAAAGATATCCTGGATGTTTGTCGGTAACTACTACTTGGGGTTCTATCTCAAAAAGCTCCTTCAAGTGATCGATGACCTTTAAATAGGTATCCATGGTTCTTACGTTCTTCAAGTCGCCCACGTATTGGCCCAAAATAGCGTATCCGTTTTTCGCAAGCGCTGGTGTCGCCTTTTCATCTCCACCTGTGGCTAGAATAGGAACCTTGCACTGGTTTGAAAGCTTTATGGGTAGCGGAACGTAGCCGCGGCTTCGTCTTATTAAATGAGGCCCATCGCTTAGCATTTGAACTACAGAATCATCTACGTGGGTTACTATTGCACGATCGTGCGTCAGTACGTAATCTGCCATTTCTAGAAGCTTTGGCAAGTCTGATTCTTCGTAGTAGATTACTTCACCATGGAGGTTTGCTGACGTCATTACCAAGACTGCTTCTGGCCAATGGTAAAAAATTATGTGGTGAAGGGGGGAGTAGGGCAGCATGAACCCCAAATAATTTTGTCCAGGGGCTACAACTTCGGGTAAGCTACCATAAGGTTTCTTTTGCAAGAGTACAATGGGTGCTGCCGGTGACTCAAGAAGATCTTTTTCAGCACTGTTTACGTAGCAAAAGTTTTCAATATTTGGGAGTGTGCTCATTAGGGCGAAAGGTTCCTGCGGTCTTCTCTTTAGTTTTCTTAGTCTATTAACTGCTGTCTCATTGAGAGCATCGCAAGCCAAGAGGTAACCCCCTAAGCTTTTAATAGCCACAACCTTTCCGTCCTTAAGAATATCTACTGTTTTCCTTAGATCCGGGTCGGCAATCATTCCACCGTCTTTGGAAACAATATATGTTTGTGGACCGCAGTCTGGACATGCCACTGGTTGCGCATGATACCTTCTGTCCTTTGGATTAGTGTATTCTCTGTAACACTCAGCACATAAGGGGAAAGGCTTCATTGAAGTATTAGGGCGATCGTAAGGTAGCTTTTCTATGACAGTGTACCTTGGACCACAATTGGTGCAGTTGGTTAATGGGTACAAGTATCTCCGGTTACTTGGCGTAAGAATCTCTTCAACGCAGTCATGGCAAGTAGCTAAATCAGGGGGGATGAATGTGAATACGTCTGCGTTGGTTTCAGAAGCTAGTATAACAAAGTCCTTTTCATCTTGAATCTCTTCGCATTCCCACGTGTCAAATTCGATATATATGGACTCGTGAGGTTTTTCATTATTCAATTTTTCCTCAAACACCTTTACGAGATGTTCTTCTCCCTGAACTTCTATATATACGCCGTGTCCACTATTGAGGACGAATCCAGTTAGATTCAATTGTTTAGCGATTCTCGCGACAAAGGGTCGGAAGCCGACGCCTTGTACAATCCCATTGATTCTGAAAGCTTTTCTCATCAAGATTGAATTATAGCAGGTATAATTAAGTTGTTTGCGATGTTGGTTCTAGTTGGACTGAATAGTGTTAAAATGTCTAACTGAATTTAGAAGAAGTGATACAGCGGACGGTAAAAAATGCTTTCCAAAAAGTGAGGGGGTGTGAGTTTGTTACCTGGTGTAGAACAATCTAAGTTACAACGTTACGGTTTGAACGGAGAAGGTGAAAGAGAAATAGTAGATGTGGACGTACTTAAGCTTTTAGAGTTCATCACAGATTTCAAAGATGTATTGCGCTTTATCACCATAACTGCATATCCTGAGGAAGATCGCCTATTTATGCAATATCATTTTTCCTATGGGAATTGGGTGTGTTCGCTGAAACTGCCGGTACCTGAAGACAAAACTGTTCCTTCTATAACACCTTTACTACCAGCTGCTGATTGGGCAGAAAGAGAGATTATGGATTTGTTTGACATCAAGTTCTCCAACCATCCGCGTCCAAAAAGGCTAATCATCCCGGATGATGCTAAGCGCGGAATCTATCTAGACTTTTAGGAGGTGCATAATGGGCTATAAATTTCCTTTGGGACCCTATCATCCGGCCTTCGAGGAAGGGGAATACATCGAACTTCAGCTCGAGGGAGAAATGGTGGTCGATGCTGAAATCAAGATTGGTTTCATTCACAGAGCCATTGAGAAAAGCGCTACCAAAAGAACTTTTATTCGCGATCTAGGCTTAGTGGAGAGAACCTGCGGTATTTGCTCTTTTCATCACAGCTGGGCATACTGTCTGGCGGTAGAGAAGGCGGCGGGCTTGGAAGTTCCGGAAAGAGCCGAATACATTCGTGTTTTAACAGCTGAGCTCGAGAGGATACACAGCCACTTAATGTACTTGGGAGCAATGGCTCACAAGATGGGGTTTGATACGCTGTTCATGTTCACGTGGTCTGGAAGAGAAGCTGTGATGGACATGCTGGAGCTGTTGTCAGGTAATCGTGTTAACTACGCAATAAACACTTTGGGTGGTGTAAGGCGTGATGTCGATGAGAGTATTTCTAGTCAAATAAAGGCTGCTCTAGAAACCCTTGAAGACCTTGGGCTCAAGCTTAAGGACACGTGGAGCAAAGATGCGAGCATATTAGCTAGGACAAAAAATGTGGGTATTGTGAGTAGGAAGGAAGCTCATTTGCTAGGCGTGGTTGGTCCCACCGCTCGAGGTTCAGGCATTAGAGAGGATTTGAGAAAAACCGCGCCATATGCTGTTTATCCATTGTTGGATTTTGACCTAGTAGTATTAGATGACGGTGATGTTTGGTCACGTACGTTTGTTAGGGTTCTCGAGGTATTAGAATCCATTAAAATCATCAGACAGGTTTTGGACAAGATGCCTGCAGGGCAAATAAAGAATCCGAAGCCGGTTTTGAAGATTGAACCCAATGATGTCATTGGCCGTGTAGAGGCTCCACGAGGTGAATTAGCTTACCATCTGATCACTGATGGAACTGACAAGCCAGGTAGGCTAAAGATCAGAACACCTACTTTGATTAACTTGCCTGCTTCTGAGCACATGATGCGTGGATCTAACTTGGCTGACGCTCCTGTTATAGTTGGTCACATTGATCCTTGCATGAGTTGCATGGATCGATAGATGGGTAGGTGATGGCATGTGAATAATAAAGCTAAGACTTTCGCGGGCGTATGGTTTCTTAGCATGGTCTTTTGGCTGTTGTTTACTTGGTCATTAGATGCTCAAGAATTAATCTTCGGGCTCATATTAACGTTTGTGGTTACGCTTTTCACATACGACCTTTGGTTAGATACGAAATTCTTGAATGTGTTGAACCCGTTAAATTGGCCAACGCTCATAGTTTATTTCTTTGTGCTCTTAAAAGAAATGGTAAAAGCCAATATTGACTTGGCTCTACGGACGTTGAATCCAAGGTTGCCTATTTATCCTGGCATAGTGGAAATAGAAGCGGACTTCCCATCAGACGAGGCATATACGCTGGTAGCTAATTCCATAACATTGACCCCAGGTACCATAACAGTTGATATAGATAAAGACGAGAAGAAAATGTACATCCACTGGATCCACGTTGATACGGAGGATCCTAAAAAGGGTGCGGAAATCATCTATGGTTTTGCCGCCCCGTTTGCGAGGAGGCTTTTCCCATGAGTGTTGAATTACTGCTCATGTTATTCCTTATCATTTTGTCTGTGGTTCTTCTGTACAGGGTTGTAATAGGGCCCCAGGACATGGATCGTATTGTTGCGATGTCGACAATCTCTCCTATTATTGCGGTGGTATTAGCTCTTTGGAGCTTGGAAATGCGACGTGGTATTTACCTGGACATAGCTTTGGTACTGGCCTTACTGGACTTTATCATGGTAGTTGCTTATGCACGCTACATAAGGGGGGAGCTATAGCATGGATTATGTAGCTTATGTTTTTTATGCCATAGGTGCTTTTTTCAATTTTGCTGGTGTAGTAGGTATACTTCGTATGCCTGATCCCTTCTGCAAGTTACAGACTTCTACAAAGAATGTAACACTCGGCTGTATAAGCATAATGCTTGGCGTTTTTCTAAGAGAGATTCATTTGGGTTTGCTTTCTAGCTTTGGAGTGAAGGCATTACTACTCTCACTTTTTATGCTCATTACAAACCCCACTGCTTCTCATGTACTAGCTAGAGCGTGTTATTACGCGGGCGTTCCACTTTGGGAGAAATCTGTAACGGACCATTTGAAGAGCAGAAAGGAGGCTAAAGCAGATGAGTAATGGCATCCTTTTGCTCCACGTGATTAACCTCGTAGGGGCACTAATTAGCGCCTGGTTCACGGTTTTGCAGAGGAATCTTGTCAGAGCTGTCATTGGTCAAGCTGTTATGGGTTCATTTGTTGCTTTGGAGTTCCTTCTTCTAAATGCTCCCGACGTTGCAATTGCAGAAGCTGCAGTGGGTGTTGTTGTTGTACCAATTATCTTCTTCGTGGTTCTGCAAAGAACCAAGGAGGTGGAAGAATGAAATTTAGAGATTTTCTGGCTTTTGTCATAGTGGCTTTTTTGTTTTTCGGCATATTCTTATCGCTGCACGGCAACGACAGCCTTTTCAATACGCCTCTTTCTGAGTATTCTACGCTGCAGGATACACCTGATCCTCTTATGCCCATACCAAATATTGGTAAAACCATAACCGAGTATGAAATAGCACAGCAGACCGGTAATAAGCCTGATTGCAAGTTTGCCGGTGGTGAATGCAGTGTAAATGCAGCCAACGTAGTAACGTCCATTGTGTTTGGTTACAGAGGATACGATACATTAGGTGAAGCCACAATCTTGTTCGTTGCCATAACTGGTCTGGTTTACATGGTTACGGCTTTGAAAGGTGGCGAAGAAAAATGACCATGGTACCAAAAGTCATCGTAAAGTTTATCTCTCCAATAGTAATGACACTGGGAGCTTATGTGGTGTTACATGGCCATCTCAGTCCGGGAGGAGGTTTCCAGGGCGGAGTTATTCTAGGTGGTGTGGCAGCGTTGGTGTTCCTCGTCTTTGGAGCTGACGTTGTGTTACACAGATTCAACTTGGAGAAGTACACTCTCATGGAAGCTTTGGGTGGTATTGGTTTTGCAGGCGCGGCTATCATAGGGTTGTGGAAGACCGGTTTTTTTATGGGCGACTTTCTTGGTGTTGGCATAACCGGTAAGATCCTTAGTGCTGGAGTAGTTGCTTTAATGAACTTTTTCGTTGGCGTTAAAGTTTTTGGAGGCATCGTTGAAGTTATCGGTGCCATGGCTGAGACTAAGGAGGGGGAGTTTTAAATGCTTGCATTCTTACTCATGGCTGGTGTGTTCCTAGCTGGGCTTTATGGCATATTGGCCCGAAAGAATCTGATAAAAATCATCATAAGTTTGTCTGTGGTAACTTCAGGTTTAAACTTGATGATTGTATCTTTGGGATATTGGGGCATTGGTGCCACAGCTCCCATCTTTTTGGATATAGAACCAACACTCTCAGTAGCAGATCCTGTTCCACACGCTTTAACGCTTACGTCCATCGTCATTGATGTTGCAGTAACCGCCATGGCTTTAAGTATTGCACTTTGGATCCACAAACATTTTGGCACCTTTGACATGAATAAGGTGAGGAGGCTGAAAGGATGACCTGGCAAACATATCAACCGGCAGCTTTATTAATTGGTATACCTTTGGTAGTTGCTTTCTTGCTTCCTTTTATAAACCTACTTTTCGGAAAAAGGAAGTTTCTTGCGACCTTTGTGGGCGTAGGTCTTGCATTGTTCCAATTACTATTTGGACTTCTTGTAGTGTTACCAAAAGCGATGGATAAACCCATCTTCGTGTTTATGTCCGGGTTTAAACCCCCGCTGGGAATTGCTCTTTGGATAGATGTTTTCGGTGCGGGTCTGAGTATGTTGTTGTGGTTTATTGCTTTAGCTGCATTCATATATAACCTTTCCTATCTTCATGTGCACGACGAGATGCGGTTCATCATACTTACCATACTCATGGTGACGGGAGCCACGGGTGTTTCTCTTACGAATGATTTGTTTAACATGTACGTGTTCTTAGAAATTGCAAGTATTAGTGCCTACGCTTTGGTCAACGCGTACAGGACTGCAGAAACTGCGGAAGCGAGCATGAAGTACCTAATTCTTGGTTCAGTAGCTACTTCATTTGTTCTATTTGCTTTGATACTGATCTACCAAGGTACTCGTTCGCTGAACATGTGGGACATCTCTTTCAAGATTGGTTCCATGCCTACGGGCACCCTTTGGCTGGCGATTGCTTCGCTCTTTGTGGGTTTTGGTGTGGAAGGAGCAATCTGGCCTCTTAACAGTTGGCTTCCAGATGCTCACCCCGCTGCACCGGCTTCCATTTCCGCTTTACTTTCAGGTGCAGTGATTAAGATAGGTATTTTGGCCATGGTGCGCTTTATGTACATCGTCTTCACTGGTGCTATTGCTACGACCAAACAGTTTTCGGTATTTCTTATGGTAATTGCCGCTTTGACCGTACTTGTGGGAGAATTTTCTGCATATAGGCAGCACGATGTAAAAAGGCTTTTGGCGTTTTCATCCACCGCCCAAGTCGGTTACATGGTACTAGGCATTTTTTCAGGCAGCCCCATCGGATTTGTGGGTGGTATACTGCATGTTTTTGGCCATGGCCTAAGTAAAGCGCTTGCCTTCTTGCTTAGTGGCGAGATTACCGACAAAGTACCAGACAGGGATCTGAATAAGGCTGGAGGTTCTTTGAGTGGGATTAGCACTGCCTATTCGAATTTGGTTGCCGTACTTGGTCTTTCAAGCATGCCCCCGTTTTTGACATTTTTCTCAAAACTGTTCATAATCATAGGATTGGTTCAAAGACAGTTCTACTGGGCAGCAGCAGTGTTAGCCATCGGCAGCATAGTGGAAGCTAGCTATTACGGTTCTTACTTGGCAATCACTAGCGGTTCTCCTCTGAAGTGGGATCGCGTGAGTTGGCGCACTGTTGGTTATATTCTGCTTGCTTCTGGTCTTGTAGCTATTTCGTTCTTATCGCCGTTTGTAGATAATTTCTCTCAGGGATTACTCAACTTTACCGCCGGAACTCAAATGGGTTTTGATCATGCAGTTTTTAATGTTGCTGAATGGCTCATTAATAACGGTTGGATGTGGTTATGCATTGTTGCCTTGTTCATTTTAGCCAACCTGAGTTTGCACGCTGTTGGTTATGCAGGTTTGCTGATTTCGGTGCTTGTGCTAGTTTTCCCACAAAACGCGGCTGAGCTCTTAGGGCTGAGTGCAGGTAGCGTTACATCTACGATCCTCTTAGGGCTTTTGGCTGTGGGATCAGCCGTGCTTAGCATGGTATGTCTCTCAGGAACAGGTTGGGGTAAAAACAAGAGCTTTCAAATAAACGCTGCTTTGCTTGGTTTTATCAGCCTTCTTTGGTTAATTTCGTCAAACAGTCTGCTCAGCACACTGGTAGCTTGGGAGGTTCTGAGCTGGAGCGGTCTAATGATGGTGGTAGGAGAAGGTAACAGAGAATTAGCTTCCTCGTACTATGGCTGGGCTATGGCTTCTGGGCTGGCATTTATGTTTGCAGTGGCAGGTCAGGCTTTAGGTCAGAACTGGTGGCTCTTGGCATTGACTCTCGGTGTATTGATAAAACTTGGTATGTTTGGTTTCCACGGTTGGATGATAAAGGTGTATGGCGAAAGCTCTCCAGTAGTGGGAGCAGTCTTTAGCGGAATCCTGTCTTTGGGAGCGGTGGTGGTTACATTTAAGTATGGCGTGGAGAATTATCTTATGTTCCCTGTGGTCATTCTGGCAGGAGTTCAGATTATATATGGTGGGCTTATTGCATTGGGCAAGGAGAATCTCCGCGAAATATTGGCTTATTCATCTTTGTCAAACATGGGCTTCTTGATAATTGCTATCTTCTTAAGTTCAAAAGCTCTTCAGGGAGCAGGTTTAGGTTCCAATGCCATCGTTAGCTATGCTCCATTTATTTTTGCCGTTGCCTACGCGCTTTTCGAATCTGTTCTGTTCCTGGGTACCAGCTACCAAAGGAGCAACAAAGGAGTTTTACTCAGCTTGTCTGTAGTTGTAGCTTCACTGGCATCGGCCGCTATGCCTTTGACCTCAGGGTTCTTAGCAAAGTGGAGTGTGTACATGAGCAGTATTTACGCGTTTTCGCCCTTGTTAACGGCTGTGCTCATGCTGGGAACCATACTGAGTATTGCATACACGGCGAAATGGTTTATCTTGTGGCTCGGTAGTACATCAGTCACGAAGCGCGGTGTAGAAAACGTCTCTCTTTTGGTTGGCGCACTGGCTTTGATCGGTACCAGTTTCATTCAACTTGGAATTTCATGGACAGGTGCATTTTTCTGGATTGTGCTACTAACACTGTTGGCTACTATTGTCATGCTTGTACCATTTTTCCGTAAAGCTAGGCAAGAAGGTGAAGTTTATACCGGTAGTGCGTTGTTTGAGCCAGAACGTGCCACCATGCAATTTGAAGACCTTTTCTATCCTTATGGTTTGTGGTTATCCAAGGCGGCTGCACATGCTTTAGAAGCTGGTTACACGTACTTGACGTCATTTTTCGACTTCATGGCAGATGTGGTAAGGTCTACTTATACTGGAGTAATAAACGATTATGCCACATACATAGTGATCTTCTTCATTGCTGCGTTTGTTATTGGTAGGGGGTGGTTAATGTGAAAGTTGTGTATTGGTTGCTGTGGATTTTGCTGCTCTCAATATGGGCGCTTTTAGTGGGCGGTATCGATAGAAAAATTGTAGCTCGTCTACAAGGAAGATATGGCCCTCCTTTTTGGCAAAACATCACTGACTTTGTGAAACTGTTCTACAAAAAAGGAAAAGTAGCTAGCAGAAGTGCCCTCATGGTTGTGGATGCTGCTCTGGTCATGGGAATTGTAGCTGCGGTGTTAGCACTAAGCGTGTTGCCTTTTCCCATGGCAGGAGGGTATTTCCAACTCCTATCGACCAATGGTGACTTGATTATTTTCGCTTACGCCTTTGCTCTCATGGCCATGGTTTATGTACTCATCGGATTTGGAGGAAAATCCCCTTATACGTTAGTAGGTGCTTCAAGAGAAATCTCCATGCTTTTGAGTTATGAAGTACCTTTCATACTGCTTATAGTTGCATTGGGATATAGAGCAGTGTTTGTTACCGGGTTACCTGTGGAGTCGATATTCTCCATGAGTGCTTTATTAGTGGCTAAAAGCCAGCTAGGTACGCTACTGATGGACCCCATATTCCTTGGCACTTTTCTTGTTCTACTGGTGTTAGGCCCAGCTATTGTGGGTTCTGTACCTTTTGACATTCCAGAGGCTGAAACAGAGATCGTGGATGGTTACGGTGCTGAACTTCATGGACCACGCTTAGCTGTGTTGTTTGGCCTTAAGCACATGAAACTGATAGCATACAGCTATTTCTTGTGGATGGTTTTTGTTAGTCCTGCTTCAGGAAACGTCTTTGTCAACTTGCTCAGTACTCTGTTTGGAACGCTACTTGTTGCCATAATCATTAACACCATTCCAAGAGCAGTTAGTGGTCGATTTAGGATCGATCAAGGTGCAAAGTTCTACCTCTTGGGTCCTGGTTTAGCTTCACTTCTACTGCTGCTACTAACATTGGTATAGGAGGGAATATCGCATGAGCGTGTTTAAACCAGAAAAATCTTTATGGATATACCACCTGAACACTGGAAGCTGCAACGGGTGCGACATAGAAATACTCGCAGCTTTAACGCCTAAATATGACGCAGAACGTTTTGGTGTGAAACTAGTCGGTAGTCCAAGGCACGCTGACATCATTGTAGCTACTGGTCCCGTTACCGCAGTAGCAAAAGAAAGCGTTCTTCGCGTTATCGATCAGGTTCCTGAACCAAAAGCTATCGTGGTAGTAGGTGTTTGCGGCATTACAGGCGGTGTTTTTAGGGGCGGGTACAGCATAGCTGGACCACTAGATACATTGGTTCCAGTGGATGTCTACGTTTTCGGCTGCCCACCGAAGCCAGAAGGAATCATGGTAGGGATATTGAAAGCTGCTGAGGTTCTTGAGTTAAAACGCAAAGGAGTTTACCAGAAAGACGTGGTAAAGATTACAGAGACAGGAGGCGTATTGTAAGATGCCTTTCGGCGAAATATTCGGAAAACTCATGGATACACTTGTTGGTGGACCCGTGGTAAAACCTTTTCCAAAAGAGCCTGTAAAAGTTCCTCCCAAGTGGCGCGGGAAGCCGTTGTACGACGCTGAAGATTGCACTGGTTGTCGTCAGTGTGAGCGGGTCTGCCCACCGGGAGCAATAACTATTGAGGATAAAAAAGGGGAGTTCTTTCATTACAAGATTGACTATGGTGTGTGCATATACTGTTGGTACTGCATTGATGCTTGTCCTACCACGGCACTAACAGGTGATGACAAAACGGGCCTTTATGTGGGCACTGATCGGACTCAAGAGAGGATTGAAAGTGGTGTGCCTTATGTGGAATGTCCAGTATGCGGTTCGAAGGTATTGAGGCCTGCTAGGACATTGGTCATTAGACAATTCAAGAAATACACGCCTGAGACATTGGTCAGAGCATCAGTATGCCCCAAGTGCAGAAGAGAAAAGACTCCCGAAGAAATAGAATCTGCAGTTCAGAAATATCTGGAGGACCATGGAATATCCAGAGATTAGGTTGAAATACTTCGATGAAGCAGTTTCTGAAGGCACGATTACTTCTGATTTGAACGCAGACGTTATTGTGATTCATCAGAAGATATCTGCGTCGGTGGTCAACGCGTTCTTTCGACATGGTGGCAAGTGTCTCATGTCTTTGGACAAGAATGGCGCTATGCTTTTCTTCAGGCATAAATGGTTATATGTGCCTTTTTGACACTTGACAACATAAGTGCTCGCTGCTATAATTCATGATGAGGTCGCGGGGTGGAGCAGCCAGGTAGCTCGCCGGGCTCATAACCCGGAGGTCGCAGGTTCAAATCCTGCCCCCGCAACCATGTTTTTTTATATGGCGGCGTAGCTCAGAGGTAGAGCAGGCGGCTCATACCCGCCGTGTCCGGGGTTCGATTCCCTGCGCCGCCACCAAAACACTGCTAATATATACTTGTTATGCTTGAAAGAACTTTTATCAGCACGCTTAAAAGTAACCCCGAGATAGTTGGAACTCAAGGAATTGTGCTAGCTGTTTCTGGTGGAAAAGATTCCATGGTTTTATTGCATCTTGCAAAAAGGTTTGAACACCATCTTCCCAACAATGTGGTAGTAGCGACCCTTAACCACGGAATTAGGCGTGACGCATTAGAAGATGTAAAATTAGTGGTTCAATGTGCACAAAACCTTGAATTCCCAGTAATAGTAGGCTCTTTAAGTCCAAAAAGTTTTTGTGATGAAAATACCTTGCGAAGCCATAGAAGAGCGTTTCTGCTTGACGTTATGGATCAAGTGAAGGCTGACCGGATTTGGACTGCTCACCACGCCGATGATGCTGTGGAAACAATGGTTCTAAGGCTTGGGCGCGGTGCTGGCTTGATGGGGGCTACTAGTCCTAAGCTTTACGATGATCCCTGGGCAAAGCCGCTCTTAACAGTCTTTAGTGAGGATATAGAAGAGTTTAGAAGGCGCTTCGGTGTTCCCTTTAGAGAAGATAGTACCAATTTACTCACTGATTATGAACGCAACAAGATTAGGCTTGAGCTCATTCCGTTTTGGTCAGAATTACTAGGTTACGATGTAAGAAAGACTCTCTTTTCCAGCTTGACATCGATGTCAGTGTTTAGAGAATTCGTGGAGGAGCAAGGTCTATGTCTACTTGATCAATTAACGGTAGAAAGAGTACCTAAAATGCTAAAATTGAGACGTAAAGCTTTTCTTTCTTACTCGCGCAGTGCACAGCTTGTGCTGTTTTACTTGGCGGTGAAGTCTCTAAAAGGAGACATAAGAAGCCGCGGTCACTTGGAGGATGCAGTGAACTGCGTAAGTAAGATCAGCGATAGGGATTTTGGCAATTTTGCTTTAAAGGTCAATAAAGAAATTTTTGTTGTGGAGGTGCTTTGATGGAGCTTGGTACCAGTGAAACTATCGAAAGAATACTCATCAATGAAAACCAGTTACAAGCGAAAGTTGCAGAGTTGGCCAACCAGATTTCCATTGACTACGAAGGTAAGAACCCTTTGTTTGTTGGCATTTTAAAAGGAGCATTTGTCTTTCTTTCAGATTTGATCAGGCATGTGAAGATCCCTGCCCATGTTGATTTTATGCAGGTTTCCAGCTATGGCAGTGGTACAGAGTCCTCCGGTATTGTCAAGATCCTGAAGGATTTGGATATATCAGTTGAAGATCGGCATGTGATCATTGTGGAGGACATTGTTGATACTGGAGTAACCATGCAGCATCTACTGGAACTGCTGTCTGCACGTAAGCCAGCAAGCTTGGCTGTTTGTACATTGTTGGATAAAAAAGAAAGACGCATAGTAGATGTGCATCTGAACTATGTGGGTTTTGAAATACCTAACGCGTTTGTGGTTGGATACGGTTTGGATTACGCTGAGTTTTACAGGAATCTTCCTTTTATAGGTATTCCCTATAAGGAAGTTTATGAATAGAAGCAAGTGGGTATATTCGATAAACCCTACAATGATAAAATGGGGTTAAAGGAGTTGAAAAGAAAAGAATGAAGAACAATAAAAGACCGGATTTGGGTTTATTGGTGTTCATAATGGTAGCTCTAATCATTGTTACCATGATAGGACCCTTATTCTTAGGAAGTAGTTTAATTCCATCTACTGCTCCCACTACGGTAACAACTAGTGAAATTGTCGACATGATCGAAAACGGTGAAATAGAATCCATGATCATTGTCTCGAACTCCAATGTGAAGGCTACGACAAAAGATGGAAAAGTTTACACTGCTGATATTGATCTGATCGCGGAAGGTTTACTCCTAGATGCTACCAAGAACAGCCCTACGCCGGTTAGGTTTAGTGTTCAACAAGAAAAAACCAGCATTTGGATAACAATTTTGGGAAACTGGATTCCCATCTTGGCTATGATCTTTTTCCTCATGTTCATGTTTAGGCAAAGCTCTGCTGGGAGCAACCAGGTTTTCTCTTTTACACGGTCAAAAGCGCGGCTTTATATGGAGGACAAACCTACCGTCACTTTTAAAGACGTAGCAGGATCTGAGGAGGCTAAAAAGGACCTTTTGGAAATTGTTGATTTTCTCAAAAATCCAAAGAAGTATCAGCTTATCGGTGCCAAAATTCCTAAGGGTGTACTCTTAGTAGGTCCTCCAGGTGTTGGTAAAACCCTAATGGCTAAGGCTGTTGCAGGTGAAGCAGGCGTACCATTTTTCTCCGTCAGCGGTTCGGAGTTTGTAGAAATGTTTGTGGGTGTTGGTGCTGCTCGTGTAAGAGATTTATTCGAACAAGCTCGTAAGTTTGCACCTTGCATTGTGTTCATCGATGAGATAGACGCAGTGGGAAGGGAAAGAGGAGCAGGCATAGGTGGAGGTCATGATGAACGAGAACAGACATTGAACCAGTTACTGGTAGAGATGGACGGTTTTGACCCTTATGCTGGAATCATTGTGCTTGCTGCTACGAACCGCCCTGATATACTAGATCCTGCTCTGCTAAGGCCAGGCAGATTTGATAGAAAAGTAATATTGGACATGCCTGACGTAAACGGGAGAAAACAAATACTGCTAATACATATGAGAGGCAAACCCATCTCACAGGATGTGGATGTAGATAGGCTAGCTCAACTTACTCCAGGATTTAGCGGAGCTGATTTGGCTAACCTTGTAAATGAAGCAGCGCTTTTAGCTGCTCGAAAGAACAGAAATTTGGTAACCATGGAAGAGTTCGAGGAAGCCGTTGAGAAGGTCATGCTGGGTCCTCAGCGTGGTCGTGTGCTAAGCGCTGAAGAAAAGAAGATAACTGCTTATCACGAGATAGGTCATGCCGTTTGTACCGCAGTCCTTGATGACCCTAAAGAAATACATAAGATATCCATAGTGCCCAGAGGTATGGCCGTAGGTTATGTGTTCGGCGGTAGTGGTGAGGAAAAGGTCATGTATACCAGAGAGGAGCTTATTAGGAAAATTGCTGTTCTCTTGGGTGGAAGAGCTTCGGAAGAAGAATTCCTTAAAACTCAGACTACAGGAGCACAAAATGATTTGCAGCGCGCTACTGATATCGCAAGGCGCATGGTAGTAGAGTGGGGCATGAGCGAACTGGGCCCAGTAACCTTGGAAGAGCGTCAAGACTTGGTGTTTTTGGGGCGGGAAATAACTAGGAATAAGAACTACAGTGAAGCCACTGCTCAGCTGATCGACCAAAAGATTAAAGAAATTCTTGAAGAAGCTTATCAAATGGCTAAGAAAACACTTGCTGAACGGATTGACAGAATTCACAAATTAGCAGAAAGACTCATGGAAGTTGAAACCATGTCTTCCGATGAGTTTTTGACTCTTTTAGCGGAGGGGTGAATATGGGACTGGAGGAAGGAAAAGAAAAATGGATGGAGCTTTACAACAAGCACATCGGCAAGTATGCTGAAAGGCGAAAGGAGTTTGTTCTTGACAGTGGTTTAGTTTTAGAGCCCGTTTATGACCCTACCAATTCACATGTGGACTACGAACAGGATTTAGGCTGGCCTGGTATGTATCCTTTCACACGTGGGGTTCAACCTAACATGTACAGAGGTCGATTCTGGACCATGAGGCAATATGCGGGTTATGGTACAGCAAAGGAAACCAACGAGCGATTTCGGTACTTGTTGGAACAAGGTCAAACAGGTTTATCTGTGGCTTTTGACTTACCTACGCAAATTGGCTACGATTCAGATCATGAGCTTTCCATGGGTGAAGTGGGAAAGGTTGGCGTTGCCATTGATACAGTGGAAGACATGCACGTTCTTTTCGACCAAATCGACCTATCCAAGGTTTCTACAAGTATGACAATAAACGCACCTGCAGCTGTACTTTTGGCAATGTACATTGTTGTAGCGGAAGAGAACGGTTTGGGCCGCAAGGTACTTTCTGGTACTATTCAAAATGACATTCTTAAAGAATATGTGGCTCGCGGAACCTACATATTTCCTCCAAAACCTTCTTTAAGGCTCATTGCTGACACCATAGAATTCTGTGCAAAAGAAATGCCAAAATGGAATCCTATTTCCATAAGTGGCTACCACATACGTGAAGCAGGAGCCAATGCCGTTGAAGAAATCGCGTTCACCTTTGCCAATGCAAAAGCTTATGTAGATGCTGTATTAAAGAGAAATATTTCTGTGGACGATTTTGCGGGACAGCTTTCTTTCTTCTTTGCTGCTCATAATAATCTTTTGGAAGAGGTTGCTAAATTTAGGGCTGCTCGTCGGCTCTGGGCGAAGATCATGAAAGAACAGTACGGAGCAACAAAAGAGCGTGCAATGATGCTTCGTTTCCATACGCAAACTGCGGGCTCCACTTTGACAGCACAGCAGCCTCTGAACAACATTATTCGTGTAACCTTGCAGGCATTGGCTGCAGTACTCGGTGGCACGCAGTCTTTGCATACCAATTCTTATGATGAGGCTCTCTCCTTGCCCACAGAGGAAGCGGTGAAGGTGGCGTTGAGGACGCAGCAAATACTTGCATATGAGTCTGGCGTGGCTGACACGGTTGACCCGCTTGGCGGAAGCTACGTTATTGAGCAGTTGACCAACGAACTTGAAGAACATATTGCGAAGGAATTGAAAGTCATTGACGACATGGGTGGTGCTGTGGCTGCTATCGAGTCGGGCTACATGCAAAAGAGGATAGCTGAGAGCGCATACGAGTATTACAGGGGAGTGGCTAACGGAGAAAAGGTCATAGTTGGTGTGAACAAATTCGCAGACTCGGAAGAAGATCAGAGCTTTAGAGTTCTCAGGGTAGATCCAAAGATTAGGGAAGAACAAATTGCATCTATAAAGGCGGTAAAGAGCAACCGCGACAACGTGAAGGTTGAGAAATCTTTGGAAGAACTTGGAAAAGCGGCTGCAACTGAGAACGTAAATTTGATGCCACTCATAATTGATGCTGTAAGAAATAGGTGCACCTTAGGAGAAATAATGGATACTCTTAGGGATGTATTTGGCGAATACAGACCGCCTGTGGTTTTCTAAAAGGGGGGTGCAAATAGATCATGGGAAGGAAAGTTGTTGTTGCTAAGCCTGGTCTGGATGGACATGATAGGCAAGCAAAGGTTATTGCGAGAGTGTTAAAAGACAATGGTTACGATGTAGTTTACACAGGTATCAGGCAAACGCCTAGTCAAATTGCGCAAACTGTTCTTCAGGAATCAGCAGAAGTAGTTGTGCTAAACAACCTAAGCGGAGCCCACCTAGAACTTTTTCCTGAAACGGCTAAGAAAATACGTGAACTTGGTCTAAATCCTTTTATCATTGGGACAGGGGTTATACCGCCTGAAGACCAAGAAGAGCTTTTGAAAAAAGGTCTAGACGTTGTTTTTGGACCTGGCACTCCTCCTCAGACCATAGTGGAAGCTATTAAAAAATGGGAACAAGCCAATCCCTGATAAAGGCACTTAGGAATGGTTCGCAGGCTGACATAGCCAGAGCCATTTCTTTGATTGAAAAAAACGGGGAGGACATGTCCGAGTTTCTAGACTTGCTTTATCGAGAACACACGAGCCCTGCTCCTTTGATTGGTTTAACGGGTTTTGGTGGAGCGGGCAAAAGCAGTCTAGTTGGAGCTTTGGCAGAAGCTTTACTCAAAGAGGGCAAAAGAGTAGGTGTTATGGCTGTGGACCCCACATCTCCAAGATCCGGCGGCGCTTTGCTGGGGGACAGAATAAGGCTTCAACATCTTTTCCCTAATGAGAATTTGTTTTTTAGAAGCTTTGCCAATAAAGGTGCTCTTGGGGGTTTAAGCCCAATTTTGATGGAGTCTGTGAAGATCCTGGAAGTAGCTGGTTTCGATTACATATTCTTAGAAACTGTAGGTATTGGACAAAGTGAAGTGGATATAACTCACTTTGCTGACGTGGTGGTCTTGGTGCTTTCACCCGGATTAGGCGATGAAATCCAGTTTTTGAAAGGTGGCATTATGGAAATTGCTGACATACTGGTAATGAACAAAATGGATATGCCCAGTGCCAATATTAGCTTGGCGGCTCTCGAAGCCTATGCCAGGCTACTTGATGAACCACCAACAGTGGTGCCCGTCTCAGCTATTGAACGACGCAATATTGATGTTCTTCTTTCTAAAATCGATAAGTGCTATGAGAAAAAGCAAGAAACAAAGGAGCTCGAAAAAATACGTAAAGAGCGAAACAAAGCTTTGTACCACTCATGGATGATGCAAATGCTTGAACCCATTGTAGACCAACGGTACAGTGAGGGAGAAGTTCCTTATATTGCGGCAAAGACCTTTGTGGATCGCATAGGGAGGTGCTTGGATGAACATTAAACATGTAGAGCACATAGGTATAGCGATGCCTTCTGAAGAAGAATCATTGCAGCTGGGAAGACTCCTTTTTGGGAGGGAGCCTGATACAGTAGAAGAGGTGTCTTCACAGAAGGTTAAGACCTATATTTACAGAGTTGGACAGACGAAGATAGAGTTCTTGGTTCCAACGTCTGAAGACAGTACCATAGCTAAGTTTTTATCCGATCGCGGGCAAGGGCTGCACCATCTTGCCTTTGCTGTTGACAGTGTTGAAGAAGCCATTCAAGAACTTAAAGAAAAAGGTGTGCGTATGATAGATGAAAGTCCTCGAGAAGGTGTAGAGGGAACAAGAATCGCTTTCATACACCCCAAAAGCACAGGTAGAGTCTTAGTGGAACTGGTAGAAGGAGAGTAAACCATGGATTGGGAAGAGCTTTTACAGCAGTACAGGCAGCGAAAAGAGAAGATCTTTGAAGGGGGCGGTAAGGAGCGTATTAAAAAAATCAAAGATGCTGGTAAACTGACCGCCCGGGAACGTATTGAGTATTTGCTAGATCCAAACAGTTTTGTAGAACTTGGCGCTTTTGTGGAACATCGTGCGACGGCTTTGGGTATGGATAAAACTAAAGCGCCTGCAGATGGCGTTGTCACGGGTTTTGGAACCATTAATGGCCGTTTGGTTTTTGTAGCTTCACAGGATTTCTCAGTATTGGGTGGTTCTGTGGGGGAAATGCACGCAGCTAAAATAGCCAGAGTGCAGGATATGGCACTGCAATACAAAGCCCCTGTGATCATAATGAATGATTCTGGTGGTGCACGTATTCAAGAGGGCGTAGACGCCTTAAAAGGGTACGGTGACATTTTCTACAGAAACGTTAAAGCATCAGGTGTAGTTCCACAAATAGCTGTAGTTTTTGGGCCTTGCGCTGGTGGCGCAGTTTATTCGCCCGCACTCATGGATTTTGTTTTAATGACCTCCAATGCATACATGTTTATAACAGGGCCAAAGGTAGTAGAAACAGTGACTGGCGAAAAGGTAACAAATGAACAGCTTGGTGGTCCTCTGGTTCATGCCCAAAAATCTGGTAACATACATTTTGTTGCAGACACAGATGAAGAAGCCATTGATTTGACGCGTAGGTTACTTTCATATTTACCGAACAGCGCTTACGAAAAACCCATGTACATAGAACCAAAAGATGATCCAACCAGGTTGGTTCCAGAGCTTGCGGACATCATACCTGCTGAGCCTAACAAGGCTTTTGACATAAAAAAGGTTATACAAGCGATAGTGGATGATGGAGAATTCTTGGAAGTACAGCCGGAATTCGCTCGAAGCATGGTGACTGGCTTTGCCAGGTTGGGTGGTCACGTGATTGGCATTGTGGCAAACCAATCTTCGTACATGGCTGGTGTTTTGGACATCGATTCTTCAGATAAAGCTGCTCGATTTGTTAGAACATGTAATGTTTTTAATATTCCCATTGTGACATTAGTGGACACACCTGGGTACATGCCTGGAACCCAGCAGGAATACGGTGGCATAATACGTCACGGAGCAAAGCTGCTTTATGCCTATTCTGAGGCAGAAGTTCCCAAGATTACTCTCATAGTAAGAAAAGCATTCGGCGGAGCCTACATTGCGATGGGTTCCAAGCATCTTGGTGCTGACATGGTGCTGGCTCTTCCATCAGCACAGATTGCTGTCATGGAGGCTGAAGGAGCAGCCAACATCGTTTTCAGGAAAGAGATAGAAAGTGCTGAGAATCCTGATCAAGTCAGAGCAGAAAAGATAAGCGAGTATAGGCAACAATTTGCAAATCCCTATGTGGCCGCTTCCAGGCTTTATGTTGATGACGTTATTGAGCCTCAGTTTGTGCGTTTAGCTATTTACAA
Source organism: Coprothermobacter proteolyticus DSM 5265 (assembly GCF_000020945.1). NCBI lineage: Bacteria > Pseudomonadati > Coprothermobacterota > Coprothermobacteria > Coprothermobacterales > Coprothermobacteraceae > Coprothermobacter > Coprothermobacter proteolyticus. The sequence continues at coordinate 822,783 of NC_011295.1, read as the reverse complement.
TGGCCTTGAACTTACGTTTTCGAAGAAAGGCTCTGTAGGTGTGAAGCATGGAAATATTCCGCTGTAGGGGCGATGAGATATGATGGCAAGCTTTCTTGACGCTTTAGTACTCACTGTCGTGGGATTGGCTGTCGTCTTCCTTGTTCTCGCCATAGACGCTTTAGTAACCTCATTGCTAAAGTCTGCAAGCCGAGAGAAGAAAGAAGTAGCTACCCCACCGCCTAGTCAAAGAACATTATTTGAGCAGGAGTCAACAAAAGGTTTACCAGAGGCAGAGGAAGAGGGAGAGACCTTGGAAGAAGTTGAACCAGAAGTCGTGGCGGCTATTGCAGCCGCTTTGCATTATCACATGTTAAGAATGTCAAGGGTGAATTACGGCGTTGTGCGCCGCACTGATGTTAGGAGGGGACTGTGATATGGGCAAAGTATTCCAATATGTGGTTAGAGTAAATGGGAAAGAATACAATGTAGAGATCGAATCTGAAAATGAAGAGATTTTTCTTAAGAGCGTGACCAGAGCCGCCACAAGCGAAACACAAACACGACGGGAGGAAAGTACTCAGAAGGTTGAGCCAGCGCCTACCGCTGCAGGCACTTCAGCACCTACTACTTCTAGTGTACCTCAAAAGCCTGCTACTCCATCTAAGACTGGAGGTACAGTGGTGGAGGCTCCACTACCAGGTAAGATTCTCAGAATTAACGTGTCAGCGGGAAGTCAGGTAAAACGAGGTGACCTGCTCCTAATCTTAGAGGCAATGAAAATGGAAAACGAAATCCTGGCGCCAGTAGATGGAGTTGTGGACAGCGTACTAGTTTCGCCAAACCAAACAGTAAATACTCACGATCCCTTAGTAGTGCTGAAGTAGGTGCAGCATATGGAACTAACGATATCTAATCTGTTTCAAACCCTTTGGCAAAGCACCAGCATTGCTGCCGCAGGTGCCGCTCAATGGAAAGATTGGATCATGGTTGCTGTAGCGCTGATACTTCTTTATTTAGGTATTTTTAAGAAAATAGAACCGTTGCTACTCGTTCCAATCGGTTTTGGTGCCTTGCTTTCTAACCTACCGGTGGCAGGTGGGTATTTTTTGTCTCTGGAATACGTTAAACAGGTTGGTGAGTTAAATCAAATTGTCAGTCCACGTTTACCATTGCTAGGGGACATCCTTTATTTCGGCGTGAAAAACGAAATCTATCCCATACTAATCTTCATCGGTATAGGGGCTATGACTGACTTTGGACCATTGATCGCACAGCCTTCATCGTTCCTGATGGGGGCTGCATCGCAATTTGGCGTGTACGCGGCACTGATAATATCTGTTGTACTGGGATTCAATTTAAAGGAAGCGGCTGCCATAGGAATCATAGGAGGTGCAGATGGGCCCACTGCCATTTACCTGGCAGTAAAATTAGCCCCTCACTTACTTGGACCCATTGCTGTGGCTGCTTACACTTACATGTCCCTTGTTCCTATCATACAGCCTCCCATAATGCGTCTAATGGTAACGGAAAAAGAAGCGAAAGTGAGAATGAAGGAGCTTAGGACTGTAAGCAAGGTTGAAAGAATACTGTTCCCGATTGCAATAACTGTGGTTACTTCTATTTTCGTACCTGCGTCGACACCACTCATAGGAGCCATAATGTTCGGGAATCTCTTAAAGGAGGCTGGCGAAACAAGAAGGCTCGCTGAGACGGCCGGAAACGAGCTCATAAACATTGTTACTATATTCCAAGCGTTGGCAGTAGGAGCTTCTATGAAAGCAGATACGTTCCTCACTTTGCAAACGTTGGAGATTGTGGTTCTCGGTGTATTGGCTTTTGCATTTGCTACGTTCGGTGGTTTGCTTTTGGGGAAACTTATGTATTACATAACAGGTGGAAAGGTGAATCCTCTCATTGGCTCGGCAGGGGTTTCAGCCGTACCCATGTCTGCCCGAGTTTCTCAAACAGTAGCACAGTCCTACGATCCAGACAATTTTGTGCTGATGCATGCTATGGGGCCCAACGTAGCAGGAGTTGTGGGGACAGCTGTTGCAGCTGGTGTTTTCCTCGCACTCTTAGGAGGTTAGTAGTCTATGGAGGTGTCAGAGCATTTAACGTGGGAAAAATTCTGGAGCGTAGTTGAAGGAAAAGAACAGTTGTACCTAGGCTCTAACACAAGAAATGAGCTGGAGCAAAAGCGTGAACAACTGCTGAGTATTTTGCAAGAGGGGAAGGTTATCTACGGAGTTAATACGGGTGTTGGATCCTTAAAGGATGTGGCACTTAAAGCTGACACGCTCGAGGAGTTCCAGGCTAACCTAATAAGAAGCCACGCGGAGTCGGTGGGACAAAGAGTTTCAAGGTCAGTCACCAAAGGTGCCATGGTACTTTTGGCGCATAGCTTGGCCCAAGGATTGTCTGGGGTCAGTCCCGAACTGCTGGAAAGAATCCTATTTGCAATCAACATGGACTACATACCCAGAGTAGGTTGCTTCGGTTCTGTGGGTGCCAGCGGTGATTTGTCATTCTTGGCCACACTAATGCTAGGTATTGTTGGTGAGAAACCTGTGTACGATGCTTCAGGTAATCCCCACGTGCTCGAGAAATTTGCACTGAGAGAAAAAGAAGGCCTTGCCGTAATAAACGGCACTCATTTTTCTCTTTCTCACATGATTCACTTGTTAGAAAAGTTCAAGAGGCTCGAAAAGATGACGAGGTGGACCTACGCCCTTCATCTGGAGACAAGGAAAGCTATTGTTTCATTTCTCGATCCTTTGGTTAGTCAAGCCAAGCCAGATCCATACTTTGAGCAGCTACTCTCTTGGCTAAGGGAAGTGCTCAAGGATTCTTCTGCGGTCAGAAGGTCAGGTCCTGAGGTTCAAGAGCCCTATGTAATAAGGTGTTTCCCGCAGCTTTATGCGCCTGTCATAAGAACACTAGACAATGTCGATTCTTGGCTGGAGCAAGAGATGAACATTGTTAGCGATAATCCACTGTTCAAAGATAGTGAGCCTGTTTTTCAAGGCAATTTCCATGCTGAAAGTATTGCTGTAATGTCTTCACAGCTAAGGGCTCTCTTGCCTCTTATGGGCAATATCTTATATCAGCTGCAGGAAAAACTGCTAAACCCTGAGTTTAGTCGTGGTCTGCCAGCGTTTCTAGCTGAAGTACCAGGCCTTAACTCTGGTCTAATGATTGTTCAATACTTATCAGCAGATTTGCTTTCCGAAATCTCTATGCTGGCGAGTCCCATAACAATAATGAACCAAACCATGTCTACGGGGCAAGAAGACGTAGTATCTTTTGCTCCAACATCTAACAGACTACTTGAAAGGCAATTAGAACTGTACAAATACCTGCTTGCAAGCACACTGCTTGTTACCGTTAGGGCTTCTAGGATGGCCAACATAGAGGTTTCAACTGCCATACAAGAGGCATTGGAGTTCTACTTGCAGACAGATGTGGGGGGTGAACGTTCTTTTTCTGATGTCATAGAAGCTTTCGCGGATCAGCTTTAATTTAGTCTTTCAAACTCTTAGACTTTCTGAGTTATAATAGAGCAGGTACGAGGAGGTATAGATATGTCTGGACACTCGAAGTGGCACAACATAAAAGCTAAAAAAAGTAAGATGGATGCCCAAAGGGGCAAAATTTTCACTAAGTTGACAAGAGAATTAGTCATAGCTGCACGTGAAGGTGGCCCGAACCCTGATACAAACTTGCGACTACGCGTAGCTATAGACAAAGCTAGAGCGGCAAATATGCCAAAGGACAACATTGATAAAGCCATAGCCAAGGGAGCTGGGAATTTAGAAGGTCAAGAATTTGTTGAGGCTCTCTATGAGGGCTACGGTCCCGGAGGCGTTGCCATTCTAGTCGAGGTCACCACCGATAACAAGAATCGTACTGCGGCAGATGTACGCAGAATATTTAGTCGTCACGGTGGAACTCTCGCAGAGAGTGGAGCTGTGAGTTGGCAGTTCGAAAGGAAGGGCGTCATTGAACTGAACAAAGAACAGGTTCCCTCTATCGACGAACTTACGCTGGAACTTATCGATTTCGGAGTAGATGATGTTTTAGAGGAAGATGATTCGGTAACCATATATACGCAACCCGATGCGCTGTCGAAAGTATTGGATCACCTAAATGAGGTCGGCATTGAAGTCTCAAGAGCGGAATTGGAGTTCATACCGAAAAACTATATTTCTGTGTCGGAAGAAGAGGGACGGAAAATACTCAGCATGCTTGAAGAGTTGGATGACAATGACGACGTGCAGGAAGTCTATACAAATGCCGACTTGCCAGAGGTATTAACGGCTGAAGAATAGTGGTTGTATTTGGTGTTGATCCGGGTAGTACACGTGTGGGCTTGGCTTTGCTAGATGACGAAAGTAGAAATTGGCTACATGTGCAGTGTTTAGAACTAACAGGGCTGCCTGAGCATTTGAGATACACAACCATAGAGCGCTATGTGGGCGCTTTGTGCGACGTGTTCAATCCCGAAGAGATGGCTATCGAGAAGCTTATTTGGGGCAAGAACAGAAATAACTTGCTCCAAATAAGCGAATGTCGTGGTGTAGTGAAGTTAGTGGCATACAAGAGAGCCATAAAGGTTTTTGAGTACTTTCCTACTGAGGTCAAATCCTTTACTACTGGCTATGGTCACGAGGAAAAGGCGGGTATTGTTCGCACTCTGCAGGCTGAAACAGGCTTTGACCTGTTGCCCTTGTTTGATGATGCCTCGGATGCCATGGCAATTGCCTGGATTCATGTTCTGATGAGGAATAACCGTGCTGTTGAAAGTTAGTGGAACACTTAGTCAGGAAGACGAGTCTTATTGGTTTTCTTTGAAAACGGGTTTGTCCATCGAAGTAACCAGATGTACCACTAGGGCCGGAGATGGCGAATACTTGTTTTTTGTTTCTTTTGACAATGATATACGCGTTTTTGTTTTTTCTAACAAGGAAGAATTTGGTCTTTTTCAGGTACTTAAGAATGTGAAGGGCGTCGGAAACATTAAAGCTTCTCGAATACTTTCGTTGTATGATGTACAGCAACTTCTAAACATGATCAAAGCTGGCGATGAGCATGAGCTGGCACTACTGCCTGGTATAGGAGAACGAACGGCCAAAAGAATAGTGGCGGAACTTAGTGGTCGTTTGACACATACCCGCCACGACTTCGACAATGATTTTATGGAAGTGGTAAATGCAGCTTGCGACTTGGGCTATGAACGTAATGTGGTAACAGAGCTCTTAAATGGTAGTAGTGAATGGCGAGATAAAACATTGGAAGATGCATTAAGATGGGTAATAAGGGAACTCAACAAGAAGGCGTAATGGAACTTAAAGAGTTTGTTGGCCAAACAACTGCCGTATCCTCAGTATCCTTTAGTGTGGAAGCAGCTAAGAAGCTTGGCAAAATGCCCGATCATATGCTCTTTTTTGGCCCTCCTGGTTTGGGTAAAACCACTCTAGCCAGGCTGGTGGCTCAGGAAGTGGCAGCGAATTTTGTTGAGACCACAGGTAATAGCCTAACCAATGTGAAAGATGTTCTAAACATACTTCTTTCATTTTCACGTCCTACGGTTTTTTTTATAGATGAAATTCATCGCATACCAAAATCGGTAGAAGAGCTTCTCTATGCTCCCATGGATGAGCAAGTTATCAGAGTCATGGTTGGTAAGAATAAGACTGCTCGCATAATCAAGTTTGATCTTCAGCCTTTCACTCTAATCGGAGCGACGACAAAGATTTCTTTCTTAAGTAAGCCATTTTTAAGTCGATTCTCCATAAAGATCTCTTTTAACTACTACGGCGAAGAGGAAATAGGGAAGATTATAAAAGAAGAACTAGCACAGCAAGGGTTGGATATTTCTGCTGAAGCCTTGCGGGAGATTGCTAAAAGGAGTAGAGGAACCCCGCGCGAGGCTTTACAGATTTGCAGAAGAGTGGTGGAATATGCCGCGCTCAATCATCTTGAAACGTTAGACGTAGGAGCAATCATTGATTTGTTTAATCTACTTAACATTGATGAATATGGCTTGTCTCCCTTAGACAAAGATTACATTAGAACGCTAGCAGAGACATTTAAGGGAGGTCCTTCTGGCATCAGAGTACTTGCATCAGCTCTGGGAATGGATGTAGAAACCCTTGAAGGGGTTGTTGAGCCGTACCTGATGATGCTCGGATTCGTGACAGTCACAAGCCGTGGAAGAAAGTTAACTGACAAAGGATGGAAAGCATACGAAAAGGTTATTTGTTCATAGCTGCTGTGGGCCATGCCTATATGCTTCTTTTTCACATTTGCCCCAAGTGGACACAATGTTGGGAAGTTTCTTTAACCCCAATATTGAGCCACCTAGCGAGTGGATAAATAGAGCCCAGTCTTTCTTGAATGTGTGTGAGCTTTTGTCTGTAAGTGGAGAAGTTATTCCGGAGTTACCAAAGAAGGAGCTTCATGAACTGCTTTTCAGTAGAAGATGTGCTTTCTGTTATGACTTGAGGCTAACTGAAGCCGCAAACAGCGCAAAGCAAAGAGGTTTTGACATGTTTACCACTACATTGCTAAGTTCTCCTACTCAAAACCAAGACTTACTGCGCGGGATATTAAGTGCCATTGAAAGCAAGCTTTCCATACAGGTGTATTATTTTGAGGTGACCCATGAAGAGTATATGAATAAGATGAGAGAGCTGAAGGATATGGGCATCTATGTTCAAAATTACTGTGGTTGTTACGGCTCGCTTTTAGAGCGAGAAGTGCAAAGGTTTGAGCAGCTGTGGAGGTGAAACGTTTGTCAGCTTTGGAGGAACTACTCAATTACGAACTGCCAAAACACCTTATTGCTCAGAAGTTAAGTGACCCCAGAGATGCTTGTAGGCTACTAGTGGTTCATCGTGATACTGGTACTTTGGAGGACAAGCGCTTTTATCAGATCAAGGATTACGTTAAGCCTGGTGATGTACTAGTGCTTAATAACACAAAGGTACTAAAAGCACGAATAAAGGGACGCAGAAAAACTGGTGGCGCAGTGGAAATTCTGCTTGTTCGACCATTAAGAGATAATGTATGGGAGTGCCTCCTTAAACCGCTTAGAAAAATCAAAATTGGCGAGGTGCTCTTGTTAAACGGCGGAGCAGAAGTCAAGCTCTTGGAACGTACAGAGAGAACAGCGATCATTGAACTGGGGATGTCTGCTCAAGAGCTTGATAGTTATCTGGACGATTGGGGAGAGGTACCGACTCCTCCTTATATAAGAAGAAAAGTGCCAGCCGAAGAATATCAAACAGTGTTTGCCTCGAAACCTGGTGCTGTGGCAGCTCCTACTGCAGGTCTGCATTTCACTGAAAATCTGCTGCAAGATCTGAAGAACATGGGAGTAAAAATCTCTTACGTAACTTTACATGTGGCGCTCGGTACCTTTGAATCACTAGCATCGGATTGGCAAGAGAAGAGTGAACTTCATCAAGAGACGTTCTTCGTCTCCGCTGAAACGACCAAAACTGTCAATGAAGCGAAGGAATCCGGGCACAGCGTTTTTGCAGTGGGAACAACGGTGGTTAGAAGCTTGGAATCAGCAGCATGTGATGACGGGAAACTAAATTCGGTGTTTTCGGATACATCATTGTTTATTAAGCCTGGTTACAGCTGGAAGGTCGTTGACAAGCTTGTGACGAATTTTCACCTTCCCCAGACCAGTTTGCTCCTGTTGGTATCCTCTTTTGCAACACCGGATCTTATTTTAAAGGCATACAGGCACGCCATTGAGGAAGAGTACAAGTTTTACAGCTTAGGCGATGCCATGCTCATACTTTGAAAGTTAGGGTGTTCGATATGTTTGAGATATTCAAGGAAACAGATAAGGGACGAACTGGGCAACTTTCTTTAAATCATGGTATTGTAACAACGCCAGTCTACATGCCAGTTGCTACCAGAGGGGCCATAAGGGTTGCACCCCTTAATGAACTTAAGCAGTTAGGGTACAGTTTGATTCTTAACAATACTTATCACTTAGTCCTTAGACCAGGGCTTGAAGTTTTGGAGAAGATCGGCGGGACCCATCGCTTTATGGGCTGGGATAAAAACGTGTTAACTGATAGCGGAGGTTTTCAGATCTATTCACTCAAGCATTCCATGAAGATTAGGAACAATGGCTTGGAATTCAGATCTCCCATAGATGGAACAAAATTCTTCTTTACTCCCGAATTCGTTGCTCGAGCTCAGAACATTATAGGCAGCGATATTGCCATGCAGCTAGATGTGTGCTTGGGTTATCCTGCTAGTGAAAGTGAAGCTAAAAAAGCGATGGATGTGACACTTAGGTGGGGAGAAAGATTCTTGTCTGTGGAGCCGCTACAAGGTCAAAAACGGTTTGGCATCGTTCAGGGTGGCTTCAGCAAACGTCTTCGACGTGAAAGCGCAGCACTGACTGCTTCTCTTCCTTTTGATGGATTCGCCATTGGTGGACTGTCTGTGGGCGAACCAGAAGAACTCATGTATGAGCTAACTTACGAGGTGCTGGATGCGTTACCTAAACAGGCACCTAAATACATGATGGGAGTAGGCGACCCTGTGCAAATTGTTGAACTCGCTAGTATGGGTATAGACATGTTTGACTGTGTTCAGCCAACAAGACATGCAAGGCATGGCTGGGTTTACTCTTGGCAAGATGGACCTCAGGTCATTGTTCGAGGAAAATACAAGTTTGATTTTAGACCCTTAGAGTATCAGCCGCAATACACCTACGGTTATCTGCATCACCTTTTTAAGGCTGGGGAACCGCTAGGGCTTTTCGTTGCCACAGTGGAAAACCTTTCCTACATGGCTGATTTAACGCGGAAATTACGAGCAGCTATTGAAGGTGGCTCCGTTGATAGCTTGAAAGAGGAAATCCGTTACCAATGGAGAAAACGTATAATAGGTGAGTAAGAGAGAAAATCTATGTGGTAGTACAGCGTAAGGCATGCACGTTATAAATGAAGGAGGGCAAAGGATGAGCAAAGAGTGGAAAATTGGTATTGCTGCGGCTCTTGTAGTGGTGAGCCTGTTGTTTTTGATTTTGGCGTTGCCGGTGAATTTGCCGGGTATTGGCTATGATATGCAAAAGGTCGTTCGCGATCAGTGGGGTATAAAATTCCGCTTTGGCTTGGATATAAAAGGCGGAGTTCAGATCACTCTAGAAGCAGTGCCTTACGAGAACCAAACGCTTACGCAAGATGATGTTAATCAGCTGAAAACGGTTTTAGAAAACAGAATTAATACACTTGGATTGGGAGAAATAAAGATTTATGATGATCCGGGTGATTGGAAACGAGTAGTGGTGGAGATTCCTGCAGATGTTCTTAGCGAAAAAGAAATGGATGCACAAGGAGTGGTAGATTTTTTGGGTAAACCAGCTAAACTAGAATTCGTCGATCCGGAGGGCAACGTGGTAATTACTGGGGCCGATTTAAAAAGTGCATATGTGACTACGGACCAGGCTGGTCTACCTGCCGTGGGGCTTGAATTTACCTCGCAAGGCGCTAAGAAGTTCTATGATGCTACTTCCAAGTGGGTGGGTCAAACAATCGAGATAAGGTTGGATGGTCAGGTGATCTCCTCTCCTACTGTTCAGGAAGCTATTTCCGGTGGCAAAGCTTCCATAACCGGTAGTTTCACCATAGCTGAAGCTCGCCAATTGGCGGCTCTCTTACAAGGTGGTGCTTTACCTACTCAGATTAAAGTGAGCGCACTAAGGAATGTAGGACCTTCTGTGGGCTCACAGGCGTTGGAAGGTATGGAACTCGCAGGTATTGCTGCAGCCATAGCCATAATCTTCTACATGATAATAAACTACGGTGCGCTAGGAGGAATGTCAATTCTGAGCTTACTCAGCTTTGTTATCTTGGATGCAGCTATATATATTGGTATGTTTAAGGCTGTCTTGTCACTTTCAGGAATCGGTGGTTTCATTTTGACCTTGGGTATGGCAATCGACAGTAACATCATTTTGTATGAACGATTTATGGAAGAGTTAAACAAGGGGAAGACACCGCGTAGAGCTGTTGAAGATGCCTTTAGGCATGCTTTTGTAACAGTAATTGACTCAAACGTATCCGTAATAGTAGTATCCCTTATTCTTTTCTACCTTGGCGCCCCCACTCTGAGAGGTTTTGCAATAACACTTGGGTTGGGTGGAGTGCTGAACATTGTTCTACCTTGGCTCCTACTGGATCCCCTGTTAGAATCCTTTGTTTCGTCTAGGTCTGAGAAAGCGGAGGTGCAAGCATGAAAAACGTTTGGTTTGGTTTCCCTTTGTTTTCTAAGCTTCCTGTGGAAGTTGTTAAGAATAGAAAGAAGTTTTACACTGCGTCCATTGTTGTTATACTTGTTGGCTTCCTGTTTATGGGTATAAATTACGCTAGGTATCACGAACCGTTAAATCTGGGTGTTGACTTCAGCGGTGGTGTAGTGTTTACCGTTACTCTCCCTGAGAACAAGGATGCTTCGGAGTTAACCAGAATAGCTTTAGAGGCAGGCATCCACGATCCCATAGTAAGAAAGTCCGGTGCAAACGAATATGAACTTAGGGCAAAAATAGATGAGGCCGCACTTCCCACTGTTAGAGAATCATTACAGGCTAGTGCTAGTGTAACTGATGAGAATTTCGTTGGCCCCTCTGTAGCTAGTTCACTTATAAAGAATGCTGTTTTGAGCTTGACTGTGGCGCTCTTAGCACTACTGGTTTACATCTCTGTCAGGTTCAGATTCAAATATGGTCTAGCAGCCGTGCTGGCATTGTTGCATGACGTTTTGGTCACCATAAGTATCTTTGCCATTTTCTTCATACCAATAAACAGTCCGTTTGTGGCTGTGCTTCTCATATTGGTAGGTTATTCATTGCAGGACAGCATAGTAGTACTAGATAGGGTTCGTGAAAATAGAAAGCTTAACAGCAAGGCTTCCACAGCAGAAGTCGTTGAGTCGGCTATACACTCTGTGTTTAGGCGGTCATTGAATACATCCATTACCACTCTCATAGCTGCTTTATGCTTAATGATTTTTGCGTATCGATTCCTGCCTGACTTTACTACTGGTTTAACAGTCGGACTAATAACAGGAACGTATTCAAGTATTTTCATAGCGGCATCTTTACTGGTCGATTGGGGTGAGTAGTTGTGCGTGTAGATGATTTGAGACAATATATAAGGGATATACCTAATTTCCCCACCGAGGGAGTCATCTTCAGAGATATAACACCTTTGCTGAAGAATCCTGATGCATTTGCCACAACGGTTGACCTGATGGCAGAAGCAGTGAGCTCACTGAACGTCACTGCTGTAGCCGCTGTGGAAGCTCGTGGGTTCATATGGGGTGGTACTTTAGCTTACCGTCTGGGTGTGGGTTTCATTCCCATTAGAAAGCCTGGTAAATTGCCTTTTGAGGTAGTGGAGAAAGAATTTGAACTCGAATATGGCAAAGATGTTCTTCAAATACACAAGGATGCTGCAGGCCCAGGAGATTCTATTCTCATAGTAGATGATGTGTTGGCAACAGGTGGCACGGCCCAGGCCGCAGCTGACCTCGTAAACACATTGGGGGCGGACGTAGCTGGATTTTGCTTCCTCTTACGTCTCGGAACCATGGATGGTTACGAACGACTAAGTAAACTAGGCAAGAAGGTGTTTTATCTATTGACAGTCTGAAAAAGCTGAAAGACGAGCTTGTCACAAAGGTTTCTTCTTACATAGGTGATCCAGAAAAGATTGAAAGAGCTATTGAGTTTGCTGGCGTAGCTCATAGTGGTCAAAAACGACGCTCTGGTGAGGACTACATGGTTCATCCCCTCAGAGTCGCACTGATTTTAGCTGAGTTGTATGCTGACCAAGAATCTATAATTGCTGGAATTCTACATGATGTGGTGGAGGATACGCCTGTAACGCTAAGGGATGTTGAAGAAAACTTTGGTACAGAGGTAGCGCTTCTTGTAGACGGTTTGACAAAACTAAGAAAGTTACCAAAAGGTACGGGCTGGGAAGGTGCTCAAAAGGAGAATCTGCGCAAGCTTTTCTTAAGTGCAGCTCAAGATCCTCGTGTGGTCATAGTAAAACTGGCAGATCGGCTCCATAATATGCGCACCATACAATATCTACCTGCTGATAAGCAAAAGAGGGTGGCCAAAGAAACACTGGACATCTATGCTCCTTTAGCTCACCGTTTGGGTGTTTACAGGATTAGATGGGAATTAGAAGATCTTGCTTTCAAGACACTTTATCCAGAACAATACGAGTATATCTCGACTTTGGTAAATCAAAAGCTAAGAGGTCAGAGAGAAGTTATTGAAGAGGCGAGAACTAAAGTTGAAGACATGTTAAGAGCGCGTGGCATGGAAGCTAAAGTTGAAGGGCGAATGAAGCACCTGTATTCTGTTTACACCAAGATGCTTACTCAAAACAAAACCATTGACGAAATATTCGATCTAATGGGACTAAGGATAATCCTAAATACTGAAGAGGAATGCTACGTTACTCTGGGATTAGTTCATGCTGTGTGGCCACCTATCCCTGGAAGGTTAAAAGATTATATTGCTTTACCGAAACCAAACTTTTATCAGAGTTTACATACTACCGTCATCGGTCCTAAAGGGTTACCACTAGAAGTTCAGATCAGAACATGGTACATGCACCAAGTCGCTGAATACGGTGTTGCTGCACACTGGGCCTATAAAGAGGGCGTCACTCCTAAATCCACTTTGGAGAGGATAAATTGGCTGGAGCAGGTCTTCGCTTTTGAAGATGAGAAGGTGAAGAGTACTGACGAAATAACTGAGGCGGTGATGGACACCCTTAAAGAAGAAATACTGGTCTTCACCCCAAAAGGGGACGTAGTTTCACTACCCAAGGGTGCTACTGTTCTTGACTTTGCCTACCGCATACATACGGAGATTGGACATCACGCTGTGGGAGCAAGGGTAAATGGTGCATGGGTTCCACTAGATAAACAGCTTGAAATGGGCGATCGTGTAGAAATAATAACGAGCAAGAATCGTTCTGGCCCTAGCATAGAGTGGCTTAAAATAGTTAAGACTGCTCACGCTGCAGATAAAATAAATAGCTGGTTCCGTAAGAGAGATAGACAAGAGATCATTGAAGATTCAAGAAAGCTGCTGGAAGAATCTCTAAAAAGGTACGATCTCACATACCAAGAATTCATCGACACACTAAAATCCAAGAACATGAATGTGGAATCAACGTTAATCAATATCTTAAAGAACCAGTCCTCGCTGGATTTAGTCCTTAGAAATTTGGGACTTATTGCGCCCGAATTAGCTAAAGACGAGGAAAGCAAAACAGTAGCCACAAAAGAGCAAACATCCGTTAGCAGTGTGACTGGTATTCCATACCGCCTTGCAAAGTGCTGTAGCCCACTTCCTCCAGAGGACATTGTTGGCGTTGTAGAGAGTGGCCACGGCATAGTGGTCCATGCCGCTGACTGCAAGAATGTAAGTGATGCTAGCAAGACTATTTCACTTAGTTGGGATCAGCTGCATGGAGCCAAGAATAAGGATGGCTATCCTGTGGACATCAAAATCACTGCTAGGGATCGTTTAGGGCTTTTGGCTGACATCGGTTCTGTTTTCGCCGTGGCTGGTCTGAACATAGACAAGATCACTGTTCAAAGGAGACAACGGATTGAACAGATCAAGATCTTGGTTGAAGTAAAACTGAAGAACAAAGACGATTTTCAGGTCATACTTAACAAACTGTCTGAAATGCCAGAGATCATTGAGGTGGTGAAGGGTAAACAATGATACTTGTAATCTCTCGAGTGAGCAGTGCATCTATTACTTGTGATGGGAAAGAGATCGGATCTATTGACAAGGGACTTGTATGTTTTGTAGGTCTGGAAAAAGGAGACAACACTGAAAACGTTAGAAGAGGAGCTTTAAAGGTTAGTGACATCAAAATTTTCGAGAATGAGAATGGGCGGCTAGGCTTATCTTTGAAGGACATTGACGGCAGTGTAATGGCTGTAAGTAATTTTACCTTGGCTGGCTTTGTAGAAGGTAGAAGGCTGTCTTTTGATAACGCTTTGCCTTTTGAAGAGGCGAAATCGTTGTTTGAGGAGTTTTGTAACAGTTTGGATGCGAAGAAAAAGGTTTGTAGTGTGTTCGGATCGTACATGGAAATAACGATGAAGCACGACGGTCCTGTTAATGTTATTTTTAGGATATAAAGACAAACTTTTGATTCATTTAATTCTAGTAAACCAGCTCAGGGTCATAGTTAATTTGACCAATAACGAATACAATCTGTTAAGTTTCGTACCTTTTCTATAGTATAATCATGCGTAGGTTGTGCTGGGCGGAATTTGCGCTGACTGGCAGGTTGGGTTAGCAAGAGATGCAGGCGCAACACATAAGAGGAGGGGTATGCATGGCAAAGAGGAATATTAAAGAGGAAGCGAAGGAACTCAACGAGGGAATGGCTCAATTGGCGAGCGAGATCCCAGGGGTTATGAAAGGGTTCAATGAAGTTCATCATGCTGCAACAGCCGACGGAGCACTTTCCACGAAAGAAAAGGAACTCATTGCCTTGGGAATTGCTGTTGCAGTGAGGTGTTCTCACTGCATCGTAGCTCACGTTGGATCAGCTTTACAAGCCGGTGCAACTAGAGAAGAAATAATGGAAGCTTTAGGTGTGGCGATTATGATGAGTGGCGGTCCTGGAGTTGCATATTCAGTTGAAGCCATGGAGGTTCTTGAGGGCTTGACGCAGTGAGCAACAGTAACAATATGTTGGTAGCTACTTAGATGTGAAGTACTTCAAATTATTACGGACCTGTTGGGTAAGGTACTGACAGCAAATTCATTATACTGTTGATTGAAGGCTAAGTAGCACAACTACAACAAAGGAGAACAGGAGTTTTGACGCTGGTATTTTAGGACTCCTTATCCAATTTTGTTGTATATTGCCACAATCTTGCTAATATCGAAAATAACATAATCTGCATCGTTGAGCAGCCTGAATAACAAAAAGACCGGAATGGTCTGCAAGCAAGTGAATCATTCCCGAACAAGAGGTGATGCATTGTTAGGCAATTCAAAGATCATTGAAGTGGATAACTTAGAAAAATCGTATGGGGATGTACATGCAGTCAAAGGAATCAGTTTCTATGTTGAGGAAGGGAAGCTGTTTGCCTTTCTTGGTCCCAATGGAGCTGGGAAATCTACAACTGTTGACATACTCTGCACTGTACTGAAGCCCGATAGCGGGACTGTGGTCATTGACGGCAACATTTTGGGAAAAGAAGATGATGCCATAAGGCAGTCCATAGGAGTGGTGTTCCAATATGGTGTTTTAGATAAAACGCTGACAGTATGGGAAAACCTAATGTTCAGGGCTTCCTTATATGGGCTTGACATGGCATCTGCTCGAGAAGCGGTGGTACGTGCTTGCCAGTTGGCAGCAGTAACCGAGATCGTTAACCGCCCCTATGGAAACCTCTCTGGCGGGCAGCGTAGGCGATGCGACATTGCCAGGGCGCTAGTTCATACACCGAAGGTACTTTTTTTGGATGAACCTACTACGGGATTGGATCCTCAAACCAGAAAAAGAATGTGGGACCTGATTATTCATATGAAGGAACAGCTTGGCACTACTGTGTTTATAACTACTCATTACATGGAAGAGGCAGCACAGGCTGACTATGTTATCGTCATCGATGATGGACAAATCGTTGCTAAAGGCACCCCCTTGGAACTAAAAGAAAAGTACGCTTCTGACAGGTTAATCTTAGTGAGTTCAAACACTAGCAAGGTTGTAGAGCTCTTTCGCACCAGAGGTGTTGACTTTGCCGTGAATGGTGACAAAATCAGTGTTGCTTTAAAAACATCGCTTGATGCATTGCCATTATTGGAGCTTTGTAAGCAGTATTTACTTTCCTTTGAAGTTGTCTTGGGTTCCATGGACGAAGCATTCATAGCAATTACAGGGAAGGAGATAAGGGAATGATCATGCTTGCTCGAAGAAACTTAACAGTGTTTTTCCGTGATAAGGCAGCTGTTTTCTTTTCGCTCTTATCTGCTTTGATTGTATTTGGTCTTTATATATTCTTTCTCGGAGATTTGTGGACCTCAAACCTTGAAAGCATAGTTAACGGGCAAGAGATCATGGATAGTTGGCTCATTGCGGGTCTTTTGACAATCACCTCTTTTACTTCGGCCATGGGCGCTTATGGGGTCATGGTGGAAGACAAAGCAAGAGGAATCTCAAAGGATTTTTATGCCAGCCCGGTTAGTAGAAAAAACATAGTGGCAGGTTATGTACTGTCAGCGCTTGTTACAGGGTTTATTGTAGGTGTGATTACATTGGTGCTGGGCGAAGTCTACATTGTATCTAACGGAGGTAAATGGTTGGATGTTTTCTCCTTCATAGAGGTCATCGGAGCTCTGATAATCACTTCGGTGATGAATAACAGTTTATTGTTTGTACTTGTATCTTTCTTTTCCACTCCTGTTTCATTTTCTGCTGCTAGTACCCTTGTCGGAACCCTAATTGGTTTTATAACTGGCATTTATGTTCCTACTGGGGTACTGTCCAACTCTATGCAGTGGGTGATAAAGTTGTTTCCAGTTTCTCATGCAGGAGCATTGCTTAGGCAGATTATCATGGATAAACCGTTGTCGCTGGGATTTGGCGCAGTTCCTGTGGACAAAGTACTTGATGTGAAGGAAACGCTTGGAGTGGTGTTTTCTTTTGGAGGGCAACCAATGGAACCTTGGATGCATGTGCTAGTGATTTTAGGAACTGCCGTGCTCTTTTTCTCATTGGGAGTTGTTATCGTTTCCAGAACTAAGAATTTCACTTAATGAGGAAAGCTATTGGTGGAGATGACCGGATTCGAACCGGCGACCTCTTGCTTGCGAAGCAAGCGCTCTCCCACTGAGCTACATCCCCACGTATTCTATTTTACCTTAAGCCCCATGGTTTTGTATGGACATAGCAAGGAAAACGCCAGAATTACCTTACTTGACATAACTAACAGCCATAAGATATAATGAAAAAGACCCCAAAGCAGGGGTGGCGGAATAGGAAGACGCGCAGGATTGAGGGTCCTGTGGTTGTTGAGACCGTGCGGGTTCAAGTCCCGCCCCCTGCACCATGGTGGGCGGTTAGCTCAGTGGTAGAGCGCTTGCCTTACAAGCAAGAGGCCAGAGGTTCGAAACCTCTACCGCCCACCAAAGCGGGCTCGTGGTGTAGGGGCCAAACACGCCGGCCTGTCAAGCCGGAGATCGGGGGTTCAAATCCCCTCGAGCCCGCCATTTTAGTGCCGAGGTAGCTCAGTCGGTAGAGCAGGGGACTGAAAATCCCCGTGTCGGCGGTTCGATTCCGTCCCTCGGCACCATTTTTTTTGCCACTTTTTACGCGGCCTTCCCAAAATGATAAAACGATTATTCCAAAACACAAAGTACTAGGCATACCTTTGTAGAACTTCCGGGCTTTGGTATAATTTATTGGGTGCGGGCATAGTTCAGTGGTAGAACATCAGCTTCCCAAGCTGAGGGTCGCGGGTTCGAATCCCGTTGCCCGCTCCAAAAAGTGGCGCCTTGGCCGAGCGGTTAGGCACGGGACTGCAAATCCCTGTAGGGCGGTTCGACTCCGCCAGGCGCCTCCATAAAATGCCTCGTGCTTCAGGATCTCTGCTCATTTCTCGCAATAGGACAAAACGGTGCAAGAAGCTATTTCAAAGCCCAAATTTCCGGCTTTTCCTGCCTGGCTCGATTCTCTTCATACTAGCGATATGGAACGCTGAACTAATAACACAACGAAACGAAAGAGGTAAAATACATTTGCACCCGTTTGCACCCTGTTGCGCCCTTTGTATGGATTGTATTCGTTTTGAAGTAGGATGTCACATTCACATACTACTCAAAGCTTGTAGCCAATCTTTCTAAGTAAATCTTTACGGTCTTTTACGGCTTCCTCGTCTTCAAAACCAAGTGGAGAAAAGCCATCAACCACTCCAAGAACAGCGTTCCCCATGTCAGTTTTAGCAACTATTACTTGCATAGGATTAGCGCCTGCAGCATAAATGTGAGCCACTTCAGGGACATTCTTAATGGCATTTAGCACATTGATTGGGTAACCTTCTTCCATGACGATGATAAAAAAGTGACCTGCACCAATGTTCATGGCATTCTTCTTAGCTAATTCGATTAGCTTGTCGTCATTGCCACTAAACCTGATCAGCCGTGGGCCAGAAGCTTCATTGAATGCGAGCCCAAAACGTATATTGTAGTTACTGTTTACTATGGCTTCATGGAGATCTTCAACCGTTTTTATAAAATGTGCTTGTCCTAAAATAACATTTTGCTGCTCTTCCTTCTCCACAGGCACTAATAGGATTTCCACCAAAATTGCCACCTCCTCAGAGTGTTGTCTGTTCCTATTATTGATATAATAAATCAAAGTTATGACAGAAAGGCAAAGAAACATATTGATTACTCTTGTTGACTCTTACCTAAAAAATGGCCGTGCGCCTTCTTCTGCGCAGTTGTCAGAAATGCTAAACGAACAGTGGAGCAGTGCCACCATACGTAATGAACTGGCAGTGCTTGCTAAAAAAGGATATCTAAAGCAGGACACAAGGGTATCTCCTTATGAGCCTACTGAAGAAGGAGTAAGTCTGTACTTTGGCATGAAACTAATTGAGGCTCTCTTAAAGAATACATATGAAACTAACACAGAATTTAGGCAAATGGAGGCAGCTACAGTAGAAGATGTACTAGTAAATGGTGTTCAGTGGGTTAGCGAAGACGTCGGTTCTCCCTCCATTGGTATAGCCTTTGCAAAGCCGATGGTCTCTACTGTTAGATTTATCCCTATAACTGCTACAAAGGTTGCGCTGGTAGTAGTTTTTGACGATGGTACTGTGGAATCAGGTATAGCGAACCTTGAGATGGCAGTTACAGAAGCAAGTATGGAACTGCTTAGCTCTCTCTTAGATGAGCTGATTAAGAATAAATCGTGTTCTGACGCCGCCGATATCATAAAAGATAAAACAGACCTATTTGACAAAAAGTACGGACCTGTAAGGGATGTACTATACCGTTTACTTAAACAAAATGCTGGTAACCCGAAGGCAGTATACTTTCTAGGCGACAATCCCTCGCCCGAAACCATTAAAGAGATAAACACGCTACTCGAGGTAGCTAAACAGAATCCTGCATATGTCTATAACAGAATATTGTGGAGGATAGATCTTGGTGTTCTCTTGGATAAAGTTTTGGTGAATCAAAGCGTTGGCATGTTTGCAGACATAAGTACTAGCAAAGTTATGAGTTTCATGGGTACTTTTGTAAGGCGCGATAAAGATTTAGAAAAAGTAATTGATACTTTGAAAGGTGTGAAGGATATTGCCAGAAAAGAAATTCAAAAGATATGCGATTAAGGTGGAAGACGAACAAGATTTTGAGAAGTTATTAGCTGACCTACATGAACGTTTTCCTAACATGGGTTATCTCGTGCAAAATGCAAATGGAACAAGCATAGTCGAGTTGTACCTTCCTGAAGATGCTAAACTGCCAGAAGATATTTCCCAACGCTGGCCCATAGAAGAGCTGGGTTATGATAACCAGCAATGGCTAGATGACCTAAGGGGTAAATTCAAAGGGGTTAGTGTGGCTGGAACTCGAATTTTACCACCATGGGAAGAACATCGTGAAGATGACCTACTAATCTATCCAGGCATGGCATTTGGAACCGGAGAACACGCGAGCACACAACTGGCTTTGGTTCTTCTTAGTATTCTTCCACTGCAGGGAAAAAGCCTTCTTGACGTTGGAACGGGAAGCGGTATATTAGCTATCTACGCAAAGAAACGAGGATGCTCTAAGGTGACAGGCGTAGATATTGATCCCATTTCCGTAGAGAACGCTTTGGACAACGCAAAACTAAACGATGTAGACATAAGCTTTGAAGTAGCTGACGCCTACGAATTAAAGGGTGAGTACGATGTTGTGTCAGCTAACTTAGTTACTGATCTTCTCTTGGGCCTCAGAGAGGTTTTACAACCTTTGGCAAGAGAATTCTTAGTACTTTCTGGAATTCCTTTTGAAGATTACAATAGAATCGTGGAATCCTTTGGTGAGCCTTATTTAGCCGTTTTTGGGGAAGACTGGATTGCTTTTCTCTATAGAAGAACATAAACTATGCGCAAATATAGAGTCTTTGTAGAAAACAGCCTCATTGATCTGGACGAAAGAGTCGTTACCATTGACAAGAGTCTGCAGCGTTACATAGAACAGGTTTTAAGAGGAGCTCAGGACTGTAAAATAGTGGTGTTTGATGGTAGTGGAAAAGAGTATATCACCACATACGACATCGAAACTAAGTCTTTGGTCATTGAAGATGTGGTTTCTAATTGTATACAAAAAAGCTTCTCCATTTCACTGTTCCAGGCTGTTCCAAAAGGCACTGCAATGGATGACATCATAGCTCTCTGTTCGCAGCTTGGAGTTGATCAAGTATACCCAATGATCACAGCTAGAACCACTGTAAAACAAGTGGGTAGCAATAAACTGATGCGTTGGCAACGTATTGCTTTAGAATCTTGCAAAGTAGGTGGATTTTGCAGTACAACTGAGATAAAGCAGCCGCTTTTTCTACGAGATGCTCTGGCGCTGTTCAATGAAGCTGACTTGGTACTCTTTCTGTACGAAAACGCAGAAGCTAACCTAAGAAACTACACTACGGAAATTGAAAGAGCTAATCATATTGCACTAGTGGTAGGTCCAGAAGGGGGTTTCGACCCATCTGAAGCAGAGGAGCTTTCCAAACGCGCAATTACTACGAGCTTGGGTGCAGTCATATTCAGAAGCAGGTGGGCAGCTTCCGTTGCCGTAATGGCTATTGATTTTATCAAAGGGCTTGTAGGATGAAGTTTGCAGTTCATTTTTTCGGATGCAAAGTTAACCAGTATGATGCAGCACGCTGGACTATTGGTTTGGGTAAAAACTATGTGGCTCAGCCTAATGACGCCGATATCATTGTTTTGTTCAGCTGCGTTGTAACACACAAAGCAGAAGCAGAAGTAAGACGCTTTGTGCAAAAATGGAAAGCTCAAGGCAAGAAAATCATACTAACGGGCTGCGGAACAAACATCACCCTTACGGATCTGGCAGATGAGAGTGTCACTTTAGTACGTGTGGACCAGTTAGATAGTTTTATGCAGCAGTTGGGGAGTTTTTCGGCACCTAAGGTTATACCTTTCTATCCTGATCGTAGTCGTGGTTTCGTTAAGGTGGAAGAAGGCTGTAATTGGCGTTGCACATACTGCGTAAGTTCTTTGGAAAGAGGAGAAGTACGTAGCAGGCCTCTGGGGGAAATACTGCAGGAGATACGTTTGATGTCAGAAAGAGGCATTTCTGAGGTTGTATTGACAGGCACAAACTTAATGTTATGGCGAGAAGGGGAGAAGAATTATCTCGATCTAATAGAATGTGTATCAAAGGTAGCTGCTGAATACAATATGAGGGTCAGGCTTTCCTCAGTATACCCGGAAATGATTAATGCTAGAATGATTGAGCTCTTTTGTGTTTATCCATTGGCTAGGCATCTTCATATTTCCTTGCAAAGCGCCTCAGATAAGGTTCTAAAAAGCATGAACAGAGCCCCCTTGGGAGATCTTACTCAGATGTTGCTTCAGCTTAGGAATCTGGATAGCGGATTTGCTTTCACAGCTGACATCATAGTGGGCTATCCCACCGAAACAGTGCAGGATTCTCTTATGACTATGAGTTTTCTTTCGGATTTACGCTTTTCGAAAGTTCATGTGTTTCCTTTTTCAGTGAGACCTGGCACTCCAGCTTCGCAGATGAGGACACTTCCGAGTACTGTGGTTAGAAAACGCGCTGCATTACTAAATGAACTGGGTGAAACTCTTAAGAAGAGTTTCATAGAATCGCAGAAAAAAAGCTATAGGCCGGCTGTGTACTTAAGAAGTGAGAACCTGGCACTGACGGACAATTACATTTATGTCCCAAGTGAACCTTTTTCGGGCATTAAACACGTGCCCATTGTAGAAAACAGCTACATTATGTAGCCTGTGACAAAAACGTCCTCTATACCTCTTTCAAAGAAGTCTATTGTGGAACCGCGGAAAACTACATTACCATCACGCAGCCCAATCACAAATTTGCCGAAACTTGATAGAAAAGACAAGTCGTGCGATGAAATCACAAAATGTTTCTCGGGGTGCCTAGATAAGCTCTCAATGAGATCCTTTCTCGCTTCAGGGTCCAAGAAGCTTGTAGGTTCATCCATTAGTACATAGGGTGTATCTTGAAGGAGTATTCTGGCTATGAACACACGTTGCAGCCAACCAGAAGAAAGCGTGCCCATCCTGCGTCCTAACCACTTGGTAAGCTCTAGTTCTTTAGCTATAGTCTCAAGTTGTCTTTTGTTACCAGAGAGCATCAAGTAATTTCTTACAGTAAAGTTAGGATCATACGTGGGCTTTGCTGGCATGTACGCGAAGTAGATTGGTCTTGTTTCACGGAGAGTACCTTGCCATTTTACCTTCACAGGAGGCGATACCTTGAAAAAACCACCCAAAATCTTTAGTAATGTAGTTTTTCCGGAACCATTTGGTCCTATGAGAAACGTGGGAAAAGTATCAATGGTAGTGCTAGGTAAAGACAAACTAAAATGTGCGTTATAGGAAAAGCTTGTTTCAGGAACTATAATCACGAGACATACTCCAGAAGAAATACAGATAAAAGACTGCGCCAGCAAAACTAACCACGAGACCAGTGGGGATTTCAATACCTGCTAGTGATGTTCTTGCAATCACATCAGAAACAGCCATAAGCAATGCTCCAATGATGCTCGAAAATAAGAACAGCTTTAAGTGACCGCCTGAAACAATGCGACGAGCCATATTGGGAGCTGCCACTCCAACGAAACTGAATACACCAAAAATGGATGAAATTAAGCTACCTGCTAATGCGGAAACTGCAATGAGTAAGAACACTTCACTCTTGTAATTCACACCTAAGCTCATTGCTTCTTCCTTTGACAAGGTCAGGATGTCCAGTTGTTTACTACGGGACACAAGAACGAAGCAGAGCACTAAAGAAACAACCATGATAATCAGTTCACTGGTGCTCACAGTCCTAATATGCCCTAGAGTCCATGACAAAACGCTAGCTGCAGATGTGTAGAGGTAGAGAGAAATTAGTGAAATGGCACTGGAGAGGACAGAGTTAACCACAACTCCAGCTACTACAAGCCTTAAAATATCACTCCCACCCAAACTTCCCAGGGTGAAGGTTGCAATCAGTGCGATCATGCTTCCAGCTAGCGCAATCAACTGGCTTGGCCCAACTTTTAAGAACATTGAGAGTACCTTTCCAAGTACTGCACCTGAATTTACCCCGAGTAACCCACTGTCAACTAAGTAGTTCCGCGTCACGGTTTGCAGCGTCAAAGCAGTACACGAAAGTACCGCGCCAACTATGGACGCTGTAACGAACCTATTCAAACGGTAATAAAGAAGTGTAAGTTCGTCTTGCGTTGGCGATATCAAACTTACCTTGACCTGCCCCCATGACAAAGATACAAAGAACGTTATCACGTAGAGCAGTAGCAGCAATGCCAAGACATTTCGTTCGTCCTTCACAGTACCATTATATAGTAGGGTCAAACTGTGGTAAAATGGTTAGGAGTAAAGGCGGTGCCGAAAGGTAGAAATGGAATGCGTTTTTTGTAACATTGTTCAAGGAAAAAGTCCTGCCACGGTAGAATGGGAGGATGAAAAGGTTATTGCTATAAGGGATACTAATCCTCAAGCTCCGATACATTTATTAATTATGCCGAAAGAACATTTCCCCAGCATTGACAACGTTCCAAATGATATACTACTAGCAATGTTGGAGACAGCAAAAGCCTTGGCTACACGAGAAGGCTTTAGTAACGGTTATAGAATTGTCATAAACAATGGTCCCGATGGCGGTCAGACTGTTTATCATGCTCATGTTCATCTACTGGGAGGAAGGCCTTTTGGTTGGCCTCCAGGATAAAGCAGATACCGAAAGGAGGGGAGCGCAATGGCCGAAGTAAAAAAGCGAGAAAATGAGTCTTTGGATGACATGCTGCGACGGTTTCGTAAAGAAGTAGAAAAGGATAAAATATTGGAGGACTTCAGGAAACACGAGATTTACACGCCGAAGACAAAGAAGAAAAAGAAAAAATAAAGAGAGGGGATTACTCCCCTCTCTTTTAATTTGCCATGAATGCCTATTTGGAAAATATAGAAAATCTTGTTCGTTGTTTACTCTTGCACCCCACACGAGTAGGGCGATCTCTTTCATTGGTTAAAGATGAAACGTTTCTTGAGGTGCTTGAAGAAAACCTTGACCTAAGTAATAGGTTGAACCTGCCTGTTTGCCAAGATACAGGAGTAGTTACCCTTGTAGTGGGGCATGACTCATTAACGCGAGATGAGTTGTTGGAAATTAAAACTGCTTTTGAAAACTGTTTCAACGATCTTGCACGACCCTCAATGCTTTCTTCACCCTTTTTCGGGCAACATCCGTTAGGGCGACACCAAGTATGCTTTCTTGAGGAAGTCCGTGATAAGAGGGGTTTAGGTGCGGTTATTTCAGGAGCAGGTACGGAAACGCATTGTTTTCTAAAGGTATACCCAGGTACAGCTTCTTGGGAAACAGTAGTTGATGATTTGCAGGGCTGGTCTTCGAAAAGGGCCTCTCTGGCTTGCCCTCCAGTTCATTTTGGCGTGGCTGTAGGCGGTACAGCAGCTGAAGCCGTTAAGCAGTCCAAACTGAGTTTCCTTTTCGGAAACAATTTTCCAACCTGCTATGAGCATGCTTATGAAGAACTTGTCAACGCTCTTAGAGCGAGCACAGTCGACCCGCTAAAAAACGGTGAAAGCTGGGCGGGAGATGTTTTTCTACGGATTCTTCCTACTCATATGTCGGCAGTACCTGTGAGCATGAGCTTTATGTGTTGGCCATATAGAGCGGAGTGGATTGACCTTGGTGCTTAGAGAAAAGCAGTGGTACAGTTGTAGAGGCGTAATAGGTATAACCAGAGATAGAGGTTTACAGACAATTTGCGAAGAGGGTCAACACCTTCCAGGGGTAGTTTTTTTAGCCGGTCCGACTTTAATGGCTGCGAAAGAAGCGCCATTGGGATCGTGTGGACCTACCAGCGTTAGTAGGATGTTGCCATTTTTAGAGGCTATGAATAGGCTTGGGGTTCAACTAGTCATAGCGAAAGGTGTTAGCGATGGCGTTCTAGAAACTTTTCGGCGTATTGGTCTTTCATATGGTATTGCTGTGGGCGGTGCTGGTGCATTCTACGGTACCAAAATAAAGCAAGTCTTAAGTAGAAAATATGAATCTTTGGGAGCAGAAGGGTTCTTCCTTGCAGAAGTTCAGGATTTTCCATTTTATGTTTGTGTGGGTGGTGATGTAGATGGATATTTTGAGCCGATACCGTGACTCATCTATTGAGAATATTTGGAACGAAGATAACAGGTATGATCTGTTTTACGAAGTGGAATTGGCTTATTTGAAGGCTGAAGCGATGCTGGGAAAAATTCCAGCTGACATCCCAGATTATTTGGAGAGAAACAGGCCATCCTTCAGTGCAGAAGAGATAGAAAATGAAGAAAAGATTACTCGCCATGAAGTAGTCGCATTCATAAATGTAGTAAGTCGTAAACTTGATAAGTACACCGAGTATTTCCACAGAGGGCTTACCTCCTCTGATATCATGGATACGGTCTTTTCTCTTCAGATAAAGCAGTCTTTACGCCACATAAATGCACTCACCGATGAAACCATAAAGGTCTTAACAGAAAAGGCAGATCAGTTCAAACACAACGCGTGCGCCGGTAGGACTCATGGCGTGCACGCAGAGCCTTATTTCTTTGGACTCCGTTTTTTAACTGTTGCTGTGGCTCTCAAAAGGTCATTAAACATGCTTGCTGCTCTTGAGCAGAGCATACCTGGGAAACTATCAGGTGCTCTGGGTATTTACACTAATTTGGACCCGGATATAGAATCGGAATTTCTCAGAATTCTGGGTCTCAGTGCACTTCCAGTTAGTACTCAAATAGTACCTCGTGACGTTTATGCACCCGTGTTGTTCTACTTGGCGCTAGAAGCGAGTATTCTAGATAAGCTTGCTCAGGACATGAGAATTCTTCAGATTACGGAAATAGGTGAAGCCCAAGAGGAATTTAAACGTGGTCAAGCGGGCTCTTCTGCTATGCCGCACAAAAGAAACCCGGTGCGGTGGGAACGTATCTCGGGTCTAAGCCGGGTTTTGCGTTCGCAAGTTAACGTTGCGCTGGAAAATGTTTCATTATGGTTTGAGCGAGATATTTCTCATTCTAGTACTGAAAGAATAGTGTACCCGTTGTGCTTTGATTTGATTGCTTTCATGCTAAAAGAAACCAAATCACTTGTTAGTAATAGTGTTTTTGACAGCTCAAGAATGCTAGCGAACATGTCTAATTCTAAGAACTTGCTTTATTCGTCCAGGGCATTGTCTCTGATTCAACAGAAGCTTGGTAGAGAAGCGGCATATAAGCGTGTTCAGGATTTGTCTAGGCAGGTTTTGGATGGCGAAGCAGAAGACTTCATCGAAGCTCTTCGCTCCTCTGGTTTGCTTTCAGAAGAAGAATTGCAAAGCATAACAGATGTTTCAGATCTTCACGCAAAGGTAGATCTAATTTACGAAAGGGCAGCAGCGTTTTTAGGCAATTGAGGCTTCCAGTTCTTTTAGTGTTTTATGACTTTTCTGCCTCTGGCGCCTTCCAATGGACCCACATAACCCTGTTCTTCTAGTGCGTCCAAAATACGTGCGGCCCTATTGTAGCCAATCTTAAACCGTCGCTGTATGAGAGATGTAGAAACTCTATCCATGTTCTTTATCATGTTAATCACGTCATTCATTATGGGATCAGAACTATCAAAGTTTCCTGAGATAGACTCCATCATTGGGATTTCTCGAAGCTGGGTTTCCAAAGGCTGCGACTTCCAGTACTCCACCACACGCATGATTTCCACATCTGAGATGAAAGGAGCTTGACCTCTTATGGGCTTCATCACGGCAGGGTTTGAATACAGAAAGTCACCAGCTCCTATTAGCCGTTCTGCTCCAGTGACGTCTAGAATTACCCGTGAATCCACTTGACTACTTACGGCAAACGCAATACGATGGGGGATGTTTGCTTTTATCAGTCCTGTGATAACATCCACCGAAGGCCTCTGGGTAGCCATGATGAGATGAATGCCTGCTGCCCTTGCTTTAGAAGCCAATACTGCTACTACTTGTTCCATCTCGGAGGGTGCTGTAAGCATGATATCAGCCAATTCGTCAACTACCACTATGATGATGGGTATTTTCTCCTCCGGGTTTGCTTTGTTGTAATCAACAATGCTTCTGGACTTGGATTGCGCGAGTATTTGATACCTTTCTTCCATCTCTGCGGCCAATTCTTTAAGAACGATTAGTACTTGCTGCGGATTATTAATCACCGGGTATAAAAGATGAGGAAGGCCTTGATAAAAGGAGAATTCTACATGCTTTGGGTCAGCTAAAACTAAACGTACGTCATCAGGACTGAAATTCATCAAGAACGACACAATGAAACTCTGAAGAGCCACACTTTTACCCGCGCCAGTAGCACCTGCTACCAGCAAGTGTGGCATTTTGGTGAGGTCTTCGATTATGGGCTTCCCATCCACGGTGAGTCCAATCGGGAGCGCAATGTTGGCATATTTATCAGCCAAGGCTCCCATTAGGTTGGAAAGTCTTACTATTTGTCTTCTGGGATTCGGCACCTCTATCGCCACCGTATTGGGTTTTCCCGCTACAGGTGCGTCAATACGTAGTTCAGGTATACCCAAACGCACTGCAAAATCTTGACTTCTAGCAGTTACAGTAGACACACGAGTCCCTGCTAGAAGCTCAATCTCTAACCTTACTACGTGAGGGCCTGTTATGAAGTTAACAACTTTTCCTCCTATGCTAAAAGTATCTAGAACCTCTTGGACTTTCTTTGCTAGAGTCTGTGTCTCCGTAGTAGCACCAAACGATAGCTTTGTGGGTGCCTCTAAAAGACTTACAGGAGGTAAGAACGTACGCCCTTTGAACTTTCTCCGGGTGTCAGCTGTGGCTTGTTCAGGTTTAGAGGTGTGACTTAGCAGGCCTTCATCTGTTGGTTCGGGCATTGGTTTTGGAGAAAGTTTGGAGTCATTTGCTTTGCTTTTCTCCCTTTTAACGTCTATGATTACTGGGGTCTGTTGACTGTTATTTGTTTCAAAAGCATCTGTTGGACGGAACGGCGCTTGTATGGTAGGCTGGGGTATACGCTTCACTGACACAACTCCCATGATAATGAGTAGCACAGCAGCCGCTAATATAAGGCTTACTAACCAAGCAGGTAATCCTATTATTGTAAAGAGCTCTTGCCATACAACCACAGATTGCAGAAGAATCTTTCCGATAAAGTAAAAGACCACGCTTAGGAAGACCAGGATACTGGGTATCACTATTAGTGCAACGAAAAGCTTTTTACTGTTGTTTTTCTTTTTCCGTTTAGATCTAGTGGTTGCTTTTGTTTTTATTGTTCTTTTTCTTGGCTCATTTACTACAACCTTTTTCTGATTGGTAGATTTAGATTTACCTCGTGCCATGTCGGTATTTTAACCCACTTTTGACATAATAATCACATAAAGAGAGCCTTCTGACTTATAATACCCTTGAGGTGATCAAGATGAAGCTGGTAAAAATCGTTGTTACTACGGGACCATCCCTAGAAGATCTGGATAAAATAAGGGAAGCAGCTAAGGCCGGTGCAGATGTATTCAGACTCAACTTGTCTCACGGTTCGTACGATGAGCATATTAAAAGGATTGAGAATATAAGAGCTGTTGAAAAAGAGATAGAAAGGCCTTTAGCCATCTTAGCTGATTTGCAAGGGCCAAAGATCAGGATTACAAGCACTGTAACAGAAGAGGGGATTGCTTTACAAGAAGGTAAGGACATTAAGCTGCGCTACGGTTCAGATGCGTGCACTGGAGAAGTTCTGTATGTAGATTATCCTTACTTGGTAGAAGATGTGGAAGTTGGTTCTTTGGTTTATTTGGACGACGGCAAGATTCAGCTTCGAGTAATTTCAAAAGATAATCATGAACTAACAGCTCAAGTAGTTGCAGGAGGTATTGTTACATCCCACAAAGGTATTAGCTTTGCAGGTGCTCGGCTGCGTCTTCCGGCACTGACAGAGAAAGATCTGAAAGACCTAGATTTTCTGTGTACGCAGGATATCGATTTTGTTGGCCTGAGTTTTGTTAGAGAGCCCGAAGATGTAATGGATCTTCGTAGACGACTTGACAAAGCTGGACGCAATGACGTTGGTATTATTGCAAAAATCGAAAGGCATGAAGCACTTGAAGATTTGAATGCAATCGTGGATGTGTCAGACGCGATCATGGTTGCTCGTGGCGATCTAGCTCTTGACATTCCATTGGAAGACTTGGCTTTGGTGCAAAAAGAGATTATAAGGATATGTGTTGAAAAATGCAAGCCTGTTATTGTAGCAACGCAAATGCTTGACTCCATGATAGAAAGACCTTTCCCAGGTAGAGCAGAGATAACGGACGTTGCTAATGCAGTCATGGATGGAAGCGATGCAGTAATGCTGTCTGGTGAGACAGCTTTTGGGAAGTATCCCATTCTAGCTATTGAAACCATGAAACGTATAATCGAAACTGCTGAGACATATCCGTTTAGAACACCTAATTTTCTAACGCCAAAATCCGTAAGAGAGGCACTTGTGGAAAGCGCAGTACGGATTGCTGAACGTAGTGGAGCAGAACTTCTAGTGGTTGCTACTGAGACTGGGGCCTCTGCGCGAATTACTTCTGCCTTTCGTTCTGTGGTCCCCATACTTGCTGTCACTCACAACGATCGCTTGCAACGTCAGCTATGCCTCAGTAGGGCAGTAATACCCATAAAAACGGAAGCTTCAGCATCAGCAGAAGAAGTTCTAAAGACTAGTGTTAAATGGTCGTTGGATCATAGAATTGCAAACAAGGGAGATTTACTGCTTTATATTTTTGGGGACTTAACTGGCGTGGCTGGAAGCACGAACTCTGTTAAAATATATAGGATACCTACTGTCATCGGAAATGTGGAAATCCTAAAGCCAAGCAAAGGGTACATGGTGGGCCACTATTTAAAAAGACTCAACGGTATTGCGTACTATGAGTCAGGAAAAGGCGAAAAGCAGTTTTTTGGTAAAGGTGATAAGGAGGGCGACCTGTTCGGTAAGGTTGTCTGGATACAGGAGCCCAACGACGGAGCAGTTATAACCGTGGACTTAGAAACAGGAAAGATTTACAATGGACACTACGTTTTGTGAGAAGGATAAAAAACTAAGACACATCATAAAAGTGCTCAGTGTGACTGCTGTCACATTATGTGTGCTAATGGTATTGTTGGTGTTCGTAGATGTGTCAGTGCAGAGCCAGCTAAAACAGCTGGAAACTACACTAAATGTACTTCAGGATCAGAAAGAGGCGCTTCAAAACGAAGTTCGTTTTGTTGAAAGCGAGTATTACAATGAGAAGATCATTGTAGACATTCTAAAGAGAAACGTTGATGGTGCAACGGTCATTAGATTCAATCGTTGAATACCAACTGGACCGGCCCCCTAGAGGCAATTGGTGGCCAAGGGTTTTTTGTCCCTACGGGTTTCCAATGGTAATTGAGACTGAACCATTTCTTGAAGATGGCACACCTTTTCCTACGTTATTTTGGCTCACTTGCCCTTACCTAAAAGAAGAGATTTCAAGAATGGAAAGTGGTCCAGTGAAAGTAGACATCATGAAGCGAATTCGTCAGGACAGAGCTGCCTCTACTGAGGAGCTGCAAAGCGAAAAGTTGTATTCTGAATATTTGAAACGGCAAGGTTTTAACAGAGAGTTATATGTCGGCGGTAGTAGATTTCCTTTAACATTCAAGTGCATACATGCCTTAATAGCGTGGTATCTTGTCTCTCATAGAGGCGTTGCCGCGCAATTGGTGCTTGCCGAATTAGAGAGAACATATTGTAAAGATAAGAGGTGTGAGCATAGACATGAATGAATCAAGGCTTTTCGATGTTTTCATAGTAGGTGGTGGACCTGCAGGATTAAGTGCTGCTATTTACTGCGCCAGAAATGGTTTGCGTGTTGCTGTTGCATCTGCGGATATTTTTGGTGGCACGCTGAACAACGCGGCTATTATCGAAAATTACCCTGGTTTCCCTGAAGGTGTATCAGGTGCTGAGCTCGCCGACCGTTTTAGGCAGCATGCCCTAAATGCTGGAGCGGAACTGCTGGAGGAAAAGATTGAAAAGATTGAAAAAAAAGAGCAGTATTTTGTGCTGCACGGATACGATACTTACACGGCAAAGGCTGTTATATTGGCCATGGGCATTGACTACAGAAAATTAGGTGTTCCTGGTGAGCTGGAGCTGTTGGGAAGAGGGGTATCGTTTTGCGCTACATGTGACGGTGCATTTTTCCGAAACAAAGTGGTAGCTGTAGTAGGAGGAGGAAGTTCTGCTTTTGCCAGCGCTGAATACATGGCGAATATAGCTTCTAAGGTTTATTTGGTGCATAGACGCTCTGGTTTTAGGGCGGAAAAGGTACTAGTAGACAGAGTTCTTTCACACCCGAAAGTGGAACCACTTCTTAACAAAGTAGTAAAAAGAATCAATGGACAAAACAAGGTCGAGAGCTTGCTTCT
Organism: Coprothermobacter proteolyticus DSM 5265; assembly: GCF_000020945.1. NCBI lineage: Bacteria > Pseudomonadati > Coprothermobacterota > Coprothermobacteria > Coprothermobacterales > Coprothermobacteraceae > Coprothermobacter > Coprothermobacter proteolyticus. The sequence continues at coordinate 790,990 of NC_011295.1, read as the reverse complement.
AGAGGATGTTGTCACCAAAGAAGAGTCTGTTTTGCCTGTTGACGGTGTCTTCATTCAGGTAGGTCACGTACCAAAGACGGATTTGGCAAAGGGATTAGTAAACATGGATGAAAATGGGTATATAAAAGTTAGCGAGGATATGAAGACGTCGGAAGAAGGGATATTCGCAGCTGGTGATGTAAGGCAAGGAGCACTTGGTCAAATAGTGACTGCTGCAGCTGACGGTGCAATAGCAGCTGAAAGCGCGTTTCGCTATATAAATGAGAAAGGTTTGTAAAAGGAGGGTAAAGTTTGTTTATCAGATTTTCTGAAGAAGCAAGAAAAGCACTTAAGGATGCCCAGGAAGAAGCGCGGCGCCTTAACAGTAGTTTTGTTGGCAGAGAGCACCTAGTCCTAGCTATGCTCAATGAAGATACGAGGGCATATTCAATAATCGATTCTTTAGGTGCGGATGCCGATAATATAAGGAGTTCTATTGAAGATATTCCAATGCCCATGGCTTCAAGTTTGCAGTATCCCGAACTATCTAGTGAAGCTAGAAGACTTTTGGATATTGCCAGTGAAGAAGCACGCAAGCTTGCTCACTCCTATGTAGGCACAGAACATTTGTTACTGGCAATACTCAAGGAACCATCCAGAGTTAGCTCCATACTTAATGAGAACGGTGTTTTTTATGACGACGTAAGAAAAAAGGTCATAGAAATGGGCGAGCAAGAACCAGAGGAAAAGGGAAAAACAAAAACCCCTGTTCTGGACAAGTTCTCCAAGGACCTTGTTTCTTTGGCTGAAAAAGGAAAGTTGGATCCTGTCATAGGTCGTGAAACCGAACTCAACAGGATCATTGAGATATTGAGCCGCAGAATTAAGAACAATCCCATATTGCTTGGAGAACCTGGCGTGGGTAAGACGGCCATAGTTGAAGGGTTAGCCGAAAGAATTGCCTCTGGTAAGGTGCCTTATTCGCTAAAGAAGAAGCGTGTTGTACAGCTTGACATTTCTTCCATAGTTGCTGGAACTAAGTACAGAGGCGAATTTGAAGAACGCATGAAGAAGATCCTTGATGAAGTGAAGCGCACCAATGGTCAAGTGATTTTGTTTATTGACGAAATCCATACCGTCATTGGTGCTGGAGCTGCTGAAGGTGCCATCGATGCTGCATCCATATTGAAACCATCTTTGGCTCGTGGTGAGATAAAGGTTATTGGTGCAACAACCTATGATGACTACAGAAAGTACATTGAAAGGGACCCCGCTTTTGAACGTAGATTCCAGCCAGTTCAAGTAGAAGAACCTTCCCTGGAAGAAACTAAGCAAATTCTTATTGGGTTACGTCCCATTTACGAAAAATTCCACAACGTAAAGATAGCAGATGACGCCATAGAAGCAGCTGCCATATTGACGAAAAAATATGTGAAGCAAAGATTCCTGCCTGATAAAGCCATAGATGCGTTGGACGAAACATGTGCCAAAGTAAGGCTTGCAAACGAGGTCTTGCCTAGCAATCTCAGGGCGTTGCTTGACGAAATTGAAAATGTTAGATTGCAGAAACAGTTGGCTATTGACTCTCAACAGTTTGAAGAAGCGGCTGCATTGCGAGATAAGGAAAAAGCTCTCAAAGAAGAGTACTCAAGGATGGAAGAGATTTGGCTCTATGAACGTAGCATGGATGAGAATCAGCCCACGGTGTCTTTCGATGACGTTGCGTACACCATATCTTCTTGGACTGGCATACCTGTGGCAAAACTGCGCTTGGATGATAAGAAGAAACTATTAGAGATCGAAGATTATCTGCACCGCAGAATTGTTGGACAGAACGAAGCGGTTACTGCTGTAGCTAAAGCTATTAGAAGAAGCAGAACGGGCTTGCAAGATGATCGAAGACCCATCGGTGTCTTCCTTTTCCTTGGCCCCACAGGAGTAGGAAAGACAGAACTTGCGCGTGCTTTAGCCGAGTTCATGTTTGGTGAAGAAGAGGCCCTGATACGCATTGACATGTCAGAGTACATGGAAAAGTTCAATGTGAGCCGTTTGGTCGGCGCTCCTCCAGGATATGTGGGATACGAAGAAGGAGGACAGCTTACTGAAGCGGTTAGAAGGAAACCGCACAGTATTGTGCTTCTAGATGAGATTGAGAAAGCACATCCAGATGTCTTCGATATATTGCTTCAAATATTCGAAGATGGCCGGCTAACCGATGGTCAAGGTCGTGTAGTAGATTTTAGGAACACGATCATAATAATGACCTCGAACCTGGGTAGCAGAGATATAAGCGCAGGTACAACCATAGGATTCTTAAAAGATCAAGTCAAATTTGAAAACATGGAAAACCTTGTCATGGATGCCGTGAAGAAGTTTTTTAAGCCCGAGTTCTTAAACAGGATCGATGAAATAGTAGTATTCCATCACTTAACAAACGACGATCTAAGACAAATCGTGGGTATCATGATGGACGAACTAAACAAACAGCTTCGTTCTCAAAACCTTACGGTTAAAATCTCTGACAGAATGTTAGATCAAATAATCACAGAAGGATATGAACCAAGGTTCGGTGCTAGACCATTGAGAAGAGCTATTCAGAGGCTTGTAAAAGATCCTTTGGCCGAGTACATGCTCAAACACGAAAACATCAGTGGAACATTGTTTATGGATTTCGTAGATGGCGAAATTACAATCAACAAGGTACCAGACGAGGAAGTTAGTAGAGTTTGAGTGAGAAAAGTCAGTACGAATGTTCAAACTGCGGGTACGTTTCCTCAGTTAAGCTGGGAAGGTGCCCGCAGTGCGGCCAATTTGGTACATTTATTGTAAGAAAACCCATAGCCGAACAAGAGCGGAAAGTAAATTTTAGTTACACAAAGAAACCTCAAAAAACAACTCCAACTTTCTTACCTGAGCTCAATTTTGTTTTGGGAGGAGGTCTCAAGAGCGGCTCAGTGTTGCTGCTTGGTGGCGAACCTGGTATAGGTAAGTCAACACTGGCACTGCAAATCCTTGGCAATGCAGATACGGATGCTGTATATGTTAGTTCGGAGGAAACAAGAGAGCAAGTTCTTGAACGCGCTGAACGTATTGGTTTGAGAAACATAAATGTGGTGTCAGAATCTGACCTTGGCGCTGTTGATTTAGATAATTACGGCTTGATCTGTGTGGACAGCCTTCAGACCATTCGTTTTGGGGACATGGGTGCTCCAGGATCACCTGCCATGGTAAAAGAAATAGCTGGATATTTAGTAAAATGGGCAAAAGAATCGAACGGCATTGCACTAATTGTCGCACACGTTACAAAGGAAGGCGTAATAGCAGGCCCTCGCACGGTGGAACATATGGTAGATGTGGTGCTGTACCTAGAAGGCGACAGAACTAGTGACAAGCGCCTACTTAAGTTAGTTAAAAACAGGTTTGGGCCTAGTACAGACCAGATTTTGCTCGAGATGCAAAGTTCAGGCTTAACTCCTTCCGAAGTAGAGGTTAGTGGATTAGATAGGAACCAAACAGGGTTAGTTCTTAGTGCTGTAAACACAGGGACTAGATTCGAGTTCGTACAGGTGCACGCACTGGTAACTGATTCCTATGGGCAAATACCTAAGCGTTTAAGCTCAAGGTACCCAAATAATCGGTTGTTGCTTCTAACGGCAGTTATGCAAAAATATCTTAGGCTCCCGCTGTACAAATACGACATCTATGTAGATCTCACTACGGATTTTTTTGTAAACGATTATGGTGTTGATGCCGCAATAGTAGCAGCAGTTTATTCCAGTTTGAAGGAAATGCCGATTTCTGGAAATACATTAGTGTATGGGGAAGTTTTGCTAACAGGTGATATAAGGTCTCCTCACCCTGAGACACAACTAGACCGATTAGTCAGAGGAGCTCAGTTGAAAAGAACAAACGCTTCCACTGTTGTAGAATTAATTAAAGAACTTTTCTAATCTTATTGTGAGGTGATTTTGATGCGTTTTTTACGTTTTTTTAGAGGTTTATTCTATTCTTTCATCGCATTTATTTTGCTTTATGTTCTAGTTGGTTTTATTCCTTTGCAGCTTCTAAAGGAAAACCAAAATATTGTGCTAGGTGTTTTGGCTGCGATAGCACTTGCAGTAGGGTACGGCTTCTTATCCACCTTTGACAAATGGATTGAACAGGCTTTTCAGCGAGCTGCCTCTTTCTCTTTTCAACAATTCCAGTACATTGGTGTTGGCATTATTTTAGCGAACATAGTTGGAGTACCTATTTTGATACCTCTCATATATGCTGGCGAGCATGCCTTGGGTGTAGCTATCTTGGTGGTACTTGATGTTTTGGCCATATGGGGCGCAATCTTTATCTTTAGAGTTAGAGAACGAAGAGAAGGAATAACAACCGACCAGCCCGAATTTGTTTTGGATACATCTGTACTAGTAGATGGACGTATTTTGGATATCATGAATTTGGACTTGCTCAAAGGTAGAGTTGTGGTACCTTCCTTTGTTGTTGATGAGATAAGGCAACTGGCTGACAGCACAGACCCAGTCAAGCGGGATAAAGGTCAAAGAGCATTGAAAGTGTTAGAACAACTAAAGGCGTCGAGCAAGCGTCTTGCACTGGTGGATTATACACCCCGAGGGGTAAAGGGCGTTGATGACGCGTTAATCCAATATGCTCGTGACAGGAAAGCCACCATTGTGACCTTGGACTCTAATTTAGCAAAGATTGCCCGTTTACATAACACAGATGTGATTAATTTCAGTGAAGTGTTCTTAGCTCTGCGCCCGAACATTAACGTAGGAGATGAACTTACCATAAAGATTGTAAAAGAAGGAAAAATTCGTCAGCAAGGAGTAGGGTTCTTGGACGATGGCACCATGGTCGTAGTTGAGGATGCAGCAGACCTAATTGGAAGCACAGTACGTGTTGTGGTCACCAACGTCCACGTTAGTGACACGGGGAAAATCATATTTACCAAGGTTGCTGACTAAATCATGAACGGCCTGATTTTGGTTGCTGGTGGTAAGGGACAAAGATTTTCCGGCGGCAAGGGAAAGGCTCAGCTAAGAGTCTTTAAAGGTTGGTCTTTATTGGATTATTGGCAAGTTCGCCTTGAAACGCTAAAAAACTTATTTCAAGATGTTGTCGTAGTCACCGATAGTCCCATGGACTTAGAGAACATAAAAGTCGCACTTCCAGGGAGTTCAAGGAAAGAATCTGTGGCAAATGGTTTTGAGAAACTTGCAAGAGTAGATAAGGTTTTAGTCCATGATGCTGCACGGCCGCTTGCGACTGACACTCTGTTTGAGCGTGTATTGGCATGGCTAGACCTTTTTCCAGTGGTGGTTCCAGCTATAGATGTTGAAGACGCTTTAAGAAAGAAAGAGGGAAGTAGTACGGTGCCTTTTCCTAGAGAGGATCTCATCAGAGTACAAACGCCACAGGGTTTCAGGTATGAGGTACTAAAAGCGGTGCTAGAAACATCAGATGAAGATGTTGATGAAGCAAGTGTGGCACAGCGGCTTGGATGGGAAATTCACGTTGTGGGAGGGGAAAGGAAAAACTTAAAGGTTACATTCCCCGAGGACGTTTTTTTACAAGAGCTCATGTTTAGGCGGCTAGAAGGGATTGGGTGGGATTTTCACAGGTTTAGTGAAAACGCACCTCTTATTCTTGGTGGAGTCAGGATAGAAGATGCAGATGTGGGCCTAGAATCTTGGACTGACGGCGATGTAATAATTCATGCCGTTGCTGATGCTCTTCTATCAACTTTAGGACAAGGTGACTTAGGAACCCTCTATCCCAATAGCCAGCTATGGAAAGGTGGTTCTTCTACCGACATTTTGGCTGATGTAATGGAAAGAATGAGAAAGAAACATGTTCTTTTGGAAAAAGCCACAGTTCTGTTGTTAGCAGACAAACCAATGTTGAAACACTGGATAGATCCTATCACGAGAAATTTATCCTCGTTATTGAACGCCCCAGTCTACCTTTCAGTTACGCGAAGCGAGGGGATAATCGGAAAAGATCTGAATGGCATGATTTCATTATCTTTTGTGAATTGTGTTGAGGTGAAAAGATGAAGCTGTATGACACCCTTAGTAGAAAATTCGTTGATCTTGAAAAGAAGCCCGGAGAAAAGATTGCAGGATATGTGTGTGGCATAACGCCATACGATGAACCTCATTTGGGCCATGTAAGAACAGCTTTAGTGTTTGACCTGTTTCATCGTTATGTTAAAGCTCAAGGGTACAAGCCAGTATTTGTTTCAAATTTCACCGATGTCGACGATAAAATCATCGAAAGATCAGTACAGCTATCCATTCATCCTTTTGCCTTGGCCGAGATTTATGAAAGGCTTTATTACAAACTCATGGATTTTCTTAACGTAGAACCGCTGTACGCATACATCAGAGTGTCTCAAGTCATTCCAGACATAATCGAAGCTATAAAACAACTCATTGATAAAAAGCATGCTTATGTGACTCCTGATGGGGTTTATTTCTCAGTGCCCAGTTTCCCGAATTACGGTGAACTTTCAGGCAGAAAAGTCGAAGACATATCGCTACTTGAATCTAGAGTAGAGCCTTCGCCGTTTAAAAAAGATCCTAGGGACTTCGCACTGTGGAAGAGTAGGAAACCGAATGAGACTGTTTGGTGGCATAGCCCGTGGGGAGACGGCCGTCCTGGGTGGCACATTGAATGCACTGTCATTTCTGTTAAATTCGCCGGGTTTCCATTGGATTTCCATGGGGGCGGTTCAGATCTGATATTTCCTCATCATGAGAATGAAAAGGCACAGTCAGAAGCTCTCATGGGTCAAGAACCTTTCGCAAGGGCATGGATGCATACTGGTATGCTACGCATCGGCAAAGAAGAGATGCACAAGAGCTTGGGTAATTTCATAGGTGCCACCGAAATCATGGCAAAGTACGACCCAGATGTGTTGAGGTATTTGCTCCTGTCAACGTACTACAGAGATCCTGTCACGTTCTCCGAAGAAGTCTATAACCAGGCAGCAAACACGGTGAACAACCTCAGATCCTATTTCGAGCGACTTGATTGGGTGAGTAGAGATGGGGAAGCTCGAACTCAAGTAGTTAGCCTCGTAGCAAGTGCAAAAGAAACTTTTCATAGCGCACTTGAAGATGATTTGAACTCATCTGCGGCATTGGCTGAGGTGCACAAGCTGATTGCTCAGCTAAGAGTGGAAGACCTAAACACCAGCGAAGCTTCCATAGTCAAACAATTCCTTACCCATGGCTTAAGAACCGTATTTGGACTGCGATTAACTAAAAACGGAAAGGTAGATGAATCTTTGATTCAAGATATGGTTGAGTTGAGAAATGACTTTAGAAAGCAAAAGAAGTTTTCCGAGGCAGACGCCATAAGGGATATGCTCCTAAGACACGGCATAGTGTTGGAGGATACCAAAGAAGGTACCCGATGGATAAGGGAGTAATGTGATGAGTCTAAAGAAAGAGCTTACATACGGTTTTAGTCCTTTGGAAGAAGCACTCAGATCTGGCAAGGTTGAAAAAATCTGGGTACGAGTAGACAAAATGTCAAAGGTTAAGCAGCTAGTGGATAGACTAGAGAAGAACAGACCAATTCCTTTAGTAGCTGTTCCTAAGGAATTCTTTCCTGAAAAAGAATGGGTCGGTTTTCTCCCTTCGGAAATTGACTACTTAGGATGGGAAGAACTGCCTGAAATAGGAAACATGGTTGTGATTGTGGATGGGGTAACAGACAGCACAAATCTGGGGGCCATTTTTCGGGCGTCGGTGGCACTTTCATCTCCCAATATAATCCTTGATCTTCACAACACTGGGTCAGTAACGCCGAAGGTTGTTGAGATTTCCCGTGGAGCAGCTTTAAGGGCACGCGTATGGCGATTAAACATTAAACAGGCTATCCCGAGGCTTAAAGAGAACGGTTTCTCAGTAGTAGGACTGGAAGCACACCATGGAACAAAAGTTTATCATTTGGATTTAACAGGAAAAGTTGCATTAGTCGTTGGGTCTGAAGATAAAGGTATCCGTACAACCGTGAGAACACTATGTGACCATTTTGGCAACATACCAACTGACTTCGAGAGCCTTAATGTTCACGTTGCCCTTAGTATTGCCTTGTATGAAGCAAAACGTCAACGTGAGTTTAAAAGCGGTAGTAGCATGGACTGAAGGTAGGGAGGAAGTGGGTTTGGCTCAATTGCCACTTCATAAGGTACTTCAACAGGCTGTAGATTTCTAGTCCCTATCATAATAGAGTGGCGTCCTTCAGATATGGTATAAAGCGCAGCTGCTCCCATGGTAAAACCTAGGAAAGAATCTAAGGTTGCCGGAGTACCACCCCTCTGCAAATGACCAATGCGAGAAATCTCTATGTCTCTATTCAATTCTTCTCTTAGCCACTCCGCAAGCGGTGATGGATCTCCGCAGCCTTCAGCCCATATGACGATGGCACTACCTTCGGCTTGGCTTATCTTTGTATAGATTTCCTCAGATGTTGCTGGGGCTTCCGGTATATTGACAAAATCAGCTCCGGTTGCCAGACCTACAAACATGGCTATATAACCAGAATTTCGTCCCATAACTTCAACAAAGAAAATTCCCCTTTCAGACAACGCCACATCAGTTAGCCGACGAACTGCTTTTACCGCTGTTTCAGCGGCTGTTATGAATCCCAGTGTGAAGTCAGTGCCTCCCAAATCATTATCAATAGTCCCTGGGATTCCCACAGTGGGGATGCCTGCTTCCTCTAAAGCCATTGCACCTCGCAAGGACCCATTTCCCCCAATTACTATGAGCCCGTCGATGCCAGTAGAGGAAAGCGTATCTGGCACTCGCCGTCTCCATTCAGGAAGCAGGAATCTATCACTCCGAGACGTCCCAAGAATAGTCCCGCCGAGAGAGTTTATTCCTCTGACTCGGCTGGAACTTAAGGGCAAAAATTGCTCCTCCAGAAGCCCATCAAAACCATTGCGCACACCTATGACTTCAATATTTCTCTGTTCGGCGGCTATGACAGCTCCACAAATAGCTGCATTCATTCCGGGGGAATCACCCCCGGACGTTAGTATGCCGATTCTTTTCATGATTTATCCTTTGAAAAAGACTCCAAAATCGTCTATTAAAGACTCAGGAAGAGGCCTGTTTTTCCCCACAACCAGTGTAAGATCAACCGGCTTAATGGTACCTTCTTTGTATGCAGCTAAGACACCAGTCTGTCCCTTGTCTAACCATTCCACCGCTTTAAGCGCTTGAAGTTGTGGAAGTATTCTGTCTATCACAGAAGGTTTACCACCTCTTTGAGCATGGCCTAGAATAACGCATTTCACTTCCGTATTCAAGCTTTTTTCTAAGAACTGCGCAACCACTTCTCCCATGCCACCCAGTTGAACATGGCCAAATTCATCAACAGGTCTGTCTTTGAGCATGCTTTCGTCTAAAACAGCCCCCTCTGATACCACTACTACAGCGAACCCTTTGTCAGAGAGAGCTCTTTTTGTCTTCGCAATAAGCTCTTCTATGTCAGCTTTCTTTTCAGGAACTAACACGTAATCGGCGCCGCCAGCTACGGCAGTAAAAAGACCCAGCCATCCTGCGTGACGTCCCATAACTTCTAATACCATGACACGATGGTGGCTCTTAGCGGTGTCTTGCAGCCTTTCAAGTATGTCCGTGGTAACTTCCAGAGCTGTAAAGAAACCTAACGTAAAATCAGTTTCGGGAACGTCAAAATCAATCGTCTTTGGCACTCCGTTTATGGGTAGTTGGTAATCTCTGACAAGCTGCCCAGCAACGCCTAAGGTATCTTCGCCACCTATGGCAATAAGACCACTGAGCCCAAGTTCTTTGAAGTTTTCATAGGCAATTTCTTTCCCGCCTTCTCTTTTGTAAGGATTGGTACGGCTTGAGCCCAGAATAGTACCACCCTTTGTAAGAGCACTGTCTACATCAGCTTTGGATAGCACTATGGTTTCTTTTTCTAAAAGGCCTTTCCAACCATCCTTAATACCTATGACCTCATATCCCAATTCCACAGCTTTGTAGAAAACTCCCCGAATAGCTGGATTTAGTCCAGGTGCGTCGCCTCCACCGGTTAAAACGCCAAGTCGCTTTATGTTATCCACATTAGTACCTCCTTTATATGCAGACTAGTCCACCATATTTTACGCCAGCATTGAAGAAAGCGTGTTTAAAAGTTTGTTATGGCAACAATTGACACTCACTTAAACGTAGTATAATATTACGGAAGCGGAAGGGAAACTTCCGCTAAAAATGACGAAAGGGGAGGAGCAGAGGTGAAAAAGTTTACAGTTGGTATTTTAGTCGCTCTATTAGCTGTCTCACTGGTTTTGAGCGGTTGTTCACAGCCTTCACAGCCAAGTACTACGGAACCGAAGTACAAGATCGGTCTTGTGTTTGATATCGGTGGAAGAGGAGATCACTCTTTTAACGATTCTGCTTATAACGGGCTAGTTCGTTTGGCAGAAGAGTTCAAAGGTTACATCAAAGACGACCCAGACAATGTTAACTACGGGACCGAGGTGGAGCTTAAGTACTTGGAACCTAAAGAGGGTGGCCAAGACAGAGAACAGCTTCTTCGTACTTTAGCTGAAGAGGGTTATGATCTTATCTTTGGTATCGGTTTCATGTTCACTGACCCCATGATCAATGTTGCAAAAGACTTCCCAGACACAAAGTTTGCCATTGTAGACGGTAGCATTGAGGGGCTTAATGAGCAGAGCAATATCGTCTGCTTGAACTTTAAGCAGAATGAAGGCTCATTCCTAGTAGGGGCTATTGCAGGCCTCAAGACCAATACAAACAAAGTAGGTTTCGTGGGTGGTATGCAGAGTACACTAATTGAGCAGTTCGAGGTTGGTTATAAGGCAGGAGCCATGTACGTCAATCCTAATCTGAGACAAGCTGGAAGCATTCTCTCCCAGTACATAGGTACTACTGGGGACGCCTTTAAAGACCCCGCTAGAGGGACAGAAATAGCTTCAACGTTCCTTAATCAGGGCGCAGACATTATTTACCACGCTTCTGGTGCGTCAGGTGCTGGTGTGTTCCAAGCAGTTTATGATGCCTACAAGAATGGTAAAGATGTGTGGGCCATTGGCGTAGATAGTGACCAAGGCTTGGTTTATAAGAGCAGCGACGATCCCGAACAGCAGGCTATTGGTGACCGTATTCTGACCTCCATGCTGAAGAGGGTCGATACATCTGTGTATCTTACTGGAAAAGAGTTCATGGAAGGCCAGTGGAAGGGTGGATATAGAGATTTTGGATTAGACGTAGAAGGCGTCGGATATGCGGTTAACGACTACAATAGATCTCTTATTGAGGATGTTATGCCCCAAGTAGATGAACTTAAACAGAAGATCATAAATGGCGAGATTGTTGTTCCAACCAACAACGAAGAACTACAAACGTTCCAATTACCCTAAGTATTAGCATTTCTCACAATTAAGATTTAAGGGCTACCGTGCGGGTAGCCCTTTTTGTTTTTTCTCAATGTTATAATGAAAAAGCGGAATGTCAAGTAAGTTATAAGCAGAGGTGATGTAGTTGTTGTTTCTGCAATCATTTTGTAGTGAGTGTTGTACCACGTTCCTAGTTACGCGCGAGCTCGTAAAAGTCTTTGAAGCTGGTTCGTATTCATTTGGCTTATCTGCTCAAAACGTAAGAAATGGGTGATAAAGATGAGCAAGGTTGACACAGTCAAAGAACGGATTCCTCTGATAGAATTGAAGGGTATAACAAAGGCTTTTCCAGGCGTTGTGGCTAACGATGACATTCATCTGACGCTCTACGAAGGGGAAATTCATGCATTAGTTGGTGAAAACGGAGCTGGTAAGACCACGCTTATGAAAATTCTTTATGGGGAATACCGTGCAGACAAAGGTGAGATTTTGGTAAGAGGGAACCCTGTAAGAATTACGAATCCATCAGTAGCAGTGGCACTTGGCATAGGTATGGTGCACCAGCACTTTATGCTGGTGCCGGGTTTAACAGTTCTTGAAAACATCATCTTGGGCAGTGAACCTGTAAAGAATGCGGTTTTAGACACAAAATCGGCGCGACAGAAGATCGAAAACATTATGCAAAAGAACGCTATGCCTGTGGATCTTGATGCCTATGTTGAGGATTTGCCAGTGGGACTACAGCAGCGTGTTGAAATACTTAAACTGCTGTACCGAGGTGCAGAAACTCTGGTTCTTGATGAACCAACAGCTGTGTTAACTCCACAGGAAACAACAGAGCTGTTTAAAACGCTTAAGGCTCTTAAAGAACAGGGACGGGGCATAATATTTATTTCTCATAAACTAAACGAAGTTTTAGAAATAGCTGACAGAATCACTGTTATTAGAAGGGGCAGAGTAGTGGGTGAAATGCCCATTGAGGAAGCTAGCAAGGAAAAAATCGCCGAGATGATGGTGGGCAAACCAGTGGTGCTGGAGGTAGAAAACCCTCGGGTTGAAGTTGGCGAAGATTGTTTGGTGCTTAAAGATGTTGTTTATGAAGAAAACGGTGTCAAGAAACTTGATGGGATCAGCTTTTCTGTTCATGCTGGTGAGATTTACGGGGTAGCTGGCGTTGAAGGCAATGGGCAAGAAGAGCTTCTTAAAATAGTCTCAGGTGAGATTTACCCGTCAGCTGGTGAAATACGTATTACCGATAAGTTAGTCAATAGAATCCCTCCTTTGGGACGCAGACAACTTGGCGTGGGTCACATCCCAGCAGACCGACAGGCACAAGGTTTATTCATTGATATGCCTTTGTACATAAATGTGGTGGTTGGGTGGCATTGGCGACAGGAATTTCAAAAAAGGGGTATTCTTGATTACAAGGCAATGAGGTCTACTGCAAGCACCGTAGTAAAGAATTTCGACGTCAGAACTCCTTCTGTGGAAGTGCCTGCCAGTGCTTTAAGTGGCGGAAATCAGCAGAAATTTGTTGTGGGACGTGAAATAAGCTTTGATCCAACCCTTTTGCTGGCTGCTTACCCCACCAGAGGCGTAGACGTAGGGGCCACCGAATTCATATACAAGCAACTCATAGATGAAAAAGTCAGAGGGAAAGCCATTCTGCTTATATCCGCGGACCTTGAAGAGATCTTGGCTTTGTCTGATCGTATTGGAGTTCTTTACAGAGGAAAGATAATAAAAGAGTTCAGGAGAGAAGAAGCGACACCGGAAATCATTGGACTGTATATGCTGGGAGTGAAGGAAGAATGACACAAGAACAGGTAAAAGCGCAACCCAAAAGTATGGAGTGGAAATACAGACTTATTGAAGGTTCGGCTCCAGTCTTAGGCTTTTTGTTTGCCATGGTAGTAATGATGGTAACAGTTCAGTTCATAGGTGAAAGTCCGATTAAGGCTTTAAGTGCCATCTTGACCTTTTCTTTCAGTCAAGCTGGCATAGCTTATATTGTTTCTCAATCCATACCGCTAATAATAGCTGGTGAAGCGAACGCCATCGCTTTTCAGGCGGGGGTCTTCAACATAGGTGTAGAGGGCCAGTACCTATTTGGGGCTCTTTGTGCGGGGGTGGCTGGAGCTTATCTAGATCTCCCTACGTACATTCATATTCCGGTGGTTATTCTGGCTGGAATGCTCGGCGGTATGATATGGATCCTGATTCCCGCTCTGCTAAAGGTGTACAAAGGCGTGCACGAAGTCATAAGCACTATTATGATGAACCAAATAGCCTCTGCAGTCATTTTGTACCTAGTAGATGGCCCTTTTAACGGAGTTAGGGGTGAAGCGCAGTCTTTCAATTTGCGTACGCCTTACCTAAAACCCACTGCAGTGTTTCCATCTTTGCACAACGTCATAAACAGTATTACTGGTCTTTTCGGCTTTGAATTTCCGCATTATGTTGCGGTGGACTTAAGCTGGCTAATAGCCCTTATTGTAGTACTCCTTATGTGGTTTGTGCTGTTTAAGACATCTTTTGGACTTAGAGTACGCTGGGTGGGACAAAACATATCAGCTTCTGTTTACGCGGGCGTAGATGTAAAGAAAACACTCCTTGTAACCATGCTCATATCAGGGGCCATCGGTGGTCTAGTTGGCTTACAGGAAGTAGCCTACATATCGAAATTTTTCACTCCGAATATAACCAGAGGGCTTGGTTTTACAGGGCTTGCGGTAGCACTCCTAGCTAGAAACAATCCTCTTGGTGTCATCCTCTCAGGTTTGCTTTTCTCTTTCCTGAGTCGTGCCGGGTATGGACTTCAAATGTACACTAAAGTTCCTAATTCTCTAATTGGCATTATTTCAGGGCTTATGATACTCTCCGTGGTAGTTATTGACCAAATTCTCAGGCGTTACGCACGCACTTTAAGAAGAAGAGAGGTTGGTTAGCATGTTCGACTTTTGGTATTTCTTGTTGAGGGGCTTACAGTTAAGCGCACCCATGGCATATGGTGCTTTAGGTGCGGTTTACTCTGAAACTGGCGGTGTAGTGAACATTGCAGTAGAAGGTATGATGCTCACCGGTACTTTCTTCTTCGTCTGGGGAGCAACGCTTTTTAAGAGCTGGATAGCCGGACTACTGTTTGCAATCGTAGGAGCTGTCCTCATATCACTGATTCATGGATTGGCCACTATAACCTTCAAGGTTGACCATGTTGTAAGCGGCACTGCATTAAACATATTGGCATCAGGACTTACAAGATTCCTTAGCATGCAAGTCTTCGGCATGGAAACCCAGAGTGCTGTCAATCCTTATACACCCCCCACATTTCTGCGAATAAACGTAATTGCTTATTTTTTCATACCTTTGGCCATATTTACCGTATGGTTGCTTAATAGGACGCGTTTTGGTTTGCGTCTTCGCAGCTGTGGGCAGAATCCTTGGGCGGCAGATTCCCTTGGAGTGAATGTCTATGGATACAAGTATGCTGGTGTCATTTTGTCTGGCATTTTCGCTGGCCTTGCTGCTGCAACGCTTTATCCACATCAGTGGATCGATGCCATGACTGCAGGGCGTGGTTTCTTAGCGTTGGCAGCAATGATCTTTGGTAACTACAATCCACTGTATGCTGTGTTAGCGGCTATGTTGTTTGGATATGCTGAAACGCTCACGTACTTCCAAAACCAGATACCTCTGCTGAGTGGCATATCCCCCATACTGATTAAGGCTTTCCCGTATGTCCTTGCTCTTATTGTTCTGGCCGGGTTCTTGGGAAAGACAAAACCGCCTAAGGCTGACGGTGTCATTTTTGAAAAAGGTGAAGGTTAAGCATAAACATTTAATTTTACAAGGGTCCAAGCTTCCTTGGGGGCTTGGACCCTTTTCTTATTCGACCAACATCTTTTTTAAAACCGCAACGTTTTTTCTATTGTTATCGGGTTTGTCCTGGGGTGTTTCTAGTATTATCGATGTGCCGTTGTTCTGAGCCCTCACCATTTTCTTTAACGGGCCGTATCCAATGGAGCCTTCGCCCAAGTTTTCATGTACATCCCTAGATGAACCAATAGGCGTTTTCAAATCGTTCAAATGTACTACTCGGATGCGGAGAGCTAACTCCTCGAATCGCTTGTCTTCGAGAATCTGCAAAATGTCAAACCCAGCTGCAGCTAGATGTGCAGTATCTAGACATATGGCGGCAGGATATGAGGTAGATGCCTGACGAGCTACATCCAAAACGAAATAAGGATCCGCGCCAACAAACTTTGCCGCTGCAACGTTTTCCAAGAGAAGTGGAATATTGGATGATATCATCGAGAGGTATCGCGAGTATTCTTCAAGGAAAACAAGCTCTTGTTCTGGGTGTTGCATATCCAGGTGAGCTACGTAACCATCTATACCAAGGTCTGATGCCAATGAAAGATCTTCTTTAAGTTTTTTCCATGACTTTGTCCTGACAGACCCCCTAGGACTTGCTAAGTGTACTAGATAAGGTGAATGCACAAACACAGTCTTCACGCCAAAATCGTTCCTTGCCCTCTCTATGAGACTCTCAAAGCGGTAAAGTCCTTTCATAGGAGTCCATGACAGTGGACTTTCCAGAAAAATCTGGAACGAATCTATTTGCAGCTCGTCTATTTGCTTTAGGATTGCGTCTGTCCCATCGCTTATGTTGAGATGTATACCTGTGTAAACCATAACGTTTTGAACCTGCACTTTCTTATCGTTTGGTATCGTGTCTACTATAATATGATTATGAACTATTGGCCGTCATTATATGCCTTCGTTAGAAGCAGAAAAGAGAATGAAGATTTAATACTTGCAGACATGTTATTCCTCTTGGAGAACGGTACCTTCTCACTAGAGCATGAGGACAACCAGTTGTGTCTGGTTAGAAAGAGCAATGAGATTATTGGACATCCAGTGTTTGATGTCATCGGTTCATCAGCAAATGTTACTGATTTAGCAGACTTCGCATTTTCTTTGCGTGAAAAATTCTTCCTTTGGGTTATAAAAAGCAGCGAACCTTACATTAGGTGGGATATTGAGAATTTGCTCAACAATTTGAGTTTGTGGATGTGGCTTATAAGTCTTGTGGGCTGGGTGCCCTTTTACTTTTTACATGTGACATCCATTCTCTGGATCTGGTTCTTTCTACCAACTATTGCTTTAGTAATATCAGTAGTTAAGGCTCCTTTAACCGTTGATGGTCAGAGCCTACTCAAGGACGGTAATAAGAACAACGCTATTTCTTTTAAGGTAGCTCGCAATGGTCTTAACGGACTTAAAGGTACCGACGCTGATCTCATACAATTCTCAAAGTTATTCAAAACGCTATATAGAGGTAGATCGGTAAGGCCACAGAAGACAGAGAAAAGGCCAACAATATAATTTTTAACTATTGTATTTTTCTTTCGTTTAAGTGTTATAATATCCATACACTTACAATGGACGGCATCTGAGTTGTCCATAAATTGGGAGGGGTGCTTTGTGGTTGACTTAAAAGCAATAGCAGATCAATACGACATCGATCTAGAGCAGCTTCAGGTTGAGAAGGGAGAGGTAAGCTTAGAAGTGCTTCAAGCGTATATTGTCGAGCACTTTTATCCGAGAATTCAGAAAGAGGAGAAAGTACTAGGTTTTAGAAAAGTTATAGCTGAGCGGCTATCAGAAAGCTATAGGAATGCCGTGCACGTGACAATTAACATGGATATCGATCCTACTAATTTGCTTGTTCTAAAAGAGAAAACACAGGGTAACCCGAGCTTGACTGTAATAATGCTAAAACTAGTTGCTTTTGCACTAAAGGATTGTCCAAATTTAAATGCTACTTTGGAAGACAATGTGATAAAGGTGTATGATTCCGTAAACATCTGTGTAGCAGTGGATGCTCCCTATGGGTTGGTTACACCTGTAATAAGAGATGTTGACAAGAAAAGCGTTGCAGACCTAGTAACGGAATACGAGGATGTGGTTTCACGAGCAAGAGCAGGCCAGCTAAAAGAAAAGGATTTTGTGGGTGGAACATTTACAATAACAAACTTGGGTATGCTGGGAGTGGATTCCTTCACACCAGTAATTAACCCACCGCAGGTGGCTATTCTCGGTATAAACAGAATCAAGGATGTTGTGGTACTTGAAAACAATGAACCACGCTTAGCAAAAAGCATGACACTTTCTTTGAGCGTTGATCACCGAGTTGTAGATGGCGCTCCAGGAGCTCGTTTTCTACAAAAAGTTAAAGAATATTTTGAGAATGCGAGTGCACTTGAGTAGCCAAGATTCGCGAAGAGCGGCATCAGTTCTTAAGGTTGAAAGGAGTTTTTAGCCACTATGAAGAAACACTCTATTGGCATCATTGCCAATCCCCAGTCAGGTAGAGACATAAGGAGACTAGTAGCTCACGCTTCTGTCTTTGATAACGAGGAAAAAGTCAACATTGTGGAGAGGCTTCTAGCCACTTGGAACACGATGGGGCTAAGTTCTGTGCTGTTCATGCCAGATTCCTACAACATTGTTTACAGAGCAGCAGAACGTATTAGAAACTTAAGAGTTAATCTTGAGCAGCTTGACATGAAACCACTTTTTACAGACAAAGATACATTAATGGCGGCTTCACTAATGCAAGGAAACGTGGACGCCATCGTGGTAATAGGCGGAGATGGAACAAACAGAGCAGCGATCAAAGGGCTTAATCCAAAGGATTCCACCCCAATTGTTAGCATATCAACGGGAACCAATAATGTCTTTCCTTCTATGGTCGAAGCAACTATTGCTGCTCTCGCTGCTTGGACTATGACCTCAGAAATAATAGATCAAAAGCAGGTCACCAATCAAGAAAAATTCCTCAAAATTTCATGGGACGGCAATGAGGATATAGCTTTGATAGATATAGCTTTCACGAAGGAACGTTTTGTAGGTTCCAGAGCTGTTTGGGATCCAAAATCCATAAGCGCGGTATTTTGCTCCAGAGCCCGACCTGAGAACGTTGGTTTTTCTTCGCTTTTGGGCTTTCTCTGTCCATCTAACCAGTACGACCCGTACGGTTCTTACGCCATATTAGACTCATCTGGAGAGTCAATATTGTTTCCCATGGCTCCAGGGAAGATTGAACGCGTGCAAGTAGGGGAGTACGGCCATTTCGAAGAAAACAAACCTTTCACTTTCGTTTTGCGTGACGGGACTGTAGCTTTGGATGGTGAAAGAGAAATTGAAGTCTTTCGCCCAACAGAGTTTGCCATAGAGCTTTCCTGCCAAGGCCCTTTGACAGTGAATGTCCCAAAAGCCTTGGAGTTAGGCGTAGAGGAAGGCTTGTTTAAAAACTAACTTTGAGCAATGAACACCCTCAGAATACTAAGAAACGATAGAACTGACCCTTTGGAGAATTTATCTGTTGAGAAAAACCTTTTAGAGCTCGAACTACATGGTGATGTGGTATTGATGCTATGGCAAAACGAATGTTGCGTAGTTGTGGGCAGATTCCAGAATCCCGATTATGAAGTTAACCTGGACTACGTGCATGCAAGAAAAATACCGGTTATTCGCAGGTTTACCGGCGGTGGAACGGTGTACCAAGACTTAGGGAATCTTAACATCACCTTATGTAAGGAGAAAGACAACATTGTTTTTTCTCATTACGTCCTGGACGAAGCAAAAGCCATAGCTAACATATTGGCAGAAACAGTTAGGAAACTGACTAAAGCTCCCGTGGTGGTTGACGACCGTGCCAGCATTTTCATAGAAGGTAGAAAAATATCAGGCTCTAGCACAGCGATTACGGCACATAAGTTTTTCTATCACTCGACATTGCTTGTGAATTCTGATTTGCAGGCGCTTAAAGAGTGCCTGAGATGGGAAGAGACATATCCCGAGGATCAACACGATTTCGTCAAAAGCAAAAGATCTCAAGTAGCGAATTTGTCAGAATATGCACCGAACGTCACATTAAACATGGTCAAAGAAGCAATCATTTGTGAGTTCGTTCATACTTTAGCACCAAAGGACGTCATGTTCCTAGGTTAGCAGGAGAGGGGACTTTGGTGTATTGAAGGTCCCGTCTCCTGCTTTGCTTTGTTTCCTGTAGGGTGCTATTCTATGTATCCGATGATTTCTCCTTCGCGGACTTCCTCGTTTGGATTCTTAACGATTTTCAATTTTCCCGATAGAGGAGCCTGTATGTGCAGCGTGGTTTTTTCAATCATAACCTCGGCTATTTCTTCACCCTCTTTTACTTCATCACCATCATTCTTATACCACCTAACTACGTAACCTACTTTGCCTTCGGTACTAATGACAGGTACTTTTATTTCCACCATATTAACTCTCCTCACACATTTCTTTTACAAGTTTGACAATCTTGTCTTTAGATGGCAACACGAACTTTTCCAGAGGTCTGCTGTAGGGTAGTGGCACATCAGGTACAGCTATTCTTCTTGGAGGCACTTTAAGGCTAGCTAAACCACTTTCAGCTACCACCGCGATTATTTCTCCAGTTAATCCATAGCTTAGATAATCCTCATCTACAACTAGGAGCCTGCCAGTTTTTGCAACGGAGTTCAGAATGGTTTGCTTGTCAAGGGGCACAAGTGTTCGAAGATCAATAATTTCAACGCTTATTCCTTCTTTGTCCAGTTCCTGTGCAGCCCACAGTGCTTCATATACCATCCTAGACGCGGTAACTATGGTAATGTCGCCACCTTCACGGACGATCTTAGCTTGCCCAAAGGGAATAGTATAAGGTTCTTCTGGAACTTCTACAGCTGCCTCCTCAGGTGAAGGCATCCAACCGAGCCCTTGGAGTCCTTTGTGGAAGAAATACATGACTGGGTTATCGTCCCTTATAGCTGATATCATAAGACCTTTTGCATCATAAGAGTTGGACGGAACAACCACCTTTAGTCCGGGTACATGTGCAAAAATACCATACAAGGTTTGAGAATGTTGTGCAGCATCGCTATATCCAGCTCCTATGGCAGTCATAATTACCACTGGAACCTTTACATTTCCATTGGACATGTAGGTGACTTTGGCGATGTGGTTGTATATTTGATCCATAGCGACACCAAAGAAGTCCACAAACATAAGCTCTACAACTGGCCTCATTCCCTTTGAAGCAGCACCTAAAGCTCCTCCTATGAAGGCAGATTCACTTATAGGCGTATCCTTTACTCGGTCGGGGCCGAACTTATCAAGAAGTCCGGTGGTGGCTCCGAATATGCCACCATATGCTCCAATGTCTTCACCCATAACAAATACTGAGCTGTCGCGCTCCATTTCCTGCGCAATTGCTTCCGCTATAGCCATGTACATGGGTAGCTTTCTTGCCATTCTACTCACCCCCTATGAAAACATTTTCAAGAGCTTCATGCTCCTCGGGGTACTCGCTTTGTCTCGCGTACTCGATAATTTCATCTATCTCAGCCATTATAGCTTTTTGCAGATTCTGCAGTTCTTCTTCACTAACTAAATTTCTATCAAGTAATTGTTTTTCCAAATACTTCACCGGGTCATTATTCATGGCTTTTTCTAAGTCTTCTTTTGATCTGTAAATCTGTGCGTCACCTTCAAAGTGTCCCCTTAGCCTATAAACTTTTATTTCAATGAGACTGGGCCCTTCGCCATTTCTAGCCCTGTCGACTGCTTCCTTGGCTACCTCGTACACAGCAACGACGTCTTTACCATCCACATACACCCCAGGAATGCCATACGCTTTAGCTCTTTCACTGTTTCTTGAAAGGGACGTAGATTTATCCTTTGGTACTGATATAGCCCAAGAGTTGTCTTCGATTACGAAGATCACAGGTAGCTTCCAGAGCGCTGCTAAGTTTAGGGATTCATGGAACGTACCTTGATTTGCAGCACCTTCTCCACCAACTGCCACAGCAATATAGTCAGCTCCTTGCTGTTTGGCAGCAATGCCTACACCTACCGCTTGAGGAAAACTTGCGCCCACAATACCGCTACAGCTAAAATTCACCTTTGGGTCAAACAGGTGCATATGTCCACCTTTGCCAGCAGACAGCCCCGTGCGTTTTCCAAAGATTTCGGCGGTCATGGCTCTAAGATCCACGCCTTTTGCAATGGCGAAGTGGTGGATACGGTGGGTCCCTACCACTGCATCTTCCGGCTTCAAATGAGCACAGACACCCACAGCGGAGGATTCTTGACCGCTAGAAAGGTGCAACTCACCTGGAATGGGTCCTGCAGAAATGTCGAAAATGGGGGATTTGCCTTCGTAGTAAATCTTACCCAGTGTTTCTTCGTAGTACCGAATCTTATACATGGTTCTGTACAAAGATAATAGTACCTGCTCAGAAATCTCCATGATTCAGTATCACCTCCTATGGAAAATGATAGCACAAAGTTGAAGAAAGCAGGCATAATTATCTTTGCACAATAGAAACAGTCAAAATACGGAAAACTGTCACTTAAGGAAAGATAAGCTTCAGTGTATAATGTTCTTAACCAGTTCTTGCTGGAATAGATATGAGGAGGAGGTCAGTTAATGTCTGTTTTAAACTTTATTGTCAACGAGATTCTCAGCAAACCTGCATTATTAGTAGGTTTGATGTCCTTTGTCGGGCTTGTGGCTTTGAGAAAATCCTTTAGTGATGTACTTAGTGGCACGGTAAAGACCATTTTGGGTTTTCTCATTCTGTCTGCTGGAGCCAGCGTGGTCATTTCCACATTGGGCCCATTGGAAGTTATGGTAAAGGAGGCGTTCAACCTTCACGGTGTAATTCCCACAAACGAAGCAATTGTAGCGCTTGCACTTAAGGACTTTGCCACAGAAGTGGCTGCCATAATGGCACTTGGTTTCGTTGTGAACCTTATATTTGCTTTGATTACGCCTGCTAAATTTGTTTTCTTAACAGGGCATCATTTGCTTTACATGGCTACAGTTTTAGCTGTGGTTATTGGCAGCGCAGGTATAAAAGGGGCAAATTTGATCATCTTGGGAGCCATTCTTCAAGGTACCATAGCCACCGTTATGCCAGCTCTGTTGCATCCGTTTACTAAGAAACTCACTAATGATGCTGGTTTTGCTTTAGGTCACTACAACTCACTAGGATATCTAGTTTCCGCACTCATAGGCGGCTTAGTGGGGAAGGGGAGTCGGTCCACAGAAGACATAAAGGTGCCAGAGAACCTCTCTTTCTTAAAGGAACCCTTGGTTATTACTAGCGTGGTCATGATAATAATTTACGTATTTCTTGCGTTAATGGCGGGACCAGCCGTACTTGAGGAGTTCGCCGAGGGTGGAAATTACATTATGTATGCAATTATGCAAGGCCTAACATTTGGAGCTGCCATAGGTATCATTATCTATGGTGTAAGGATGATACTCGCTGAATTGGTACCAGCTTTCCAAGGTATTGCTCAGAGTTTAATTCCAAACGCGGTACCTGCACTTGACTGTCCCACGGTATTTCCTTATGCTCCGAATGCTGTAGTTATTGGGTTCATATTCAGTGTCATAGGTGGAATTGTGGGTATGTTTTTGGTGGGCCCCTTGGGACTAGCATTGATTATCCCAGGCATGATTCCACACTTTTTTGACGGTGGTACAGCAGGGGTTTATGGCAACTCTACAGGAGGAC
Source organism: Coprothermobacter proteolyticus DSM 5265 (assembly GCF_000020945.1). Classification (NCBI taxonomy): domain Bacteria; kingdom Pseudomonadati; phylum Coprothermobacterota; class Coprothermobacteria; order Coprothermobacterales; family Coprothermobacteraceae; genus Coprothermobacter; species Coprothermobacter proteolyticus. Next base: position 767,995 of record NC_011295.1, on the reverse strand, counting down.
TAACAGGTGCTGTTGTGGGATCTTTCGTGAACGGGCTTTTGATAACGTTCTTACCAGCCTTGCTGCTGTCATTCATGGGTAACCTTGGGTTAGCCAATACAACCTTTGGAGATAGTGATTTTTGCTGGGCTGGTATTCTAGGCGGAAGCATATCAAGATTAGGCACTACCGGGGCTTACTTAGGTATAATCTTAGTAAGCGTGGTACTTCTGGCTATTGCTAGTATTGTTTCTGTCCGCGCGAGGAAATCAGTAGCATAGGAGGAATTCTTAATGTCTTTAAACCAAGGTAAGAAACTATCAATACTGGCTGTATGTGGTATGGGTTTGGGTTCTGGTGTTGTTCTAAAAATGACAATTGAAAAGGTCTTAAAGGAACTTGGTATCAGCGCCATTGTTAATGTTTCAGACGTAAGCAGTGCCAAATCTCAAAGTGCGGACATTGTAGTGACTTCACCCGAATTTGCAAGTTCTTTTTCTAGCTCAAAAGAAAAACTTGTTCTCATAAAGAACTACGTTGACGCTAATGAAATGAAAGAAAAGCTTCAGCAGGCGCTCGAAGAGCTTCAGAAATAAGAGAGCGAAAAACTAGCGGCAAAGAGGGCTTGGAGCTCAAAGCGGGACTCCAGGCCCTCTTTTTTGAAACATAATGCACATTATCGGAAGCGATAAATGAACGAAAAATACGCATGATGGTTAACCAATTTCCTCAAATAGTGGCTTTACCCTCACGGCTGAGCCACTCCACACTTTCAGTCTGAAAAGCGCCGCAGTGCTTATAGCAGTTTCCTCTACAGCACTATGGACATATATCTTCATTATCAAGGGGTCAGTGTGCTCGTCCTTCAAATTGCTAACCATACAGCGGCCAAAACTTCGACCACATCGTGCTACAAGATCTTGAAACAGTGCTTCGTTAATTACTATAGTTTCGTCATCAATCTCGGGGTTATCTAGGAAGTCGCTTATAATAGGAAGCATCGTAACCTTTAGTTCGAAATCCTCTACTAGCTGAGCGCTGTGGTGCCGGTCCTCTACTATACCTTCTTTAATGTTAGATTCAGCCTGAAAAGTCTGGGTATCAGTAAATTCCACATTGTTTTCTAATACATCACAACTCATGGCATCAACATCTGCATCTAGCGTAGCTACTGACGAATCGATTTGCGAAGATTGGTTAGCAATTTCCTGCGTAAACGCCTGCTCATCTTCAGTTTGCTTAAAAGTATTCACCGACAATAGGCCTAGTCTAAGGAAGTTCGAGACCGTTTCAACAACTATGTATTCAGCAGTGCCAGAATCTACAGCAGCTTCTTTAAGAGTTAGTCCCTTTAACAGTGAAATGAGGACACTCCATTCTTTTTGACCCACGCGTATCGTCTCATCCTTTTCTATCGCAAGGGTGGCGCCAACTGTGTTATCTAGATTATCGATCAAAGAACGAGCCTCCGCGTAAACTTCTTGTTCAGAAGCGAATTCACTTAGCAGCTGGTCAAAAGACGCATCCAAATTGCTTCTAATCTTAGCCTGAGTTACTATGGGAGTTATTTCTACTTCACCATCTTCAACAAACATTGACGCCAAAAAGGCTTCCCTACCCTTTAGACCTCTGTAGACAGCAAAAACAGGCTCTCCCGCTTCGAAAATTATCCTCACAAATGGATCTTCCATTTTTAGAGCAACAACTTTGTCTTTGGCTCTTCTCGCTAATCCCATGAGTTCAGCCATACTAAACTCGGAAAGAGATGCCTTCATACTTTATTCCTCTTTACTGTTTGAAGAATTTGTTGTTAGTGGCAAGACCTTCACAGTTTGGCCGTTTCTTGCTCCTAGCTTTAAAAAAGCACCTACTGTCAATGCAGCTGACAGAACTTGTTTAGTTGGGACTAATCTAACCAAGAGAGGTTCTATGTCTTCTTTCTCGGGGTTTAATATGTAAGCCTGAGTTGAGTTCTCACCTACTGACTGTTGAATCATCTGAAACAGGTCGGCATTTAAAGCCAAACAACCGTCATCAATGGTATCACTAGTTCCTAGGCTGGCCCCGAATGGAAGTACAGTCACTGTGACTTCAATACCATTTGAGTCAGGTAATTTCGTATGGAGCGTGGCTTTTTTGTTCTCAGGTGTTTTTATAGGCACACCTTTAGGATTATTTGCAGATTCTGATTTAACATTCTCCTCTGCGAAATCAATCTCCTTAAGTCTCCCATGGGGTTGGCCAACTAGGAGAGTTGTCCCCAACCCCTCCTTTACCTGATGTATTGGCTTTTTAACTTCACTAAGTCGCTGGCTTCCTAAGGATCTTTTTTCAACTAAGACAGATTCAACAACAGGTTCATGACTCCCTTCAGACATTGTTATAGCGCCCACATTCACTAAATCTAGTGCAGCCTTGGCTAAGTCGTACTCTGAAACCCGAAGAACATCAGCAAGATAGTAAACAGTTAAACCTTTGAACGCGCCAACTATGATCCCCCAGTGTAACGCATTTATGCACAATTCCTCTACTTTAAGCTGTCTGCAGACCTTAGGGACAACTTTCAAAGACCCAAGCTGTGCCATCATGGATCTGAATTCTTCCACTCTTTTTGAACCTTCTTGAAGCAACTCGTCGTAAACATAGGTAATATTTGGCCTGATCCTTATGTCTAGGGCCAAATGTGTTATTTCCACAACACCCTCATCAAGTAACAAAGCGGAAAGAAACGCCTCTTCTCCTAAGAGCTTTCGGTAGGATGCGTAGATAACATGACCGTCGCCGTACACCATGAAAAGATGTGGATCTGTCATTCTTAGAGTAACCAAGTCACCTCTGGATTTTTCAGCAATACCAAGAATTTCAGCCATAGAAAACTCTTTTAAATCTACAAGCATCTTCCCACCTCTTTTGTTCATAATACCACATAGTTATTAAAAAAGAATTTCCCAGCCTGAACCGCGTTCAAGTCTTTATTACGCTGGTCCAAGCTGGGAAAAAAGCTTAGCTACTAATTTTCTGAACGGTGAAACTTCCCTCTTTGAAATCCACCTTTATGTGGTCACCTGGCGCAACTTCTCCTAGAACCATTTTTTCGGCTATTCTGTTCTCAATTTCTTTCTGTATTGCTCTCCGAAGAGGCCTAGCTCCAAGTTCTGGATCAAACCCTACCTTAGCAAGGTTTTCTATGGCGGCATCAGTAAATTCCACGTATATCTGTTGCTGTGAAAGGCGCTGAGCCACATATGAGAGCTGCAACTTAGCGATCTCCTTTATTTCATCCATAGTAAGCGGCTTGAAGAACACGATGTCATCTACCCTGTTTAGGAATTCTGGTCTGAAGTAACTCTTGAGCAGATCCATAACTTCTTTTTCAGCTTCCTCAAAAGGCCTACCCTCTTGAGCAGCATTCATTAGAATGTGACTTCCTAAGTTGCTAGTCATAATGATGATGGTGTTCTTAAAGTCTACGATACGGCCCTTCGCGTCGGTGAGCCGTCCATCATCTAACACTTGCAGCAACAAATTGTGAATATCGGGGTGAGCCTTCTCGATTTCGTCGAATAAGATGACACTGTAAGGACGCCTGCGAACTGCTTCGGTGAGTTGCCCTCCCTCTTCATATCCCACGTAACCAGGCGGAGAACCTATGAGTCTGCTTACGGTGTGCTTCTCCATGTATTCAGACATGTCAAAGCGTACTAGCGCCGACTCATCGCCAAAAAGTACTTCAGCTAAAGCTTTGGCCAGTTCTGTCTTACCAACGCCCGTCGGACCCAAGAATATGAAACTGCCAATGGGTCTCTTTGGATCCTTCAAGCCCGTCCTAGCGCGCCTAATTGCCTGAGCTACAGCAGAAATGGCTTCATCTTGGCCCACTACCCTACGATGAAGAATTTCTTCCAGTTTAGCTAGTTTTTCCTTTTCGCTTTCCTCTAGCTGGGTTACAGGAATTCCTGTCCACGCTGACACAACCTCTGCTACTTCTTGGTCTGTCACTGTAAGATCATTAGAGGAAGCGTGCCTTACCTTCTTTTCAAACTCTTCTCTTTCCTCTTTGAGCTTGGCTATTTCGTCTCGAAGTTGTGCAGCTTTTTCAAATTCATTAGCATCTACAGCTGACCTCAGTTGCTTCTGCAATTCATCAATCTTTTGATCCAATTCTTTAAGTTCTTTGGGAACACTTGAAGCTCTTAACCGTACTTTTGCGCATGCTTCGTCTAGTAAATCAATAGCCTTGTCAGGTAGATGGCGGTCTGAGATGTAGCGATCAGACAAATAAACTGCAGCCTTTATCGCGTTGTCGGTGATCTTTACTTTATGGTGCGCCTCAAGCTTGTCTTTTAGAACTTTTAGTATGGCAATGGTATCTTCTAACGATGGCTCTGGTACATACACGGGTTGGAAACGTCTTTCAAAAGCTGGGTCCTTTTCAATGTACTTTCTATATTCATCTATGGTTGTTGCACCTATGACATGTAGGTCGCCGCGAGCCAAAGCAGGTTTTAGCATATTCGACGCATCTACTGCGCCTTCTGCACCGCCAGCGCCAATTATGGTGTGAATTTCATCTATGAACAGTATGATTTTGTCCTTTTGCTTGATTACCTCATCAAGTATTTTCTGCATTCTTTCCTCGAATTCGCCACGGTACTTAGTACCAGCCACCAGAGAACCGATATCCAATTGGATTACTCTTTTACCTTTTAAAGCATCAGGTACATCCCCAGAGGCAATTCTCTGGGCAATGCCTTCTACAATGGCCGTTTTACCAACACCAGCATCACCTATTAGAATGGGATTATTCTTAGTACGACGGGAAAGAATTTCCAGAACCCTTTGTATTTCGGAGTCTCGACCTACTATAGGATCTAGTTTCCCTTGTCTAGCTAGCTCTGTAAGATCTCTTCCGAACTTTTCTAGTTCCGTGGTCGCTGTCTGTGTTCCTCTTTGGTAAGGTGAAGCACCTGCAGAAGGACGTGTGCGACTTTCCTCCTCGATAATATCCATTAAATTGTTCAGCTTCAGGTTGTTTCTTTCTAAGATGCTTGCGGCATATCCTCCATCTTCTAGAATGGCAAACAAGAGCTGTTCCGGAGTAGCCTCACCACGGAATGTGTTTCGTGCCATATCTGCTGCTCTTTCTAGGACCGACTTAAGCTGCGGCGAAACTGTTACCTCGCTAACTGCCTCACCCTTTGGGGTTAGGCTTTCTTCTAGCTCTTCTTTTATCTTTTCGACATTAACGCCGTGTTCCACAAGTACATTTGCCAAAGGCTCGTATTGGAGTAAAGCATAGGCCAAATGCTCAGGCGTAAGTTCATCATAACCAGCAGCCCCTGCTAGGTTTGCTGCATTCTGCAAGATGGACAAAGAAGAAGATGATAGATAATCTGTTATATCTCTTTTTCTCCTTTCAAAAAACTCTGGAAACAAATCTGAAAACTCGTTTCCGAAAAACTGTTGGAATATATCATCAAACATATTTTCGTTTGCACCTCCTTTAAATTGAATAGGTTGACTTTTTTAAGGCCTACTAATATATACCCAATATGCGCTCTTAATATGCAAAGAGGCGAGCAGATGCTCGCCTCTTTTACCTCAAATTAAACTTGATCTACAAACTACTCTGCAGGTTCGAACATGTCTTTGGATGCACCACAAACTGGGCAAACCCAGTCTTCTGGTAGCTCTTCAAAGGGGGTTCCTGGTGCTACACCATTGTCTGGATCGCCAACCTCTGGATCATAAATAAAACCGCAAACTTGGCAAACGTACTTCATATTCTTCCACCTCCTATGAAGATTATACCGAATTTGTTTTTAACGTTGCACATAGTGAATTTTTAACCTGGTTTTAACGGCAATTTTGCCTAGCCGTGACCTACAATGTATTTAGTTTAATATTGGGAGGTGTGTATATGAAACGGTTCAAAGGGACAGCGTTAGTCCTCGTAGCGTTACTGCTGGTAGTTAGCATCCTCGCTGGGTGTGCTCCTAAGCAGGCAGCAAAGCAAAAGGTCATCGGTATTGTGCTACCCACTAAAGACGAACCACGTTGGATTCAGGATGAAACAAGGTTTAATGATGCACTAAAGGACACAGACTACAGTGCTGAAATCATGTTCAGTCAGGGCGATCCTGCACGTGAGAAGCAGAATGTGGAGACCTTAATCGGACAAGGCATAAAAGTGTTAATTCTTTGTGCTCACGATGCTGTTGCAGCAGCAGCATCTGCCGAAGCAGCACGAGACGCTGGTGTCAAAGTGATTTCTTACGACAGGCTCATTCTTGACACTGATGCTGTTGATTACTATGTAACGTTCGACAGTGTTGAGGTTGGTCGCAAACAGGGACAATATCTCGTAGACCACGCGTCGGGACAGAATAACCCATTGTACCTGTATGCTGGTGCTCTATCTGATAACAACTCATTCTTGTTCTTCCAGGGGGCTTGGGAAGTTCTGCAGCCGAAGATAGCTGACGGCACATTCGTGATTGCCAACTCCACTAAGGCTGAGGCTTTAAAAGACAAGAATAGCCTCACTAGAGACGAAATAGCTGATATTATTGGTCAAATAACTACTAACTGGGACTTCAATACTGCTAAGAACCTTGCTCAGGCGAACTTGTCATCAGCTCCAAAGACCCTTAAAGGTAATGTCTTCATACTTGCCCCTAACGACGGAACTGCAAGATCTATTGCTGACACGTTTGCCGCAGATCCAGACATCACATCCTATGTGATTACCGGTCAGGATGCTGAGAAGCCATCAGTGCAGTACATTATCGATGGAAAGCAATCCATGACAGTATTTAAGGACGTACGCGTTTTGGTAAGAGATGCAATTAACGCTGCCATAACTTATCTTGAAGGCGGAGAGCCTGAAGCTACTACCACATACAACAATGGCGTTAAAGATGTTCCTTCTAAGCCTTCTGAAGTTCAAGTAGTTGACAAGAGCAATGTTAGAGAAATTCTAATAGATTCTGGGTACTACAGTGAAAGTGATTTCACTTGGCCCACTGAGTAGCAAAGAGAAATAGGTGAGATAAGATGGACACCCCACTCATAGAGCTTAGAAACATAAGCAAGTCATTTGGCGAAGTCCAAGTTCTTTTTGATGTCAATATGAAAGTCAAGGAAGGCGAAATTCACTGCCTAGTCGGTGAAAACGGCGCAGGAAAGAGCACTCTGATGAAGATCCTGAGTGGGGTGTACCCTTATGGACAGTACAGCGGAGAAATACTCATTGAGGGGCACCCCGTCCAGTTTCACTCAATAAGAGACAGTGAAAAAGCTGGAATCTCCATAATATATCAAGAACTCTCCTTGGTTCCCGAAATGATGGTTTATGAAAACATTTTCTTGAGCAACGAAATCAGAAAAGGGCTGGTTGTAGATACGGAAAAGGAAATCGACGAAGCAGGAAGGTTGCTAAAAATGGTTAAGGCCGACTACATCAGTCCCACGGCAAAAGTGAAAAACCTCAGTGTAAGTATGCAGCAGTTAGTTGAGATAGCCAAGGCCTTAAGTAGTAAACCAAAAGCTCTCATATTGGACGAACCGACTTCTGCTTTGAGTGAACTAGAAAGTGAAAACCTACTTAACCTACTCAAAGAACTAAAAGCGAGAGGCATGACCATAATACTTATAAGTCACCGTCTAAAAGAAGTGCTGCAAGTAGCTGATTCCATTACTGTGCTCCGCGATGGGCGCTCTGTGGCATATTTTGACCGACGTGAGCAGGAAGTGGATGAAGCGACCATAATAAAATACATGGTGGGACGCGAGATCGCGAATCTCTACCCACCCAAAATAGCAGAGCCAACCGATGAAGTTGTTTTTGAATTAAAGAACTGGACCGTGATAAATCCGAGTACCGGACGTTACCTAGCTAAAGACGTAAACCTAAAAATCCACAGAGGCGAAATTGTTGGGCTTTTTGGGTTAATAGGAGCCGGTCGCACAGAGCTCGGACTGAGCATTTTTGGGAATCCTTACGGCTACACTGTGCAAGGTGAAATGTTCGTTGAAGGTAAGCAGGTGAACCCAAGATCACCCGCTGAAGCTATAAAAAACGGTATTTTTTACTTAACTGAAGACCGAAAAGAAAGAGGCCTAATCCTCATAGAAACCATAAGGAAGAACATTGCACTGGCAAATTTGGAAGCTGTTTCTCGAGGTCTGATAGTGGATGATGAAAAAGAAATTCAAGTAGCTAATAATTTTGTTAAACGACTGAGCATAAAAGCTCCCAATGTGGAGGCGAAGATCTCTACCCTAAGTGGAGGAACGCAACAAAAAGTGCTAGTAGCGAAGGGACTATTTACTGAGCCGAAGGTGCTTATTTTGGATGAGCCCACACGAGGTATTGACGTTGGCGCAAAGTTTGAGATCTACACCCTTATGAGAGAACTGGCAAAGGAAGGAAAGGCGATCTTACTTATTTCCTCTGAACTGCCGGAGATACTCGGAATGAGCGATAGGATCTACGTTATGGGTCGTGGTCGTATTACTGGAGAACTCTCAGCTGACCAAGCTGATCAGGAAACTGTGATGAAATATGCCATCGACTAAGAGGAGGTGTCAGAGATGAATTCTTTTGGGCAGCACCTGAAGAAATTCTTAGTGGAAAATGTACGTGACTACGCGATGTTCGTAGCACTGATTGCAATAATGATCGTTTTCGAAGTGCTTTCTGGTGGGACATTCCTTTCTCCTGATAACATAACAAACTTGATTAACCAGACAGGATATCTTGCAGTTCTATCTATTGGTGTGACCCTAGTCATAGTTATAAGACACATAGACCTGTCCATTGGTTTCTTGTCAGGATTTCTCGGAGCTGTGGCAGCTAATCTGATGATGTTTTATCACTTCAACGCTTTTACAGCAATTCTGGTAGTTCTACTTTTAGGTGCATTAGCTGGTTTACTTAATGGATCCATGGTTGCCTATTTGGGTATCCCCTCTTTTATTGCCACATTGGCGGGGTGGATGGCATACCGTGGGGCTTTACTCTTAGCAACTCGTGGTATGGGTACCATAATCATAAAAAATGAAACCTTTAATGCCATAGGAAACGGGTTCATACCAGACATACCTGGTCTTGAAAACTTTTTGCCTGGTTACCATAAACTTACGCTTTTTCTTGGTATTGTTGCCATTATTGCCATAATCTTCTCTTCCATATCCAGCCGCCGTCGCCAAATTCAGAGAGGCATTGAGCCCATACCCTTTGACATGTTCATACTAGAAATGATATTCATTACAGCTGGTTTGTTTTATATAACACTGAAAATTGCAGCCTACAACGGGATTTCTTGGACACTACTCATAGTTCTTGGTGTAACGATGATCTACTACTTTATAACCGAGAGAACAGTGCTTGGTCGCCACATTTATGCTGTTGGAGGTAACCCAGAAGCTGCTCAACTCAGTGGTATCAATGTGAAAAAGATCATCCTCATCGTTTTCACGTCCATGGGGATGCTGGCGGGCCTTTCTGGTATTCTGTTCGCCTCACGACTAAAATCTGCCACTACCACTGCAGGAACAATGTTCGAGCTGTACGCTATCGCTGGAGCATACATAGGCGGTGTATCAGCTGCAGGAGGTGTAGGAAAAGTCGTTAACTCACTTATAGGCGCCTTCGTCATGCAAACATTGCAGAATGGCATGTTGTTGCTGGGAGTAGACGTTTCACTTCAATACATCATCTTAGGTGTAGTTCTTGCCATTGCCGTTATCTTTGACGTAGCTACACGTTCTCGGGTGCACTAAATCAGTCCATATTAGAAGCTAAAACAAGGCGGCATAGGATTGCCGCCTTGTTTTCACTAAAAACCTTTTCCTTTAGGTTCTTTAAACCACTTAGCAGAATGAACATTTTCACCATCTTTAAGGACGGAAAACAACAAGAACAAGGATGGCGGAGATTTTAGGTAATACTTGAGTTCCTTTCTTACTGTATCTAGCAAAGAATCACGAACTTCGAGAAAGAATACAGATGCGATCGAATTGTGAAAGGTCCTTAGTAACTTGGTAATAGAAACCTAAGGATGAAGCAAGCTTCTGCAGGTCGCTTTCAACATAGCTGTCTATTTCGAGTATTACTCTGCCTGCATCAGACAAGTGTGACAAAGAGTAGGTCAAAATATCACGGAAAACCAAAACAGGATCTTCTGGGAATACCGCTTGAAGAGGTTCAAAAGCTTTCACGCTGTAATCCACCTCTTCAAACAATTCATAAGCAACGTACGGTGGGTTGGAAATGATAAGGTCAAACATACCGTTTTCGGGCAAAGTACTAACAATAGCAAGTCTGTTTTGAACTTCAAATTTCTCTGCGTTGTATTTCGTACACAGTTGACCTACATGTGATATTTCAACTGCAACGCCTTGGCTCTTAGGATTCTCCAAAAGCAAAGAGATAGCAATTGCACCACTGCCGGTTCCGAAGTCCAGAAAAGAATTGAACGGCTCCTTTAGTGCAAGCTCCACTAGAAGCTCTGTTTCATTACGTGGGATGAAAACGCCTGGCAATACATAAAAGTCTCTTCCATAAAAAGCTTCGTAGCCTGTGATGTAGGCAAAGGGAACGTTTTCACCAAGTAAGTAAATAACCCTCCTGAACTCACCTTCGTCAACAATAATGTCTTTGTCAAGAGCAACATCTATTTTGCTAACACCGAAAACATAACTTATTAAGTTGTAGATGGTAGAATCTGGAACATCAGATGAAGCAGAACGTCTTAGCGTCTTGAATAAATCAAGCGCTTTCATCCATTTCCAGCAGTCTGGTTTCCCTATCTGCTGTTTCCAATGCGTCGATCATCTCGTCCAAGTCTCCGTCCAAAAACCTGTCCAAATAGTAGATTGTGTAATTGATCCTGTGGTCTGTTACCCTATTTTGCATGAAGTTGTACGTCCGTATTTTTTCTCCTCGTTCGGCTGATCCGATGAGCGATCTACGGAAACTTGACATGCTTTTTTGTCTTTCTTCGAGCTGACGCTCGTAAAGTTTTGCCCTGAGCACTTTGAGTGCTTTCATTTTGTTTTGTAGCTGAGATCTTTCGTCTTGACAAGTAACCACTATACCTGTTGGTTTATGCTTTATTCTGACGGCGGTTTCGTTTTTCTGCACGTTTTGGCCACCATGTCCACCTGCTCTGAAAGTGTCTATTTCCAAGTCTTCCTCGTTTATTTCAATTTCTACCTCATCTACTTCAGGCAAAACTGCTACCGTCGCAGTTGACGTGTGAATCCTTCCAGAGGATTCTGTTTCAGGCACCCTTTGAACGCGGTGAACCCCGGATTCGTATTTGAGCCGCGAATATACCCTATCCCCTTCCACTGAGAAGACAACTTCTTTGAATCCACCAAGATCTGTGGGGTTAGAGTCAACTAGTTCTACCTTCCAACCCTTTCTCTCAGCATACCTAGTGTACATTCTGAAAAGATCTCCTGCAAACAAAGCTGCTTCCTCACCGCCCACACCAGCTCTAATCTCTACAATGACTGGTTTCTCATCCATAGGGTCAGGTTCCACCAGCAGCAGCTTTAGTTCCTTTTCTTTTTGAGGAAGAATGTCTTCTAGATTTCGAAGTTCTTCTTCTGCTAGTTCTTTAAGCTCGTCTTCTCCTGGTTCTTCGAGGATAGCTTTTGCTGATTCAATATCCCTAATCAGCTTCCTATAGTCTGCGATTTTCTCTATAATCGGATCAAGCTGACTTTTTTCTCTCATGAGTTTCATCAGCTGTTCCGGATCCGATGCAATCTCAGGATTCTCAAGATCTCTTACCAAAGATTCGTAACGTTCTTCCATAGCACGAATGATATTATCTAGGGCCAAAACTATCACTCCTTGAAAAGCGTAAGCGTTTTACCGGGAACTTCATGGTGCAAGTTACATCTTGCTTCATACGTCTCCAGTCCACCAACCAAGATGGTGGGGTCATCATATCGAGCTGGTCTTCCATTTATAAGCCTTTGCGTCTTGGTGGCAATGTTTCCACAAACGCTGCATATGGCATGAAGTTTGGTGACTTCGTCTGCTAATGCCAACAAGGTTGGCATAATCCCAAAAGGCTCTCCCCTAAAATCTAGGTCCAAGCCAGCTACGATAACTCTTTTTTTGTTCTGCAGCAGCTCTCGTATGACAGGTACCAACTCTCCCGTGAAAAACTGAGCTTCATCGATGCCTACCACTTCAGCATCCTTTGCCATACCTAGAATACTTTTGGGATCTTCAACTGGAATAGCATTGAAGCTAAAACCTGAATGAGAAACCACAGCTACCAGATCATATCGCGTGTCTAAAGCTGGCTTTATAGCGATGGTCTCCTTCTTGGCTATAACTGCTCTTCTGAGTCTTCTTACTAATTCTTCGGTTTTTCCTGAGAACATGCATCCAGTTATTACTTCTAACCATCCATCCTGAGTTATGATTTCCATTGCTGTTTTACCTCTTCGTAACATTTGATGTTACCTTCTGGACAGAATCCCTTCGATATGCATTCTGGACCTGCATCCTCAAATATTGTCGGTGCCACTTTTTTAACCTCATTTAGCATCAATGCTGCAACTTCTCTTATCTCCCATTGTGCTCTTCGACACATCCTCAAACCAAAAAAGTGCAATAGCTCCCGCGCATTCATGGTAACAACGATAGTTGTTTTTACACTCTGAGGTATAACAAACCGAGCATCCTCTTTTGGTATACCCATAGCCAAAAGCTGTTTATAAAGCTCTTTACTTTCATCTATGTGCTTTCGATAAGCTTCCAGAGCACCTGAGTCCTTCGCAATAGTATTAGGTACCACGTATCCCTCATCTTCTTCGTTCACATAGCGTTGTGAACGCTGAGAATACGAGGCTAGCCGATGCCTTACCAATTGGTGGGTACAGACCCTTGAGCAACCATCTATGAGAAAAGTAAAAGAAGCATGTTCCAGCACACTAAGATGTCCTCTCTTCTTCACTGTTCTAATGCTTTTTTGAATTTGCTCTGACCCTAGGTTCTCGAGAAGTTTCAAGGGCTCCTCAGCGCTATAGCAAATCCTTGCTGCATAGCCAACTATCTTCTCGGGATCGTTCGTCCATGAAAGCAGTTTTACTTTGATATCACTCACAGTGGATTTCAACCTCTTTTTAGAGAATCTGGAGCCTGTTAATCTGTTCCAAGAATTCAGAATTGTCCTTTGTTCTAGCCAAAAACTTTATAACTTCCTCGACGGCATTTTCAAGCTCTTGACCAGCTATGGCTCTTCTAAGTTTCCAAATGGCTTCAAGCTCTTCAGGTGTGTAAAGTTTTTCTTCGTGCCTAGTTCCTGACCTCTTAATGTCAATTGCAGGGAATAACCTACGTTCAGCGAGTTTTCTGTCCAATATGAGCTCCATATTACCAGTACCTTTGAATTCTTCAAAGATTACTTCGTCCATCCGAGATCCCGTTTCTACTAGAGCCGTGGCTAATATGGTTAAGCTACCTCCACTCTCCACTTTTCTAGCTGCTCCAAAGAAATGTTTCGGACCCCTAATAGATGCTGGGTCAAGCCCTCCTGACAAAGTTCTTCCAGAAGGCGGGATAACAAGGTTATATGCCCTAGTCAGACGAGTTATACCGTCAAGTAGAATAACCACGTCTCTACCAAGTTCTACCAAACGCTTTGCTCTCTCCAGGACAATGTGAGCCACCTGTATATGGTTTTCCGGTGGTAAATCGAAAGTCGATGCCACAACTTCTGCTCCTGGTACAGACCTAATCATATCTGTTACTTCTTCGGGCCTTTCGTCTACCAAAAGAATGATCACATGGACTTCGGGATGATTAGTAGTAACTGCTTGAGCTATTTTTTTCAGGATTGTGGTTTTTCCAGCCTTTGGCGGTGCAACGATGAGTCCCCTTTGCCCTTTACCAATGGGTGCAAACAGGTCAATCATTCTGTTAGTTATTTCTTGAGGCCCCAAATACAAGTTAAAGCGTTCATGAGGGAATACAGGAACAAGTTCATCGAACTTGACACGATCTGCTATCTTCTCAACAGGGATTCCGTTCACTTTTTCAATGCGAAGTAAAGCCGGGTATTTTTCCTTTTCGCGTGGTGGACGGATGATACCTTCTACGTAATCACCCTCACGGAGCTTAAATTTCCTCGCCTGTGATATGGACAGGTAAATGTCCACACCTGTGGGTCCAAATTTGCTCTTAAGCAACGCGTAACCCTGCTGTTCATCGGGGAAATACAGTATGCCAGAACCTCTATGCTCAGTAGTGGCAGTAGGTGCACTTTCCTCTTCTCCCGCCCGAGCAGTGCTCTTGTCTTTAACCTCTATAGGTTGAGCAGAACTTTGAGGTTTAGTCTCCCCTGGCTTTTGCTCACCTTGCAGTTCTGCCTCAGCCAACTTTAATATGGCATCAATGAGTTCTTGCTTTGTCATAGTCTTTACGTTTTTAACGCCAAGCTGATTCGCTATTTGACGCAGCTCGAAGATCTTCTTGTTTTGAATCTCCTTCTGTATCGTAACTAAATCCACTTATTTCCCTCCTACATACACTTTCGTTGATTATTCTCCGATGAATTGCTTATATTCTTCAGCGCTCATCAATGTGTCTAATACACTGACGTCACTCAGTTCAATAACCGCAATCCATCCCTCTCCATAAGGATCATCATTTATGATTTCTGGAGAGTTCTTGAGTTTCTCGTTAACTTCTACCACTTTTCCTGAAACAGGGCTGTATACATCGCTTGCAGACTTCACAGACTCTAATGAAGCTAACGTCTCTCCCACCTTAATTTCCTGACCCACTGCTGGCAGGTTAACGAATACAATATCTCCCAGCTCGTCCTGGGCAAAGTCCGTAATACCCACTGAAACCTTGTTGTCTTCCAAGACCTTTACCCACTCGTGTTCCTTCGAATACTTTAAACCTTCCAAAACTTTCATCTTTACCTACCTCCTTGGATATGTGTTATGGTTTTACTTCCAATAGTTCACACGGTTGTTTCAGCAATACGTTATTTCCATCGATGGCAGCTATGCGACTTGCAGTAAACGGAAGTTGTAAATCAACTGACTGAGTATGAAATACGTTACCGTCAATAGTATACACCTGATTGCCATAAAGCATTGCCCACCGAGAAGAATCAACGCTGCCGACGTTCTCCAAAACTTCACCTTTTACACGCAAGATTTTGACATCCTTGCCGTTGCTCACCAAAAACGTTAAAGGATCTCTACCTACTGTTCCAAAGTACTTATAGCCGCTAGGATAGCCAACACTTCTTTTTAGTGACAAATAGTTTTCACCACTGTAAATGTGCATTCCATCCTCAACGAGCACTAAAGCTGTAGCAGTTTTTTCTGAAGAATAAGTTGTAAAGTCAACAATGTTATCAAAATCCGACTTGTCTGTTCCTATTAAAGAAACCTGGTTACCTTTAAGGGAGCTAAGATGAACCATGCCATCGCTGTACTCCAAGAACCAAATACTGTCCACATACCACAGCTTCCCAACGTAAATTCCTTTCGACGAACTCACGGCATTCTTCCCATAGTCAGTATAAAGATAGGAGCCATCTGACACGTACCAATGACTATTCTTTACTGCAACCCACTTTCCACTTACGTTTCCCAGACTTGCTTTCGTGGCAGTTTTTACGAATTCCAAAACTTCGCTACCTATATTGGTGGTAGAAGTAGTGGGAGTTTCAGGAACGACTGGAGTTGGTTTTCGCCATCCAATGAAATGAGAACTGTTGAATCCAATTAGAAGGCCCATGACTGTAACAAGAATTACTGCCACCAAGATTAAGGGAGCAGCTTTTGACCTAAGCGGACTGACGTGAACCCGAGTTGCCGAAGACTCCTCATACATTTCTTCATCGAATAACTGCTCGATGTATCGTATAAAAATCCTACCCACTCTAAGTCCATTCTCTTCGATACGTAGTACGTCGTCTTCATGAGCAGTAGCTTGGCTAACCGTCTTAACCCTGCTTCCTTCTTCCTCTTGCCATGTCAGCCTGTGAGTAAAATCAAACAGAGGGTCTGTCAAACAGGTGGTTTTGCCTGATTGTTCATGATACACCACCAGGTTGGAGTTGTTTATGACCAGCAGATTCATCCCGTAAATAGCGATGAAAAGCCATGGTTGCTCATTTTCATAAAAGTCAGCTATTTCTTTGTATTCCTCCAGAGTCTCTCGGTTTTCCAGCTCTCGAAGAAGTACATTTGCCAGTTTTTCATTCTTGCTCACAACAATGAGATGGCGTTCTGGGGCATTAGGGTCTGGCAATGCCTTATGCGCAACTTTATAAACTGCAGATTCAATTGAAATTTCAATGTTTACTAAAGTTCTCATAAGTGAACCTTGTTTTCTATTTCCTCTTTTATCATGCTTTTGAATTCGTCTAAGGACATTTGTCCCAGATCACCTTTTACACCATGTCTGACCGAGACAACACCAGACTCGACTTCCTTAGAACCTACAACTAGCATGTAGGGCACCTTTTCCGTTTGACCTCTTCTGATGCGATATCCCAGTTTCGAGCCAGTGTCAGTGTCTAGTTTCACCCTAAACTCCTTCAAACCCTCTGCAACGCTCTGAGCATACTGCATTTGGTCTTCTGTTATGGGCAATATGCGAACCTGCTCAGGAGCTACCCACAGTGGGAACCAACCACTGTATTGCTCGATGAGAAGTGCAAAGAACCGCTCCAATGAACCGAGAAGCGCACGATGTATCATGACTGGCTCATGTTCTAAACCGTCTTGCCCAGTGTATTTCATGTTGAACCTTCTAGGCAAGTTGAAATCCACTTGTATGGTTGGCCCCTGCCAATATCTGCCCAGTGCGTCTTTCACTTTGATATCAATAGCTGGCCCATAGAATTTAGCTTCACCTTCAGCTACTGTGAAATCTAAGTCTCTTGCTTTGAGTGCACCCGACAAAGCTGATTCCGCCAGTTCCCAAACATCGTCGTCACCCACATACTTATCCTTGTTCTTCGGATCACGGACTGAAAGTTCAATTCTCAAGTCCTCAAAACCGAACAATCTGTAAATTCCCAATGCCATGTCCAAGACCTTTTCCACTTCTTCCTCGACCTGTTCACGAGCGCAGAAGATGTGTGCATCGTCCTGCGTAAAACCACGGACTCTTAGTAAGCCGTGTAGCACCCCGCTTCTCTCGAATCGGTATACGGTTCCAAGCTCAGCAAACCTTATGGGGAGCTCTTTGTAACTTCTTGTTTTCGTTTTATAAATTTGTACATGGAACGGACAGTTCATTGGTTTTACCAGGTACGATTGATTCTCAAGCTCCATCGAAGGGAACATGTTTTCCTTGTAGAAGGAGAGGTGCCCTGAGATCTCCCAAAGCTTAGTTCGAGCAACATGAGGTGTATAGACAAGTTGGTATCCGTTGTCGATGTGTGACTGCCTCCAAAAGTCCTCAATTTCTTTTCTAATAACAGCACCATTGGGGTGCCAGAGTATGAGGCCTGGGCCAATGTCCTCGTTTATGGAGAATAAATCGAGTTGTTTGCCAAGTTTACGGTGGTCCCTTCTTTCGGCTTCTTCTAAGTTATGCAAGAACTCCTCGAGTTCGTCGCTAGTCCAGAAACAGGTTCCATAGATTCTAGTAAGCTGTTCACGGTTTTCGTCACCACGCCAATAAGCGCCACTTATACTAAGTAACTTGAAGTGTTTAATGAGCCCCGTATTGTTAACGTGCGGACCCCGGCAAAGATCCACAAACTCTCCTTGTCTGTAAACGGTGACATAATCGCCTTCAATTTCTTCTATGAGTTCAACTTTGAATGGTTCATTTAGAGACTGAAACAATTTCTTAGCATCTTCCTTAGTCATCACCTGACGTTCTACGGGCAAACTCTCTTTAGAAAGCCTTACCATTTCTTCTTCAATCCGTGTCAAATCGGCTTCAGTCAAACCTTCTGGTATGAGCATGTCGTAATAGAAACCATTTTCGATGGCAGGGCCAATGCCTAGTTTAGTACCTGGGAAAAGATTTTTGACAGCTTGAGCCATTAGATGAGATGCGGAGTGCCTTAGTACTGATAAAGCCTCTTCTTTAGAGATAAACTCAACGCCATCTTCACCCACGGTAGCGCTTTCATCAGCAGTAAATAGTAAACCGCGGGTTATTATACCAAAGGCATCCACATCAGCCTTCGAAATCAGATCTTTTACCTTATATGTTTCGCCTGGGTTCACGTTGATTTTTACGGAGTCCATTCACATCACCCCAATAGCAGTTAAATGGTGGGTGCGGAAGGAATCGAACCTTCGACCTCTACTGTGTCAGAGTAGCGCTCTACCACTGAGCTACGCACCCAACTGGATTATATGATAACACACTCAGAGCAACGACTTCAACTCTGCCGATAACCCTTCGATTATGAAAGGGTTAACACCAGGTTGGATAAACAGTTCGTAAGGCGGTTTGACAGTGCCATCTGCACTTAAAGACAACGACTCGCCCTGTATAAAGCCGGTCCATGCCATTACAATCGGGTCTGCATAGCCACCCATCTCAAATGGTGTGGGAGTTACATGACTGTTCACTGGACCAGTCGATTGTATGATGTGAGCGGCGGCCAGCATGTGCTCTTCATCATCCCATCTGGTACGCACTATGATGTCCGAAAAAGGAAAGCGTTCCTTAAGTGTGTTGTTCAAGCGTTCTAACATTAGCTGCTTAGAGAGCAAAGCGTTATAAACCATTATGGGAGCCAAGAACAATCCTTGAAAAGCACCTTTAAGAAAATTACCAGTTGCTCCTTGCTCTTTTGCTAGGGCAGGGCCAAATAAGACTTCGCTAACCTTGTCTACTAGTTCTTTCTTGCCAGCAACATAGGCACCAGTAGGCGTCACAGTACCTCCTAAATTCTTTATCAGGGAACCAAACACAATATCTGCCCCCACCTGAGATGGTTCTAAGTCTTCAACGAACTCGCCATAACAATTGTCCACCACAATGACAGCATCAGGGTTTAACGACCTAAACAGGTCGATAGCCTTCCTTAGCTCATCTATGTTCAACCCTTCGTGCCATCTGTAGCCTCCAGACCTTTGTAGCCACAGAACATCAGCATTGATTGGTTCATCGTTTAAATCCCAAACAACCCACTTCCACAGCAGGTGCTTAATATTTTCAAAAACACTATCATAAGGCTCACAAGGGGAAAAAGCAACCTTCTTTTTTGCTAAATCCAGGCTCATGGCTACCAGGTATGCTACATGAGTGCCAGAAGAAATGTTCGGTCTGACCAGTGAGGCTTCAGCCCCAAAACAATAAGCGTATGCCTTTTCAAGTTTTTCACGTCCAAAGTCATCTAAACCATAGCCTGTACTTCCCCAAAGATCTGATTCTGCAAGACGAACCTCTTTAAGAGCCTTTAGTACCTTCACAGAATTTGATTCAGCAGTTTTCCAAAGTTGATTGAACAAGAGTTAAAACCTCCTCGACTAGCGTGTCTGGAGACTTTTCAGACACATCAAACCAGACTATTGTTTTGTCTTTCTTAAGCCATTTGATTTGCTTTCTAGCGTATGTCCAATGGCTCAGAAAGATCCTTTCAACCAGTTCATCCTTGTTTTTTATCTCACCTTTCAAATAAGAGCAAACTTCTTTATATCCGATTTGGTTAAGACATGGAAGACTACTATTACCAGTCTTGCTCAAAATATCTTGCACTTCTTCTATGAGTCCAGCGCTGATCATGTACTCCACGCGATCCCTCAGTCTAGTGCGATAAAGGTCCCTCGGCATTTTTAAACCTATCTTTAGGTTTATATCAAAATCAAGTTTATTAGTAACAACAGCTTCCGTTGGTTTAAATCCCAATTCGGCTATTTCCAAAGCTCGAGTCAGTCTTCTAATGTCCCCGGGAAGTATGTTTTTTTCTCTTTCTGGATCAACTTTTCGAAGTTCCTGTCTGAGGTATTCTTCACCGTAGACTCTTGCCTTTTCTTCCACTTTTTCCCTAACAGTGCTATCACTAGGGACGGCAGAGAAAGAACGTTCCCCAACAAGTGCGTAGTAATAAAACAGTGTTCCAGCCACAACAATCGGCGTTACTCCCTCAGCCCAAAGATCTTGCAAGATAGAAGAGCAATCAGAAACGAACGCTCCCACAGAGTACACTTCTTGGCATTCAAGTATATCGATAAACCAATGCCTCACACGGCTCGTGAACTCTTTAGGTGGCTTCGCCGTTCCAATGGTGGCAGCTTTGTAAAAGGATCCAGTGTCCACGGAGAGGATATTAGCCTTATCCAAAGAACATGCTAAGCGAAAAGCCAAGTCTGTTTTTCCGACACCAGTTGGGCCAAGAATACTAATCAGCGGCTTCCCCATACAACACCCATGATTTTGCTTCATTAATCCTGACGTCAACAAACTCGCCTGGTGAAACATGACGAATACTCGTAAAGACTACAGTCTTATTTGTAGGAGTTCTACCTATGAATTTACCAGTGGTTTTGTCTTCACGGTCTATCAAAACCTCTTGCAAGGTTCCTACGTATCGCTGGTTGATACTATAGGAAATTTTCTCTTGAAGTCTGAGAAGCTCATCATAGCGAGCTTTAGCCACCTCAGCAGGCACAAAGGAAGTCTCTTGGCGGGCAGCTGCAGTACCTGGTCGTGGAGAGTAAATCGCCATATAGACAACATCAAACTGCATTTTTTCGAGAAATTTAAAGGTGTTTTGAAAGTGCTCATCAGATTCTCCTGGGAAGCCAACGATGAGGTCTGTACCAATCGCCACATTAGGCACGCTTTCTCTTATAAAACCAACTAATTCCGCAAACTCACCTGTTGTGTACTTCCTATTCATACGCCTCAGTATTTCATCATCGCCAGACTGCAAAGGCAGATGGTAATACGGTGCTACCTGAGGAAGATTAGCCAAACGGGTAATATCATCTTTTTTGAAATTGGCTGGATGAGGCGACATGAACCGTATCCTTCTTACGCCGTCGATAGTGGCAACTCGCTCAACCAAGGAAACAAAATCCCACCCGCTGAGGTCTTTACCATAATCATTGACATTCTGGCCAAGAAGAGTAATCTCCACAGCGCCGTTGTCTACACACACGCGCACTTCCTCTAGTATGGATTCTGGATCCCTCGATTGAACGCGGCCTCGAGTGAACGGGACTATGCAGTAAGTACAAAAATCATCGCAGCCTTTCATTATACTTACATAAACAGAATGCTTTTCCTTTCTGTTTGCGCTGCTGTATTTTTCAAAGTCGACTTTCTCATCTCCAACAAGAATTCGTCTTTCACCATTTAAGACATCTAAAATATGAGCTTCATAGGACGGGCCCAGCACAGCCTGAACATGAGGAAACCGACTCATAATCTCGTTTCCCCTTACTTCAGACATGCAGCCCATCACTACCACTTTCTTGCCAAGTTTTTTTAAAGCTGAAATTGTTCCGATAGCCCTTTCTTCTGCATGTAACCTTACCGAACACGTATTGATAACAACTAAGTCGCTATCAACGACGTTTTTTGCCTCTTCCCAGCCGGAGCTTTTTAGAATACCGCTAACCATTTCGCTATCATTCTTGTTCATTTGGCAACCGTAAGTAAAAATGTAGTATTTCACGTGAACATCGCTCCTTATTCGATAAATGACAAACGCTTAATGTCCCTATTTTCCTTGTTAATCTCTATCAATACGGCATTTACCGTACACCTACCGCTTGCAACTTCATAGCGTGCTGGTCTGTTGTTGAGGAACTTCGAGATTACAGCATCCTTATGCATGCCCAGTATTGAGTCATCATAGGGGCCAGTCATTCCTACATCGGTAATATAAAGAGTTCCATTAGGCAAAAGGCGTTCGTCTGCCGTTTGAATATGAGTATGGGTACCTACCACAGCATGGACGCGCCCATCGAGATAGTAGCCCATGGCTAGTTTTTCACTGGTTGCTTCGGCATGGAAGTCCACCAGCTTAAAGGTGTCTTTTGGTACAACCTCTAGAAGCCTGTCAGCTGCTAAGAAAGGATTGTCAATGCATTCCATAAAAACTCGCCCTTGTATGTTCATAACTGTGAGACCGCTACTTGTGGTGTAATGCGATCGCTCCAAGAGCCCAGGATAATTTGCAGGAAAGAGCACCATGGGGTAGTTATCAAAAACCTCTTTCCATTCCTTCCAGTGAAACGCATGGTTTCCAGTGGTTATAACGTTCGCTCCAGCGTCAAGAAGCTCCTCTATGGATTTACGGTTTATACCCAATCCTCCAGCTGAGTTCTCTCCATTGACGACCACTACGTCAGCGCTTAGTTCATCTCTCAACTTCTTCAAATACTTTTGAATAGCTTGGCGACCGCTTTTGCCTACGACGTCCCCAAAAAACAGTATCCTCATTTTGCGTATTCGGCCACCCTAGTCTCGCGAACCACTGTAACCTTTATTTGACCAGGATAAATCAATTCCTCTTCAATTTTCTTAGCTATGTCACGAGCTAAAGCGAAAGCCTCATTGTCACCGATTACCTCTGGGTGAACTATGACTCTGATCTCCCTACCAGCTTGTATGGCAAATGCTGATTCAACACCATCAAAACCCTTTGCTATCTCCTCTAGTTGCTGAACTCTCTTGATATATGCAGCATAGTTTTCTCGACGAGCTCCGGGCCTAGAAGCACTTATAGCATCAGCTACCTGTGTTATGACAGCGTATATGCTTTCTTGTGCCACTTCATTGTGATGCGAAGCTATAGCGTTTACTACCAATGGATTCTCTCTGTATTTCCTAGCCACCTCAGCCCCTATCAAAGCATGACTGCCTTCCACATTATGATCTAGAGCTTTACCGATATCGTGCAAAAGGCCAGCCCTTTTTGCTAATTGAGTATCCAAATGAAGCTCACTAGCTAACATACCCGCTATAAAACCAACCTCTATGGAGTGGTGCAATACATTTTGGCCGTAGGACGAGCGGAATTTCAACTGTCCCACTAAGTGCTTCAAATCAGGATGCATTTCACGTATGCCTAAGTCACGAACAGCTTTATCGCCAGCTTCAATGATTTCTTGCTCAATGGCTTCTTTCTCTTTCGTGAAGATTTCTTCAATACGAGCAGGTTGTATACGTCCATCAAGGATGAGCTTTTCAAGTGTTCTTCTTGCGATTTCTCTGCGCACTGGATCAAAAGAGGACAACACCACTACCTCAGGAGTGTCGTCCACGATTAGGTCAACTCCCGTTATTCGTTCAAAGGTCCTAATGTTTCTTCCTTCTCTACCTATGATTCTCCCTTTTATCTCCTCAGATGGCAATTCCACTACCGAAATCACAGGATCTTCAGGTTTTTCCATTATGACACGTTGCATAGCCGCGACAATCATCTCTGACGCTTTTCTATCTGCTTCTTCCTTGAAATTCTCCTCGAAACGTCTAATCCTTTCACCGAATTCTTCTCTTAGTTCCTCTTCCAATCTCGAGAACAGAAATTGTTTTGCTTCCTCGGTGCTCATGGCAGCGATTTCCTGAAGCTTTTTTACAGCTTCCTGCTCAAAGGCCTCTGCTGACCTTAATTTCTCCTCAGCAAGCTGTAGCTTCTGTTCTGCTTTTCTTTCTTTTGCCTCTACCGAGTCAAGACGTCGATCAAGCTGTTGTTCTCTTTGAGATAAACGTTGTTCCAACTTTTCAAGCTGCTCACGCCTGGACTTTAGCTCTTTACCTGCTTCAGAAAGCATCGAAGAAACCTGCTCTTGAGCCTGTTTCAGCAATGCCTCAGAGCGCTCTTGCGCTTTCTTCTCCTCTTCACGAGCTGACTTTATGATTGAAGAAGCTTCCTTTTCGGCATTATCCAGCATTTCTTGTATCTTAGATTTTGCAGAAGTCGTTACGTAAAGATAGGTAATCAAACCGCCAGCTGCGGCACCAACTACAAAACCTAGAATTATCCTTATAATCAATTGCATCACATCTCTACCTCCTTCATGAATCGTGAAACCATCTCATAAGTAAACCCTTGTCTGAGTAGAAATTGAAATACTTTCTCTTTGTCAGAATACTTCCTTCTTGCTTTTTCCATTGCTTTTTGTAGGCTATCTAGCCAAACCTCGTAGTCCACTTCACGGACTTCATCAGTGGATAATTTTCTTTCTCGTAAACGGTTTCTCAAGTACAAAGGACCTTTACCATGATTCACAGTTCGCCTAAGTTCGCTCTGATAAACCCTTTCATCTAAATCAGGAAAGTATGAATTAATTCTTTCTAAGACAAAATTCCTACAATCAGGCGAAACCTTAGAAAGTATTTCCTCTACAGAATAGTCCTTTCGAGAAAGCCGCCTCAAGGCTTCCGCCCAGAATTTTTCGCAAGAATTCATGCATCTACTCTTCGATCTCCACTGGAAGCTCTTGCAGGGTTCCCCTAACGGCACTTTCTATCTCAGCCAGAGTTTCTGGATGCTCCTCCAAGAAGCTCACAGCGTTTTCCTTACCCTGTCCTAGTCTTATGTCGTTGTAGGAATACCAACTTCCGCTTTTCTGTATAACACCTGCGATCAATGCTGCATCAACTACTGAAGCTGTCCAAGATATGCCTTTACCAAAATAAAGATCAAAGGTAGCCGTTCTAAAAGGCGGAGCTAACTTATTCTTCACAATTTTAGCTTTGATAACTGCTCCCTCACTTGCATCCCCGCTTCCGCCAATGTTCTCAGACTTCCTTAGTTCGATCCTTGCTGAAGCGAAAAACTTCAGTGCACGGCCTCCCGGGGTAACTTCGGGGTTTCCAAAAGTAATACCAACCTTTTCACGCAGTTGATTCAAGAACACTATGGCTGTCCCTGTTTTTGAGGCTATACCAGTGAGTTTCCGTAACGCTTGTGACATCAATCGAGCCTGCAACCCCATAAAAGAGTCGCCAATCTCACCGTCGAGTTCGGCTTTCGGTACCAAGGCAGCAACGGAGTCAATAACGATGACGTCTACTGCGCCGCTTTTACTAAGTTCTTCAGCAATTTCTAGCGCTTGCTCACCGTAGTCAGGTTGAGAAATGTAAAGGTTTTCCACATCTACCCCAAGTTTCCTTGCATAGACCGGGTCAAGCGCGTGCTCAGCATCAATGAAGACTGCTGTTCCTCCATTCTTCTGCGCATTGGCGATAATATGCAGAGCCAGCGTTGTTTTACCAGACCCTTCTGGTCCGTAAATCTCCACAATTCTGCCTCTGGGAATTCCACCAATACCTAAAGCCAAGTCCAAAGTCAGAGCGCCAGTGGATATAGTTTCCACCTGCATCCTGCTTCCAGTCTCACCCAAACGCATTAAAGAACCTTTTCCAAACCGTTTTTCCACATATTGGACAGTCATGTCCAATGCTTTTTGTTTATCGTCTTGATTTTGTCTATCAGTTGTTTCCATAGAGCATTTCCTCCTTAGTTAGATTATAAGGCCTTGAGCCGAATTTCTTCGAAAACCGTATAAATCGGGCCTTTACTTGTCAATTTTGATTCATATAGCACTACACTTGGTACAAGCCAGGAAAACTCTTTATGTGGCATGAGCTCAAGTACTGCATCAATGTCTCTCGGCGATTTTTTTATTCTTGCCAAAGTCACATGCGGAGCAAATCTTGTATCTCTTATCTTCATGCTACGGCATATAGCATCATGAACAACAGTTAAGTCATCTATGCCGCGAGTCACATCCATAAACAAAACGCGTGGTGGCCGTCCAAAATACCCGTAACCGCCAACAGTAACTTGGAAATGAGTAATAGCTTTCAGATTTTCCTTAACTTCATTTAGGAAGTCTACCTTTTCAACTTCCCCCAAGAATAACATGGTGATATGCAAATTCTCTGTTTCAACAAATTTCCCGATAAATTCTGCCTCCAGTTGAGGTTTTAAGGTTTCTATGTAAAACGCTCTAACCTCTTCGGAAACTGGTATTCCAAAAAAGAGTCTCATTGTACCTCCCTCGCCAAAACATTCAAGACCCAGTAACCACTGATCCAGCGGTTTCTAATTCGACCATGATTTAACTTTTTGACCAGTAGTTTCTCTGCCTTTTCGGTTATCAAACAAACTGTAACTGAGCCTTTTGGACTACCAGGTTCGCATGAAGGTCCGAGATTTCCCACCACAGACACTCTAACATCCTTTCTCGGTAGCGCTCGGGCCAACCGAATAGCAGTGTCCGCCGACGTTGGCTGCGAAGTCTGAACTCCCAAAAAGCCCGCCTTCGCCTCACTGGTGTACACAACGTACCCGCCAAAGAAACTTTTTGAAGAACCAGGTAACATGCTTAGCCAACTGGCCAGCTGACCACCGGTACATGATTCCACAGTAACAAATGTTTTATGTGTTCGAAGTAGCTTTTTGCACTTTTTTACGGCCAATGAGCTGGCCAGGTTTTGTTTTTTCCACAACAATTTCTACCATCTCCCCCGGTTCAACTTCCCCTTTTCCCAAGAACATTCCGTCAATTTCTGGTGCTTGTCCCCAAATTCTACCTATGAATTCGCTCCCGCTTGATGCTTCTACCAGACACTGGTATGTTTTCCCCACACACTTCTCCTCCCAAAGACGATGCAACTCAAGAGCTACAGCTTCTGTAGCTGTCTTTCTAGTATTAATGATCTCAGGATCAACTTTGGGCACCAGTTTATGAGAATCAGCTTCTTCCTCGTCGCAGTAGCCAAATACTCCTACGTGATGAAACTCCCCTTGAATCAGCAGGTCCAAGGTAGCCTGTACATCGTCTTCAGTTTCGCCTGGAAATCCAACCATTATTGATGTTCTTTTTGTATTCTCAGCAAAGACACCGTCAATCAATTTTAAAGCTTGTAGAATCTGATTTCTGTCGTAGCCTCGACGCATCTGCCTTAGCACCTTGTCCGAACCTGACTGCACAGGTATGTCAAAGTAAGGTAGAACCCTGCCAGTGTCTTTCCAAGCTAAAAGTAGTTTTTCGGTTATGAACGTAGGATTGACGTACATAAGACGAATCCAAGGAATTTGTGTATCTCGCAGAGCCCTTAGCAAAAGCTCCAATGAAGGTCTACCATAAAGATCTGTGCCCCAAGCACCAGTATCTTGTGAGACAAGGATTACTTCTCTGATACCTATTTCGTAAAGCTCATTGATTTCATCAACAATCTCAACAGCCGGCCGTGACTTTAGACTTCCCCAGAACTTCGGTATTGTGCAGTAGCTGCATCTACCGTTGCACCCTTCAGCTATGGAAACGTACGCATAAGGATACGTCAGAACAGAAGTCTGTAGCGGCCCTTGATATTCAGAAAAAGCACTTGGCATGTTAAATCCTGGAACAACATAATCAAATTCCGGCAATTCGCTTTGAACCAGCTCTGTCCCAAACCGCAAAGGAACGCATCCTGCAAACACCAAAACGCTGTCCGGATACTCCTCTTTAAGTTGTAATGCCACAGTCAGCGATTCTTCTACGGCATCTGCAATGAAACCGCAGGTATTGACCACAATCACGTCAGCTTCTTCAGGTGAGTAAACAACTTCGTAATTACTATAGTCTAGTTGCCTGTAAAAATCTTGTGTTCTAACAAGGTTTTTAGGACAGCCTAAAGTCTCCACGTAGATCTTTGTTCTCTTCATCAATAAGTCGTCACCTTTCTAGCCCTTTTACCTTGGATTAGGTTGTCCAGTGAGGTTTTAACATCATATGATACAACAACATGACCATTAGACTCACTATAGCCGATAATCATTGCCTCATTTGGACATTCCTTTACAGAAAACACGCCCTGCGTTCCTGACCAAAGGTATTGCGTGGTCAGTGCTAGCAGATCATCGCGTGCGCAAACCTTCTTGTTCTTTACAACGTTTACAGTGTTCTGGTCTTTTAGTAATGATTCATAGGACAGATCCAGATAGGCACTCGCATCCGAATTAACTCCGATGTTTACCCATAAGACCCTCTCTGATAGATGAATTGGGCTCTCAGAAATCAATATCACGTTGCCACCTATCCCGTCTATTATTCTTCCCACATCTTGAAAAGGATAGTACACGAGAGCGACGACCCCTTTATCTGTCAAACTCTGAATTATATCAGGCAATTGTCTGACCTGCCAAAGATTCCCCATGTATGTGTCGTAAGGTAATAGAACCGTGTACACAGGTCTACTTGCTTCAACAATTTTCGTCTTTGCAAAATTTCCAGCCACTAGTAAGCAGATTATAGCGACCAAAACAACAGTGAACTTAAGATGTTTTTCCAAAAACTATTTCCACCACCTGGTCCATGGTGTCAACAAAATAAAAGCGGAGTTTTTTCTTCACTTCATCGCCAATTTCTTCCATATTTATCTTATTGTCCTTAGGAAGAATAACCCTATCTAGGCCTATCCTATGAGCAGCCAGGACTTTCTCCTTTACTCCGCCAATGGGTAAAACCTTTCCTGTTATCGTTATCTCGCCAGTCATGGCAAGATCATTGGGTACCGGCTCTTTCTTGAGTGCACTTATCATTGCAGTGGCAATGGTGATACCTGCAGAAGGGCCATCTTTAGGTATCGCTCCTTCAGGAGCGTGCACATGTATGTCGTATTTTTTGTAAAACTCTTCATCTATTCCAAGTTGTTTAGCTCTGCTTCTTACATAAGTTAAAGCAGCCATGGCTGATTCCTTTAATGTTTGTCCTAAGCTGCCAGTTAGAATAAGCTGGCCTTTCCCTTTTACAACTTGGCATTCGATAAGCATGGTCTCTCCGCCAAATTCAGTCCATGCGAGGCCAGCTACAACACCAATTTCTGGTTTTTCCAAAGCCTTTCCGTACCTAAATTTGGGAACTCCTAAGTAATCCTCGACGTTTTTTACTGTTATCCTGACA
The DNA here is from genome assembly GCF_000020945.1 of Coprothermobacter proteolyticus DSM 5265. NCBI lineage: Bacteria > Pseudomonadati > Coprothermobacterota > Coprothermobacteria > Coprothermobacterales > Coprothermobacteraceae > Coprothermobacter > Coprothermobacter proteolyticus. The sequence continues at coordinate 739,132 of NC_011295.1, read as the reverse complement.
CGAGAAAAACCTTTTTCTAGTTTTTCCACGGCTAGTTTTCTTAATATGCTAAGCAGGTTCCTTTCCAAGTTACGTACTCCAGCTTCACGTGTGTACTCTCTAATAATGCGAATTATGGCCTGATCTGAAAAGCTCACTTCTTCTGGATTAAGGCCACTTTGCTCATACAGTTTCGGGAGTATGAAGTCTTTAGCAATGTGCAGTTTCTCTTCTTCCGTATAACCAGGAACGCGTATGACTTCCATCCTATCAAGCAGCGCGGGAGGTATGGTATACAAATTATTAGCAGTTGTTATGAAAAACACCTCAGATAGATCGAATGGAACTTCCAAGTAATGATCCTGGAAAGCATAGTTCTGTTCAGGATCCAGTGCTTCAAGGAGTGCTGCAGAAGGATCGCCCAAGAAATCAGATGACAGTTTATCAATCTCATCCAGAACGAACACCGGATTCTTTGTCCCCGCTGACCTGATGCCCTGAATTATTCTGCCGGGCATTGCACCTACATAGGTACGCCTATGACCACGAATCTCCGCTTCGTCCCTAATTCCGCCCAAAGAAATACGAACCAACTTTCTGTTCAAAGCCGTAGCTATGGCTTTCGCCAGTGATGTTTTTCCTACACCAGGAGGGCCCACTAAACAAAGGATTGGAGCTTTTGGATTGCTTGACAGCTTCTTAGTTGCTATGAATTCCACGATACGTTCCTTTGCATCATCCAAACCGTAGTGGCTCTTGTCTAGTTTTTGCTTAACAGTTTTGAGGTCATCTTCGTCTTCAGTTCGAGCGTTCCAAGGTAGAGAAACTAACCAATCCAAATATGTCCGTATGACAGCGAGTTCAGCAGAATAAGGGGGCATCCTTTGAAGTCGATCTAACTCCTCTTCAGCTTTTTTCCGAGCCTCCTCGGGCATGCCACTTTCTTCGATCCGCTTTTTGTATTGTTCAATTTCGATGGTTCTCTCGTCTTTTTCTCCAAGTTCCTCTTGTATGGCTTTGAGTTGTTCTCTGAGGATGTACTCTCTTTGGTTCTTTTCCATCCTCTCGCGCACTGTTTCTTCAATCTCCTGAGAAAGCTTCAGCACTTCTATTTCACGTAGGAGAAGCTGAAGTACATGCTCAAGTCTTTCGGGTATGCTCAGGAGTTCTAGAACTTTTTGCTTTTCATAGTATGAAATAAACATGTTTGCTGCAACCATATCTGCAATCTTCCCCGGATTGTCCAAACCACCAATGCCAGCGACAACTTCAATGGGTATTCTGCCGGATAAACGAGCATACTCTTCGAACCTGGCAATGGTAGCTTTGACCAAGGCTTCAGTGCGCGTGGCATCGCCTTCTACTTCTTCTAAAACCTCATAGTTCCCTTCCAGGAACTCACCACTGTCACTTACAGACGCTTTTACCCTGGTTTTGGCTTCCACAACCATGCGAACAGTTCCATCGGGCGCCCTAAAAATCTGGATAACTTCGCCGATAACTCCAACGTCATAGAGGTCACTAGGTGCTGGCTCGTCAATGTTCTCATCCTTCTGCGCAAGTAAGATAACTTGCTTGGTCCCCTTCATAGCCTCTTCTAGTGCTTTTATGCTCTTTGGCCGCCCAATGAGTAAAGGCAGAACAATGCCAGGGAACATTACCACATTCTTCAGTGGAATAACGGGTAATTTTTCACTCATAGTTTGCTACACTCCTACCCTGCGCTAAATCAAGCTCTGTTAAGAAAACAGGTTCTTCACCTTGGATGCACTTTGACGTTATGATAACTTTCTTTATCTCAGGTTTCTCTGGCACTTCAAACATGAGATCCATCAATGTTTCCTCGAGTATGGCCCTAAGACCTCTAGCGCCCATACCACGCTTTTCGGCTTCTTGAGCTATTGCTTCCAACGCCTTATCAGTAAACTCCAGTTCAACACCATCCATAGCAAATAAGGCTTTATACTGCTTCACCAAACTGTTTTTTGGCCTAGTCAGAATATCTACCAGGTCTTTGGTTGACAACTTGTGGAATGTGGCTACCACGGGGAACCTTCCAACAAACTCGGGTATCATACCGAATTTAAGGAGGTCCTCAGGAATAACCATGTCGAGGACTTCATCTGAATCCAATGCCTTGGGATCAGCCATGAAACCCACTGTACGCTTTCCCAAACGCTGACGAATAATGTCTTCCAAGCCTTCGAAGGCTCCTCCGACCATAAAGAGGATGTCTGAAGTGTCTATTTGCACGAATTCCTGGTAAGGGTGCTTTCTTCCACCCTGAGGAGGAACATTAGCAATGGTTCCTTCAACAATCTTAAGTAGTGCCTGTTGCACGCCTTCACCGGACACGTCTCGTGTTATGGAAGGATTTTCACTCTTTTTTGCTATTTTGTCTATTTCGTCAATATAAACTATTCCATACTGTGCCCTATTAATGTCCCAGTCTGCGGCCTGAATAAGCCTTAGAAGAATATTCTCTACATCTTCGCCAACATAACCTGCCTCAGTCAAACTAGTAGCATCACTTATGGAAAACGGAACATTTAAAAACTTTGCCAAGTTTTGGGCAACATAAGTTTTTCCAGTGCCCGTAGGCCCTATAAAAAGTATGTTGCTCTTTCCAAGTTCCGTACCAAAAGAATCGCCACGAAGTTTGCTTCTAACCCGCTTGTAGTGGTTGTAAACAGCCACCGAAACGATTCTCTTGGCCTTTTCCTGGCCTACTACGTAGTTATCTAAGAAGCTTTTGATTTGCTGTGGTGTAGGCAGCTTGCCATCAAGAACCGTAGGATCAGATGCTTTTTTCTTGTTTGCGTCAAGGAGCTTGTGAGCGTCTTCAACACAATAGTTGCAGATGTACAAACCGTTTGGCCAAGCTAACATCTGATCTACTTCGTCTGCTGTCCTACCGCAGAAAGAGCACCTAATTTCCTTCGGCATAGTTACTAATCCTCTTTCCTAATACGCTTAGTTATAACTTGATCTATGACACCATATTGAACGGCTTCATCCGGAGTCAGTATGAAATCTCTATCCGTATCCTGCAATATTCTGTCAATTGGTTGACCTGTATGTACACTTAGAATCTCATTTATCCTTTGCTTAATCCTTACTAATTCCTTTGCCTGTATTTCCACATCAGTCACTTGCCCTTGCACTCCTCCCATGGGTTGGTGCAAGAGAATCCGAGAATTCGGAAGTGCGAACCTTTTACCTTTCGTACCGGCAGCTAAAAGGATTGCAGCCATGCTTGCTGCCTGTCCAATACACATGGTTACCACATCGGGCTCGATATACTGCATGGTGTCATAAATAGCTAAACCATCGGTGACAATGCCGCCAGGTGAATTAATGTACACATATATATCTCTTTTTGGGTCTTCTGCTTCCAAGAATAGTAGCTGTGCTATGACAACTCCTGCCATTTCTGGCTCAATTTCACCGTTTATGAACACAATTCTGTCTCTTAGTAGCCTTGAGTATATATCGTAACCACGCTCACCACGTGGCGTTTGCTCAATAACATAGGGTATGAGTGGACTCATTAATCAAACCTCCTTGTTTGCCGAAACTTTCTCCTTCAATACTTCAATAAGTTTCTCCAGCTCTACATTGTAACGAGCTTCTTGTCTATTTATACCCTGACGAGTTTTCAAGTATTCATTAACCTCAGCTTCATCCGCCTCTATGCCTAAAGCACTCTTTAAGAACTCTAGTACGAAATAACGTTTCAGAGACTTAGTTACATTCTCGCGGATTTCTGTTAAGACCTCATCAGGGGTTTTCTGCACTTGTGAAGCATAAGATTCTAAGTTCAAACCACTGTTTTCAAGCATGTTAATAAACTCTTCATAGCGATGCTCATACTCATCTTCTATCATGGATGGTGGAAGCTGAATCTCCAGCTGCTCCGCAATGTCATCTAAAACATTATTCAGCCACTCATCTACGTACTGATCCAGTTTATATCTTCTAATCTCTTCTTCAGCAGCTTTTCTTAAGTTCTCTACATTTTCGAAGCCCAAATCAGCTGCCAGTTCGTCAGTTAGTTCAGGTTTTACTTTTCCCTTTATATCAAGCAGCTTTATACGTATTTGGGATTCCCCATCAGGGGTTGCCATGGTTTTCTCTTCCCCCACAGTCATGCTCTTTAGCAAATCATCAGTTCCTTCTAAGAACTCTTCTTTACCAATCTCAATAGTGGTTCTTCTAGGTTTCAAGGGATTGCCCTGTTCATCCAAAAGAGCCCATTCAATCTCGGCAAGATAGCCGTCTTCAGGCTTCTCCACTTCAACGCTTCTTATTACGGACTGATCTTCCAGTAAATGGTCTACTACATCTTCTATTTCTTCCTCAGTTACCTTTGGTTCTTCGTAAGGAGGAAGCTTAGAAAAGTCAATGTCATCAAACCTTGGTTGTGGTAGCAACTCAATCACCATTTTGATGTAAGCTTTTTGTTCTTCAATACTTGATTCTTTTACGTGAACCTTGTACACGGGCGCTTCTAACTCTGAAGCTACGCTGCGAAGTACATCGTCTACGATTTCATCCACTAGCATTTCTTGGAGGTAACTTTGGTTTACATAATTTCTTACCAAGTTAACTGGTGCTTTCCCTTTTCTAAAACCAGGGATTTGAACACTACGCGCAAGTTTTTCTAGTGTTTTATTCTCAATGTTCTGAAACTGCTCTCCCTCGTATGTTTCCTCAACAGACACTTCCACAGAAGAGATTTTGTTCAAATTCATCGTCAGACCTCCTCAACTTGATTACTGTCTAGTATTTCGCTACCACTAATAAAAAATGGTGCGAAGGGCGGGATTTGAACCCGCACGGGTTTAGCCCACTGGATCCTAAGTCCAGCGCGTCTGCCAGTTCCGCCACCTTCGCACCCATTTTGGTGGGCCGTACAGGACTCGAACCTGCAACCCACGGATTAAGAGTCCGTTGCTCTACCTGTTGAGCTAACGGCCCACTGGTGAGCCCGGCAGGATTCGAACCTGCGACTCCCGGCTTAAAAGGCCGGTGCTCTGCCTCCTGAGCTACGGGCCCCGAACATTTAAATAGTATCACATGTTAAATCAGCTGTCAACAAACCTAAGAACTCATAAGCAAAGCTGAATTACTACTCAAATAGACCACGGTATAACTATAATTGTGTTATGAACACAGCCATGGAAGAAACGCAGAGAATTGAACAGTTTCTCCGTAAAGCGCTGGTGAGTGAGAGGAAGCACGGTTACCTCATCGGAGTAAGCGGAGGTTTGGACTCCGCAGTGGTACTTAAGCTTCTAGTGCAAGCTGTTGGCAAAGAAAATGTCCTTGGCTTGATACTACCAGACAGAGATACAGAGAAGAAGTCAACTACTTTGGCCCGCTCGCTTCTGGAGCAAGAGAAGGTACCTTATAAAGTCATATCCATGACCCCACTGCTAAGGCATCTCGGAGTCTACAAGGACATGCCATTGTTTCTGTTGCCTACCAGAGGGCTTAAAGAATCCATCGTAAGACGTTTTTACAACGACTACACAAAAAAACTTAACAAACCGGTTTTCTTTGCACAGTGGGAAGAACCGCCCACACAGCTACCCTATTTCTATGAAGGAATTGCCTATTACAGGATAAAACACAGAGTAAGAATGGCAACCTTGTACTATTACGCTGAGAAGAATGATTACTTATTAGTGGGGTGCACAAACTTGTCCGAAAGACTAATCGGCTTCTACGTTAAGTACGGTGACGACGTGTGTGACGTGGCGCCCATCGCCCACCTCTACAAGACCGAAGTAAGGCAGCTGAGCGAATACCTTTCAGTGCCAGAAGACATAAGGAATAGACCACCCAGCCCCGATCTCATTCCGGGCATAACCGACGAGTATTCTCTCGGAATCAACTATGAAACTTTGGATCAAATACTTGCGGGCTTGGAGGAAGGCAAAACAGCTGAAGACTTAAAGCAGCTATTCCCCGCTGATATCGTGGAACTTGTCATTAACCAGGTAAAGTTTACTCAAAAACTTGAAGGCAAACCTTACATGCTTAAAAGAGCTTAAAGAAAAATGATTTGTTACTTCTACAGTATCTCCTATGTGATGTGATATAATTATCACTAAGTAGACGGCCACTGCACTTTCTAAAGGAGGAAAACTATGTCAAAACGTGTGAATTTCCTTTTTGGGTTTTTCAGTTTGTTTGGTCTAATTGGTTTAAACTACTTCTCAACCCATGATCCGTCGTATCTTAGCTATTTTGCATTTTTTGCTTTCTTGGCTAACTTCTTCGTTGCACGAATAGACACCAGTGTCCTCGATGAACGTTATTATGAAGACGTAAGAGCGGCAAAAGCGTTTGCCTTCGATGTGGCAATAGTTGAAGTAACGATCTTCTTCCTCATAAACTTGATAATGTCATTGTATTTCCCAGCAGCGATTCTGGGACACATTTCCGTTGGGCTTGTGGCTATATGCTACGCATCATTGATCACTACCTATGGAATAAAACTCTACAATTTGGAGAAGCGTTGAGTAGGCTTTCCTATGGCAAAGTTCATATGTAACCTTAAGAAATACAGACAATTAGCTGGGTTAACCCAAGAAGAATTAGCAAACATGGTGCATGTGCGCAGGGAAACCATAGTGCGTTTAGAAGCTGGTAAGTACAACCCTTCCCTAAAGCTTGCCATGGACATTGCAAAAGCTGTAAACGCACCCCTAGAAGAGATATTCATCTTTGAAGAGTAAGACGCACAGTTATCGCTGAGCATCTGCTGGCGCGCCTGGAGGGACTCGAACCCCCAGCCTGCGGATCCGAAGTCCGCTGCTCTATCCAATTGAGCCACAGGCGCGGCTAGTGGTGAGCCCGGCAGGACTCGAACCTGCGGCCTACAGCTTAGGAGGCTGTCGCTCTATCCACCTGAGCTACGGGCCCATTACGTATGGGGTGAGCGAGGGGACTCGAACCCCCAGCCCCCAGATCCACAGTCTGGTGCTCTGACCAGTTGAGCTACGCTCACCATCTTGGTGAGCCCGGCAGGACTCGAACCTGCAGCCCTCGGCTTAGAAGGCCGATGCTCTGTCCAGTTGAGCTACGGGCCCATCCTGGTCGGGGCGGGCGGATTCGAACCGCCGACCTCTTGCTCCCAAGGCAAGCGCGCTAACCAAGCTGCGCTACGCCCCGCAGAAATTTATTATACCATTATTCCCTGCCAGTGTCACGGTCTGGGTTGAATCCATTAACGATGGGCATTCTCCAACCTTTTCCGAAGTTACGCCTGGATACTTTAGGAGCTACTGGAGTTTGTTTTCTCTTAAACTCGCTACTTTTGACCATACGCAGAACCTTGCTTGTGATTTCTTCTCCATACTTGCGGGCAAGCTCAGCAAAAGGCAGGTTATCAACCACATAATCCTCTAACAGAGGATCGAGCACTTCATATGGTGGCAGAACATCCTGATCCTTTTGGTTTACGTTGAGCTCAGCTGAAGGTTCGCGCATCAATGTGCGCTCTGGAATTACAGGTTTCATGGAATTCCTGTACCGAGCAAGCGCATACACCTGAGTTTTAAACACATCCCTGATAGGAGCAAACCCACCAGCCATATCGCCGTAAATGGTTCCGTAGCCAACAGCCGATTCACTCTTATTGGAGCAGGACATAACCAAATACCCTGTCATATTTGAAAGGTAAAAAGCTATATTGGCTCTTATCCTTGCCTGAAGGTTTTCGTCGGCGACATCGAACGTTTGTTTTTGAAACTTTTCCCTTAACACCTCTTCATAGGTTTGGAGAATATGGTCGATCTCAATTACTGAAAGTGTGCACCCAAGGTTAGTGGCCAGCAAATTGGCATCTTCAAAAGATTCTGGGCGATTGAATCGTGTAGGCAGATAAATAAGCTTCACTTTATCAGGGCCCAAAGCATCCACGCTCAAGGTAGCAACCAATGCACTATCAATTCCACCCGACACTGGCACAATCACACCTTTGAAACCCTGTTTATGCACATAATCACTTATAGCAAAAACTAACCCCTTGTAAAGGTTAGCGATATCATCTTCAGGTATCATTACTTTCTGCGCTACCTGTGTTGAGTCAGAGACTACTGCATCTATGGAGATGGTCTTCACCTTTGTTTCTTCTTCTTCTAACTTGCTAGATAAAACCGCAGTTACGTTCTCTTTTAGGGTTACAGGCAAATCAGCCACACAAAGGCTTTCTTCAAAAAAAGGTAGTGAACAAATGAGATCGCCATTATTCAGAACTACCAAGCTTGCTCCATCAAACAATAGCTCGTCTTCGCCCCCAACCATGTTTACGTAAACAATGTTTACATTAAGGGACTTAGCTAAATGCTTGAGCAAGTTTAAACGGTTGTTCAGCTTTTTGTGTTCGTAAGGTGACGCGTTTATGCTTATTAAAGTGGACAAGCCGCTAGCTGCAGCCCACTGCGCAGGTCCATCTGGGTGCCAAAGATCTTCACATACCACTACCCCTACTGATGTATTGGAAAACCTCAAAACAGTACCAGTAGTCCCAGCTTTGAAGTAGCGCATTTCGTCGAAAACATCATAGTTCGGCAGAAGTACTTTTCTGTGACTGCCGACAATCTCTCCCCCATTGATAAGGAATGCACTATTGTAGAGGTCTGTGCCTTCCTTCTCGGGTGCTCCCAGAATAACCACTTGATTACGCGGAACTGACCGTGCTATTTCACGTAGAGCCTGCTGGCTTTGTTGTAGAAAATCTCTGTTAAACAAAAGATCTTCTGGAGGGTACCCGGTTAAAGCAAGTTCAGGAAACACAACAATTTCCGCTTCTTTTAGCGCATCGAGAGCATGAAGAATTTTCTGTTTATTACCATTAAAGTCACCGACTTTTGGGTTTATTTGAGCTAATCCTATTTTCATAAAGATGATTATATAACAGAAAGGGGAGCCGGCTGGCTCCCCTTCTTCAGCGTGCGTAGCTACTGCTTACGGAATTATTGTTATTCTGCCGACTACTTCGTAGTCAATAGTCTTTCCTTCTTCAGTCATCTGCTTTATGGCTTCAATGATTGCATCACGCACTAGAACAAAGGTGTTGGTAACGTTTGTACCGTTCTTAAACGCCGCGAACCCGTCTCCACCAGTTGCCAAGAAATCATTCGTTGCGACTTTGTAAGTTGCATCCAAGCTAAACTCTTTACCATTTTCAAAGGAGACCGCAGTAACTCTTTCGCCTATGGGCTTGCTCATGTCACAAGTCCACCTGATCCCGGAAGGTTGTAGTTGACCCTTGCTAGCTCCATTTGCATCAGATTCGCCTTCCTTCAGGCAAGATCTCTCGAGCAGAGCTTTAATGTCTGCGCCTTTAAGATCCATCACAACAACCGTGTTGTCAAATGGCATCAGCTGCCAAATGGTGCCCACAGTTATTGTGCCTGTTGGAATGTCGATGCGAATACCACCTGCATTCTGGAAAGCTGCATCCACAACAGCATCGATGGCTTTGCTTGCAGCCTGCAGTATGATGTCGGAAGTGAAGTCACCTAAATTGGATTCGCCGTAGTAGTTCCTTGTTAATCCCTTCTCAGTGTACCCAATCTCAGTGCTGAATACTGGACCTACTTTTTCGTCATATGTTGCAATGATTTCTGCCACGGCTGGAACGGTTGTTTCTGAAGTAACCTTAGGAGCAATCAAAGTTGCTGTCTTCATCAGAGTTTCGCCTTCCAGCGCATCGTAAAGAAGCCCTATACCGCCGATTCGACGCCCATTGTACCAAGCTTGCACCGTGGGTACTCCATCAATGAATCCAGCAACCTGGGTATGGCTGTGTCCCGTAATCAGTGCATCTGGTTTATAGCTTGCAATATCCACAACAGATGGGCCTGTTATGGAACCTGTCTTGGAATCTTGATAGGCACTATCGTGAGCGAGAACAACAACAAGATCAGTTTTATCTTTCAGCTCGGTTATGTAGGGCTGTATGGAGCTGGCGCTCTTAAATTCCAACCCGCCCACAATAGACGGATGAGCTGTTATGGAAGATTCCGGTGTAGTGAAGCCAACAACGCCCACACTAAGAAAGCCTTTTTCAAGCACTGCATAGGGTTTTGCAAAGTCCACCGGTTCTCCTGTCTCTTTATCAAAAATGTTTCCAGAAACTATGGGGAACTTAGCCTGTTCTATGCGTTCCTTTAGCACATCCAGACCCCAGTCAAACTCGTGGTTTCCAATGGTCATAGCATCGGCGCCAATAGCGTTGTGCAGTGCAATCAATGGCTCACCGTGAAGTATGGTTGACGTAGGAGTACCCTGCATCAAATCTCCAGCATCAAAGAAGTATGTATAAAGAGGGTTCTCTGCCCTGTACTTGTTCACATACCAAGCAATGGTCTCGTATCCGCCCACCGTAGCTTTCAGGTTGCTGTCATTATAGAAAGTGCTTATGTTGCCGTGGAAATCGTTGATACTGAGCATGCGCACATTGGGGAAGCGGCTCCAGTGAAGCATGTAAACAAGTTCGCTTTCAGTAATTCTGTCCTTGGGAGCAATTTTGCCATCCCTTGTCTTGAGCCAACCGTACTTCAACGCAGCCGCTACATAGGGTCGTGCCCAAGAGGAGACCTCCTCAGCGTCTGGATAGTTGGCTAGAATGCTGTTGGCCTCATCAGCATTTGGCAGTGTTTCTGCTGCTTTCATTCCTCTTAATGCAACCACAACGGACTGTTCTCTGGTCAAACCTTCTTCTAATCTTACAGTGTCATCACCATATCCAACGTAAAGTCCCGTCTGCAACAAAGGCTTCACGCAGCTGTTTGCATTAGGGTCAAGATCCTTAAACTCTGGTATCTCCCCGCTAGGGGTTGCGGTAATGTAAACGGGTGTGAAGAAGCAAGCAGCGCTTCCTCTGGTCAGGCTAACAGAAGGCCCTTGATATCCTGCATACAGAGTCTTAGTTTCGTCCAAGGTAGCATAATCGTTTACCAAAGCAGGAGCATTGTATAAGAGATAAGTTGGGGTTATAGACCAGTTGTGATCGGTCTCAGGGGCAATGGTCTTCTGTTCTTTTATATAGTTTACGATGTACTCAGCAATATCAATGTCACTTTCCCAAAGCTTTTCGGCACCTTTGAATACAGTGTCGCGTAGCGATTCAAACCTGTGGTTGTTAATGGCGATCACATACCAATCGTCCATTTTCAGTGGTTCTCCCTTGTAAGTCAGGTTAACCACTCTTTCTCCCACAGGTTTCGTTACATCTATTTGGTAACTGACGCCCGATACACCATCAAAATTGTAGGCACGGAAATTCGGATCAGAGCTTAAGGTTGCACCGTTTAACGGATCATAGCCATAAACAAAATACTTTGCTGAATTCTCCAATAAATCTTTAATCATTTGACCTGTTACTTTTACCTTGTAAAGCGTGTTGGCATAAATGTACAATGCGTTTACATCTTTGATTGTGATGGGGCCCTTAGTAAATGTAGGCGGCGTTGTAGGGAGTATGGCCTGTACGGCAATGTCAGTACCGGCAGCCCATTCCATGGCTTTTAGCTGGATATCAAAGTATGCATTATCAGACATACGAGCTGTCAACGGATCTAAGACAGGGAAATCTTCACTAAATTCTCCGATGGGAGTCCGAATGAATTGGAGAACTTCTTCGTGCTCCTTTTGCATCAGAGCAACAAGTTCTTTGTCTTCTTCATAATCCTTCATCTTAACTGTTGTGGGAACTGCCTCGGAAACTTTCCATGCACCGTTTTCCTTAACTAAGGTAAGGTCAATTCGACCAACAGCTTTCGCCCAAGAGCTTGGCTGAACAACAGGGATTTTTGCTCCAGAAGATGTGGTAATTACTTTCGCAAATTCATTGTGATCGTGTCCTGAAAGAACAGCATCAATACCTGGAACCTTGTCTACAACGTTGAAAATGAAGTTCTCAGGGTACTCGCGAGTGCTGTAGGTCTTGGTCTCTGGATCGTATTCCAGTCCGGAGTGACCGGCTAAAATCACTACATCTACCTTTTCTTCATTTTTGAGGATGTTTACGTACTTCTTAGCCGTCTCAACGGGATCAATTAGATCCACACCTTCCAAGTTCGCTGGTTTTTCCACCTTCTTAACCACTAAGCTGGTAAGACCAAGAATTCCGATCTTTACACCGGAACGTTCAATGACCACATACGGTTTGAAATATGGCTCCTCAGTTCCAGCTTTTACCACGTTCGCAGAAATGACTGGTACGGAAAGAGATTCTACAAACTTCTTTAGAGCCTCCATACCAAAATTAAACTCGTGATTTCCTAAAACCACTGCGTCGTACTTCAGGTAATTCATAGCTGCAGCCATGGGATTTAGAGTAGCTGTAAGATAGTTTTCAACTAGCGGTGTGCCCTGTAAATAATCACCGTTGTCTACAAGAATCGTGTTGGGGTTTTCCGTGCGCACTTTATTAACATAAGTGGCAACCTTAGATAGACCAAAACTTTGATCCTCTTTGTCCTTACCGTAGTCATAAGCCAGAATATGACCGTGGACATCTGAAGTCTCTAGTACTGTGATTTTTACTGTCTCCTGTGCACCGACATTTACTGGAAGAGCAAAACCAACTACCATAGCGAGGACTAAAACTAGGGACAAATACCTTTTTAGAAGCTTTCCATCCAAGTCTAACACCTCCTCCTTTGCAGGTTGAACATGAATAGTTACTATAAATATTATACGTTGGAAAATTAAGAGTTAGTTAACGAAAAAGCTTTTTGAAGAATTGGTTGACTAGCTTTTTGTGGAGTTTTCTGTATAGAACTCTTCCGCCCAATTACCGATACTTCCCAAACCGGCAAAGAGCACAATATCATAGCCGTTCATGATGTTAGGCAGATCTTGGAATAACTTCTCTTTGTCTGAATAGAAGAACTTGTTCCTACTACCTATTTCTTCATATAACGGATAACTACTGGTGTCTTCAACAGGTTCATCTGATGGATATATTTCTGTGATAACCACATCGCTCCACAGGGAAAGCTCTTCCACAAAGTCCTTAAACAGGAGCTTGTATCTACTATAACGGTGAGGCTGAAAAATAAGTAGAACCCGCCGCTTACTCGATTCAAACACTTCACGAAGAGCTTTTAGTTCTGTTGGATGCAAAGCAATGTCCACCATAACCGATGTTCCATTTACGCTGCCCAGAATCTGCTGTCTTCTGCGCGGAGTTTGAACTTCCTCCAAAACCTTCGCGGCGGAGTTTGGATTTATCCCCATGGCAACAAGCACAGAGAAAGCCATGGCTAAATTCAATCCATTATGTTTACCGAAAATTTCATCGTTTAAAATAGTGAATTGCTTCCCTTCATAACAAACACTTATCTTAGGGTTCACGCCTTCAAGCTCAAGCGCATCAATGCGTATATCCGGCGAACCAAAACCACACCAGTGCACACGCCTTGAAGAGTAATCCATTCCCCTGAGCAAGGGATCGTTGTAGTTCAACACAGCAATACTGTTGTGAGGGCGACCCAATATGAAGCGGTGCACCGTAGCAGCCAAGTTCTCCATCGTTCCATAGAAAGGTAGGTGATCGTCATCCAAGTTTAGAACGACTTTCACCGATGCAGGAATCCTTACTAGGCTACCATCACTTTCGTCTACTTCTCCTATGACAGGTCCGCTCCCCAGTTTTGCATTTCCACCTAAAGGGTTTACCACGGCGCCTCCTATGAAAGTTGGATCAAAACCCAAAAGTTCCAGCCCCTGCGCTATGAATCCCGTAGTCGACGATTTACCGTGAGTACCTGTTACTGCTACCGATAAACCTTCGTCCAGAAGATCTGCTAGAATCTCTGAGCGGTGCAGAACAGGAATGTGTTCATCCAAAGCAGCTCTAAACTCCTCATTGTCCGGTTTAATAGCTGAGGAATAGACAACAAAATCTGCATCTTGAAGATGCTTTGGGTCATGTCCTGTAAACAAAGTTACACCACACGCTGATAAATCTGCTTTTGTCATAAAGTGAGGTTGCACGTCGCAGCCCGAAACAGAAATGCCTCTTTGAGCTAAGATTTTAGCAAGGGCACTCATGCCCATGCCCCCTACAGCCATGAAGTGATATCTTCCCTGCCACTGTACCATTTTAGGATTTCTCCAATATAACTTTTGGCAAAGCCGTCTTTATCCCCATGGATTTCTTGAGCTGTCTTCTAAAATAAGTCATTATATTCGATGGCATTTCCGCTTTGTTAGCAAAGACTTTTACCACCGAAGGCAAAGTGGATACTTGCAGCGCAAAGTAGAAACGATAACCGGTAATGATTTCTTCCAAAGGCTTTATGAGCTCAGTGAGCTCGCGAGGCTTAAAAGTAATGCCGAGGTCTTGTCTTGCCAGATGCAAAGCATCAGTCACCTTATCCACATTGTAGTTCTCTTCTGCCGATGCTGCGATCACCGCTTTTCGATCAACCCACGGGAACTTGTCTAAGAATGCTTCGGTGAGAATGCTCTCAGCTTTGCGTGGATCTTCCGCAAGATCGATTTTGTTCAGAACTGCAATGTAACCAATTCCTTCTTCCTCTGCTATTCTTATGACACTTTCGTCCAAAGATGTGAGTCCAACAGAAGCGTCTATAACATGAATTAGTACCTGCTGTTTGCGTAATCGATTTTCCAATCTTTTCACTGCCAGCATTTCTGGAACAGAAAGCCGTCTTAGGTCTCCTTTTCTTAGTCCCGGAGTATCAGTTACTTCCACAACCATGTCCTTCACATTTATGGTTTCTGTGATGAAATCCAAGGTTGTACCAGGCATTTCAGATACTAGCACGCGTTCTTTGCCTAAGAGTCTGTTCATAAGCGTCGATTTGCCTGCATTTGTGCGACCTATGACCGAAACTCTAAACTCAACATCTTCTTTAGTTATGTCTTGATCTTCCTCACCTAGATATTTCCACATTAGGTCCAATAAGTCCCCGCTGTTGCGGCCAGTTGTAGCAGATACAAATTGGACTTTATCAAAACCCAGATTATAAAGGTCAGGATTAAAACCTTCAGGCAACAGGTCCATTTTGTTACCTACTACTATGACCTCTTTCCCCATTTTCCTTAGATCTTGTGCAATGTCGTATTCCACAGAGCTAAGGTGCTCGCTAGCATCTACAACAAACAAAACTACGTCAGCATCCTGCGCTATTTCCAGGGAACGTTTCCAAAATGATTCTAAATCCTGCTCACCTCGATACAGTCCGCCTGTATCAACAAGCTCAAAATAACGGCCTCGCCACTCACAAATGTGGGAAAGATAATCGCGTGTTACACCTGGCTGATCATAGGTTAGTGCTTTACGCCCTCCCACTAGGCGATTGAAAAGAGAAGATTTTCCCACATTAGGAGCTCCAATTATTACAAACCTTTTCATATGCGGTAATTATTCTATCATAGGCTTGGTAGACCAGATCTAGTGGTGTTGAAGCCCCTGCTATGATCCCAACGATATCATAGTTCAGGGCAAAAGACGCTGCCTCATCTAGATCAAGCGTGAGGAGTACTGGCTTACCAGATGCTGAGGCTTTTGCAGCCAGGTGCCTGCTGTTGGCACTAGTAGAAGAACCCAGGATTATCAGAGCATCACAATTTTCAATAAGCTGAGCATTTGCTTGTTGACGTCCCTTGGTAGCAGTACAAATGGTGTCCATAATGCGGTAACCTTCAGCGTCTAACTCGTGCAAAATAATTGGATCTGTGGTGCTTTGAAACACTACAGGGAAACGCTTGTCCGCCAGCTTACCTTCTGGTCCGCAAAGTACATACGAGCCTTCCGGAAGCTCCGAAGTCAATGCTCTTATCTCCTGATGCTGTGAATCACCAACTATGTTGACCTTACCGAAGTTCTTAACTGCTTCCAACGCTTTCTTGTGCACAAAAAGAACCAAAGGGCAAACGGCATCTACTACTTTACAGTTCTTCTCCTTCAGACGTTCCAAAACATCCTTTGGCGTACCATGGGCTGATAGCACTACCCAGGAATTAGAAGGAATCTTCTCTACGTCTTCCTCCAGAATCAACCCATGCTTTGCAAGGTCAGCCATGACAATTTCGTTGTGAACCAAAGGGTGAACAGCAAAAACAGTTCCGTGCTTTTCCAAGATCTTGCGACAAAGCTCGATGCTCCTTTTTACTCCGAAACAGGGACCTTGCGGGAAAGCCAAATGAAGTTCCTTTTTACATACTTTCATAAGCGTTCACCATAAGCTTTTTAACTTTATCAGATATGTCATTTTCTCGAAGGCCAAATACGTCAATAGGGTATACGGGGTCAAGGAAAGCTATTCTTACATGCCGAGTAAAAAATGTATTCACCGTTATTCTCTCTAAGCCTTTTATGACCACAGGGACGACAGGCGCCATTCTTTTTCGAAGAAAATAAAAAGCACCTTCTTTGAAAGGCCCCATAATACCATCAGTGAAAATCTTTGACTCCGGGTAAATAACGACGATCTTCTCTTTGGTCAGCAACGCACGGATGGCCTTTATAGCCTTAAGGTCTGGAGTATCCCTGACAATGGTAACAGCATTCAAAATAGAGAGCAAAGGCCCAAGTATGCGCCGAAGCTCCACTTTTGCTACGTAGTAAGCCGACCTTTGCAAGACTGCTGCAAGGCACACTCCATCCCAAGCGCTTGTATGATTAGGTGTGAGTATCCAGCGACCATACTTCAAAGGATGACTTTTTACTACCTCTATACGAAATAGCCCTCTTACCGGTGGACCTAGTACGTATTGCAAAAAACGTTGAAAGTCGAATTCGTCCTTAGGTAAGCGCCCCTCCATCTCCTTTATCGTCTCTTCTACACTCTGATAACTGTTATCAATGATTATGGCATCCTCAGCTGCCTTGGCTGGCGCTATCTCCCTCTTCTTGTCCCTTTCGTCCCTCTCTGCTATGTTTACTTCTTCTCCTACTTGCTCTGCTCTACGCCTCGCCCTAACCCCTTCTTCTGCTGTTAGGAAAAACTTCACTCCAGCTTCGGGAAATACTACTGTGCCTATGTCTCTGCCTTCTATGACATAGTTCCCGCCTTCGGCTACAAACCTTAGTACGTTGTTTACTTCATCCCTAACCTCTCTCAATAACGCTATTTCTGATGCTCTGCTGCCTATCTCTTCTCGCTGTAGCTCCGCCGATATGCCTTTACCTTCCCATTCTATGTCCCACTCAATTTTCAGCTTGTGCTCCTTTATAGCTTCTAAAAGGTCCACATCAGGCTCTAATGCCTTGAATCGGTATAACTGCCCAGAACTGATGAACCGAAATCCAATGGCTTTGGCTAATCCTTTGCCAGCTGTGGTCTTCCCACTACCTGCTAGTCCATCTATGGCTATGATCATAAGCTGTTGTAGCACTCCGAAATCTGTTCGCGCACCATTCTGGCTATTTCCTCTTCTTTCATGCCGATTACATCCACAGGGTAAATGGGATCCAAGAAAGCTATTCTTACATGGCGGTTCCAAAAGGTATTGAAACTGAGGTTTTCCAACCCTTTAATGACAACGGGAATCACGGGTGCCATTTTCTTGCGAACGAAGTAGAAAGCTCCATTCCTAAACTCGCCCACAGTTCCGTCTCGGTGGCGATGACCTTCAGGGTACATAACTACCAGCTTTTCGCCGTATAAGAAATGCCGAACAGTTCTTATGGCTCTGACGTCAGGTTTGTTCCTAGCAATGGGGCTTATATCCAATAGCGAAAGAAGAGGTCCTAAGGAGTGCTTGAGCTCGGCTTTTGCCATGAAATGCAGAGGCCGAGGTACTTTTGCTGCTAAGCAGATAGGATCCCACCCACTAACATGATTAGGTGTGAGTATCCAGCGACCATACTTCAAAGGATGACTTTTTACTACCTCTATACGAAATAGCCCTCTTACCGGTGGACCTAGTACGTATTGCAAAAAACGTTGAAAGTCGAATTCGTCCTTAGGTAAGCGCCCCTCCATCTCCTTTATCGTCTCTTCTACACTCTGATAACTGTTATCAATGATTATGGCATCCTCAGCTGCCTTGGCTGGCGCTATCTCCCTCTTCTTGTCCCTTTCGTCCCTCTCTGCTATGTTTACTTCTTCTCCTACTTGCTCTGCTCTACGCCTCGCCCTAACCCCTTCTTCTGCTGTTAGGAAAAACTTCACTCCAGCTTCGGGAAATACTACTGTGCCTATGTCTCTGCCTTCTATGACATAGTTCCCGCCTTCGGCTACAAACCTTAGTACGTTGTTTACTTCATCCCTAACCTCTCTCAATAACGCTATTTCTGATGCTCTGCTGCCTATCTCTTCTCGCTGTAGCTCCGCCGATATGCCTTTACCTTCCCATTCTATGTCCCACTCAATTTTCAGCTTGTGCTCCTTTATAGCTTCTAAAAGGTCCACATCAGGCTCTAATGCCTTGAATCGGTATAACTGCCCAGAACTGATGAACCGAAATCCAATGGCTTTGGCTAATCCTTTGCCAGCTGTGGTCTTCCCACTACCTGCTAGTCCATCTATGGCTATGATCATAAGCCTATAATATCCAGCACCTCTCTCATGGTCTCTTTTGCCACCTTCTCAGCTTTTTCGTTGCCGTAGGACGCTATTTTCCAGAGTTCTTCTTCATGCTCTAAATAGTAGAAATACTTCTCCCGTATGGGCTCAAGATACTGCCAAATGATGTCAGCCAGCATATTCTTGTGTTCAACGCATCCCAAAAGCCCCTGAACACAACGATCGTAAATGTCTTTAGAATAAGCACTGTCCACAAAGCCTTTCTCCAACTGAAATACTGAGCAAATATCTGGATGACCGGGATCGGACTTTCTTATCTTCTGAGGATCTGTTATCATTTGTCTGACCTTGAATCTTACGGTTTCATGGTCGTCTTCAATGCTGATCACATTTGAATATGACTTGCTCATCTTTCTTCCGTCTGTACCAGGAAGTACGGGATACTCATTTAGCACAGCCTGAGGTTCAGGGAAGAACTCCACACCGAATAGACTGTTGAACCGCCTTGCGATCTCACGTGAAATCTCTAAGTGAGGCTGCTGGTCTTTTCCCACTGGAACCATGGTACCTTTGTAAAGCAAGATATCTGCAGCCTGCAATACTGGATACCCCAACAACCCATAAGGTAGAGGCTCTTCTGCTCTGACCATGTCCTTTAATGTAGGATTACGCTCTAACCATCCCACAGGCGTTATGGCAGAAAAAATGGTAAAAAGCGTTAGGTGCTCTGGCACCTGCGATTGAATAAAGATGGTGCTCTTTTCTGGATCAAGTCCCACTGCAAGTAGTGTGGCAAGTACTTTCTTTGTATTTTCTTTTATTTCTCTGCTACGTTCTTCAAGACCGAACAACGCATGCCAATCGGCAATAAAGTAAAAACACGGATATTTTTCCTGCAGATCAACCCATTGCTGCAGTGCACCACGTAGATTTCCGAGGTGCGGTACACCGGTTGGTCTTATACCGCTTACAACTACATCGTTATTTGCCACATTTTCACCTCCAACAAAGCTTTTTCACAGTCTACATGCATTATCGCTACTGCCAATCCGTAAGTAGATTACCTATGGTCCCTTCCTCTTCCAACTTTTCAGATAAAGCTTTAAGCCTGCCAGCACCGCCGAGGAGCCTAAAAAAACGTTCTCTTTCTGCTCTATCCTTAAAGCCCAGACCCAGGATTACTGTGACCAGTTCATAGATCCTTCTAACTTCCATGGTCCGTACTTGTTGCTCCTGCTGAAATTCCTCAAGCATGGACATTAGCCTTTCATCAAACACAAAAGACCTACCAAAGAACCTCATAAGATCGAAGTTTATGACATCTCTTACGTTTTCGAACACTTGAGAGGATCTAAGCAAGCTTCGAAGTTCCATGAGCACTCGTGGCGCTGGTTTGCCTTGCACCTGGACCGCTGTAAGTTCCTGTCTGAGCTGAGAATCCAGCGAAAAATTCAGCCTGTTCTTGTAGTTTATAGCTCTAAAAGCTCTGGAAGGGTCCTCTCTGAGTGACCAAGGTTTTATAAGTCTTATAACTCTGTCTTTTAGATCGTCCAACCCTTGGAATGGGTCCAGAATACTTACACCAGGTGTAAGCTGCAAAGCTATGGCGTTTATGGTAAAATCTCTTCTCTCCAAATCCTCCAATATGGTAGCAGGCTCTACTTCTGCTAACACCCCAGGGCTCTTGTACAAGTCTTTGCGAGCTCTTGTGAATTCAACCTTAGTTCCGTTCCATTCACATTTCACTGATAAAGTCTTACCGAACATATCATAGCCCACACCTAGCTCATCTAAAGCCAAGCAAATTTTCTCGATATCGCCCTCAAAGCACAAATCAATATCGTCAGGTGTCTTGCCTAAGAGGTAATCTCTGATGGCGCCACCAACCAAATACACGTTTAGCCCTTTTTTCGAAAGATGCTCAAGCAAAGAGCCAATTTGGTCATACAGTGTTTCTCCTACCCTGATAACTTCACTGCGGTTTTCATAAAACTGAACCACACCTTGCCTTAACAAGTCATCTGTGGTTGCAATGTAAAACTCATCATCTTTTTTAACAACTAGAGGAATACGCTGTCTGAGAATGGGGTAAGCCTTTGCCAAATCGTCTTGCTGCTCAAAACATGGTAACACCCTTGAAAAACCGAGGACATCACTCTCTCCAAGTCCTAACCTTTCCAATCTTTCTAAGTCGTGCCTAGTTATAAAATAGAGCCCACGCTCCTCCTGTAAACATACCACAGCCAAACCGTAGTCGCGAGAATAACGTAACGCCTCTTTTACGCTGCATGGTTTCAACAAAACCATCTTTGACAAGCTAACTTCCGTCACCAACGTTTGAGCTAACATCTTTGACCTAAGCAAATCGGGCAGGGTCTCGTAAAAGCTTATTAAATTGCCTCTCTTTCTGAACACAAAAGCATACTTGTGGCCACTCGGATTAAGGTCTTGCAAGAGATCCCACAGTGGCACGGTCTCGTCACTGCGACATATGCCAAGTATCCTACTCTTGCTTCCCACAAGAAGTACGTAAGCATTTATATCCTGCATGGATTGTAGTAGCTGTACCACTGAAGAAATTTCCCCTTCACTTTCCTTCTCATAGATATATGAGATATCTATGATCTTGCTCAGTAGTCTGATTTCATGCTGCCGTTCAAGTATTTTGAACATGGCTTTGAAGTGTGACTCACTAAGAGGCGGACTCACGTGAATATCCAACTCGAAGGGCCTTTTCATTAGGCGCCTAAGGGAGCTTACAGCTGCAAAGTCCCAAGGCTTAGCTGAGTGATATCGAAGAAAACCAGTATCTTCATATATGCCTGACATGAGTAGTTCCAAAACATTCTCAGACATCTTCTGCAGATATCCGCAGTCTTCAAGCCATATGGCTACCGCACTGCTGTTTGCGCCGTATACTGTGCCATGGTGGTCAAAGATGAACTCTGCTTTCCAGTTTCCTAGGCTGTCTGTGTCACAAAAGATCACGTTACCCTCAACGCTATCCGTTACCCATTCTTGTACAGCATGTGAAAGACGAGCAACATTTCTGTTTTTGGGTTCTGGCAAGAACATTTTTCCACCGAACACATGTGCAAGTGCTAAAGCAGAACCGAAAGCGTCAAGATCGACTCCTTTATGTACTACGATAGTCATGACTCAATTATTGGTAACTACTCCACCAAATAAGTGGCCGCTCCTGGGGTTCTGTCTCCGTTATAGTAAAAGCATGCTCAAGCCTCTTTAGTGCACTATTTAGGGTATTTTCATTATTGAAATACACAAGCGCCACGATATCACCAGCATCGACTTTGCTACCACCTTCAACAAGGAACTTTATACCAACGCCATGATCAATGTTGTCTTCTTTTTTCTTTCGTCCGCCACCCAGCTCAACTACTGCCATGCCCACTTCCTTTGTATCTACGAACGTCAAATAGCCTGACTGCTGTGCTCTGAGTTCATGAACGCTTTTGGCCATGGGAAGTAAGGAATAATCTTCTACCACTTTAGGATCTCCACTCTGAGCCTCTATCATTTGTGCAAACTTCTCCAGGGGCTTACCTGAAGCGATAAGTTGATCTACGTCAGGAGCTTCTACACCTGTACTGTTCACAGTATCTTTGTACAGTTCCTTTACCAGTGTAGCGAACCTGTTTTCTACCTTGCCTTTGAGGAATTCCAAAGCTTCGATTACTTCAAGAGAGTTGCCAACACTGCATCCCAGTGGTTCATTCATGTCGGTGACATGAATTTCCACCTTTCTACCAAATTGTTCAGCTAAGCTCATCATGATTCTGCAAAGCTCTTTGGCATCTTCCAGGCTAGTTATGAATGCCCCATTACCTAGTTTTACATCCAAACTTACCAGGTCGCTGCCTACGGCAATCTTCTTTGACATTATGCTGGAAGCAATCAAAGGTAAAGATTCCACAGTTGCAGTTACATCTCTCAAACTGTAGAGCTTCTTATCTAAAGGTGCTAGGCTTTCGGACTGAGAGACGATGGCTAAACCCGCACGTCTCAAGAGTGCCTTGAACTCCTCTGTAGAGAACTCGGTTCGCAGCCCAGGAATGGATTCCAGCTTGTCGATGGTTCCTCCTGTGTGTCCTAAACCACGGCCACTCATTTTAGAAACTACTAAGCCCGTTGACGCTAAAAGTGGCACTATGGCCAAGGAGACTTTGTCACCCACACCGCCAGAAGAGTGTTTGTCCACTTTTATTCCATCTATGTCGCTGAGATCCAGCTTTTCGCCACTACTAACAATTTGCTCAGTTAACCAAAATGTTTCTTCATCGTCCAAACCTTTTAAGAACGCTGCCATTAACCAAGCTGAAATTTGGTAATCAGCTACATTACCATTGAGGTACTGTGAAAAGAATTCTTTCATAGAATCCCTGGTATGTTTTTCACCGTCTCGCTTTACTCTTATGAACTCCTGAGGTAACACTACAAGGTCACCTCCTGAAGAAATTCCCAAATCAGATCACTTAATCTTTCACTGGCTTCTTCCGCCGCCGCTAATACCATCTCATGACTGATGTCCTGAATGATATATGGGAGAGCCATATCCGTTATCACAGATACACCCAATACGGGTAGGCTCATGTGTGCAGCTACAATGCATTCTGGAACTGTGCTCATGCCCACTGCATCTGCTCCGAATCCTTGCATCATTTTCAACTCAGCATGAGTTTCGTACGTAGGACCGGAAACAGCTAAGTACACACCCTCACGCAGAGTTAAACCTTTCCTGACTGCTATTTCACGTAGCTTATTCATGTGCTGCTCGCTGTAAACGTGATAAAGGTCAACAAAGCGGGGACCCCATTCTTCCACATTTGGACCTATTAAGGGATTCACGCCCATGAAGTTGATATGGTCGGTTATGAGCATCAAATCACCTACATGGAACTTAGGGTTTAATCCTCCTGCCGCATTAGTTACAATGAGCAATTTGGCTCCCAATAGTTTGGCTACCCTGACAGGGTAGGTAACTTCTGCCATGCTGTAGCCTTCATAGTAGTGAAATCTGCCACTAAAAGCCATAACCTTGTTCTTACCTATGACCCCTGAAAGGATTTCGCCAGCATGACCTTTCACGGTACTCTTTGGGAAATGAGGTATATCGTGGTAAGGTATTCGAACTTTAACGTCCATTCTCTTAACTAAGTTACCCAGACCAGAACCGATGATTATAGCAACATCAGGTCTGTCCATCTTCTTTTCTAAGAATTGAATAGTTTCAGTCACCATGTCTCTGATGTCCACTTTTATACATCCTCCTTCAAAAGAGTTCTTCCCCACTTTCTTGCACTTTCTACTCCTAATGCTTCAATCACTGTCTGTGCTATGTGCACGTATCCACGAAGCGTTCCCAGAAAAGAGCCTTCAGTAAAACTCGGTGAGCAGGCTATAAAGGACACGTATTCTCGAGTATGGTCAGTATGTTTAGGGAATGTGGGGTCGTTACCATGATCTGCAGTAACGATAAGCAAATCTTCGTTTGTTAGATTATCATAGAGCAAGCTCAGTCCTTCATCGATCATCATTATGTTTTGATAATAGCCTTCTACGTTTCTTCTGTGCCCATAAATCATATCAGAATCTACCAAGTTAGCAAAAACTAGTCCTCGCTGTTGGAAAGTTTTCGATAACTCCTGCAAAGCCTTAATTCCCTCAGCGTCATTTTCTGTGTGCACACTCTGAGAGATTCCTCTACCCGCGAAAAGATCATGGATTTTTCCTACGGCAACTACAGGTATTCCCTTCTCCACAAGTTCATCGAGTATGGTATGCCCCAGCGGAGGAAGAGAAAAATCACGTCTTCTGGGCGTACGGTAGAATTCACCTGGCTTCCCCGCAAAAGGTCTAGCTATGACCCTTGCAACGGCATGGTCGCCAGTAAGAAGTTCTCGAGCGATCTCGCACATCCGATACAAGTCTTCCACTGGTATGACGTCTTCGTGAGCAGCTATTTGGAAAACTGAATCTGCCGAAGTGTAAACAATGGGATAACCAGTGCGCATATGTTCTTCCCCTAATTGTTTGATTATTTCAGTTCCTGAAGCTGGAAAGTTTCCCAGTGTTTTCGTGCCAATTCTACGTTCAAATTCCTCCATAACCTCTGGAGGAAAACCATGGGGATAGGTTGGAAAAGGTGTAGTCATAACTAATCCTGCAATTTCCCAGTGCCCAGTAGTAGAGTCTTTCCCTTTAGAGAGTTCCTGCAGTTTTGCCACAACGCTGGGCTGTTTTATTGGTTCTTCCTTAAGCAAGTAACCAAGTCCTCTGCTCCACAAAAAAGACGGAGCAGGTCTGTCGTCGATGACGTGAAGCGCTGTGTTCAAACTTGGGTCATCCCCATATTCTGCCCAATCAGGCTCTGCTCCAACGCCAAAGCTGTCAATGACAACTAAGAAAACACGTTTAAATACCTTCTCTTTCATCGTCATCTATGGTTTCGCCTCCTAATAAACTCTTTCCTTCCACGAGCTCCTTGAGAGCTTCGCGGTAAACATGGGTGTAACGTTGGGTTGTTGTTATATCACTGTGTCCGAGAGATTCTTGTACAACCCTGATGTCAGCATAATTAGTAAGTTCAGTGGCAAAAGCGTGTCTGAGAATGTGAGGATGTGTACCTAGAAAAGCTCGGGTCTTTCGCCACAGCCAGACTCTAGACCTTTTCTTTCCTTTTTTGTCGCAAAACACATAAGAACCCTTTCTCTTGATTGACTCAATATCTGTTCTGATGGCTTCAGATACGGGTAGCATGCGCTGTTTTCCACCCTTCCCTCTAACCAGCATATAATCGTCGCCTATGTCTGACCATCGAAGTTCAAGTACTTCAGAAGCTCGTAAACCACAATGGAGCATCATTCTTAGCGCCAATCTCACCTCGTGATCTTGTACTTCGTCTACAAGCTGGTCAAGATCATTCCAGTTAGGCACTTGCATGAGCTTTTGAGGTATTTTTACCTTTGGCCTTTCAAATTCAAGTGCTATACCCTGTCTTCTAAGGAAAGCAGAAAAAGAAGAAACAGCTGAAAGTTTTCTCGCTACGGTTGAAGGAGAAAGTCCCTTATCGTGAAGGAACTGTTTAAACAACTCAATGTCGGTGGAACGCTCCTGTTCCACAAAAGCTAAGAAATCGTCAACATCCTTTAGGTAAGAACGTACAGTCCTAGGTGAAGCTTGTTTTCTTAGGACTAGCCATTGTTCATATTCTTCAACAAGCCTTTTGCTTTGCTTAAGTAAAGTGAGAGTAATGTTTTCATGTCCTTGTGCTCCAGCTTCCATACATCTTCAATTTTAAGCGCAAAAGGCTCTAAATCTTCATCAGTGTCGTTCCTATTAAGTTTGCTGTTGTCAGCCTCTACGTAAAAGAGATGGATAACTTCATCGCTGTAGCCAGGAGTAGGATAGAAAGATCCAAGGCCCACAACACTTTTAACAGTGAGCCCGACTTCCTCCATAACTTCTCTTTCTACAGCATTTATCAAACTTTCACCAGGTTCAACAATGCCAGCCACTATTTCCCACACCCAGTCGTTTACAGCGGGCCGCTTGTGTTTTACCATAACTATTTTTTCCTGGCTACACCAATAAACCAAGGCGCCCACAGCTGCTGGGCGCCTTACAACTTCATATTTCTCCTGTATCAGTTCAAGCTCAAGGAATTTTCCCTTAAACAAGGTTTTTGGCGAATTCATATCCAAGTTCTATGGCCTTTTTATTGGTTTCAACCAGCTGTGGACGCTTGTCGCCAACTTTTTCGACCATAGCCTGCTCCAACTCTTCCAATGTGAAAATGTCTTTCCAGAGCCAACCGATGACTCCGAGCATAACCATGTTTGCACTTCTCTGTGAACCAGCCTGCTCTGCCAATTCATTGGCTGGAACTTTAAGGTAATTTACATCAGTACGCTTGGGCTCCAATGTTATAAGAGTGCTGTTCAAAATAACAGTGCCATTTGGTTCCACCATCTTTTCAAACTTTTCCATGGACGGGTTGTTCATAATGACCACATACATGGGTTTATCCACCACAGGAGATCCAATTTCTTCGTCAGAAACCACAACCGTACAGTTTGCTGTTCCCCCACGTTGCTCAGGACCATATGAAGGTAACCAGGTGGCGTTTAGCTGCTTCTGAGTTGCTGCCAGT